>CAZOWM010000041.1:11233-33554 GCA_964583615.1 uncultured Spirochaetota bacterium | reverse complement strand
TTTGCGTTATAGTTGTAATTGACCTCAGGTTTCGAAGGATCAAAGAAAAAAAAGCGGCTGTCATTCCCGACTTGTCTGTCAATGATACCGAAGATATCGTGTGCAATCCCCTTCTCGATAAAGAAAACCGGTTCATTCCTGTGTTCGTCCCCGCTGATTCCATCTCTCATCGAATCACTCTTTGTTATGGATTCTATGGGTGTTCCTGGATAGACTCTGACTCCCACGCTCACCCCCACACAGTCCGGGTTGATTTTTTTCATCAGATCAATGGTGTGCACAATACTCTCTTCCGACTCAGAGGGAGAGCCCAAAAGGAGATCCAGCATGACGGTGATGCCCTCCTCCTTGCAGGCTGCAACCGTATCCACAATATCTTCAGGGACGAAGTTCCGTCTGAGTCTCCGAAGCATTTGACGGTCTCCGCTGTCCACACCGAAATTAATCCCGGCACATCCCGCTCGTCGCATCAGCCCTGCCAGCCGGCGGGAAAAAGGAACCGGTGAACAGTATGTGTACCAGCGCGCGTTTTTCAGCGTCCTGTGCCTGATGAGCTCTTCACAGATGCACTCCGCATGCATTTCAGGTATGTTGAACTCACTGTCGCACAGGTGAAAATGGTCGATTCCCATCCCAACGAGCCTTTTCAATTCAGACGTCACACGGGAAGGATCCCGCAATCGAAGCGTCTTTCCCTTTGCCAGAGGATCTGCGCAGTAAATGCATAACCCCGGACACCCCCTCTTTGTCTCTATGCCGGCCTGTCCCCCTTCTCTGTAATACCGAAGGTTATCAACCCACCTCCTCGTCATTTCCGGCAACTCCCCCAAATCGGGGAAACTCTGTGGAGCACGCTTCCACCCGCTTTCAGCTGGGAGCACCAAACCTAGAACACCTTTCCAGGCTTCCCTCTTCTCGATACGTGTGGCAATATCTGCGAAAAGATGCTCCCCGTCGCCCCACAACCCGGCATCCGGCCTGAGGACTTCTGCAGAGTGCTCCGGCATACATGAAAAACCAACTCCGCCAATGACAACCGTTCCCCCTGAATTCTTCCGGACAGCTCCCATCATAGATTCATACTCCGGGAAAAACGACTGCCTGCTGCTGTAGGCGCAGTCATCGGTGTTCCTGATACTCACCCCGACGAGCTCGTACTCCTTTTTCGCGAAAAACCGTTCAACAGCAGAATCAGAATCATCCTCCCACTGCAGGTCGAGTATGTACGGTGAGTGTCCTGCTGCATAAAGCCCTTCAGCCACGTATTCGAGTCCTATAGGAGCTATGGGCGGTTTTATTCGGTTCGTATTGATCAAAGCGACATCCATGTACCCTCCTCTTGCACCACGCACGATACATGAGTGTATTATGATACTACAGATGTATATGCCGCTGCAATTGATAAAATATGATATTTGTAAGAAAACAGGCTATACTTCAATATGAGAGCAGAAACCGAATGAATGAACGCATCGAAATACATGCATTCGAGAAAAAACTCGATCTCAGGAATCCCGAAATCGAGAACGTGATTCACGAGCTCTGGATCTCGAAAGATGAATCACAGTGGAGAAAGGACCCGACATATTACATCCGTATCGGAGAGAGCGCGTACAAACTCGGGCAGGTCATGTTTGCCTACGACATATTGAGTGAAGGTCTTCAATTCTTTGCAGAAAATCTTCGTCTCAACCAGCTCTTTTCTCTTTCTCTGATTAAATGCGGATATCTCACGAGAGCGCGGGACATCCTGTCGGGCCTCTTGAAGAAAGGAAATTATGACGAAGAAACGCTCGGATTACTCGGGAGAGTGTACAAAGACATGTGGATTATTTCCGGACAGGCGCCCTCGTTGAGCTCCGAGCTGAAGATGTCGAGAAATCTCTACTTTCAGGCATTTCGAAAGAACAAGGGATACTATTCCGGAATAAACGCAGCAAGCCTAAGCCTGATGCTTGGAGACGCACAGACTGCGGAGAAACTTGCGTCCATTGTGATTCGCATCTGTACGCAAAAGATACAGAGATCTTCAACCCCCTCGTACTGGTGCCTTGCCACCATGGGAGAGGGAAATCTCCTTGTCGGAAAAATCGAGGATGCAAAACAGTATTTCTTAAAAGCAAAGGCGACAAGTACGAAAAATTATTCCGACCTCGCGAGCACCCGGAGGCAGATAAAGCTTTTGGGAAAGTATATCGATATCGATCAGGAAATCCTCGACATATTGAAGATCCCCAGGATCGTGGCGTTCACCGGCCACATGATAGACCATCCGGAGAGAAAAAACCCGCGGTTTCCTCCAGAGCTCGAAAAAGAGACAAAAAAGAAGCTGTTCTCCACACTCGATTCAATCAATGCAGGAATCGGATACTCTTCAGTGGCATGCGGGTCAGACATACTATTTGTTGAGTGCATGCAGGAAAGAAATGCCGAGATGAATATCATTTTGCCCTTCGACAGAGAAGACTTCATCAAAACGAGCGTCGCGTTTGCGGGAGACGAATGGGTGCAGCGTGCGAAAAGGGCAATGGAAAAGAGCTCCATAATCATAAATGTCACAGGGGGAAAGTATCTTGGAGATGATGTGCTGTTCGACTACGCCAACTCGATTATCATGGGCAAGGCGCTGCTGAGAAGTGAAGTGCTGGAAACCGAACCTGTTCTCGTCGCTGTATGGGACGGAAAAAAACAGGCCGGCTCCGGCGGAACATCGGAATTCATACAGGTGTGGGAATCGAAAAAGCTTCCAATCAAAACAGTCGACCTCTATCAGGCAAAAAATATAAGAAAATCGGCTTCTCGGACCAGAAAAAAAGACCTTTTGAAACCTGCTTCGCGGGAGAAAAAAAGGGGTGCGGCCGGGCTCACCATACAGCGATCGATCAAAGCCCTTCTCTTTTCCGATCTTGTCGGATTCAGCATATTGAAAGAGGAGCAGATTCCGTCGTATATCGACAAATTTCTGCACCCCCTTGCTGAGAACCTGGATAAAACACGAAACAAGCCGATCTTCAGGAATATGTGGGGAGACGCACTGTACTTTGTCTTTGAAGACCTGGTTTCGGCGGCGCAGTACGCCCTCGAATTGAGGGATTTTGTGAAAAATATCGACCGGCAAAAATGCAATCTGCCTGAAAATCTCAACATCAGAATCGGCCTGCATGCAGGCCCGGTGTTCAGTGCAAAAGAACCGGTGCTGAACCGAATGAACTATTTCGGCACCCATGTGAATCAGGCTGCAAGAATCGAACCCATCACCAGTCCTGGCAACGTGTATGCGAGCGAACAGTTTGCCTCACTGCTCATGTCGGACAGAAACAATGAGCTGGAGTGTAAATACGTGGGAATAATTGTTCTTCCAAAAGAGTTCGGGAAGTACCCGATCTATCTCGTAAAGAGAAAAAACGAAATTCTTTAGTATTCTGTGAGAGGTACAGCCATGTCCACAACAAAGACAAAAAAGAGACCGACGAAAACAGGCACACGGTCGGCCGCGAAATCGAGCTCGCGTAAAACGTCCGCTTCAAAAACGCCGCGCAGAAAAAATAAAACTTCGAAAAAAACCTCTCGAAAAACCGCAGCAAAAAAGCCGCAAGCCAGAAAAAAACCCGCTGTAAAAAAGAGTGCGCCGAAAAAACAAACCGCTGTGAAAAGCTCCGCCGCCTCGCAGCAAAAGCAAGCATCAAAAAGCGCGCGGAATAAAACCACTGCGCCCCCAAGAACAGCATCGAGGCGAAATGCGTTACAGAAGCATAAGCCTCCAGTCAAGACTCCCATGCCCGCATACAGAGGGGCCAAGCAATATCTGTTTACCAGTTACTCTCACAAAGACATGAAAACCGTGTTTAAAGTCCTCAAGTCGCTGAACAGGAGCAGGTATCGGATCTGGTACGACGAAGGAATCGAACCGGGAAACGAGTGGCCCGAGGTCGTGGGAAAGTCGGTTATCAAATGTTCACAGTTTCTCGTATTCATGAGCCCGTCCGCTTCCGCTTCCAGAAACGTGCGAAACGAGATAAACCTCGCGTTCAACGAAAACAAGGACATTATCGTCGTATTTCTCGATGAAACGCGCCTTTCTGAAGGCCTCAAGCTCCAAATCGGATCGGTTCAGTACATAAACAAGTTCGAGATAACGGAAAAAGAGTTCTATGAAAAGCTGAAAAAGGTACTGAAAACCGAAATTCGGAGGTGAGTGTAAAACACCAATCAAAGATACCCCACAAACCTTCGTATGAATTCCACAGACATCGGGTATATCACATCGAGTGGAAGGTGGTGCTGGATCGTCGAATCCATGAGAAGCTTTGCTGATGCTTCGAATTCTTTGTCACCGTACCAGAGCACTGCAGTAAGAGGAATCCGGGGGAGAATCTGGAACCGAAATGCCGCATCTCCCATGGCCAGCGGCTCACCAAACTCAGACACACGGTACATACCCTGTTCCGGATCGAACTCGGCGAGACTCCTGCTGCACACGTTATCCGGATTCATGTGCTCAAGCTCTTTGAAAAACTTTGAATCGATGTTCTGGAACATGAAGTGATGATAAATGTTCAGCACTTTCTTGTCAACAGCAGTCTCGGATCGTAACGTAATAGGAAAGGTTTCTGGGAGCGTCCACATCGATGTTTTTGGACAAGGCCTTGTAAAATGCGAGAAGCTGCATGATCGGTACATAGAGCACACTTCTGGCGCATTCCGGGATGTTCGAGCGCAGTTCAAAGAGGTAATCTGATTCATCGCGAACCGTTGAGTCAGCACTGTCACAGACCGACACCGTTGAACCGCCGAGAGCCTTTATTTCTTTAAGAAGCTGTTTTTCAAAGTGAAGCCCGCTATCGGAAAAAAAGAGCGTGACGAGAACGTCTTTATCGAGGATCGATTTCGGCCCATGCCGGAACTCCAGTGCATGGAAGGCATCTGAGGGAACGAGGGCCATCTCTTTCATTTTTAACATGGATTCGTTTGCAATCCCGTAAAAGGGACCTGATCCGAGAAACACAAATTGGGAATATGCATGAACAGGGATAGACCGTATGTCCGGATGAAAAGTTCGAATGATCCTGCGTCCGGTTTCCGGAAGAAAAGAGAGCAGATCTCCGTATTCGTCTTGTTTTCCTGCCACCGGGCCGGAAAGCCATCCGGCTATTATCTGTACAGCGAGCAGCATAGCAGTGAACGACTCCGTGGTCACCACGCTTTTCTCCTGGGCATCGGAAAGACCGATTGCGAGATCACACATCTTTGCGACACTGCTTTCGGGATAGCAGCCTATGTAGAGGGTTTTACACATCGGGCTTTGTTTAACCTTTTTCACTGCCTCCTTGACTTCGGTCGTTTCCCCAGACCGGCACAGCGCCACCACAAGGGTCTTCACATGAGGGGCAAATACCCCCTCCTTGAACAGCACTATTTCGGAAGCGGGAACACCCCTCGCCCGGATTGCGCACAGAAACTGCAGGTGAAATGCAGCAGACAGGGACATGTAGTAGTTAGAACCGCATCCAGTGAACAGCACGTGCTCCACTCCCCTGAACAATGCGAGAATCTCCTCCTTTTTGGATTTTACCTCTAAAATCGTCGACTCCCACGTGTCAGGCTGTTTAAGTATCGATCTTATTGTATGTTCTCCGATCATCTCTTTCATTTCCCGGGGCTCCTTTCTTCGCTATTTCAGCCAGTTTTTTCCGCTCGAGCCGAACATCCTGCAAACCGCTCTCAGCTCCTTGACCGTGTTGTCCCGTGCATGCCCGAGAATCCTCCGAGGATCGATTTCATCCGGATGTGCGTGCGTGTACTCCTTCACACCTGACGTGAACGCATGTTTTATCAGCGTTCCTATATTGATTTTTCGCACCCCGAGCTTTGAGGCGCGGTCTATTATTTCAGGACCCAGTCCCGTCCCACCGTGAAAGACCAGGGGCACTCGTACTCTTTCATGGATGGCGGCAAGCCGTTCAAAGTCGATGAGAGGTTCTTTCCGGTAAAATCCGTGTTTCGTTCCCACTGAAACAGCGAGACTGTCGACTCCGGTTGCCCTCACAAACTCCACGGCAGCATCGGGGTCTGTGTAGCTTTCCTCTCCGTTTTTCACCTCGATGTCACTCTCCTTTCCAAGGACCCTCCCGAGTTCGGCCTCCACCGTCACTCCGCGCCTGTGCACGATTTTTACCACGCGTCTGGTGATTTCGATGTTCTCATCGAATGAAAGTTTCGAACCGTCAATCATCACTGATGTAAATCCTTTTTCGATGCATGGCTGTATTTCATCGAGACTTGTCCCATGATCGAGATGCATCGCGACCGGTACAGTGCTGTTGCTGATGAGCGCTCGTGCCATTGCCGTGAAGTACCCGAGCCCGATTTGACGCAGTCCCTTTGGAGTGACCTGAAGAAGAAAAGGAGCGTTTTCTGCATTAGCGGCAATGACGTGTGCCTGTATTACCTCGAGGCAGTAGGAGTCGAAACCCGCAACAACATACCCTTCCGATTCTGCGTGCCGGTATATACGTGCACTGCTCACAAAACCCACCGTTTCTTCCGCCTTTTTTTCGGGATGGCGACGCGCTTTGGTTCGTCTATTATTTTATCACACAGAAAATGCAAAATACAGAAAAAACCGTAAGTGTCTGGCGAATTGCAATACACAAAACACTTCCTCTCCGCTTCTGTTCGAGAAAAAAAACAAGGGCAGGAAAATCGGCCTTGTGATTCCCCCCGCTTTATGGTATTATCTGCAAAAGGATTTTCCAAACTCAAAAAAAGGCGTTCGTTATGTCAGCGAATCTACATGATCACATTGCGCTCGTGACAGGGGCGAGCCGGGGAATCGGCCGGAGTATCGGTATTGCACTCGCGGATGCGGGTGCACACGTTGTTCTCAGCGCACGCAGCAGAGACAAACTGGAATCCGTGAAGGAGGAAATTTCAGCACGCGGAGGAAGCGCGACAGCGGCTGCTTCAGATGTTTCATCTGAGCAGGAAACGATCGCGCTCTTTGAGCGGATCGCGGAGCAGTTTGGCAGACTCGATATTCTGGTCAACAATGCCGGTATTGGTATCTGGGGAAAGCTGGTTGATTTCGACATGAAAGATTTCGACACACTGATGAACGTGAATGTTCGGGGTATGTATCTCTGCTGTCAACGCGCGTTGAAACTCATGATCCCGAAAAAACAGGGTTATATTTTTAATATATCCAGTGTCGTGGGGTTCAAGGGGTATCCAAAGCAGTCCGCGTATACGGCGAGCAAACATGCAGTCATGGGGATTACAAAGTCTCTCTCAGTGGAAGCTCAGGAACACAACATCTGCGTCTCCGCGATTCTTCCCGGCGGTGTCGACACAAGCTTCATCGGAGAGGCACGTCCAGATCTCGACCGGTCGGTCCTCATGCCGCCTGAGGATATTGCACACACTGTGCTCTATCTCCTCTCGCTCTCAAACCGCGCCTGGGTCGATCAGATTCATATACGGAGGCGAAACAGCACCCCTTTTATCTGAAAACAGACAAGCTGTTTCACGTCTCATCTTTCAGTTTCAACGATACAGGAACCTCTACGCATTTTCATGCATGATGAGCTCCTTGCTCCGTTCGGGAATGTCCGCCTCCAGAATGATGCGGGGGTCGGTTCTCTCCCACCCGTACAACACCTTAAGCGGCCCCACAAGACGAACCGCATGCTGAATCAGCTTAAAAGGCGCGGTATGGGGAATGAACCGATCACAGAAAAAAGAAAGATACGCTGTGTCAAGTGAGATGTTTTCGTGTTTCTTTTTCCTTTTAATGAGGTCGTCGGACATGTGTTCGTGAAAGTTGATGATCTTCATGGTGACGTAATGGTAAATCGAACAGTCAGATATGTCAACAGCCGATATCTGATGGCTGCGCACAGAGCACCATAAGGATCGGTACTAGAGAATCTCGAGCTTTGTTTTTCCAACGATGATCACATCTCCGGGTGAGATTTTTACCCGCTCGCAGCTCGGGAGAGGGTTGTTGTTCAGATAAGAGCCGTTTGTGCTCCCCTTATCCATTATGTAGTAGCGGGAGCCTTCCTTCTCGATCAGTGCGTGTTTACGAGAAACAAGCGGATCGTCCTTGACAACGATATCGTTTTTCGGATCTCTTCCGATCGTGATGAGCCGGTTCACATCGATATCCTTGTCCTTGAACCTGATTCTCATGTGCTTCGTCTGCAGGCTCTTCGCAACTTTTTTCCCTTTCTCATCTCGTTTGTAAATCGTTTCATCAGACATTGCCCGGTGTCCTCCGTCTGCAGTGCTTGTCCCTCTTTAAAAGTGTAGGACAAGATAAGATTCCAGTCAAATCGTTTTCAGGAGAAACTGCTATTTTCACTCAGTAATTCAATCCTCTTTATGGTTACGACGTTACAAGACCCACCTCTCAAGGGAGGGGTTTATCCTGGTCACGATTTCATAATTGATCGTGCCTGCCCATCCGGCCATTGTTTCCGCAGTAATGGTTTCTTCACCACTTTTTCCCAGAAGCACGACCTCGTCCTCGAGTTTCACGTCGGGGATATCCGTGACATCGATCATGCAAAGGTTCATGCATACCCTTCCGATAACAGGCGCGCGTTTTCCCTTCACGAGGACATAGGCCGTGTTTCCCATTTTTCTGTCATACCCGTCCGCATACCCGACGGGCAGAACGCCGAGTCGGGTCTCACGTGTGGTTTTATAAGTACAGCCGTAGCCGATGTAGCTCCCCTCCTTCACAGTCTTGATCTGCGCGATCCGCGTTTTCCAGGAGAGCACCGGCTTTAAATCCGGAACAGGCAACTGCCCCATGAGGGTCGAGAGGTAGGTTTCTCTTGAGGGCCAGAGGCCGTATATTCCGATTCCGGCCCGCAGCATATTGAAATGGGTCTTCGGGAACAGAATCGCCGCAGCGGTGCACGCGGTGTGCACAATGCGCGGTTTCTCCATGGTTTTTTCTATGATCGAGAGCGCCTCACCGAATGCGGTGAGCTGGTGTTCCGCGTATTCGTGATTCAGGGTGTCTTCGATATTGGCAAAGTGGGTCGACACACCCTCTAAAACAGCGTTTTTCGTGTTTTGTATCTCCCGGACGAATGAGGGGAGATCCTCTATGAGCACGCCCTGCCTTCCTGTGCCGGTTTCCACATTCAGGTGAACCGGTACAGGATCCTCTCTCGCCTTAAGCCGTGAAAGAGCGGTGAGGGTTTCTCTGTTGTACACCGAGAGGCGCAGGTGAGCGCGCGCCGCTTCTTTTAGCCTGGCAAGCGAGACATGGCCGAGAAGCAGAACGGGTTTTTGCACCCCCAGCTCCCTGAGCTCGATCCCCTCCTCGAGCGAGTTCACGGCAAACCAGTCTGCGGAGGGCAGAAGTTTTAGGATCTGCGCCACTCCGTGTCCGTAGGCGTTTGACTTGACGACCGCGCAGAAAAGAACCTCTTTTTGGGTGTTTTTTCTGAGCTCTTTCACGTTGTGGTCGGGTGCTTTCGAATCCAGCTCGACCCAGACGAGACTACTCATGACGAATCCTCCGTAAAAACAAAACTAAGCGTACATAAGGCAGGAGAAAATGTCAATCGAAAGCTCTGTGCCACAGAAAAAACAGCATTTTCTCTCTTTACACACGCGCAGTTGTGTGATAAGCAATAGAGGAAAGAATCTATATCGCATGAGCACAAAAGAGAACGCGTTTTCTATGTGCAATCTGCAAAAAGGGAGGATCTATGCGAAGGGATTTTTACGGTATCCTATACGATTTTATCGAACAGCTTCCGGTTGTGTCCACCCATGAACATCATCTGGAAGATAAAGATCAGTCTCGTCTCACGCTCGAAAAACTATTTGAACATTCATATGTAGCATGGCTTGAGGTGCCGGTGGGTGAAACTGAAGAGGAACACGAACGTTTCCTCCAGAAAGTGCGGTACAACTCGTACTTCGTCTGGCTTGAGAAAGCATTGGAAAAGATTTACAGATTCAAAGGTGGGATAACCGCGAAAAATTGGAAAGAGACTTCTGAAAAAATTCGGAATTCCCATAAAGCGGACCGGTTTCATTTGCAGGTGCTCGAAACATATTGTCGATACAGAGTCGGGCTTTCAGATATTTACTGGAACACCGGCTCGGATCTCGGCCACCCTGAGCTGTTCAAGCCTGTGGTTCGCTCCGACATGTTCGTCACCTGCTTTCATCCTGCCTGCCGCGATCACGATGACCAATCCCCCTGGAAATTTTTCTCCATCGATGGTCTCACATTCAGGGAGTACGTCGATTATCTCGAAGCCTTTCACCGTGAGCGGGTGAAACACGGAGCAGTTGCATTCAAGCTGGCAACCGCGTACGAGCGGCCGATCGAGATTTACCGCGGGTCTTTTGAAAGCGCTGCGCGCGTCTACATGCGAGACCCGAGTGAGGTGGGCGATGTCGACATGCGTGCGTACGGCGACTTCATCATCAACAGGATCTGCGAGCTTGCTGCGGAACTGAACGTGCCGTATCAGGTCCACACGGGTCTCGGTGAACTTTCAGGTTCCAATCCCCTGGCTCTCGAGGGGCTGATAAAGCGTCATCCCGACACCCGGTTTGTGCTTTTTCACGGAGGGTACCCATGGATTCACGAAACCGGCGCACTTGCGCACAACCACAGTAACGTTCTTGTCGATCTCGTATGGCTGCCATTGATCTCCACAAACGCGGCGAAGACAGCCCTTCACGAGTATATCGAAGTCGTGCCTTCATGTGACAAGCTCGCATGGGGAAGCGACAGCTGGACTTCCGAGGAAGCCTATGGGGCCCTACTCGCCTTTCAGCATGTGGTTGCGTCCGTGCTCGCGGAGAAGGTTGCTGAAGGGTATATTTCTATTGAAGATGCAAAAAATCTCGCTGAAATGCTTCTCTTCAGAAATGCATCACACATCTATGGAGTTTGAATTGCAGGTTTTTTTTCTGCAGTTTGGGCTACATGTAGCCGGGTTCGAGCCGGTAAATCGTTCCTGAGCTCGTTGCTACAAAAACGCTTTCATCGTACACGGCCGGCTGTAGGTTGATCACGCTGTCGAGCGTGTACGTTTTTTGTATCTTACCGGTTGCAGCATCCATGCACACAAAACGCCTTCCAGGGTCGCCGAAGTAGAGTTTTCCCTCATGATACGTAGGCGCGCATGTAGCTTTTACAGAACTGTAGAGAACCGCTCCGTTGTCTGCCGACAGAGCATGAAACGCATCTCCGGTGAAGGGGAATACCCCCTCCTTACCGACCGCAATATCCTGAAAGATGCCTTTTCCAGTGCCGATGTCCAGGCTGCGCTCCCAGAGTATCCTGTTTTGCGAGAGGTCTGCGGAAACGATAATTCCCTGCCTGCCTGCAAACAGTGCCCTGTCGCCATCTAAAACCGGAGCAATGCTCACCGGCTGCAGCGCTGAAGTGTTCACCGTTGCCTCCACCCGTCCGCTTACAGGCTCGATCTTCATGAGCGTGCCCTTCTGGTCCACCATGATGATCTCACCGCCGCGCACTGCAGGGGTGCAGTTTGACACTTCCGGGAGCGTGATCTTGGCTTTTTGAGCAAGGTTTTCGGGATCGAGAAACAGAATCGATCTGTTTCCGGGATAGAGGATGCTGTCCTTGAACTTTACGACACGCCTTCCAAAGAGATGGCTCGAGTATTCATCTTTTCCCACAGGTATCCGTTTGGTTGCTTTTCCCGTGCGCAGGTCGATGACCGCAAGCTCCTTTGGCCCTGAAAAAAACACATTTCTGGCGATTACAACCGGTATCGAGTTGTTGTTCGGTGAGTTTTTCGTGGATACTGCCCACAGATTTTTTCCCTCCGGACTGACACACACGACTTTTCCGTTTGCGTCTGCGAGCAGAACATTTTCCCCTGAAACCACTACCGCTCTTATGTACGGTGTGCTGCCGATGTTCAACTTCCAGCTCAGCGGTGAGTTCTTCAGCTCGATCTGGACGTGCTGGACATCTTTATCACTCACGATGATTTTTCGCACTTCATCTATGTACCCCTCTTTTTCCGCCTTCACCGTTATCTCGGTGCCTGGGAGGTACAGACCGCTGAATCTTCCCTTCCCGGATTCCTCGTTGTTGACGACGATTTTCGCATCTCCGGGAGACACCTTTATTATCACCTTCGTATACGCAGGCTCTTTTTCCTCTTCTCCCTCCTTCGGCTGTTTCTTTGCCGCAATGACAAACTCCTTCGTCTCCATTCTTTCAAACGTGCCGAGCTCCTGTACAACAGGCGCGCTGACTGCTTGCGGTCTGCTGAGGTTCTCTTCGACTTTTCCGCTTTCTTTTGATGTCACAGAGATCACGTCCTCCCTTAGGAGTTCGATCTCCTGTTTGATCTCGTCTATTTTCCGAATTTCTCGTGCGGAAGGCTTCTCATCCTTCTGTGAAAGCACTCTTTCTTCTTTGATGAGTGTGACAGCCTTTTTGTCGATATTTTGTATCTTTTCATTGATGATTTCAGTGGTATCTTCGAATTCCTTCGCGGCGTTTTCCAACTCCGCTTTCTCCAGTTTAATCTCTTCATCCTCCGTGACCACCACTTCGGGAATTTCTATTTCTTCCAGAACACTTCTCGCAGTTTCTGTTTTCAGCTCCGCCTTGATTTCATCGATTTTTTCGGCAACCCGGGAAGGAATTACCGTTACCGTTCCTTCCTTCACCGCAAGGCTTACAGACTCGTCCCGATGTGTGGCAATGATAAACTCCGTTCCCCTCACCCCTGCAAGCGCGGTGCTCGTCTTCACCTGAAACTTCTCACCTTTTGTGAGTTTGCTCACCTTGCAGAGAAGCCGCCCTTCATCGAGATTCATATTGACACGGTTTTTGTCGTCCACGAGGTACACATCTCCGACCGCAAGCTCTGTGTTTTCCTGGACCCGTATGATACCGAAATCCGAAAACTGCAGTTCACAGAAGGATTCACTCTCTGTTCGGATGCGGTTTTCCAGCGAAACCATATCGTCGACATCGAGAATGTTCCACCCTCCTCCCCTTTTTACATCTACGTCACCGGACACATAGGTTACCACTCCCTGTGTAATGGCTCCCTCCTCCGCTTCTTCCTGTATTGCAACAACTCCTTCTTCTTCGAACAGAACGATTTCTTCCTCTTCTTTTTCAACCGGTGCCTCTTTTTTGTACTCGGGTTCTTTCGGTTCCCTTTCCTCAGGTTCTTTCTGTTCCTCTATTTGAGCCTGTTCAGTTTCTTCCACAGGGACAAAACCCTTCAGTTCCTTCTTTTTTTCACAACTAGAAAACGTAAATGCGAGAATAGCAAAACTTATAATCGAAAAGAAAAATATTCGTTTCATTGAGCCACTTTCCCCTTCATGAAGGTTAGATGCAGCCTCATTCGCAGTGTACACTATAAATTATAGACCAAAAAGTCAAAAAAGCAAAAACATCATGATTTTTTCCCCGATCCGCCATTATGAAGTGATAGAATCGGAAATGTTGCTATTAAATATTGACAATATTGTATCCAGGTGATACCATGCCCACGAAAAAGCTTCATCAAAAAAAATCCCGCGCGGCAGGAAATACACGAAACACTGGAAAAAGTGCCACTCTATATATTATGATTGAAGAGAAGCTCTTATTGTAAGAATTTCCACCTTGATGGAGGTCACAGTGCAGACATCTTATTCGAAGACGAATCGGTTTTTTCTTGTTCCGGTGCTTTTGATTGTATTTATCACAGTTCCTGTTTTCGGGCTTTCTGCGCAGAAACAGGAAAAAGCCTTCGTGCCCAGGGATCCGCACTTTGCACGGCGTATAGGGTTTTCCACTGGAATCATGGCACCTCTCACCATCGGGCTCTCCGGTACGATTATCGCGAGCACATCGAGTGGAGATGGTGACGACTCCAATACTGCGGTGGGACTCAGCATTGCCACGGTCGGGCTGCTTGTTCCTCCGCTGGGCAATCTGTACGCTGGAGAGCTGAACAAAAAGATCGCTCTCTTGTACGGTGCAGGAAATGTTGTCTGGATTTCAGGAATAGTGAGCTATTACTGGAATGGCGAACCGAGTGACTCGCCCAATGCATTCGAGGCGATCGCGTGGCTCATCGGATTCAGTGCGCGGCTCACTGCAGGGGGGTGGGACTGGCTGACCGCATCGGATACTGCAATCCGCAGAAACGCGGAAAAGAGAAATATCGCGCAGAAAAGTTACGTCTCGGTCTGTTTCGAACCCAACAGGTCGCAGATTGGGATCCGCCTCAACAAGCTTTTCTGATTCTTTTCATTGTGTCCAACATGAGAGGAAATTCTCTCGCTCAGTGTGTGCCTCGAACAGGAGAAGAGCAGGAAAAATTTTCAAGTTGAACCTTGAGTTTTTAGATAGATCTGGGAAACGCACTTATTTTGGTGAAAAACACCGAATCCACCGAAGTCTCTTATCCGAAGTTCTCAAAATGAGCGTGCAATGTATGCGTGAATGTTACATTTTCAGACCGATGTATGAAATTCGACATTCACCCTTTTAATACATACCCGGCCTACAGTTTCCCCGCTTCAAGCGCGTAGAGCCTGTGATCTTTGCTTCCGACCAGAACGCATCCATTTGAACTGCAGAAAGGCTGAGTAAGCACCTCATCGTTCATGCTGTACTGCCACTTCAGCGTTCCATCGGCAAAAAGCGCGTAGACTGTTTTTTCGCAATCGCAGAAATACACCGTCCCCGCGGAGTCCACAACGGGTGCATACTCTACAGCGCCTCCTGCACTGAATATCCACTTCGCTGTGCCATCAGGTCTTAACGCATAGAGACAGTAGTCTGCGCTTCCAGAGTAGATGTTGCCCTCAGAGTCGAGCACCGGGGACGAGCGAATGCTGTCTCCCGCGTTGAATACCCACTTCAGTTTTCCGTCCGGCGAGAATGCATACATCCCCCCGTCATCGCTTCCCACGTACACGGCTCCGTCAGGAGCGACGGCAGGAGTTGTGTTTATACTCCCACCTGTTCCGAATACCCACTTCAGCATCCCGTCGGGTGCGAGTGAATGAATCCCTCTGTCCCCGCTTCCCACGTATACGGTTCCGTCAGGGCCGACAGCTGCCCCCCTGATGATGGGACCTCCGGTCTGATAGCACCATTTAAGCGCGCCTTCTTCGGTGAGTGCGGACAGGCTCCCGTCATCACACCCCACATACACATTCCCTTCCGGTCCGACAGCGGCTGACGCGAGAATGCTCCCGCTGGTGAAAAAGCTCCACAGCAGATCACCTTCCCTGCTGAGCGCGTACAGAACATGGTCATCGCTTCCCACGTAGATTTCCCCTTTCGGGCCTACCGCCGGTGAAGCGTGAATGATACCCCCTGTCGAAAACATCCAGAGAGGGCTTCCATTTTCATCAAGTGCATACAGGCACCTGTCGTTGCTGGCGAAAAACAGCATTCCTCCCTGTCCTTCAGCCGCGGATGAGCACACCTGCCCTCCGGTTGCAAAGCTCCACTTTACCCGGTCGGAAAACCTCTCGCTGTAAAACCACGGACTCCTCACCTTGTTTTTATTCACCCCTCTGACCCTGTACACGTAGTCTGTTCTCTCTCCGAGTCCGCCCGTGTATAGGTGGTCCGGAGCCTTCAACCCTTTCTGCTCGAATACAGGCTCAACGAATTTTCCGTCACCCCGAACGAGCTGAACCGTATATCTGTCTGTTTCTGGAAAATCCTTCCACGAAAATCTTGTGTATTCCTGACCGAGTATGAGCGGAGAACGCAGATCGATTTCTTTCAGGCTCTCGCTTCTCAAAAAAACGAAGTTCCGGCCATCCTTCACGCCCAATTCCACGCGAACTTCCTCGAACCAGGGGTCCCTCACCGAAACGAGCACACTCTCTTTTTTGAGTCCGGTAACCCTCACCGGGCTCGGCCCTTCCGGTTTCTCGTCAATAAACACCCTCATTCCCGGAGGATTCGTCAAAACGATCAGCTCATTTTTCTTCACAGAACCGAACCCCTTCAGTACGTCGGAAGACGCCTTGAGTTTCGTTCCGAAATACTCCTCGAGTGTGCTTTTTGTCTTCATATTGGCAAGAACCTTCAGCAGGTGCCGCCTTCCGAGGTACTGCTCGCCTATGCTGTACTCGACAAACCCCCGTTCTTCCTCATAGAGGTGATAATCCGTTACCGGGATATCCTGCGCCATCCGGTCCATCTGTGTGTAGTGTTCGTACCCTTTCTCCATCTCTTTTCGTGAAAAATCATACGCAGCGTTCACTCCCATCGTGTTGTAGAAAAAGCCCGCGTTTTCTCGTACTTTTTCCCGTATTCGCGCGGGGTCGCGGTAGGAGTTTACGGACTTCAATATTCCTACAAGATCATCAAACAGCGCTTCCTGCGGATCATCGAAATTATCCTCCATGGCCCACCTGTTCAACCGCAATCGATACTCGACCTCTCTCTGACGGTATCGCTCACGTTCTTCGGCCAGGCTCCAGCAGAACGAAACATCGGAAAACAATCCGAGAAGCTCCTCGAAGCTCCTGATCACCCTCTGCTTTTCAGCTTTGTCATCTCCGTACTCTGAAATTTCCTTCTCGAGCCTGGCCAGTTCCTCTTTTTCCTCAGGTAAAAGATAGGGGATCGAGAAATCGACTTTTACATACATGTCCTCATATACCCATACATCTTCCCTATGTATGGTCACAGCACCGAGCATCCTTTGCTGCCGAATCTCGATTGTGTGCTCTCCATTGAGCACATGTTCGATACGTTGCAGGCTTTCCCCTTTCCATTCTCCATCCACATACACGGAATAGGTTCCATCTTCCCCCACATTTTCCAGTACCACGTCTCCATACCCCACATGCATCCTGCTGAACTCGCCGACGATTCCTTCGACGAGTCTGTTTGCTGCATCAAACGTCTCAAAAATATTTTTCGTTCCTTCCTCCCGGGTGAGCGTGATAGTGTCCTTTATCCTGTCGTACACAGACACCTGGAATACGAGGTTGCCCTCTTTGTTCAGAAACGCCTTCCCAAAAATCACGTTGTCCACTCTGTTGTTGCGCGCGTATTCCTTCAAGCGCTCAGGGTTTTTATACGAGTCGAGGAAAGGCCCGATCGTCACGACAAAACGGCGGAGAAGATCGAGATTGAGTTTCATCGTGTCGTCTATCGTCTGGCAGACCGCCTCATACTGTTCATCTTTTTCGGTGTTGATCGTGGGAATGATTGAAACCCTCGGTTTCAGCGCCTCATGTCTCTGGGCGTACAGCGGCTGAAGCGCAACAACCGCAATCAACAGACAGAGTGGAATACATCGCATTTTTAGAGGCATTTTCTTTCCTTTTCTTACAAGAAAAATATCACGATTTCTCACCGATTCAAGGTAAGGATTTTAAATCCGGTCTATAACTATGCCAATCTTCTTTTCCCTTCTTACATTGTAAACATTCTTGTCCCCGTATTTCAAATATTTTCCTAGCTCGATTCAGGCGAAAATTCTACTCAACTCTCCAGTAGTCTTCGAAATCATAGGTTTCCTTTATTCTCCCCTTGTACGATTGAAGAAAATCACCCTCGACCTCGATTACAGAGTCAACAGTCGCGCGCTGAGGATACCACTCTCCTGAAGCGGTTGAAATATATTCCGTACTGATGCTGAGCTTCGATACTGTGTACCACTTTTCATCGAGCGGAACAGACACGAGTGTCCCGTCTACAACAACAGGAACACCAGACTGTTCCTCGATCCAGGCGCTCCCCTCCCACGTGCCCTTTTCGTTTTTATAGGTGAACTCATACAGCACACAGTTTTCTCCATTTATTCTTCTCCTGCGGCCCTTCTGTACGTATTCAACGTGCAGTACGGAATCCGAAAAAGGATGCTCAACGCAGTACTCGCTCTCCTCGAGAACGAGCGTTTCTCCAAATTCCTGTACAAACTCCTCTGTTACATCCCTGCCGTTTTGAATGACCCTCTGAAACGTGAGCTCCACCTCACCTGATTTGTTGCTCTGCAGTGATGAATACGTCTCATTGAGTTCCTGACGCACTCCTATCCGTGAATATACTTCTTCTATGTGGATCACTGTTCCAGGAACCCAGTTGTCATTTTCCGACGCAACCTTTACCGCTTTCTGCCAGAGGTTGTCGGTCTCCGATGCAGAGGAAACCGCGAGCAGTAAAATGAAAAAAAACACAGACAAAAAAAAGAAAGATAGCGACACTCTTTTCCTTCCCATACAATCCCCCGTCTCAACTACACATTCCTTCCGCTTTCAGTAGTATTTTCGGAATATACCCCGATATCGTGAAAAAAACCCGTTCCTGTCTCATTGCAATTTTTTAGTTCGAACTTCGAGTTTTTAGATATATTTGGGAAAAGCATTTACTTTGGTGAAAAACACTGAATCCACAGACGTTTATTATACGAAGTTCTCAAAATGAGCGCGCAATGTATGAGTGGATGTTACATTTTCGGAACGATGTATGACATTCGACATTCACCCTATTTATGTTTGGTTCACGAGGCAAAAAAAATCCTTCTGCATAAATAACTGTCCGCTATTTATCGTACGTACTTTTCGGCAACTTCTCTGAACCGTTCAATTTTTCTATCGATTTCATCGAAGTCGCTTTTCACCGTCACTCCGAAACCCGATCCGAGACCAGTATCGAACACCCCGATACTGATGTTTATCGAACGTTCGAGAATCGAATCCGTAAGCGGGAGCATCCCCTTTTCATAGCAAACGCTTCCCCCAGTATAGTAGGGGCAGGTAAACGGGCACCCCTCATCAGTGGTGACCTTTTTTTCGAGAAAATGTTCCATGTTGTTGTACACGTGCCATCCAGAGTCTGCAACAACCCCGCATCCAAGCTCGTCTCCCACCTTTCTCGCGGTTTCCGCATCCGAAAACAGCACCGTGAGAATCGTGTTTATCTCACCGCCAGGATCGATGATTTTTCTGAAGCCGATCCCTCTGATATCGCTGATGCCGTCCTGGAACCTCTTTTTATTCTGACGCAGTATCTTTTTCATCGCTTCTATTTTCGAAAGTTGAACCAGAAGTGCTGCAGCAGCAAGCTCTGTCATCCGGAAATCGAGACCGATAACGGTCCTGCTCCCCTGTTCTACACCCTGCCGTAGAGGAAGATGCCCCTGATCGTGTATTGCAAACGCCCTTTTGTAAAGCGCCTCATCGTTTGTTCCAACCATACCCCCGTCACCCGCGGTAATTGTTTTGTACACATTGAAGCTGAAGGTCCCGATTTCTCCGTACGAGCCGACGGAGTTGCCCTTGTAAGTGGCTCCAAACGCCTGTGCGCAGTCCTCGAGCAGGAAAAGACCGTTATCATCCGCAATCTTTCCGAGCTCATCGATATACCCCGGGTTCCCGAGCATATGCACCAGCATGATCGCCTTTGTCCGCGGTGTTATCCTCTTTTTGACATCTTCGGGATCAAGGGTCAGTGATTCGTCAATTTCCGCAAGTACCGGAATCGAACGCGCATAGATAATCGAGGTAATGCTCGCAATGAACGTGTACCCGGGTACAATCACCTCCGCGCCCGGTCCTACTCCGAGAGCGTGAAGCGAAACCAGCAGAGCAGAAGTGCCCGAATTCACCGCGACAGTGTGCTTTACATTGAGGTATTGCGCCACTTTTTTTTCGAGCTCCCAGACCTTTGCAAGAAACTTCGGATCATCAGCGCTTCCGTACCGAAAAAGACGCCCTGACTCGAGCACTTCAAGAATGGCTTTTTTTTCGTCTTCTCCTATGAGTTCACTTCCAGGACCGCTCATTTTATCCTCCTTATGATAGAGAAATCCATGCTTACTGCTTCCAAAACACGCGAGCACTCTCAGGTTAATTCTTCTTCCCCTCCATTATCCTTTTTTCTGTCCTTCTGTCAATCTTTAGCAACGCTTGCATTCTGCAACCCAAACCACGTATTTTCTCCATTTGGTCTTTGGAAAGGCACTTATCTCTGTACCCTTCGACTTTTTATTTTTCTTTTCTTCTTGCATTTGTATGAGAAACAGGATATAATAATGATTAAATTTTTCCCCTCTGTTATTATACATTCCGTTGGATATTTTCTGCCTGGAGGAGGTGAGTAAATGAATACGAAAGATAAACGACAATTTGAAAGAATACCGAATAATGATCTCCCGAAACGATTCCAGAATCTCTTCGCAGACTTGGGCGTTTACAAACACCTGAATGTCGAGACACTCGACGTGAGCACAACGGGTGTGGGTGTAAACCTTTATTTGCCGAAAAAGGCTCTTCGGAGCCTTCATCAAATCACGCTCTATTCTGAGAACAATCAGTATGAATTCTCAGGCAAAATAGTAAATATGCAAAAACTGCAAGAGGACTACTACAGGTTGGGAATTGTGTTACAATAGCCTCTGCAGGAATGCTCTCCTCCGGCCGGCAATGCCACAGTATCACGTCTATTTTTTATTTCTTTCATGATAAAGGCGGTCTTTTTTGCAGAAACCCACGCACTATAAATATTCATAACCACTTTGTAACTCTTCGTTATTTTGAACGGAAGATAGTCAAGCTCGAAACCTGAACCGGACGGAGAAAAAAGCTCCAGGGCAATGCGCTTTTCCTATTGCCTCAGGCAGATTCACGTCTCATCGTAAACTTTATAATCAAACATTAAAGGAGATAGCAATGAAGAAAATAATAGTACCTTTGATCGCTCTTCTTTTGGGAATCGTTTCTACATCGAGCCTTTACGCTGAAATTCGGACATACGATCACGAGTACCGTCACGACGGAGCCGTACTGCAGGGATACTTTGCCTATGATGACGCAGTACAGGGAAAACGGCCCGGCGTGCTCATCATCCATGAGTGGACTGGTCTGGGAGAGTATGTAGAACGACGCGCACGCGAGATCGCCTCACTTGGATACGTTGCTTTTGCTCTGGACATGTACGGCAAGGGCGTCCGACCTACGACACCTGCTGAAGCTGGCGTACAGGCACGGATATACCGTTCTGATCGACAACTCATGCGTGCCAGGGCTACCGCAGGTTTGGATCAGCTGCGGAAGCACCGCTTTACCGATCCATCGCGGATCGCCGCCATTGGGTACTGTTTCGGTGGAGGTGCCGCACTCGAGCTTGCACGTGGGGGTGCAGATATCCGGGGAGTAGTGAGCTTTCATGGAAATCTCGATACACCAAACCCAAACGACGCCCAAAATATAAAAGCCAATGTGCTCGTTCTTCACGGAGCTGACGACCCCAATGTCCCGCAGGAACAGGTCAATCAGTTTAAGGAAGAAATGAGGAACGCAGGTGTTGACTGGCAGCTTGTCATGTACGGCGATGCTGTTCACAGCTTCACCAATCCTGATTCGGGAAACGATAAATCGAGAGGCGCAGCGTATAACGAGAAAGCCGACAAGAGGTCTTTCCGCGCAATGATCAATTTCTTCAATGAGATCTTTCGCTGAGTTCGCTGAGGGAACAAACGATGTCATTCAGTGTATTGAGACAAGCGGTCACAATCCCTCTGGTGTTTTTCAGCATTCTCTTTTTCATTGGTGAAAAAAAAGCAATGGGACTTGAAAAACCAGATTACAAAGTTTAAAGCGGAGAAATGAAGTGATCATCCCCGTAAGAAAGGGTTCAAACTAAAAGATACAGAAGGGTGCTGCGCCGTGCTGCAAAAAAAATCATTCAATCAACAGTGCGCGCACCCTCTTATTATAAACAAAAGTATCAAGTCTTTTCTTTTCCCATGTCCAGGAGTCTTCGATCTTTCCCTGCCGTTTTTTTCAGCTCACTACTCCCAATGTTTCACAGCAGAGCACTTTCATGATTAGCTCCTCTTGTGCTCCTCACAAAAGTTTACCCGGGGCGAGCCCGTGCTCACCTCTGGATGAATTGCTCGAAAAGAGCAGACTCCTCCCGGAAAACCCTTTCGAGCTCATCCGTCGACGGGAAGAACAGATGTTTCATTATCTCCAGCGAGTGAACATCGGCATCACAAAGTTTATTTTCCTCTTTTACACATTCAGTCTCAAAATCATCACTCGGCAATATTTTGTTTACCAGCCCGAGCCGAAATGCCTCATCGGCACTTATTTCATCTCGTTCGAGCAGGATCTAAAAAGCCTTGGATGAACCGGTATGTCGTTAAAGAAAGAATGGGAGCCCTCCTCCGATGTAGTTTCCTCGTCTGAGGTGCGAAAACACGAGGCGTGTATCTTCAGAAACGAACCGCAGATCACTCGCCAGATTCGCACCGATCCACGGGGTGATGACCTCTCCATGAAGACAGTCAATGTATATTTTTGGACTCTT
>CAZOWM010000041.1:0-11133 GCA_964583615.1 uncultured Spirochaetota bacterium | reverse complement strand
GGACGTGAGCACTTCAGGTGAAAAGCTCTATATTAGAATTTAATGATATCCAGGTGGAAAAATATAGAAATAAGGGGGAATTTCACTGAAAAAGGATGTATGCTGGCAGGGTACATTCCGGATGTGGGAAGAAACTCAGCTCAGCCTCCTGGACGTGGTAGTCACGTCTCTTCTCCCTCCTTTCATACAGCCAGCTTCTGTATTCAGGTACGGCGTCCTTCATATCTTCAAAGAGCCACACCATGCGGTCGACAAACCACAATTTCCCGAGATAGCCAACTGCTCCTCTGAGGAATGTCGGCCACAATGAAAACGTGACAATTCCCCACACAACCAGGCCCATGCCGGCAAAAAAAATTCCAGAAAGGATGTTGGGAATTACCCGGTGGTGTTAGGGGATCAGTACTTTCTTACGATTGATCCAGACACGTTCCCCAAGAACAGCTTTTGACGCCCAGTTGTTTATAGATTCTGGTAGGGGGAAAATCCGCGGGTTCAGCCACATCCAGAGCAAAGCCGCCCCTATAGCAAAGAGAGACCACCATCCAATCCATTTCCTGATCCAGAATACCAGAATCAGCAGAGGAAGCACGGTGGTAGTGCGTGTCCACACGCTATACGGGTTTGCATGACGCCTCTACGTGTTCGCACTCATGTGAAAAATTGCTGTGATTCCCCGTTCAAACATCATACTTCACCCACCTCATACTTGATTTCAGACCACATGAGAGGCGACTCTCATTGAAGCGAAAAGCCATATGAACACTGCAATAAACAACGCGCTGAAAACCGAGAAAACAATTGCACCTCCCACATCCGGAGTCCCTGCTCGGGCCATAAAGATGGTCATCGAGACAACCGCAAGGGCCATGGTTATTCCTTTGACGAGGAACACCGTGAGCCATACCGCTCCAACGGGGTTTTGGCGAAACACCATGATCGCAATTATAATTGCTGCGGGCACGATTATGCCCAGGTCCAATGCCTGAATGACAGGTTTTCCTCCGCTCTCTTCAATGATTCTCACGCTTTTGCCCTGCATGGCTGGTATCAGCTGGGACAGCCACATGAAAAGGAGCGCAAAACCTAAGAGTATCAATAAAACCGCACCTGCGCTCAATGGAGCCTGTGGGAGTGTAATGCTGTCCGGCGCCGCTTTGGTGAGATGAACCATTATGAGCACGAATGAGAAAAGAGAGCATGAAAACGCCGCTACATATGCGAGAAACCACTTGTTGAATTGAAGCAGAAATGCATATGAAAAGTATGTATAGAGAAAGTAGCCCAATAATCCCGCAACAGCACACTCCGCACGCATCGATCCACGGATGGAAAAGACCAGGGCAACAATCAGCGCAGGAACAGCGAGAATGAGAGTGACGAGGTCCTGCCCTTTTCCCTGCGCAATAAGCGAGGCCGAGTTTCCTTCGTAGACGTTATCTACGAGTATTCCTACAAGTGAAAGCACTGCGCCGAGAACAATAATGATTCCAGAGAGAACGAAAATTGGAATAGACATAGATTGCACGACAACCTCCGGTAATAATTTTGATTAAATCTCATTATCTGTTATCCCTAAAAAATGTATTGCAGTCACGAAGTGCCGTCAACTCCGCATGCAGGTAACCGGTTTTTCGCGGTTTTGAACATACTTACCCCAACATATTTATTGAAAGGAATTTCATGATTGACGAACAATGCAGACATGTAAATAGTTTGTGGTAAATGATTCAGAAATACACACTATTCACTTAACCTTCTCATTGACAATGAGCATACCATCATGTACACAAAATTCTTACACCATCGATTACACTTTAATGTTATGCAATTTGCAAACATCGTTCACATTTTTGAGTTTATGGATTAATTACCAACAACTCACTAGAGTGTACTTCTTCACCTTCTCGCTATTATCACCGAGTGCTCCATGGAAGTAAAGTGTAAGACTTCTTCTTCAATATTATAAATCTATAGAGGTGATTTCTTTTTTCAATTTTTCGATGAATTCACCCGTTGCTTCGTTTATGGCCTTTTTCCCTGCCTTCTCTTCCGTATTTCCCGCTCCCTTTATATCTTCAATAACGGAGTTGAAAACCACTTTTTTTGTTGAAGTATCCACAATATCCAGGATGATATTTGATTTTGCAAAATAAAAACCCTCGGACACCTTGCTCGAAAATACGGACTCTATGTAGGCAAATGCGATGAGGCGTGCGCTCAATTTGTCTCTATATGCATGCAAAGAAGCTGCATCGCCGCTTACTGCGCTTATGAATAATCCTTTATTCTTTTCGTTTATTCCGTGTACGACTGAAAATCCGTTCTCAATGAAAAACTGCTCTATCTGTTTCCCGGAGGCGGAGTTTTCCACAACTCGATCCAAGTTTCTCTCATGAATGACGAATGAGATGGTTTGATCTCTCATACACTCACGGTGCAATGTAAAGTCTCTCTGTAATTTTTGAATACTGAAGATCTCTCCATCTATTTCAAGGGAAACACCCGCAGTGATCAAAACCTCTTCTTCTTCTAGAGCTTCGACTTTGACAACCTCGCATTCAGCGACACCATTCGTATTGGTATAGCTTTTTTTTGTTATCTGCGCCTGCCCTTTAATTACCTCAAATGAAACCGGAATATTAAAGGCGGGATAAATAATTTCTCCCTCGGTATAAAAAATCATGTATTCTAACGGGATATCCAGGCCTTTTCCTATTTCCACAGCTACCGATTCGTCAAGCGCCCGTGCGTTTAAATTCTCGAGCAGATTATTCTTTGCCTGCCTGATATCATCACTCAAGTTTTCATCACCCAGCGCATTCTCGGCTCTTACGATATTGATAAGAGCATTTGCGTAATCTCTTTTTTTTTGATAGTCAAGCGCCTTTTTGAAAAGGATTTCTTTGTCGGTGGGAGCAAGCTCAATTGTCTTTTTCTCTTCAATAAATCCTTCGTCTTTTTTTTCCTGGACTGCCCTATCACGGGTGACACATCCGCTCATGAGAAACAATACCGTGAAAACAAACAACACCCTCTGCTGCATCACCATTCCTCTCGTAAAAAGTAATCGAATATATCTTCTGGTGAGTAAGGCAAAGCAGAACGAGAAATCAAACACACCAGAATCGCAATAAACGCACAGATAATCGTTGAAAGGTTTCGATCCATTATTAAATCCATTGCGTCCTTCAAACGTGATCTCTCAAAATTCGGAGCCAACGAAGCGTGATTGTCCTCGTTCTCATTGAGAGTTATCTCAGTTTTTAAAGCAGTGATCTCACTTCCATGTTCTTCGGGACGATGACCTGTGCGGCAGAATCTATTTCAGCTGTCTCGACATTGATGATCCTTCCGAATATCACAACCGAGCTCGGCATCTCTATCACAGTTCCGGTTAATATATGATTTGCAGTGAGGATCTTCCCAACATCAATCGCTTTGGCAGTGTCCATCAGATCAGACAGGGCAAGTGCCTGCTCCTTCAGAACCATATCCATCCTCTCCCGCTCTATTACTTTGAGTGTTCCGAGCTTTGTAATCTCATACAACGCCATCTCATCGATGAGGGTCAATAGTTCTGAGGGCTTTCCATCCTTCGTCGTGAAACCTGCGATCGCTATCGTCCCCTCTCCCTTTGCTGCAAGGTCGAGTGTCATTTCACGGCACAGGTTTTTTAAGTGTTCCTGAAGCGATCGTTGTTGAACGGGCGGTGTTATTTCCTCCTGCTCGACGATCCTCCTGACTTCATAACCAGACTCCTCCAGTTCTCCACCAAATACTTTCAGATAATTGTCAAGGATCGCTATCTCGTCGTCAAACCCAGTATCATCCAGCCTGAGCCTTGCATTTATCAGTTCTTTCCGTGTCTCAACGGTGAGTTCGTAGGCGTTTTGAACCTGCGGCGAATACCCCGAGTAATAGTCTTTTCCTATCTGCTGTAACGCCTGTGCAAAGTGCAGCATCGTTCCCGAACGAAGTATCATAGCGTCCGAAAAGCCGGTGACAGGATATTCCATGTCGACAAAATTCACCCCCACATAGTAAGGTCCTTTGTAACGGGTGTTTCCTTCTCCATCTTTGTATTCTATTGAAAATCGTGCAAGATCGATTTCTCCGTGCAGATTCTGGGGAGGGATGCGAATTTGTACGAGGATTGTTTCATAATCCCGGTGATGAAGAGTGGAAAGATAATATGATATCTTGCTGCCAACGATACAGTGATCATATCCCCATGTATCGAGGATATCCACATCCTGCAAGAACTCGAGTTTCATCTCCACGTCATTCGCAATCGGAACAACCATCCGGTCCAGTTCACTCCCGAACGTTTTTTCCATCTCCTCCCTTCCAGAAATGAAACGGGAACTCCCCCCTCCTTCATGTGCGAGATTCCGCATCAATGCTAAATCAAAATCTTTTCCAACACCTATTGTTGATACATTTATTCCCATGTCCTTGTAACTTCTTGCCATCTCCAGAAGACCTGTAGTGGAAGTTGTTGCCTGCCCATCCGACAATACGAGAACCCTGTTTGTATACTCTTCCCGATAATTTGAAAGCACCTCCTTGTATCCCAGTTTCACCCCATCCATGAGATTTGTGCCGCCTCCTGGTCGAACCCTGTACACTGCATCCTTGAATCTCTTCCGGTTTACGGGCGTATCCATCTTTGTGGAGGGGAAAACGGTTTCCGCCCGATCGTCAAAATAGACGAGTGAAACAAAGTCTTTATCTCGAACCTTGTCAATGAAGATGTAGAACGCCTCTTTTACCCAGTCCATCTTTTCCATCTGGTTCATGGAACCGCTTTTATCGATGACGAAAGCTAGGTTCATCGGCGGGAGCTCCTCGAAGCTGAGCTCTTTTCCCTGAATCCCTATTTGCAGTATTTCTTCCTGCCCTCTTGATGAGATCTGATGGTGTCCTGAGTAAAGAGTTACCCCTATCTCAGATTCCGGTTTCGGGTAGAGGTAGTTTATATGAGCAACATAGGAATCGATGTATATCTCTTCCGGCGGAATAATGGTTCCCCGTTCAGCGAGATACTTACCTCTCTCAGCCGATACTTCCGCCTCTTTCGCGCTTGCAGCCCACAACAATGCTGGAACAGTAACAAGCAGAATAATGATTGCAATGTATATTGATTTTTTCATGGCAGTCCTCCTTCCTATCAGTGAGTTTCACATCGGGAAATTGCAATAAATGAGGTCGGTGAAAAGCTAAAGAGAAAATCAAATCATTGAGAAAACTTTTGGAGAATAATCTGTGACCTCTTTGAAAGTATCACAGTTACTGATTCAGCCTATCACGAAAAACAAAATTGATCAACAACATTCAGATTCCTCTGAATCGATGCGGGAACCCGGCATGCATTGTGTTTCTGTTTATTGATGCATCACTTTCAAATAAACAGTGAAAATGCATTCTTTGTTTCAATGACCTTGCGCTAACGAGTCCAAAAAGGTACTATACGCTTAAAAAGGAAAAGCATTTATGGAAGGAATTGAATATGTATATGAATTATGTGAGGCATTGCCTCGATGCGGACCCGGCGACAATGAATACACCAGGCGTGCATTTCATGCCATCCCCCATCCCCCAAAACATCCATTCATTCTGGACATCGGGTGCGGCACCGGGGCGCAAACCATTGAATTAGCAAAAATCGCGAACGGGAAAATCGTTGCTTTGGACAATCATCAGGCATTTCTTGACAAATTGATGAAACAGGCAAAAAGCCAGGGGCTCGGAGAAAAGATAATCCCTAAAAATATATCGATGCTCAATATGGATTTTGGCGAAGAAACCTTTGATATCATTTGGTCAGAAGGCGCACTGTATTGCATGGGATTTCAAAATGGATTGAGACAGTGCCATACACTTTTAAAAAACAACGGCTCCTCAGCTGTATCAGAACTTGTATACATCACTTCTGATCCGCCTGATGTTGTCACTCAATACCTTGAGGATGAGTACCCGGACATAAAAAGCATTGAGAATAATATCGAACTCATTCAGAAAGAAAGATTTGCACTAATATCGCACTTCACTTTACCAGAATCAGCATGGCTGAATAATTACTATATACCGATGGAAAAAGAACTGCCCCGGTTGAAAAAGAAATACCGGGGAAACGATGTCGCACTCAGTGTTTTTGAAGCATTTTCAAACGAAATAAATTTATACAAGAAATATTCGACGTTTTATGGTTATGAATTTTTTGTGATACAGAAAACTCATTAGTCCGGGAGTTATACAGAATGAAAACAATTGTACTCATCCTTATGAAAAAAAAATGAAAAAGAAATCCGAGCGCAGATCCAGACTGAAGCACAAGAGGCACGAATACGGCCAGTCCTGGATGCTGGCTGCTGCACTGCTTGACGGTCCCCGCACTATTGAACAGCTCGAAGAATATTACCGGATAATGGGGCGTCGCTTTGGCCTATTCGTCGATCTCATGGACCGCGGTGCAAAACGACATCAGACAGCGGACGGAAAACAGCCGAAGACAGGCATGCGACTCAACCTGGAACGCAGTCTCGAGCTCATTGTGAAGCGTGGCTGGGCCGTTGTAACAGACGGGGCCTATCACATCACCGATGAGGGGCGCAGAGAGGCACAGATCATGCTGAAAGACCTCGAAAAGAGCGGACGGATCCTCGAAAAGGGCACCGGTCCGGAGATGGTATCGAAGGTGACTCTCATCGTCCATTTTGTACTGGCTGCAATCAAGTTCCCTGCAGCGTTGCTGTCGGGAAGCGTCGGCCTCCTCAATGATTCTCTCGATACACTCATGGATGGTATATCCAGCCTGTTTGTGTTCTTTGGTGTCCGGTCGGGGCGCGAGCGGCTTGTGAGCTTTATCCTTCTCTCGTTCATGACCCTTACTGGTGTGTATACGCTGTATGAAGCATTGGGCCGATTTATCCGTCCAGAGCCACTAAGCATAGACTGGACTGCCTTTATTGCGGTTGCTGCTTCGGCATTCCTCTGCGCACTCCTCTGGATCTATCAGAAGTACTCCGGTCTCAAACACCGCTGCGTTCCCTTGATTGCCCAATCCATTGACTCCCGCAACCATATTATTGTGGCCGGAGGAGTGGCAGCCGGATTGGTGGCCGCATACTTCCGGTTCAACCTTCTCGACCAAATTGTTGGGCTTGCGGTGGCAGTACTGATACTGAAAGCGGCAGTCGAGCTGCTGATCGACCTTCTCCGCAGCAGAGGTAATGAGGAGATTGATCTGAGCAAGTATGGATTCAGCAGAATAGAAAAGCACCGACACCGGCAGATGGTCCGCTGGTTTCTTTTTGAGATCGAGAAAGGCCGCATCACCACAAGGGAGGAGATGATCAGGAAAGCCAGGGTGGCCACCGATTTCAGCAAAATTTCCTCCCTGAGGGCTATGGGTCTTGATAGACAGCCCGATCAGGAGCAAAAGCTCGAAGGTGCGATCCGAGAGGTTTTTGAAAAAGGTCTTGCTGTGGAAATTGGTTCGAGAGAGGGGGATGAATCCACGAGACAAGAAACATTTCTCCAACTCTCCGATGCAGGAGAAGCTGAATTGAACCGGGCCCTCTCAAATGCCTGGAGTTTTTCCCCAGCTGGTCATCCTTCCGGTCCACGCCGTGGCCCTCTCAAACTATTGGCCTTCACACTGCGGTTCGTTTTCTCTGCAGGTTTGTTCATAGCGATCTACGCTGCGGGCCGCTGGGTGATCGAACTACTGCCATCGCTGGACGTCTGGGACACCGGGATGATTCTTGGCTCTGTTTTCGGCATCGGAGAACTCACGGGGGCAGCAAATGCGGGGGAAGGGTCCTGGCTGCTGTCTTTTTTGGAAACCCTAAAAACTCTCCTTCTGACACGGACCTACACGACAGGCCACTTTTCCCTGAACGGGGTACAGGCTCTGTGCGCCTTGATTGGGCTCGCATTCATGTATCGCGGAAGAATGTTTTTGCATAGAGGGAGACATGCGATTCATCATACTCGTGAGCATGACTTGGACCGGCCATATTACCTGGTCAAAGATGGCCCCTTTTCTTTTCGCCGCCATCCCATGAATACAGGATTCATATTGATCAACATGAGCATCGGCATTGGACTCCACTCTGTGTACACGCTTGCCCTGGCAGCCGTAGCCACGATTATCAAATTCATCAGTGCGTCCCTTGAAGAGCGGAAATTATTGAAATGGTTTGGAAGAGAGTTCGAGGAATATGCAGCCCGTGTAAAACGACGCTTTCTTCCACGGTGGGCGTGGATCCTCATTGCTGTTTTTTATTGCGCTGCATGGATGGGGTTGTAATTTTTAAGACCATAGACCGTTTGACATACAACGCGGGTGGTACACATGAAAATATCTATAGAACAAAATTATACATATTAATAAAAATTCTGTTTTGTCCAGTATTTTGAATAGAGTTTTCTGCAAAGAGCGGCATAAACGACGGTATTTATTATTGCTCCCATCATACTGTTTTCGCGCAGTATCGTTCATTTATCTCTTTGCTCTCGCAACATTTCCTACCCTATGCAGTCGAGTACATTGATCTCAGACATTATCTTGAATCCATGCCCCTGATACCACTCAACTTTTTTTTTTACCCATACCTCCAGATAGCAGCGAAAACCATCACTGTCAACATTCCGAAGCATGCTGGTGAGGAGCGTCGTGCCATACCTTTTGTTTTGGTACCGAGGATCAACCGCAATAAAATTTAAGTACCAGTGCGGTGATCGAATAATGGATGCATGGACCTTTTCTAATTCTTCTATGACATGTGTGAACCTCTGAAGGGATGAATACATTTACAAACGGATCGTTCCGAAAGGTGTTGTACAATACACTCGTTGCCTTCTCTGTGTCTGATTTTTTTAATTTGTAAAGCGGGTTTGGAATAACAGCCATTTATTTCCTTTTATTCCGTGCTTTGCATGTTTGATGCAACCATTCGTTACGGTATTGCAGTTACCTCTATCCGTATATCTGATAACCTATCTTTACTAATTCACGACCCTAGTGTGAGATAAAACCACGTATACAAAAGAGAATTCAGTAATAGTTATAATATTTCATGTAATATGAAGTTTGTCAATAGTGCCTTGAATGACATAGGATACAGATTTGGTGATAATCTGCATAGAGATTGGTTAAATATTTTGCTCTCTGCATTAAAAAAAGGCGAATAGAGGTTTACCACATCAGAGGCTCTCAAGAACTTCAAGTACCCTCACCATTGCCAGAGTGTCCCTCCCGCAATACTCCAGGAGATTTCTCCTCGTTTCCCTTATGACGCTTTCATTCGTCTCATCTAACATTTGTTCGAAGGCGTACATGGCTGAACTTCCTCCAGCAATTGCAAGATCAGAGTAATCGAGGCCGGGTACAAGCACGGGAAGAACCGCCTTTATTGAGTAGGACCCCTGCATTTCAGGTGAGTAATAATATCGCTTTTCAAAGGGGAGCATGAGATCTCTTATCCGCATTATGATGCCTTTCAACTCATATTCATACTCCGGAAAATCCCGCATCAACTCCTCAAGTATGTGAATCTCAAATCTCTTGTTGTAGACAATGATGTCGCCTTCCTCCCCTATATCACCCAAAAGCCTCGCAATCAACTCCCTGCGGGGATCTTCTTGTGGCATGCAGAGGAACTCATAATGCTCGAGCTCGGATTGTTTGCTCTTTTTGAAATGCAAAGAATATTGAAACGGAATCTGCTGGTACGGTCTCGAATTGTGGTATAGTGGGACGGTAGGCGCATAGGTCTCGAAATCCAGAAAATAGCGCGGGGAGCGTATGCCGCTCAGGAAGTGCTGTATCGAGTTTCGGTCAATATGAACGGATTTTGATATATCGCATTCTACCTGCAGCCGCTGTTTGTCATTCAGCGGGTAGTCATCGGGGATCTGATCGAGTTGTATAATGCCGGACATGTACAGCTGAAACTTTTTTGAATATCGTAATCCCGTGAGTGCAAATACCGAATCTTGTGGAATATGACTCCAGCAGTAATCTGTGAAGTCACAATCCACCGGATCATGACAATACTCCCCAATGTCGATTGAGGGGATATCATCGAGTTTAAATACTCCCTTTAACTCGGGGATTGTTTGCTCGATGAAATCCTGAGCTTCGAGCACACGTTCAAGCACCGATTCGATTGTAAACATCGCACACACATCTATTTCGTTCGTGCGCACGTACTGGTTGTTGACATATACGAGAGAGATGTCTTTTATCGGCAGGCCGGACTTTGAAGCAACATAGTACTGAATCGCAGTGTCGAGAATATACTGCTTTTTGAGACTGGTTGAACTCTTGACCTCATAAATCGTCCATCCATCTGTTTCCTTCACGAGTATGTCGGTAAATATGAGCACCTCATCACACTGAAATCCTGCCTCATAGATGATTTGGGTTCCTTCGTCTATCAATCTCTGTGTATATGATACTGCATCCTGGAGGTTATCATGCGACCTGATATCCACTTCAACACCACCCGGGAAAAGTGCCTGAGCGAGCTTCCCAACTTTTTGCCCTGTTTCCATTCTCATCTGCTGCTCATCCGTCGGCTCATTCCTGAGGTCCGGATGGAACCTGTTCAGGTAAAGTGATTTCCAACACTGCACTCCCCGCATGAAAGTGGTTTTACTCAATAGATACTTTGTCATTTTTTATTCAAAATTAACGGAGATATAATTCTTATAAAGCAACCTTCTTTATACATAATCCTAACATATAATTTTTTCGTCTTCAATGTGTGTGTTGTGTTTGGTTCAAAAACATGGATTTCACCCGAAATATTTTTAAAAAATTATCTTGAGATACTTATTGATTATTAAGGTTTTCAGGTAACGAAAATACTTCTTTGTACATTGAGAATAACTATTTTTTTTTAAATTAAATAAATAACCTCATATCAGAACTGTTATGCTTAAAATCATAAATTTCAATTAAATACAATATATTATCAGCACTACCTCTATAACATAGAGTTGCTGATAAGAAATTCACTTTTAGTAGAGAAGTGCAGAATATTCTCAGACAGAAATGGAGACTTAGTAGGCATTTTCATAAATACGATGACGTATTAACTATTGCTTTATAATCTATTT
>CAZOWM010000040.1:0-34246 GCA_964583615.1 uncultured Spirochaetota bacterium | reverse complement strand
CCTTTTCATCCGTCTCCTGTGAGTGGAGGTAAAATGCAGTGAATGCAAAGAGGAATAAAATAATCAGTCCGTAGAAGAGAAGATTTTTCATCGATACTCTCCATTGTATATGTTTCTTCTATACAAAAGTGTAAGATAAAAATTTGTGATTTTCAAATAATCGCAAAAAAAAGCCGGCTCAGAGCCGGCTTTTTTTTATGTGCGCTTTTTTGCGGTCAGAACTGCACGCGCGCCCCTGCCTCGACGTGTATTGCCTCGTTTTTGAGGTTGTACCCGCCTCGCGCGGTAATGGTCATGAAGAGCAGTTTGAACTCAGCGCCTCCGTACAGCACGGTTTCGATGCCTTCGGGTTTTCCCTCTTCAGTGATGGAAATCGTCGTCGTGTCTTCCGTAATTAAAGCGGGCCCTCCACCTGTGTCGACAAGTGAACTGCTTCCACCAACCGACGTCTCAGCCTTTCCGAATGACTTGCTGAGGCGCGCTCCTGCAAAGAGGTTGAGGAACAGGACCTGAAGGTTTGCCTGCGCCTCTCCGCCGAAGGTATGGGAGCTCCACACGCTCTCGAGCCCCGCTTCGTTTCTTATTTCGCCTTCGGCTGTTCCATCGTCGTTTAAGTCGACCGGAATGGTCTGGCTTCCGATGAACGCGAGCTCTCCGTTCATGTACTCGTAGAACCCTCCGACCGACAAACCTCCTTTGAGCGCGAAGGTGTTGAAGTTCAAGAGCCTGTAGCGCACCTTCCCTCCGATGACGAGGTTTTGCACGGACACTCCCGCTTTCTTGGCTTCGATTGTCGGGATGCCGCCGACTTTCCCTCCGAACTCGAGCCGTTTTAGGGTAAACTTCCCGTGCGCAGCGATGGATGGGAGGGGAAAATACGACTTCCCGTCGAACCCGATGTCGAGCCCTGTTCCTGCTGCGATGTCATCTGCGGGCACGAACACCACTCCCCCAGCAACCCCCACCTCGAAGTGCGGGATGATCGCGTACCCCACGGGGTCGCCGAGCGAGGACATGCCTCCCAGGTTCGGTCCGATCAGGTCAGATACTGCAGATGCAACGTCCCTCATTTCATTTTCTGCATCAGTTATGTCATACTGCGCAAAGATCGAGGCTGCAGGAAGGGCGCAGAAGATGAGCATACTTGTTATTATAATGAGTTTTTTCCCGTTCATGGTTCTCTCCTTGTTCTATGGATTACCCAAATTTTAGTACAGTTTTCCCTCTGTTTCAAATTTAGCACATGTGGAGCACAATTACTCCATATATTTATAGCAATCGCGATGCCAGATTTTCAGACGATGTCTTTGTTTTTTCCCGCACTCAGGGAATACATTGTTTTGCCGTGTGCGGCCTCAACGAACTGTAGAGTTTCTTTCATAAAAATATAATTCATTACTAAACAATAAATTAAATTCGTTATTTGAAAATAGGGCCTGAAGACATACGCACAGAAGGCTCTGGGTTTTCCCTCTGTATGTATCAGTTTGCATGCAAAGCAGTGGAGGAGCTCTCCTTTCGTTATGAAAAAGTATACGTTTTTTCACCTTTTTGCCTCACTCGTCTTCCGCAGCTCCTTCTGAAAAGGCGGAATAAAATACGGAGATCTGCTAAATTCCAGGTTGCTCCAGCATTCACTTTTTCGTATATTATCAGCACATCCGATCAATGGGGCGGGTACTGGACCGCAGGGGAATGGAAAAAAGCAGCGCGGCGTTCAGGCTGGACAGTGTAGATGCGGGATCCTATGTGGTGGTCACCCTCGGCGGCGGAACCGGATTTCTACGAAAGCTTGCCGGTCTCGGGATTTACACAGGTTCGAGAATAGAAGTCATCAAGTCCGCGAAAGGCCAAGGACCGCTGATTCTCTCAGTAAAGGGGAGCCAGGTTGCCCTGGGGAGGGGTGTGGCAGCTCGTATTATTGTAAAACCCGCGTAGAGGAAAGGCATATCTCATCGGCATGGACAGGGGAAAAAACGGCGGCACCGAGAAGCAGGTCACGCTGAAAGATTACATGCAGGGACAAAAAGGAAGGATACTCGCGATCCTCGGAGAGGGAAAATTCAAAAAGAGGATTGTGGAAATGGGTTTCATAAAGGGCGCGGAGGTGTATGTCGAAAAGTACGCGCCCCTGAGAGACCCCATTGAGTTCATCATCAAAGGTTACCACGTGAGCCTGAGAAGGGACGAGGCGGAAAAAATCCTCATGTCCGCTCCTGAATAAGGGAGCTTTCTCGAGAGAGAACCCGCACACCGAACGAACGCACACGCTGCACCACATTTCCTGTAGTAATAGATTCGTATTCGTCTTATATTAAAGTTGACAAATTTCACACAACTCCTTTTCGAGGGAACCGGGAATGACGAAGCGAGGCAGCAGTGATAAAAAAAGGATCGTGGCGGCAATCGGCGGGAACCCCAATTCAGGAAAGACGACCGTCTTCAACGAGCTCACGGGCTCGCGTCAGAAGGTCGGCAACTGGGGGGGCGTCACGGTCGAAAAAAAAGAGGGAATCGTCGAATACGGCGGATACACGATCACTTTTGTGGACCTTCCCGGTACCTACAGCATGACCGCATACTCCCTGGAAGAGATCATCGCCCGTAACTTCATTATGGACGATAAACCAGATGTCGTGATCGATATCATTGATGCGGGAAATCTCGAGCGTAACCTCTATCTTGCCGTACAGCTGATTGAGATGGGAGGTAAATTTATCTTTGTGCTGAACATGGCGGATATGGCGGAAAAACAGGGGCTCGTTATTGACAGCGAGAAACTCGCAACCCTGCTCGGAGGGCCGGTCGTGTTCACCGTGGGGAACAGGGGAAAAGGGATCAGGCAGCTGCTCGACGAGGTCATTCGGGTGCACGAAGGCACTGAACGAAAAACCCGCCACCTGCACGTTGCGTACGGAAACGAGCTCGAGGAAGAAATACAGAAAGTGCAGAAAAAAGTCTGGCGGGACAAAGACCTCTCGTCCCATTTTTCCACGCGGTGGCTTTCGGTGAAGCTTCTCGAGGACGATCAGGATGTAAAGAAAAAGCTGAAGGAGAGGTCGCAGCACTTTACCGCAGTCTCCAAACAGGTGGATATTTCCAGAAAGCACCTCAAGATGGTTTACTCGGATGAGCCCGAAAACCTGATTGTGGATCAGAGATACGGTTTTATCAGCGGTCTTCTCCAGGAGTGTCTTTTGATGAAACGGCTGGAGCGGGTCGACACTTCTCAGAGGATCGACAAGGTGCTGACAAACCGCCTGATCGGGATTCCCATTCTTGTGTTCTTCATCTGGCTCATGTTCCAGGTGACCTACAAGGTAGGCGCGTACCCGATGGGCTGGATCGAATCAGCGATCAACTTTTTCTGCCAGGGCGTTTCACAGGTTCTTCCCAACAGTCTGTTTAAAAGCCTTCTCATCGACGGCATTATCGGCGGCGTGGGAGGGGTGGCTATCTTTCTTCCGAACATTCTCCTTCTGTTTTTTATGATTTCGATTTTCGAGGACACGGGATACATGGCACGGGCAGCATTCGTCATGGACAGGGTTATGCACCTGATCGGCCTGCATGGAAAGTCCTTCATCTCGATGATTATGGGGTTCGGATGCAACGTGCCGGCGATCATGGCAACCCGTACCCTGGAGAACAAAAAAGACCGCCTTCTTACGATTCTCATAAACCCGCTTATGAGCTGTAGTGCCCGCCTTCCAGTCTACGTGCTCGTGGCGGGCGCATTCTTCGGTGCAAACGCGGGAAACGTTATATTTTCCCTGTACGGGCTCGGCGTCGTGCTCGCCATACTGATCGGCAGGCTCTTCAGGAAAACGATCTTCCGGGGAGAGTCGGAACCCTTTGTGATGGAGCTGCCTCCATACAGAATTCCGACGTTGAAGTCAGTGGTCATACACATGTGGGAGCGGGCTTTTATCTTTTTAAAGAAGATGGGTACGGTGATCCTCGTGGGATCGATTATCATCTGGTTCCTCAGCACATTTCCCCTGAAGAAGGAATACAGCGTGGACTATGGCCGTGCGGTCGAAAGGGTTGAAGAGCGTTTCGATGGGGAAATTCGAAAACTCGAAAGAAGCTCGGAGAACTATGCCGATGAGCGTGCAAGGCTCAGCGAGGAAAAACTGGAGGCTTTAGGAGAGATCGAAAGAAAGAAATCCAGAGAGGAAGTCTCCCAGTCGTTCATCGGGATTATCGGGCACGTCATAGAGCCTTTCTTCAAGCCCCTCGGCTTCAGCTGGAGAGAGGGAGTGGCCCTCATTACCGGTTTTGTGGCAAAAGAGGTGGTTGTTTCCACGCTCGGGGTTCTTTACAACGCGGGGCGTGAACAGGAGGGGGAACTCAGCCTGATTCTTCGCGACCGCTCGGGCCTCACCCCTATAACGGCATACGCATTTCTTGTTTTTGTTCTCATATACACACCTTGTCTTGCCACTCTTGCGGCGATACGGCAGGAGACCGGCACAATGAAGTGGACCCTGTTCAGCGTATTCTATGAGATTACCCTGGCCTGGGTTCTCGCCTTTGTCGTCGTGCGTGCGGGCCGGTTGTTCGCGATGCTTTTTTAGGCGGTTTTGGGGGCAAAGTGACTGAACTCCATCGTATAAGACGCTCTCCCCTGGCTCATTGAGCGAAGGTCGGTGGTATACCCGAACATCTTCGAAAGGGGGATTGTGGCGTCGATCTTCTCCGCAGTCTGCCTACTCTCTATTCCGATGATGTGCCCTCTGCGCGCGTTGAGGTCGCCGATGATGTCACCGACGAAATCCTTGGGTGTGGTGACCTCTATAAACATGAAGGGCTCGAGGAGAATGCTGCCCGCCTTGGAGCAGGCGTTGTCGAACGCGTGAGATGCCGCGGACGTGTATCCGATTTCAGAAGAAGACGAGGGGCTGTATGACCCCCCCGCCAGTACGGCTAAAACATCGGTAACAGGATAGCCTGCCGTGACACCCCGCTCCATGGCGAAAAATACTCCCCTTTTCACGCTTTCCACGAACTCCGGAGGTATCTCGGAATCCGGTGCCCTGTTTTCGAACTGGTTCCCCTTCCCCCGGTCCAGCGGCTGAACTGAGATGATGACATGTCCTGTGTGTTCCTTTCCTGCAATCTGGCGCTGAAATTTCATTTCAGAGCGCGCCTCCGAGGTGATTGTCTCCCGGTACACGACCTGTGGTTTGCCGATATTCGCCTCGACCCGGAAATCTTTCAGAAGACGGGTGGTGAGCACGTCAAGATGGAGCTCGCCCATCCCCGAGATGATCAACTGACCCGTCTCTTCGTCAACAATCACCCTGAACGTGGGATCCTCACGAGCCAGACGGTTCAAGGCATTCTCGAGCCTTTCCTGTCCGCCGGAGCTCTTCGGTTCTATCGCGACAGAGATGACCGGCTCAGGAAATACCAGGTTTTCGAGGACGATCTGTTTCCCCTCGCTGCAGAGCGTGTCTCCTGTATTCGTTACCTTGAAGCCGGCTGCAACTCCGATGTCACCTGCAGAGAGGATATCCACGTTTTCCATTTTGTGGGAATGCATCTTGATGAGCCTGTTCACCCGCTCGCGCTTTTTTCTGTTTACGTTGTACACTGTTATTCCGGTTTTTATAAAGCCCGAGTACACCCTGATGTATGTGAGAATACCGGCCTGAATATCATTTTGCAGTTTGAATGAGAGCGCGGCAAGGGGCCCTTCGTCGTCGCACGGTCTTACTTCATCATTCTCGGTTTTGGGATTTATTCCTTTGACCGGAAGAACTTCGAGAGGCGAGGGGAGATAATCGACAATGCCGTCGATGAGGGGTTGAACGCCCATATTTTTCAGCGAAGCACCGCAGAATACGGGTACTCCCTTGTAACGGATCGTCATCAGCTTGATCAGATGGCGGATCGATGATTCGTCGAGATCTCCTTCTTCGAGGTACTTCTCCAAAAGCGAATCGTCCTCCTCCGCTATCTTCTCGAGGAGTTCACTCCTCCGGCGCCTCGCCTCTTCCTTTTTTTCTTCAGGAATTTCCTTATACGTATACGTGAGGCCGTAGTCTTCCTGGTTCCATTGAATGAGCTTCATCTGTACGAGATCGATGACCCCGGTAAAGGTTTCATCCGCGCCAAAGGGGATCTGGAGAATGAGCGGATTCGTTCCCAGTTTCTTTTCCATCATGGAAACGCTCTCGAAAAAATCCGCGCCGATTCTGTCCATCTTGTTGATGTATGCAAGCCGGGGAATACGGTACTTGTCTGCCTGGTGCCACACGGTTTCGCTCTGTGGCTCGACACCATTTGCCGCGTCGAATATGACAATGGCCCCGTCAAGCACCCTGAGCGAGCGTTCAACCTCCGCGGTAAAGTCGACGTGGCCCGGAGTGTCGATGATGTTAATGGTATGTGACCTCCATGCGCAGGTAATCGAGGCTGCGGTAATGGTGATCCCGCGCTCCTGTTCCTGTTCCATCCAGTCCATCGTTGCCTGGCCGTCGTCTACCTCTCCGATTTTATGCGAGAGCCCGGTGTAGAACAGTACCCGTTCTGTGGTCGTCGTCTTTCCCGCGTCGATGTGAGCGATGATTCCTATATTCCGTATGATGTCCTTTGATGCGTTTTTCGCCATCTGTTTCCTCTGTTCAGGTGAGAGTGTGGGCCTCGGAGTACATGTTCCGGGAGAGATCTCTGTACAGGCTCGAATCCCCGCTGAGCACGACTTCCTCTATTACCCCTTCTATCTCGGGATTCACCCCTTTGATGTAGCCAAGTTCCCCGTTCGATACGATCGTGGAGAGGGAAGCGTTGACTTTCTCTATCATGTATGCCGCCCTCCGGTATCTCATCATCCGGACATCGTCTTCCAGCAACTCGTAGAGATATGAGATGTTGAAGAGAAATTCACTGACTTTCTGTGCAGTACGTTTTTTATTGTACAGGGTAAAGGTAATCCGCGGTATGCGGAACGGCAAACCATCTTTTCGGAGGAGAGAAATGAGAAATTTTTTCGTTTTTTCATATCGCTTTCGCAGCAGCAGCTCATCTCTGTGTATCTGTGCTGCTTCCTCCCAGAGAGGATTTTGAAAAAATCGCGGGACGACACTGAATCCGGAAAATAATACCCACTGAGCTCCGGCGTCTCTGCACGCTTCGACGAGACTGCAAAGCGTGTGCTCATCGTCGTTGATGCAGGGAATGATCGGGGAGATTGCGACTCCTGCCGGAATTCCTTTGCCCCTGAGGCGGCGCAGCGCATCAAGCCTCTGCTCTGGAGCGGGAGAACGGCCTTCCAGTGCGCGTGAGAGCTGGTCGTCGAGTGTAAGAATGGTGAAGGTTACGCGCACACGGTCCATCTGCGCGAACCTTCCCAGAAGGTCGCTGTCATCGATGATGCGGTCCGATTTCGTCACGATATTCAGCCCGTACCCTCCCCGGTCGAGAAGCTCGAGGATCTCATGTACCGTCTCGTTTTCACGGTCTCTCCAGGAGTAGATATCGCTGATTAGTCCAAGGCCTATGGTTTCTTTTTCTTCCGGTATGCCCCTGATATAGGTGAGACCGCTGAAATGAGCCTTTTTTCTCGTGTTGCAGTATTCGCACTCATAGGGGCATTCTCTGTATACGTCGATGTAGTAACGGCACCAGTACCAGAAATCCAGGTTCTTCAGGCGTGTGATGATGGGATACGCCATGGGGTTTTTTTTCTGCACAAATTTTCCTCCACAATTCAGGCAATATCATATATAATTTTCGATATATAAAGAGGTAACTTGAGATTAAAAATTTAAGTCTCATCAGGGGAAATCGGATACGTCGATGAATGTGAAAATATTTTACGGAGTGCCGTTTTACACAATGGATGATGAGCGAAGCACAAAAAGGGCTGTGGTCACTGTCGACGGGAACATCGAGTTTCTCACAGAGAATCCGAATGAAGCGCATAACCTCTATCCGGAAGCGGAAGTAATTCGATTTTCAGAGGGGTGCGTGATTCCGGGATTTATCGACGCCCATGTGAACCTCAGAAGTTTTTCGGTTCTTTTCAAGGATTTAGACCTCTTTTCAGCTGCGGACACGAGTGACGTCATTGAAATGGTCGGGAAAGCGGCCTCGGGTAAGAGAGAAGGGGAATGGGTGTTTTCCGGCGGTCTGAAAAAGGCGCTCCTCACCGGGCTCACGAAGGAGGATCTTGACGCGGTGACTGAGGGGCATCCCACCATACTGTTTTCCCAGGATCTCTGCGCTGCGGTCGCCAACTCGAAAGCCCTCGCGGTTTCAGGAATCGATGAAACGAGGAGTGACCCTTACGGAGGAAAAATCGGAAGAGGGCCTGAAAACAGGCTGAACGGGGTACTTTTTGAACGCGCAATCGAGCTCGTCCAGAGGCACATACCTGAGGAGAAATCCAAATCAGTGGAATCTGCAATAGAGAAAGGTCTTGCGAAACTGGTTTCCTACGGGATAACTACAATCTGCGACTGTTCGATTTCTCCCGACACAGGGACTCTCAGGACTTTAATGAAGCTGCAGCGGCATGATAAGCTCAAGATCCGCGTTGAGGCGATGGTCGACGAAGGTGAGGCGGTCAGGCTCGGTGAAATCGGTGTTCCGTCAGGGTTCGGGAACGAGAAACTGCGTATCGGTGGAATCATGTTGCTCGTTGATGGAACGCTCGCCTCGCTTACCGGGTATATGAGCAAACCGTATGTGGGAAAGTCCGGAAACGGTTTGCTGCTGATGAGCGACGGAGAGCTTTACACCCTGCTTCGGAATCATTATTCAAACTATTTCTGGGCTGCGCTGTCCTGTGTCGGGGACAAGGCGAATGAGATCGCGCTGAAGATTTTCAGCAGAATTTCATCTGAGCGGGGTCTCCCCCGGATGCTGAAGAGAATCGATTTCGCGCAGACTCTGAAGGATGAGGATATCAGACAGTTCCCCGAGATGGACGTGATCGCGGTCATGATTCCCGGACAGATCCCCACGGACAGGGTGAATGCGGTAAAATACCTGGGCCCTGATGCAGGAAGGCTCTACAGATGCAGGAGCATACTCTCTTCAGGCGCAACCGTTGCCTTTGCATCGAACACCCCGTATGCGCCGGTGAATCCGCTTTACGGACTGTACTGCGCGGTCGAGAGAAAGGGATTTGACGACGGCCCTGAATTGCGGTTTTACCCGAGGGAACGCGTGTCGATCGATGACGCCGTGTACGCGTATACAATGGGGAGCGCTGCTGCGTGCGGCATGGAATCCGAAGTGGGAAGCATAGAGCAGGGGAAGTACGCTGATTTCGTGCACCTCTCGCACGATCCGATGCGCTCGGACACCGAACAGTTGCAGAAAACGGAAGTGCTTGATGTATTTGTCGGCGGTGAAGCGGTGTATCAATACGAGAAGGAGCAGTAACGATGAGTGACAGGCTCGCCATTGACGGGGGAGAGAGAAGCGTCGATTCAGGTGAGATCCGGCCGTGGCCGATTCTCGATGAAAGGGATAAAGAGGCGGTGCTTCGGGTCTTCGACAACGGGTATCTCTGCGGCCCCGGGGCGCCGGAAGTGGTCGCCCTCGAGAAGGAGTGGGGCGCCTATCTCGGAAGAAAGCACTGTCTGACCACAAACAGCGGTACTGCAGCGCTTCATATGGCTTTGGCTGCACTGAACATCGGCCCGGGCGATGAGGTCATCGTGCCTGCGTATACCTTTCTCGCCTCTGCTTCATGTGTGCTTCACGCCAATGCGGTTCCCGTTTTCGTCGATGTGGACAGAAAAACGTACACGATCGATCCCGACAAAATCGAGGAGAAGATCACTGAAAGAACAAAAGCAATCATCCCGGTTCATTTACACGGGCTTTCTGCAGACATGCAGAGGGTCATGCGCATCGCAGAAAAACACGGCCTTCATGTCATCGAGGATGCATGCCAGGCGCACGGTGCCGAGTACAGGGGGAAAAAGGTAGGGACATTCGGGGACCTCGCCGCATTCAGCCTGAACAGTTCGAAGAACCTTGCCGGAGGCGAAGGCGGGCTTCTCGTGACCGACAGCGACACCTACAGCATGCGTGCCTCGATGCTGAGGATGTTCGGTGATGAAATCGACGATGAGACGAAATTGCGAAAGTACAACGCCTCGATTCTGGGGTATCAGTACAGAAACCTCGAGCTTCCTGCGGCGTTTGCACGGGCGCAGCTTTCGAGGCTCGATGAGTACAATGCGTGGAGAATCAGAAACTGTACCTTTCTCACGGAAAGGCTTTCAGACATTCCTGGAATACACCCGCCCTTTGTGCCGGAAACCAGCACGCACGTGTACTGGATGTACGTGGTCGAGATGTATCCCGAGGAGGTCGGTCTGGATCTTTCCCCTGAGGAGTTCAGAATCGGAGTGGAGAAGGCGCTGTTCATGGAAGGAGTGCCCGTCGGGCAGTGGCAGACAATGCCGGTGCCGGCCCAGGACCTGTTTCAGACGAAAAAAGGGCATGCAGGAAGCGGGTATCCGTGGAATTTTACGGAAGCGGGGAAAAACATCGTGTACAGGGATTCTGATTACCCGAACGCTGTTGACCTCTGCAGGCGGTACACCGTGATTGCGGGCATCCACCCGCCGAACGATCTCGGGCTCATGGAAAAATACGCCGCTGCGGTGAAAAAGGTGTTTTCCCGGCTCGACACGGTGGTTTTGCACAGGCACGACAATATCATCGCGCACTACAGCGGGGATATCTTCCGGGCAAAATAGGGTTGTTTTAGCTGCACCCGGAAGGTTTCCCACACAATGTGGACCGGGTATGCTGTGCGCGTATGCTAGGCGACTGTCTTTCGTGCTTTCTAACAAATCCGAATCCTGTCCCAAAAAAAAGCCATTGCAAAAAACCACATATACGTTATTCTAGTTATTACTTAAATCCATTACACCTAATAAGTGCTTCCAGCCGTTCATCCTACATGAATGAATTTTCTGAGCTCAAGGTATCATAATACTCCGATCAGGAGGGACCAAATGAAAAAAAGGAGATGGTGGAAATACACATTATTCGGATTCGCATTTGTCGTTGTTGTCATCTTTGTCTTCGGGTTCGTGTATCTGCCCAGAAGAGCGTTCCCGAAGACCAGGGGGAAAATAATGGTGGACGGGCTGAAGGCTCCTGTTGAAATTATCCGTGACTCATACGGCGTTCCCCACTGTTACGCCCGCTCTGGCGAAGACCTGTTTTTTGCACAGGGCTACGTGCACGCCCAGGACCGTTTCTGGCAGATGGAGTTCAACAGGCGGATCTGTGCCGGAAGGCTCTCTGAGTTTTTCGGGGAAAAAACCCTGGACACCGATATCTACCTGCGAACCATGGGATTCATGCGTGTTGCGGAGGAGGAATATGCGTATCTCGACGAAGAATCGAAACGTTATCTTGACGCCTATACAGCGGGCGTAAATGCCTACATTCGAGACCGGAAGCCCGCCAGCCTCGGCCTCGAGTTCGCCCTTCTCGCGCTTCAGGGAACAGAGCTCGAAATCGAAGCGTGGAAGCCGGAACACAGCCTGGCCTGGGACAGGGTCATGGGCATGAATCTCAGTTCAAACATGACAGAGGAGCCTCTCCCTTTTGCTATAATACGGATGACCGGCCTGGGAAATCTCGGCGATTTCTTTGCTCCCTATCGAGGCGACATGCCGTTTATCGTGACGGATGAGGAGCTGGGTTTGTATTCACCCGGAAGCGCAACAACTGCTTCTCAGGGCAAACATCAACCTGAAGAGCGATTAAACGTGCGTCTCCCTCTCTTCCTGGGAAGCAGTAAGAGCATCGGCTCGAACAGCTGGGTCATCTCGGGTGAACTGACCACAACCGGAAAGCCGATTCTTGCAAACGACCAGCATTTCGGCATTCAAATGCCGTCCGTTTTCTACGAAATTGGCCTTTACACTGTGGACGAAAAAGGGGAGCCGGCCGATTCCTCGCCCGATGATTTCCAGGTGCGCGGCTTTTCCATGCCCGGATACCCCGGAGTTATTGCGGGCCACAATTCCCGGATTGCATGGGGCCAGACACTTGCATATCCGGATGTGCAGGATCTCTATTTCGAGCGGATCAACCCGGAAAATCCCTATCAGTACGAGGCGAACGGTGGTTGGAACTCGATGGAGCTCGTTTATGAGCGCATAGATATTGAAGGAGAAAAAGAACCCTACATCCTCATCGTTCGGAAAACACGCCACGGTCCAATAGTGAGCACACTAGGTGGTTTTTCCGAACTGGCGAGTTACACTGTTGCCCTTGAAAAGGAGTTTCCCGGGAATCTCGAGATTACAGAGCTCAGCCTTAAGTGCGCGACTCATAACAAGAGTCAGATTCTGAGATCTGTTTTCTCCCTCAACCGTGCGAAAAATTTTCAGGAGTTTCGTGAGGCGCTCAGGCTCTGGGATGCGCCCTCCATCAATTTCGTCTATGCAGACGTAGAAGGAAATATCGGCTACCAGGTTGCGGGAAATGTGCCTGTTCGCGCAAAAGGGTTTGGGCATGCTCCTGTTTCAGGATGGACGGATGACTACGAGTGGACCGGTTTTATCCCTTACGAAGATCTTCCAACGGTCCTCAATCCTGAAAAGGGGTATATTGTCACCGCAAACAATTTCATTGTAAGCAAAAACTACCCCTACTTTCTGGGATCGGATTTCAGCTACGGGTACCGTGCGCGGCGCATCGCGGAGATGATCGAAAAAGACGGGGATGGAATCTCTGTCGAAGATGTGAAAGTGATGCAAGCCGACACATTCAATCAGGATGCAATGGAAGTCGTGCAGTACCTCGAAGGGCTCGACTTTTCCACAGAAGTCGTGTCCGAGTATCTGAAGGAGAGGGAGCCGAAGAGCGAAAAAGAGCGAAAAAGGAAGGAGGAGGAACAAAAAGAGATACAGGAAGCCCTCCCGCCTGCGCGCCAGAGCCTGCTTGAGTGGGACAAACGGATGGAAATCGAAAGCCCCCAGGCAGCGCTCTACAGCTTCTTCTGGCTTAAGCTCGCTGAAGAGACATTCAAAGACCAGTATCCTGATGCCCTTGTGAAAGGTGGGAGAAGCAGGTTACGGAATGCGCTTTTTTACCTTCTCAAAGACCCGGAGAATCCATGGTGGGATGATATCAGAACTCCGGATGTCAGGGAAACCCGCGACGACATTCTCGTCCGTGCATTTAAAAAAGGCTACAAAGCCGGCGTGGAACGGCTCGGGAAAGAGTATGCATCCTGGGAGTGGGGAGATGTGCACCAGGCGGAGTTTCGTAACCAGACTCTCGGTGAGTCGGGCATCAAGCCGATCGAGAACATTTTCAACAGAGGGCCGGTACCCACAGCCGGAGGGACCGTCCAGGTCAATCATGCGGGGTGGGATGTTGAAGAGCCTTTCAAAGTGAACCACATTTCATCCATGCGGCAGGTCATCGATTTGAGTGACTTGAAAAGAAGCCTGATGGTGCACCCGCCCGGTCAAAGCGGCCATCCGAGACACACGCACTACGACGACATGATCGAACTGTGGCGAAAGATCGAGTATCACCCCAACATGTGGACCCGCGCCGAGCTCGACAAACACAAAACAGACATACTCGCGCTTGTGCCTGCGCGGTGAGCTCTTCGGACTACGAGCCTGAATCCCCGCCGGAACAGTGGATGCCCAACACCGTGACAACGGTTGAATCGGGAGGGGGATTTAACGATCTATCAGTGCTCATCTTTACTTCTTTGTTTTCGATAAATTGAGAAATATATCTTCAAAATGCTTGATGAGCTCGCTGTTGCTATAAGAACTGATATGTGCGTCCTCGTATTCCAAGGCGGCTTTGATCTTGAATACTTCATCCTTTGTTATTGTTAATGAAACCTCATCCGTGTGATACTTTATGACTTTCATTTTGTTTCTCCCTCCCATTGTTACATGATACTTGTTATTGATTTTAAGATTATTATCCCTTCATGATCGTCCTTTCTCATGCCAATTTCTTGAGTTATTTCAATTCATTATAGCACCATCATGGATACTTGATCAATCAACTTGAATTGATGAAGGAAATACGGTAATATATGAGTTAATTGGAAGGTAAAGTGGCTAATATACAGCTTTTTTGACGTACAGCGCTCCTGTGTGAGGTGATAAACAGCATAAAACATGTCAAGGCAGGGGCTATACTTCATATTTGTAGTATACTCAATAGATGGCGCGGACGCGCCGCGCCATCGGAGCCGCGGATTGCCATCCGCTTTCTGTCCGGCGCTCTGCGCCGGCCATCAAGCGGTTGCAGCGGACGGTCGTCCACGCGAGCACGCTCGCGCGTCCGTCCGCCGCTGATCCGCAGCTCCATTGGGCAGGCAAAGGTAAGTCACCCTGCGATTGAGGAGCGTACGCAATGCAGATCCGGAGCATCCAACTCCACAATTTCCGATCGGTAAAAGACCTGAGTTGCGCGCTCGATGACTACTGCCTTCTCGTCGGGGAGAACAACACAGGGAAGACGGCCCTTCTAACGGCGGTGCGGACATTCTACGAGGAAGGCGGGGCGAAGTTCAACCGCGAGATTGACTTCCCCAAGTTCCCGACTGACGACAACGAGAGCTGGATCGAGATTGCTTATCGGACAACCGTGGAGGAGCAGGAGACCCTCAAGACTGAGTACCGCTCTGCCGACAGACTCCTTTGTGTGCGGCGTTATTTCCAGTCCGACGACAGGGACTTGGTCAAAGCGAACCAAAGCAACATCTACGGCTACGAGAACGGCACACTCTCGACCTCGCTGTTCTACGGAGCCAAGAACGTATCCCAGGCCAAGCTCGGCTCCGTGTTGTACATCCCTGAGGTCAACCGTTCGGACGACGCCCTCAAACTCTCGGGTCCGTCGCCCTTCCGCGACATGGTCAACTTTGTCATGAAGCGCGCCGTGCTTGACAGCCGGAGCTTCGGGGATCTCAACACTGCCTTCTCTACCTTCAACGAGAAGTTCAAAAAAGAGGCCTCCGCAGACGGCTTCTCTGTCAAAAGGCTTATCGACGAGATCAATCTTGAGGTGGGTCACTGGAAGATCCGCTTCGGTGTGGATGTCAACCCTCTTCGCCCGGAAGATATCGTAAAGACCCTTCTCACGCACTTCATCGAGGACGAGAACCTGCAGGGCAAACGTGTCAGCCTCGGGTCTTACGGGCAAGGCCTACAGCGCCACCTCATTTACACGCTGATTTTGCTATCGGCTCGGTTCGTGGAGCCACGCGCGGAGAAGAAGAAGGAGTTCGCAACGGACTTAATACTGATCCTCTTCGAGGAGCCCGAAGCCTTCCTTCACCCCTCACAACAGGAACGACTTAACGCTAGCCTGAGGGCCCTCGCGGTCGAAGCGAACCAGCAGATCCTTATTACCACACATTCGCCTCGGTTCGTGAGCAAGCAGGTCTCCAAGTTGACGACCATCATTAGGCTGCAGAAGACAGCAGCGGTGACCGAGCACTTTCAATTGTCAGAAGAACAACTCACGAGGATACTCGATCGGAACCGAGGGCTCTATCAACGCTTTTCGGAGATGCTCCAAGATCCCGGCGCTTCCGAGTCATTGAAGGGAGAGATAAAGAAACATGGTCTTGGGGAAGACTCCGCCGAAGAGGATCCCGTTCTCGAAGATGAGGCCACGCGATCCCTTCTTTGGCTCAACGCTGAACGGGCGGCGTTGTTCTTCGCACGGCATGTAGTGCTGTGCGAGGGACCTACTGAAAAGGCCATGTTCGAGTACTTGCTTGATACGGTTTGGCGAGACCTCGGTGACCGAAATGTGTATGTCGCTGATGCTTTGGGCAAGTTTAATATTCATCGTCACATGGCGCTACTCAGCGGGCTTGGGATCCGACATTCAGTGCTCTTTGATCGGGATCGCGATGCCGGTGTTCATGACGTGGTCAACAGATTCATCGGCGAGAATCGCACAGAGCTCACGATCCACATTGAGTCTTTCCCAAGCTGCCTTGAGGACTTCCTGGGGATTGCTCGGGCGAAGCGGAGAGACCTGAAGCCTCTCCATGTCATATCGAAGCTCCTTGACAAGGCGGTCGACACAGAAAAGCTCACGGAGCTGCGGCACATGTTCGATCGACTTCTCGGAGGGTAGCTGCCCAACAAGGCGCTGCACCGGACGGCAATTCCGCTGCACTCCATCGCCGCCGGTGAGCTTGGTCGTTATACAGGGCACAATAGTGGACAAATACAAATCAATGAATAGAGAGTATCCTGAGAAAAAGTAAAGGATTGAATGTGAAACTGACTGAGCAGGAAAAAAAGAAAATTATTAAACTGATTGAAGCGGGAAAGACGCTTCCGGCTGTTTATAAGTCAAAGCTTTTTGATCGTGATGATACGGAGTTTATTGAAGCGACAAAGGATTACCGGCTGGTTTACAAAGGCAAAGCCCGGAAAGAAGATATTATCGCTCAAACCCCCGCCGCGCCTTTTCAGAAGATACTCTCTTTTAATTTGGACAATCCATTTGAAGACGACTGGCAGAATATGCTGATCTTCGGCGACAATCTGCTGGCGTTGAAAACTCTATATGAAGACCAGCGGGGAGAAAACAGATACAAAACCAAAAACAAAATCAAACTGATATACATTGATCCGCCGTTTGCCACCAAACAGGATTTCATGAAAGACAGGGAAAAAGCTTACCGGGACAAGATCATCGGCGCACAGTTTATCGAATTTTTAAGAAAACGGCTGATTCTGATGCGGGAGATCCTTGCGGATGACGGTTCAATCTATGTGCACCTTGACTGGAAAAAGGGACATTATATCAAAGCGATTATGGATGAGGTGTTTGGGGAGCATAATTTTTTGGGTGAAATAGTATGGAAGAAATTGACTAATCCTAAAAAACAGTCTTCGTTTTTTGGGAATGTTCATGACACAATTTTCTCATATCAAAAAGGAGTTGTCGCTTTCAAATACGAACCTGTTTATACCGATTTCAGTGAGAAATATATCAAAACAACCTACAGGTATATTGAAAGTAGCAGCGGCAGAAGATATGGTTCTTTTGATTTAACCCAAGCAGGTCAAGGGCCTGCCAGAAATTTTGGTAAATATGGTTCCTTAAACCCGCCAGAAGGCAAACATTGGATTTGGGGGCAAAATAAAATTGACCTTGCACTAAAAGAGGATCGAATAATATTTTTTTCAAGCGGTTGGCCGCGAGTTAAAAAGTACCTGAATGAACAGGGCGGAAAAGTTGCATCTGATCTTTGGGATGACTTAAGGAATATACAGGCTCATGCGAAAGAAGATATTGGATATCCAACCCAGAAACCCGAGCAAATGATCGAACGTATAATCAAAGCATCTTCCAACGAAAACGACATCATTCTTGACGCCTTGACAACCGTCGATTTTGAGCATGTCCGCGAGGCGATAAGAAAGTCTATACATTTTTTTGTTACGGATACATATACCAGCACGGAACAAGCCGCTGTTCATACCTTTAACACAAGTGAAAAACTACAGAACCGATACCGCGATTTAGCGGAATATCTTGAACATGTGCGCATAAAAGACAAAAAGTCCTACAGCATTGACCTTGCCACCGGCACCGGCAAAAGCTGGGTGATTTACGGGGTTGCTCAAATAATGCTGGCTGAAGGCCTGGTGTACAAGGTTCTTGTCCTGTGCCCATCCTTGACAATTGAAGAGGAACTTAAGAAAAAATTTGAGCGGTTCAGCGGTGATGCCGTGCTGACAAAAATACTTGAAGAGCTTGGAGCGGATTACCCTTCCCCTGCCATAAAAAGCGCCAATGATCCCATTCTCAACGGTGATATCTGTGTGGAAAATATTCACGCTGCATATCAGCGGACAGGTTCGTCCATTGAAGACAGTTTTAAGGGCAAGGGGGCGCGTACACTGGTTATCAGCGACGAGGCCCATCACATTTACAGCGAAGCTGACGCTGCCGTGAAAAAATGGTTTGGTTTTCTCACAAACGAGGAATACGGGTTTCAGTATCTGCTTGGATTGTCAGGTACACCATATATAGGCGATGAGTATTTTCATGATGTCATCTATAGATACGGAATAAAGCAGGCAATGGATGACGGCATTGTTAAAAAAATAGATTACAAAGTTGAGGAAGAATCAACAAAGGACAAGGGGTTTGATGAGACCTATCAGAACCATCTTGATAATCAGCAAAAGTATTCGGAAAAACTGAAGCCGATCACAATCGTAATTACCGATAAAATAGTCACCTGTATTAAAGTGTGGAATGACCTTGTGAAATACATTTCAGAAAAGGAATCAATCTCTTATGAACAGGCTGCGAAAAAAGTTATCTGGGTGACATCCGGCACGCCATCAAACAAAAATGAAAAAGCTGTTGTCGAATCCATACTTGAGCAGCCGGAAAAAGCGCGCAAGGAGAATCTGTCTCTGTTAAAAACAGTTGATGATCCTGATAATCCGGTTGAATGGATTGTGTCGGTAAGCATGCTTACCGAAGGCTGGGATGTTAAAAATGTTTTTCAAATTGTGCCTCATGAACAACGGGCGTTTAATTCAAAGCTTCTAATATCGCAGGTTCTGGGTCGGGGCCTTCGTATCCCTGACAGGTTGTCGGGTTCGGTTTTTGTCAAGATCAATAATCATGAAAAATGGACATCAAATATTATCAATTTATATAACGAAGTTCTTGAGATTGAAAACCGGTTTAGCTGGGGGTACGATGAAAATAAATCCGACCTTGTATTCCCCTTGTACAACCTTGAATATTCCTCCGTGCAGGATACGACCGAAAGCAAGGAAAAGCCGGCAAAAGAGCCGGATAAAGTAAACTTCTCTCCTCAAAGCAGGGAATGGGAAGAAACAAGTTTATATTCTGAAAGCGGGTCGTTCCGCTTTACTGTCGAAATGAAACACACGGTTCCATTAGAGCAGGCAGCGCAGGAGATCAAACTATTTTTAAAAGATAAGGATCAGAGCGTTTCCAGGCGTTGGCACATATCCAAAATTAAGGAATTTATTGTCAGCAATCTTGAGAAAGATGGATATGATGCAACATTTGTAAGCAGAGAAAACCTGTCCAAGGCAAAACAGGCTTTCGGCCCGATGTTGAGAGAAATCGGCAGAGAAAATCCAAGGATGAAAATGCAGCCTGATTCTGTAATAGAAGTATCAGTTGAAAATATGGTCCCGCAGTTTTTCAATGAAAGTTCTTTAAAGGGCAATGGCTATCTGTTTTATTGTAAAGATTCGCCTGATTCTCTTCCTAAAGAGCAGCAGGCCATGCTCTATGAGTTTATTGAAGATAAAAATAATTATTCAAGAGTAAAGGAAAAGATTGAAAAATACGGGGGAAGTGAAAGCGAAATCAGGTTTCTTAAGGATAATTTGATTGAGATAGACAAAAACAAATTTAAAACGCTCTTAAATCTATTTTATGTTTCATATGAGCCTGAACGCAAATTTACCAGATCCCTTTTTAACAATATCGATTTGTTTGATTCGGTTCTTAAATCACCGGACAAGGGTTTTTACTGGTTTCCGTATTCATATAAGCCGGATGAAAAAGCAAGCACCCACGTCAAGCGTGAGAATTTTAATCCTGACTTTTTCCAGAAAATGAAAACAGCAAACGAAATTCTTGTTGTTGAAATGAAAGCAGATGGAGACACAAAGCAAAAAAACAGAGCAAAATATCGAGACGGGAAAGAGCATTTTGAGGTTTTGAACGTAAAATTGAAAGATAGAAAAATTGACTGGAAGTATTATTTCTACTTTTTGTCACCCGAAGATATTACGGAATTTTTTCAGGCAATTAAAGAAAGTCGACATAAGACCTGGAAATCATCGTTGATGCAGGAATTAGCATAAAAAAAACCTGTATAACAAATCGCTGCACTGGATTTTTACTCCGTTGCGCTCCGTAAAAACCAGTGAGCTCAGTCGTTATGCTCAAGAATAAGAGTCCCTAATGCGACAAAAGGAGGTGAGAAAAATCATGCACCTCGCGGTTAACATAAAACACTCAGTTAATCAGAGAATCAACCAAACCTGAAAGGAGTAAGACAATGAGTAAGGAAAAGAAACTGACCACAGCAGCCGGCATTCCAGTATCAGACAATCAGACCTCTCTGACTGCTGGAGAACGAGGACCAACATTATTACAGGATCACCATCTTCTTGAGAAGCTGGCCCATTTTAACCGGGAGCGCATCCCCGAGCGTGTTGTTCATGCTAAAGCAGCAGGTGCACACGGCACTTTCACTGTGACCAAGGACATCACGAAGTACACGAAGGCCAAGCTTTTCTCCGAAGTGGGCAAGGAGACCGAGGTATTCGGTCGTTTCTCAACCGTTGCTGGCGAAAAGGGTTCCTCTGACACGGTTCGTGATGTTCGCGGGTTTGCTCTTAAGTTCTATACAGAAGAAGGCAACTGGGATATGGTCGGCAACAACACACCAACCTTCTTCATCCGCGACGCCATCAAATTTCCGGATTTCATTCACACACAGAAACGAGATCCCAAAACGAACGCCAAGAATGACACGATGCAGTGGGATTTCTGGTCGCAGGTTCCAGAAGCACTGCACCAGATAACTATCCTGTTTTCTGATCGCGGCATTCCCAAAGGCATCCCCTACATGAATGGATACGGCAGTCATACCTACAGCTTCATCAATGCTAACGACGAGCGCTTCTGGGTCAAGTTCCATTTCAAGACGCAACAAGGCATCCAATGCATGTTTCAGGAAGAGGCCGATAAACTTGCGGGAAAAGACCCGGACTATCACACAAAGCAGCTATTTGAGGTGATAGAGAACGGAGAATACCCGAAGTGGACTTTTTCCATTCAGGTCATGCCCGAGAAGGAGGCGGAGGACTATCGGTGGAACCCCTTCGACTTAACCAAAGTATGGCCTCATGGGGACTACCCGCTTATCGAGGTTGGTGTGCTCGAGATGAATAGGAATCCAGAGAACTATTTCGCTGAAGTGGAACAGTCTGCTTTCTCGCCCGCAAACGTTGTCCCTGGCATTTCCTTCTCTCCCTGCAAAATGCTCCAGGCACGCATTTTCGCCTATGCTGATGCTCACCGTTACCGCCTTGGCGCCAACTTCGAGCGTCTGCCGATCAATTATCCGCATGCCGCCAAGGTGAATAACTATCAGCGTGACGGAAAAATGAGATTCGACGATAACGGAGGATCTTTACCGAATTATGAACCCAATAGCTTCGGCGGACCCAAAGCAGATCCCGCCTACAGAGAGCCGCCGCTCAAAATCTCCGGTGACGCGGTCCGGTATGAACAGAAACGTGGAGTCGATGACGATTACATCCAGCCGGGCAACCTCTACCGTTTGCTGCCGACTGACGAGCAGCAAAGACTGATTCAGAATATTGTGGGCACTCTTGGCAAAGTTCCCAAGGACATCCAGAAGAAAATGGTTGAACACTTCCGCAGAGCCGATCAAAACTATGGCGATGGCATTGCACAGGGTTTAGGACTATCCTGACAACGGGAAGCATAACGACTACATCCACTCTGACGTGGAAAAGCGCGCCTCGCTTTACCACGCCGGTGCTGCTGACGTTATATAGTGCATTGGATATATAAAATACAGACTATGGTTTATCCTGAAATGAACACGTTTTTAATCAACAACAAAACGAAAGATGAGGTCTTAAATGAAAGAATATATAATTCAGAGTAAATCAGGAATTAAAAAAAATGAATAATATGAAATATTCAACAAAACTTAAGCAACTATTTAGTGGTATTAAACTGAATGCAGAAGATTTACTTCATTTAGAATCCTTTCAGATTAAATATCTACCTGACCGTGTCCCACAAAAGGAGTTTTCTGTATTGCTTCGCACATATCCGTTTATTCAACGCTTCCTGATATCAAAATATTCCTCAATTGAGAATTTCATTAACACTATTTTAAAAGAAAACAAAGTAATAAATGATAAAGATGTTATCAATGAATCTTGTGATGTGCTGATTTGGGAAATTGCCGACCTTATAGTTTATAATAAATACCCTGAAATATATGACGATAAGGTTAAATTTTCATGGGATATTAAAGAGATAATTTCAATAGGATTACTTGAAGGCAAAGTTGTTACTGATGTTGGTGCTGGCACGGGCATGCTTGCATTCCTATTAGCAAAATATGCAAGTATTGTATACGCTATTGAACCTATTAGCAGTTTTCGCAACTTTATTAGAGAAAAGGCGAATATAGAAAACTGTAGTAACATTTATGCAATAGATGGGTTTCTTGATTCAATTCCACTTCCTGACAATTCGGTTGATATTTTATTGACTTCGAATGCAATTGGTTGGAATTTAGAAAAAGAACTTCTCGAGATTGAGCGTGTTGTTAAATCAAATGGTCAGGCCATTCATTTAATGAGAGCCATTGAAAATGAAGCTGAGAATCCATTTCATAATAGACTTATCTCTTCTGATTGGAACTATGACTGCTGCAAATATCAAGATACTACTGGGCTTAAACTAAAATATACAAAAACAAAAATGGACATGCAGGAATAGTGCACGTAACGCTAACAATAAATATGGGGCATTGAGCGGATAGTAGTAAAATTTAAAGTGAGTTCATTAAATATAAATTATAGCGATTTGAATGTAGTTGCTTGGAAGTGCCCAACGTCCAATATTCAAACAGTTGAGAGTATAAAATGAAAAAACAAATAACAAATCGCTGCACTGGATTTTTACTCCGCTACGCTTCGTAAAAACCAGTGAGCTCAAACGGTATGTGCTAGAATATTAACCACTATGTAGAAAACGTTATGGAAAATCAGGAAGCTTACCAAAGAGCTAAAAAAAGGGTAGAAGCAAAGTTTGGAATTTACATTCATCTATCAGTTTACATAGCTGTAAGTATTTTGCTCATAATTATTAATTTAAGTACATCTACCCAATACTTATGGTTCAAGTGGCCGCTCATTGGATGGGGCATTGGTGTGTTTTTTCATGCGTTGGGAGTCTTCGTTTTTTCTGGAGGATCAGCTATCACAGAACAGAAGATTGAAAAAGAAATGAAGAAAGAAGCTTCAAAGAAGCAATGATCCTGGAAAGACAAAATCCACAGCTATAGAATTCACATGACAAATCATTCCTGCGGACGGCTAACGCCGCTGCTGAATTAAACGTTATGCGCACTTCACCATCTTGGAATGGTACCGAAACTGGCAATACAGGAGGTCAGAAATGTTCGAGTTACCCGAGTTTGTGACCTTAGCCAAGCAGGTAAATATCACGCTGAAAGGAAAGACAATCCAGAGAGGGCAATTGGGAAACAGTCCCCATAAGTTCGTCTGGTACAATAGGAGCCATGAGGAGTTTGACAGATTAACGAAAGGGAAGACGATCGGAGAAGCACGGGCAAAAGGAAAATGGCTCTTCATTCCGCTTGAGCCTGGGTATGTGTTGTTGCTGGGTGAATGCGGGGGCAAGGTGCTTCATCATCCTCCCGGGTCAAAGGTGCCGAAGAAGTATCATCTGTACATCACATTTGAGGATGACTCTTTTCTCACCGCAACCACTCAGATGTGGGGAGCCATGGAACTCTACAAGAAAGGCGAAGGGCAAAACAGACAGTATGTCAAGGGAATGAGAACCACGCCAATAGAGCCTGAGTTCACCTTTGACTACTTGTGTGCCCTCATGGATAACCTTGTAGAAGGAAAGAAGCGGAGCGCAAAGGCATTGTTGACACAAGACCAAATCATCCCGGGACTGGGGAATGCGATTGCTCAAGATATTCTTTTTCGAGCCCGTCTTCATCCCAGACATCCGATTGCTGATCCTGAGTACAGGCCAGAGACGAGCATTGTACCATGCCATCGTAAACACAGTTGGTGAGGTCATAGAGAAGGGTGGCCGATATGACGAATGTGACCTGCACAACAATCCAGGAGGCTACATTCGCATGTTGGACAAGAACGCGGTTGGGCGTCCATGTCCTGAATGTGGGGGTGAAGTAGAGAAGATTCAGTATTTGGGGGGAGCGTGCTATTTGTGTCCAAACTGCCAAGAATGAGGTATTGAATTCAAAAGGAGTGCGCCTAACAAGCGCATGAAGCCGACCACGCTATCGAGGTCCGTTTTGAGGTTATTTTCGCTTTTGTTGCATTTCAAATCAAGTTTAGTTGCACTGTGCCAGCCGCGTAGCAGCTTATGCGCCATCCGGTGGGCCGCATGCTAGGTGGTGTTAGGGGACGGAAGAGAACTGAGCGAACGTGACGGTATCAGACTGGACACCGCCAACAAGCTGTGCTAGTCTGTTTCCAATCTAGCTGACGAGCCAGCTGAAGCGTTCTCGATTGAGTTCCGGGCAAGTTGCAGACGTTTGGCAGTGACGCCAAAGGATCTCATCTGCTAACCTCTACGACCGAATGCGGAGTTTCGCCACAGTTAGGCGCTAGTCATTTTCAAGCAAGGAGAAACAGATATGGGTGACAAGGGAAAAAAAGATAAAGGCAAAAGGGAACAACAGAAAAAGGCCCACATTAATCCAAAGGAAAAACGAAAAATAAAAAAAGATAAGAAGAAATAAATGTCCAATACTGTCCGGTGACCTTAAATAAAGCATGGAAGTTGTGTACAACTTGATAGAAGAGACGTAAGCATCAAATAAATCCTACCTAGTAGGCTATTCGCGGATACGACACACTGCGTTCCATGGAACGAACAAAGAATAAAGACACCCGTAGAGGTACGGTACGAAGAGACAATAAAAACTTCGCAAATGACAGCCTAACATGCTTTTGCAGCTGAAGCCTTCTCGGCTTCGCCTGCGAGGACGCAGCTGAAAAGGTCGTTAGGGCTATGATTATGGAACAGGATTTAAACAAAGTAGAGAACCTGTACGATACGGTAGCAAAGGAATATGCAGAAACATTCTCTGGTGAACACGAAAAGAAACCGAAAGACCAAGAAATACTCCACAGATTCTCGTTAGAGATCAGGGACAGAGGGCCGGTCTGGGATTTCGGCTGTGGTCCCGGTCAGACTACAAAATACCTGAAAAATCTTGGTATTGAAATCTCAGGGCTAGATCTGTCAGAAAAAATACTGGAACAAGCTAGAACAATTTACCCAGAGATACATTTCCAAAAGGGAAATATTCTTGAACTCGAATTTGAAAACGACTCAATATCGGGTGCAGTAGCTTTCTACGCCATAATTCACTTCACAGAAAAACAAGTAGAGATAGCTTGCCGTGAAGTATTCCGTGTATTACAGCCAGGAGGAATATTCCTTTTCACATACCACATTGGTGAGGAGACAATCCACATAGAAGAGTTTCTCGGCAAGAAAATTGATATAGATTTCATGTTCTTCACTACAGATTTTATTTTTAGTTGTCTAAAGAAGAGTGGATTTGAAAAGATAGAGATAATCGAAAGAGAACCATATCCAGGGGTGGAATACGAAAGCCGAAGGGCTTATGTGTTTACGGTTAAGCCAGTCGTGCAAAAATTGCCCTAACAAATATCCATGAGACACGGCTGATATGGAGGACTCCGAATGAATGGAAGTAAACAGGATGGCAATTATGAAGATGACTAGATTTGAAAAGAAGTTTGTTAACGCCAGCAAACATGGCGAAAGGAACTTGGAGATTCTCCAGCATCTATTCACGCACTTCGATAGCAGCACTGTAGGGAAGGTGTTGGAAATCGGCTGCGGCGTTGGAACAGTTGCAGCACATCTGAGCAATAAACTTGGTATGCACGTTATTGCCTCCGATGCTGACCCGGAGCAAGTTCAACTTGCAAAAAGCCATTACGGCGAGCATGGAAAACTGCGATTCTATCAGGCAGATGCGACAGATCTCCCTTTCGAAAATGCTGAGTTTGAAATGGTACTCTCACTGAATGTTTTCCACCACATCCGTGATTGGGGTTGCGTGTTGTCAGAGGTGAATCGAGTTTTGAAGCCGAAAGGTTACTTTGTGTTTCACGACTTCGCATATTCGAAACTTGCTACAACTATTTTTAGACCAATCGTGAAGAATTACGGCCTTTATACAATAAGAGACATAATTGAGGGCTCAAGAACCCGAGGGCTTAAGATCGTTTACAAGGGAGAACCGTCAAGAATGGTACTTGCCGAACATAGCCTGATTTTCCAAAGGAATCAATGCTGACGATCACGAAGCTGAGGTGAAAGAGACTCTCACTGAGAGCCACCCAACAATCAATTGGAGCAGATGTGGCTATATTGTCACGATTTTTACTTACGTAAAGACGCGCGCCAGCTTAACACCACACAGCTCAATTGGACGTTAGGCTTATACTGAAAAACATATTAAACAAAAACGAGATAATGATTCTGGAATCACTCGATGCAGCAGTCAGATGCGAATCTGCAATTTCGAGAATAGATGAGATTGTCTTCCGTGTAGAGCTGGCACTCCATCAAAGGCTAGATGATCTTCTTGCTTGGGAACCGATACCACTGAAAATATATAGTTCTTATTTACCAGCTATCATTCGGTCGAGTTGGGTTTTCATTTTGCGCGCTAATGCTATTACCGGAGCTGAGAGACACCCGAACAGCCATCAGCGCATGATGTCATACCGTGGGTCAGGTGACTTTCAAACCCGGACAGAGGGGGATTGGTGTTCCCACTTTCTTAAAAGTGACAAGTCGGTTCAACTAGAAGAAAGATGGATTTCGATCCCTCCTAATGTATGGCACCAAGGGGTAGTGCAGGGGGAGAATTGGGTCGTGGTTTCGTTTCATACGGCAGCAGAGGATGATCTCATTGAGGAGCGACCTGACACTGAAATTTCCGCTGCAGTTCACCGAAGAAAGTACACTACCGATAGTTGGCAGGTAAGAACACCTGGTCTCGAACAAGAATGAAAACCCTATGTTTACACCTAACAAATTATTTTACCGGACTGTTCCCGCGCGTTTGCGCGGTCCCAGCCGGTGAGTTTAAATGTTGAGCCATACAAAGGAAAGGTCATCAAATGCCGACACTTATCAAATCGCCCGCCATTATTCAGGCTACGGGCAATAAACCAAAGATCATTGAAGAATTCATTGGCCATGCGAGTTCAAAGACCGCAACAGTAAGCGTAGCAAGAATGAAAAGCCCTGGGGGGTGGAGCGAACCGGGCCAAACTACTGAATTCGACGAATATACCATTGTTTTGCATGGAGTATTGCGCGTAGCAACTGAAATGGAAGTATTCGAGGTCCTAGCAGGTCAAGCTATTATTGCCCATCGTGGCGAGTGGGTTCAGTATAGCACTCCCAAACCAGAGGGGGCCGAATATATTGCCATATGTGTGCCTGCGTTTTCTCCTCAAGCGGTTCACAGGGACATGAAGTGAAAAATCAAGTCCCAACCAGGCTCTCTACCGGACGGCCACACCGCGGCCGCTGCTGAGTTTGCTCGTTAGGCGGCTGATCGAAAATTAGTGAGCAGTTAGATATAGTACAAACTATTCCTTTAACATTATATGAGTTAATACTAACAGTAAGTTCTAAAATGAAGGATCTTTTAAGATGAAAATAGCCATAACTGCTGCAAGCGGAAATTTAGGAAAAGCCATTGTAAAACAACTCCTTAAAGAATTATACAATGAACAGGTAATCGCCATTGCCCGCAGCCCGGAAAAGGTTAAATTTCCGGGAGTAGAAGTTCGGAGAGGTAATTATAATGACCGAAAACAGTTCGATGAAGCGCTGAAAGACATTGATGCTGTTTTACTGGTTTCCGGAATGGATTCACCAGATAAGCGGATTCAACAGCACCGCAATGTAATTCTTGCCGCTAAAGACGCGGGTGTCAAAAAAATTGTTTATACCAGTGTGATTGGTGAAGCTTCTGGTTCCAGTTTTTCACCGATTGTTGCCAGTAAAAGGCAGACAGAGGAAGATATAAAAAACAGCGGGATGGAATGGGTGATCGGTAGAAATGGCCTGTATATTGAACCGGATGTGGAATATATTGAAAATTTTAAGAAAGTAGGGAAAATTGCCAACTGTGCTGCAGATGGTAAATGCGCATACACGACTCGGGATGAGTTGGCTATGCATACTCAAAAATGCTTCTCGAAGAAAAACACAATGGCAAAACCTATTATCTGACCGGTGAACCAATCACCCAATATTTCCAACAAATCCGGTAGAAAAAACTGATTGTATTAATGAGGATTGGAAGATGGTAACACGAGTAAGATAAAAAAATTACGTCAATTGTTCGTATTGTTTAAGGGCTCTTTCTTTTCGGAATTGGCATAATAACGGTGGTCGATGCCATATAAAAAATTGAAATTTTATTGGCAAATAAAGCCGGTGAATTTTTTCAAGCTGTTCTCAGTATCAGGGTGATGACGTTGTTTTACTGTACAAACGATTTTTTCGAGGATAAATATGATCCTCTCGATGCCGTAGGGAGTCTTAACAAATACCCAATTGTAAGAACTATTAAATTAGATATAACCAAGCCGGAAACAATTCAACCTGCTATTGACAATGCTTTAAAAACTTTTGGCAGGATTGATATTCTTTTCAACAATTTTTGCAGAGCATATGCTAAGCGGTCGTGAGTTCACTATAGATGACTACACTGCCTACATGGAAAGGATGTCTCCAAAACAATCGCTGAAGCAACCGAGAAGTTCCAAAGAAATGCTACGCCTACAACTAAGGTCGCTGAACAAGTTTATAAGCTGGTTCTAATGAAAGAGGCACCATTTATTTTCAGAGCAACAAGTGATGGTAAAATGGTTAATTTGATGAAAAGAATTTTACCGGATAAGCTATTCAGAAAAGTTACAAACCCATTAGATTGATAATTTAAAGGATGAAAGAAACACAATGCGCTGCACCGGACGACAATTCCGCTACGTGCCATTGCCGCCGGTGAGCTTGGGCGTTGTCTGGAGGTGAAAATGCCGAAAATATTCAACACAAGGAGCATTTCATTTGAAAAGAGAGAATGCCGTATTCCCGAGTTCTTGTGGCATACGAGCCCGCAACTGGCTAAGCTATCCAATGCAAAGCATTTGCGATTTGACCTACGGTCCCTAGATCCGGGCAAGTTTTCATACCCATACCATTTTCACAGAGCCGCAGAAGAGCTATTTGTGATCCTTTCAGGGGAGGCGACCCTCCGTCCCCCCCAAGGGTTTCAAAACGTGTCTGAAGGTGACGTAGTCTTTTTTGAAGAAGGAGCCGAAGGAGCGCACCAGCTTTATAACTACAACGATTCTCCCTGTATCTACTTGGACGTGCGTACAACGATTGGCATCGATGTTTGTGAGTACCCCGATTCAGGGAAGGTAAATATCCTTCCATACCAAGAGATTTTCAATAGTTCTTCGTCTGTTGATTACTACAAAGGTGAAGAAAATGTAGCTGCGAAATGGCCGAAAGAACTACTGCGAAAACAATAGACAGCCAACAGGCAGTCCAGCCGACCGCTTACAGTGGCGGCCGATTTTGTCTGTTGGGCTTGAGGCACAATGGGAGAAACACACAGAGCATTCGTGAGAGAGATCGCGCAGAAACACCTGGATTCAGGTGACCCGCTTGGTTGGTTCGAGGAGCTCTATTCGCTGGCGGGAGAGAACGCATCGATCATTCCTTGGGCGGATTTGGAGCCGAATCCCAATCTCATCGAATGGTTGAACTTGACAAAAACCGCTGGCCCTGGTCGTGCGCTCAAAGTTGGTAGTGGCCTAGGTGACGATGCGGAGGAACTGGCACGGCGTGGTTTCGAAACGACCACGTTCGACATTTCGGAGTCAGCAATCGCGTGGGGCCGAAGACGTTTCCCTCAATCTTCAGTATCATATATCGTCGCAGATCTCTTCTCTGCACCGATTGAATGGAAAGCAAAGTTTGATTTCGTGCTGGAATCGTACACACTACAAGTACTTCCTCAACGTCTCCGGGCAGACATCGTGAGCTGCATTTCCTCTTTCGTTGCTCCCGGTGGGACGCTGCTCGTCATTGCGCGGGTAGAGAACCAAACGAACCCGAAGGGAAGATGCCTTGGCCCTTGACGAAAGACGAACTGTCGCTCTTTGAGACTCAGGGTCTCAAGAAGGTTTCTTTCGAGGACTACATGGATAGCGAAGATCCTCCGGTACGTCGGTTCAGAGCAACTTATCGGCTGGAAAAAACAAGAAAAGCCCAACAAATGCAAATACCGGGCGCTCTGACGCGCGCCGGTGATCCTCCGCGTTATACGCAAGAGGATTAAGATGATACGTGGGATTTTCTTCGACCTTTGCGGAGAGGTTGGAGTAAAGAAGCCTGATCCAAATATTTTCAAACCTGCTTTATCTTCGACAGGACTTACGCCGAGTGAAGTGGCATATGTGGGTGATACAGACGAGGATGTAGAAGCCGTGAATGCAGCTGGGATGATGCCAATATTGATAAAGAGACGAGATAAAGACACTGATGAAAACTACCTTGATTCCGAAAATGATTCCCAGAATGGAACGAAAACAAGCAATAGTCAACCCAGAAACCAGTGTAAGACTATATCTTCTTTACGAGAAATACTTTGTGTATAACAAATCAATTAATGAGTTGATATTCAATTTATCTTTCTGATATAATAATTTTGCATAATGATATTTAAGGAGACATGTCTTATGCAGTATGATGCCATAATTATTGGGTCTGGCTTAGCAGGATTGGCTGCCGGTGCAAAACTTTCGAAAGAAGGAAAGAAAGTACTTTTAATTGAACAGCATAATCTTGTCGGCGGATGTGCTACAACATTCAAACGAAAAGGGTATACTTTTGAAGTCAGTTTGCATGAATTAAACGGTCTTGATAAAAATGAACACCTGTACAAGATGTATCAGGACCTCAATGCGTTTGAAAATCTTACAGTTCTTAAAATTCCGGAATTTTACCGTTGGATTGGAGCTGGCATGGATATCGTCATTCCTGATGATGCAGATCATATGAAAGATATCCTTATTAAGAAGTTTCCCCATGAAGAAAAAGGTATTCATAAATATTTAACATCTATTTATAAAATTCGCGATGAAGGTTTTCGATTACCTAAAAATAATGTGATACAAAATTTACTTACTCCGTTTTTCCCTCTCTTATTTCCTAATGTTGTATTCAATATGAAGAAATCTGTTGGTGAATTCCTGGATTCCATTATACAAGATGAAAATCTAAAAATGGTACTTTTAGGAAATCTGCTCTATTACCATGATGATCCTTATACCATGTCCCTGATCTTTTTTTCTGTTGCCCAGTCAAGTTTCTTTTCCGGCGCTCACTATATCCAGGGTGGATCTCAGAATTTGTCAAATCATTTAGCCGGATTAATTACTTCGAATGGCGGTGAGGTTTTCACCCGTCATTTAGTAACAAAAATCATTACCGAGAACGGAAAGGCCATCGGCGTTGAGTATAAACAAAATAAAAAAACTGAATCCGAAATGAAGAAAGTTTTGGCAAAATATATTATTGCTAATTCGGCTGTTCCTAATGTTGCCAATGAATTGTTGTCTAAAGAAAGAGCTATAAAGATACAGAAAAAAATTGAGAGCCTTCGTTTCTCTCCTTCTCTTCTGAATGTCTATATCGGATTTAAAACAACTTTACAAAAGTTTGGTGTTAAACATTATTCAAACGTTGTATTTGATAAAAGCTGTAAATCTCAGGCAGATATCCATCAAAATTTTACAGGTGATTTTTCTAAACGAAATTTTATCTTTGTCGATTACGGACAAGTCGATTCAAAGTTGGCACCAGAGGGGAAAACCGTTGGTTCGATTTGCACATCAGATTATTTGTCGGAGTGGGAACATTTGAGCGATGAGGACTACAAATCTAAAAAGAAGGAAGTTGCAGAAATCCTTATCGAAAGATTAAATGATATCTACCCAGGAATTAAAGATGCTGTGGATTGTTATGAAGTTGGGACGGCTAAAACAATCAAGCGGTATACCATGAATCCGGGGGGAAGTGTGTATGGATTTGCACAGATACCCAGTCAGGCTGGGAAAAACAGGTTATCCCAGGAATCTCCGATTGAAAACCTCTATTTCGCCTCAGCCTGGACAGACCCCGGCGGTGGATTTGGGGCCGCGCTCGGAAGTGGATATATGGTTGCCAATAAAATATTGAAAAGAGAAAAAAGAAAATAACACCTTTGATGTATTATATTTTTTCAGCCTAACACACCAATGCGTCCGCGTTCGGTGTTGCGTTTAGTGTTGTCAGCAATTTCCTACTTTTGACGTAAATTGTCGATAGTGTTTGGTGTGGCTGAACTCGGGTCAAATAGCTCAGGAGGAATGTGATGAGCGTACCAACACATCAAAAAGGCGCGTTACCCCATAGCAAGGGATGCCGATTTGTCGTCTGGGCACCACACGCGGATGAGGTTTTTGTGGTCGGGTCCTTCAATAACTGGGACGCCCGCGCTCACCCGCTGACCAAAGACCAGGAGGGAACGTGGTCAGCTGATGTGCTTGGAGCCAAGCCTGGCAACGAGTATCGGTACCGCATTGTTGCGGGCGGCAGGGAGTACTCGCGGATAGACCCCTATGCATACCGGGTGACTAGTTCGAAAGGCAACTCGGTCGTTCCACAACTTTTTTCACCTGTTGAATCCACCCAAATTACCCCACCGCCCCTCAACGAGATGGTGATCTACGAGCTGCATATCGGGACTTTCGGCAAGAAGACAGTCGAACCCGGTCCAGGCAACCTAGAGGGTGCCATAGAACGGCTGGAGCATCTGAAGGAACTAGGTGTCAATGCAATAGAGGTGATGCCGGTGGGTGAGTTCCCCGGAGGTTTCTCCTGGGGCTACAATCCCTCCCTGATCTTCGCCGTGGAGAGCGACTATTGCACACCAAGGACGTTTCGGGAGTTCGTGATCGAAAGCACACCGACTCGGGATCGCGGTCATCGTAGACGTGGTCTACAACCACTTCGGACCTGGGGATCTCGACCTGTGGCAGTTCGACGGATGGAGCGAGAACGGCAAGGGGGGGATCTACTTCTATAACGACTGGCGCGCTCAAACCCCGTGGGGCGAAACCCGGCCCGACTACGGCCGGAAGGAAGTGAGGGAATACATTCGCAATAACGCCCTGACGTGGATTCGCGACTATAGCGTGGACGGACTGCGATGGGACGCAACGGCATACATCCGTAACGTTTCCGGGCACGACAACGACCAAGGAAGCGATCTGCCGGACGGCTGGACTTTGATGCAGTGGATCAACAGTGAGATGCATAAAGCATCCAAGACAGCTCTCAGCGTGGCGGAGGATCTACGGGCTAACCCCTTCCCCCTCAAGGCCGTCAAGGACGGTGGTGCAGGTTTTGATGCTCAATGGGACGGCCGCTTCGTCCATCCTGTACGGGCCTCTCTGTGTGCGGCAGAGGACGCCGCCCGCGACATCAACGCGGTGTGCGACGCGATTCTTCACCGCTATTACCTTAACGCCTTCGAACGGGTCATCTACACGGAATCTCATGATGAAGTGTCCAACGGCAAGGCACGCGTGCCCGAGGAAGTCGACCCGGGCAGGGCATCCTCATGGGTGGCGAAGAAGAAATCCGCGCTGGGGGCGGCTCTTGTGTTTACGTCCCCTGGTATTCCGATGATCTTTCAAGGCCAGGAATTCCTCGAGGACGACTGGTTCCACGACCAGGACCCGCTCGACTGGTCTAAGAAGAAGCGATTCGCCGGTATTCTCCGTCTGTACCAGGACCTGATACGCCTCAGGCTGAATCGTAATGGACAGACCGGGGGGCTTTGCGGACAGGAGGTCAGCGTTCACCATGTGAACAATGAGCGTAAGGTTCTGGCGTATCACCGATGGGCACAGGGGGGACCGGGAGATAGTGTAGTTGTAGTGGCAAACTTTTCCACCCAACTTCAGCAGGACTATACTATCGGATTCCCTGCAGTCGGTGAATGGGTTGTGCGGTTTAACAACGACAGTAAGTACTACGATAATGAATTTGGCGAACAGGGACCTCCAACTGTCAATGCGTCAAGACCTGGTCAGGACGGTCTCCAAAGTAGGAGTACATTGAACATTGCGCCATACAGCGCTCTTGTGCTATCTCAGAACAAGCCATGAGCGAAAAACGGCATGCAACGGACGACGCTGCGCGCCGCCGCTGATGCCAAGCGTGTGTGCCGGGCATGGCACGTAGCTTGCGGGGTGGGAGTCCCCGCGCCAGG
>CAZOWM010000039.1:0-34304 GCA_964583615.1 uncultured Spirochaetota bacterium | reverse complement strand
ATGTTCCTCAATCATCTGTCTGTTTTTTCTACGATCGGGGTAATCCCCGATGTAGAGCACATCCCAGGTGCACAGGTACTCCCGTGCGAGCTTGGCGAACTCATGGGTCGGAGCAAGAACGATCCCCTTCAGGTTTTTTTCCTCAAGATGTGAGAAATATTCAGGTGTGGAACACTGGAGTTTTGAAGAGAGCTTGACAATTCCTTCAGTCATGGCTGTCATGCTCCCATCCAGTGCGCAGTTCAGCGCTGTTTTGGATTCTTCGAGTGGTTTTTGTAATGAGTAAAATCTTGTGAGATACTCTTTTTTTATCTCCAGGATTCTTCGGACCTTTGTGTCCAGCTTCTCCTCGCTGAGGGTACCGTCCTGAAAATATTTCACGATCCCATTGATGATCTTTTCCTGCTGTGATTTTGTATGTGAGATCAACATGAGATCGTCTCCTGCACTGAATGCGAGAAGAAACGCGTCCTCAATGCTTTTTGCGTAGTTATAAGATCCCTTCATTTCGAGATCGTCCGTAACAACGATGCCGTTGAAATGCAATATTTTTCTCAAAAGAGTATTTACAATCGGAGCGGAGAAAGTGGCGGGGTAATGCTCATCGAACTCGCGGTATATGATGTGCGACACCATACATCCATCGAGCAGCTTTTCCGCGATGAGCTCTCTGTAGGGCCGTATATGAATCTGGTCGAGGATTCTTTTCGGAGTCGTAACTGCCGTTGATGTGAGATGACTGTCAAAATTGGTCATCCCATGCCCCGGAAAATGTTTTGCCGTTGCGAGTATACCGACCTTCTTCTGCTCCTCGATAAAGGATTTCACCATTGCGGTTACGAGACGTGGATCAGAGCTGTAGGACCGTGAGCCAATGACCTTATTGTCCGGGTTTGTCAGCACATCCGCGCACGGGGCAAAATTCATATTGATACCGAGATCGAGGAGGGTGAGTGCAATCAGGCGTGATACGTTCCTGTTGTTTTCGGCGTATGCTGTTGCACCGATGAGTCCCGCAGAAGGCGCCCGCAGAATTCCCGGGCTTCGGACGTGGTTTACGACACCTCCCTCAAGATCCGTTGCGATGAAAGGGGGTATGCCGTTTGCCTTTTCCGCAGTGAGTGAGACGATTGTGTCGGTGAGGCCCCTGAGCTGGTCTCTCGAATGCACGTTCCGCAGAAATATCTTCACATTTCCCAGATTTCCTTGCGAAAGCCAGTTTTGATAGTCTTCGTCGAGGTTGAATCCCCAGAATCCGAATATCAGTATCTGCCCGATCTTCCGTTCGAGGCTCATCTCTTTAACGAGACTGTCAATGTCCGTACTGTAGAATGAAGAAAACGCAGTGTCTTCATCGGAAATTAATGGATGAAACGGGAGGAGAAAAAAAAGAAGTACGCCGATGGAGAGGACCGTACAGAAGATACTTTTTTTTACGACCACGATTTTATATTTTAGATGTATTCCGCTGTTTTGAAAGAAGCGTTTAACTTTTTTCTTGAATATCAGAAAAGGGATGAATTGCCCTCAGGAAACCCATCCCTTTTTTTCCTTAATAGTACCGCGTTACCTTGAGATTATCAATCCGAACTGAAACGCTGTTGGTTCTGAACGTGAGATATCCGCCCGGTTTCAGAGGGGCACCGAGGTCGAATGCAAAGTAATACCGATCAGGATCGAGGGGGTCGTAAAACCTCCCTTCACCGGTTGCCGTATCGATCATCAGCTTGAAAGGTACAGTCGCGGAAATGTACTCAGATTTCATGTAGCTGGGCGGTATTGATATGAGATCACCGTGTCTGAGGGGATCGGGGGATGGGTATATCCCTCTGTGCAGACCCATACTGGTCTTTCCCGTGCTCTCATATACCTGCACATAACCTCCCGGATACCCGTAGTGCTTCGGATCCCATGTAACCCAGCCAAGCAGCGACTGCCCATTGCCCCAGCTTCGCACATTTGTCGGATTTGAGGTACAGATGTGGATTCCAAACCCGGCATAATCGTCTTCACCGCCGCCCGCATATTCGAGATCGAACTCGTACATCATCTTTCCCGACTGCCAGACCGGTACGGTTATCATTGCCATGTTTTCATTCCTGTCAGTCTGGGCCAGTTTCCCGCCGATGACTCTCCAGGATCCACTGACCTGCTTCCATCCTGAAAGGGAAGAACTTGAGAAGTTCTCTCGCAATACAACATTTTGGGAGAAGGCAAATGTTGCAGAGCAGAGGAATACCAAGACAAGGACCAATTTGACAATTTTCATTTGTAACCCTCCTTTTGCATTGTGAACTACTTGAAGTTTGCTCTGACTTCAATTATCTCTTTTCAGTCTGTTTTCGTCAAGTATTTTTATGCATACTATATAGAAAATTGTACAAATTTAAAGTCGCTGTTCCCGGTAAAAGTGTTTAAATATTTATATCATGCCGGTTGTAGTGAGTGCTTTCTTGAGGGATTTGAGCAGCTGGAGCAGAGTGTAGGGTTTTTCTATAAACTTGAAATTTCTCCTGTGGATATAGGGCCACTCGGATTTTTTGTCAAGATACCCGCTCGTTAAGAGAACCCTAAGATTCGGGTTGTAGGAAAGCATCTTGTCGACAAGCTCAACCCCGCGGATATCAGGTAATATAACATCGGTAAAGAGAAGATCGATTGATTCTCTCTCTGTTTTCATTATTTCCATGCTTCGGGCGCCGTTTTCTGCGGTAACTACGGTGTATCCGTTTTTTCTGAGCTGTACTTCCATAAATTTCCGTATCGTCCCGTCGTCTTCCACAAGAAGGATTTTTTCCCCCTCTCCCTGAAGACTTGCGCACGCTCTGTCAGGTTGTTTGTCCGATGAAGGACGTTCGGAACAGACCGGAAGATAGATCGTGAATTTCGATCCTTTCCCCGGCTTACTCGAGACATTTATCCAGCCCTGATGCTCTTTTATGATTCCGTATACGACGGACAGCCCAAGTCCTGTTCCCTCTCCGGTCTGTTTCGTCGTAAAAAAAGGCTCGAAGACCTTCTGAATCGTAAGTTTGTCCATTCCTATGCCGGTATCTTCCATGGTGAGCTGTACGAACCTGCCGGTTCGAGCATAACTGTAGGTTTTTAGATATTCGCTGTCAATGATCACGTTGCTGGTTCTGATCGTGAGAGTACCTCCCTCAGACATCGCATCCCGGGCGTTTATCGCGAGGTTCATGATTACCTGTTCGATCTGCCCCTGGTCCATTCTTGACGCCAGGAGCTCACGATCAAGATCAAGCACGATCCGAATATCCTCCCCGATGATCCGTTTCAGCATTTTGAGCAAATTTTCGATGATGTCGGTGAGATTGTGCGGTTTGAATTCCATCGGTTCTTCACGGCTGAAAATGAGGAGCTGGTGAACGAGTTTTGCCGCCCTTTGTGTAGCGAAACGAATCTGATTAAGGTTTTCTTTGAGATGATTCCGGTTTTCAAGTTGGATCAGTGCGAGGTCGGTATATCCGAGAATTGCGGTGAGCAGATTGTTGAAATCATGAGCAATGCCGCCTGCGAGCCTTCCGATTGCCTCGAGTTTCTGGGATTGAATGAGCTGTGACTGTAGGTTTTTCTTTTCCTCCTCTGCTTTCCTGCTCTCGGTAATATCGGAAATGTACAAACCCATCTGATGCTTTTTTGGACAGAACGCGTTCATTTCAAAATATCTGTCAACCTTTTTGAAATAATGCACTGAGTGGCGGGAATGACCGTTTTTCTCGATTGCTTTGAAGGCACCGATCAAATACTGTTTAAGCCAGGGCGAAACCTCTTTTACGGTTTTTCCGATACAGCTTCTTTTCGCCCCGGTAAGATATGAAAACTTCTCATTGATATCGAGGAAACGAAAATCGACAAGTTTTTCTTCCTCGTCCAGAACAGTTTCCCATAGGCAAAAACCATTGAGCATTTCCTCAGTTAATGCGGCAGGTGTACGATCGTCGTTTTCCACTGTTTCTTTCTCAGAGCCGGTTTTCACAGAGGGGAGGGCGGTCCACACCGAACCACGCATCTTCCCTTTTAAATCCGCCACTCTCTTTGCTGTGAAAGTACAGTAAACCGGATAGCCATTCGCGCCCTTTAACCGGGCACTTACGCATATCGATTCCTTGATTTCCAGTTCTTCGAACGCATTTTCCACCTTTGATGTGTCATCTTCCGTTAAGAGATCGGTGAACAGCACATGAGAGAGCTCGGAATCGCTGGTCCCCGTTATTTCGAAAGCGCTTCTGTTCATTTCGATCAATTTGCACCCGGCGTCGACCACAAATAGGGCGCCCGGTATGCTGTCAAGAATCCTATTCGGTGCTCCCTCGTTCCCTTCCAACAGCTCTTCAATCACACTTCTTGTTTTTTCCATAAAGATCCTTCGCCTTGGATGTCACATATGCTTCCGTTGAATGCGTTTGTGAGAAAAGGAGGGGAAATGTGTTTCCCCTCCTTTTCTTCATCTTCTTAGAAACCACCCCCGCCTTCGCCCGCATATGCGTTGCCGTAGAATACCGTTTCCCCTTTGTTCATCTTTCCGATGAGCGGTTTTGTAAAAATCAGTGCTCCGAGTGCGAGAACGATTGTGATGATGATGAAAATTTTTTTCATTTTGTAACTCCTTTTTGTAGATAAGTGATGTATATCAAGGGTAACACCCTTATAGTGCTTTGTACCATATCCAATTCAGCCAAACGCCCCTCTTTATACGACAGCCATGTCATGTTTTCTCACGGCAAGGACTTTCGCTATTACGGATTTCAGAAGATTTTCATTCACAGGCCATGTCATGCAGTGAGTGATCTTGAGCGTCCTCAGATTCAGCTCCTGTGCGGATGAATAATTTTTCATGATCACAATCAACTTCAAATCAGGATACCGCTTCCTGAGGTAGGGAAGAAACGTGGATGTTGAAATCTCAGGAAAATTGTCTTCAGAGACAACCAAATGGATGTTGTAACGTTCCAAGGCTTCCATCATCTCAAGTACATTTCCTGCTCTTATGACCCTGTATTCATCTGAAAGAAGCATTTCTGAAAGATGAGCGTTCTCTGAATTGTCATGGAAAACAACAAGAACGGTTTTTATTTCGTTCGTACTGTCTGTCATCTTTTACTCCTTTCTGTTCTTGAATAAAGAATTAGCAATAAACGTACCGGAATTGCCTGTTTTTCTGATATTTATATTTTATCTTAATTTATTCTATGACAAAGACTTGAAAGGATGGGGCAGAATGGTCATGATGATTGTGATGTCCGGATTCGGGAAAAATTCCTGAATCCGGAATAGGGATCCCCTGTGCATCCGTTTAGTCAGAGGCATCCAGGCCGTATTTTTTCAACTTTTCATAGAGCGTTGTCTTCCCGATTCCGAGAATACGAGCGGCATCGAGCTTGCTCCCTGCGGTGAGCTGTAAAGCCTTGAGAATAGCCTCTTTTTCTATCTCCTTCAAGGACTTGATAGATGAGGACTCCGGCGTGGACACTCTTGGTTTGTAAATACCCGCCGGGAGGTCCTGCAGTCGGATGACATCGCTGGAGCCAAGGGTAATTGCCTGCTGAATGATATTTTCAAGTTCACGGACATTCCCTGGCCATCTGTACGATTCAAGGGATTTCAGGGCCTCAGGCGTTATCCCGCTCACGGCTTTTTTTTCGGAACTGTATTTTTGAATGAAGTGATCGACCATGAGCGGGATATCTTCCTTTCGTTCTCTCAGCGGCGGGACCGATATTGGTATTACATGCAACCGGTAAAAAAGATCTTCACGAAATTTTCCTTCCTGCACAGCCTTTTCCAGTTCTCTGTTGGTGGCAGCAATGATGCGTGCCTCGATTTTTTCTATTCTTGCGGCGCCAAGCGGCCGAACCTCACGCTCCTGTATTGCGCGGAGGAGCTTGGCCTGAACCTGAAGTGGAATCTCCGTAATCTCGTCGAGAAACACAGTACCCTTGCCGGCAAGCTTGAGCAGGCCCACCCTGGAATGCTGTGCGTCAGTAAACGAACCTTTTTCATGCCCGAAGAGCTCGCTTTCCACAATGCTGAGGCTGAGCACACTGCAGTCGATCGGAATAAACGGTTCCTGCGCCCTGTCACCGAAGTAGTGAATCGCCTTGGCAACGAGCTCCTTTCCAACTCCGCTCTCGCCCATGATGAGCACTGTATTGTCGGCGTGACACATCGCCTCGATACGTTCATAGACAGTTTTCATGGATCTTGAACGACCGATGATGTCGAAATTGCCCGTGCTTGTTTCATCTGTAGAGGTTCGCCAGGAAGCGTTCCACTTCTCGAGAATTTTCATCATTGTGGTTTTGATTTCCTTCACGGTGCACGGCTTTGCTATGTAGTCGACTGCCCCAAGCTTCATTGCTTCCACAGCAGTTTCCACTGAACCGTGTCCTGTTATGATGGCGACGGGAAGCCTGGGGGCAAACTCACGGATATGATAGAGAAGGTCGATTCCGTCCATCCTCGGCATTTTCAGATCGACCAGGGCGAGCGAAAAAGACATCTCCTGAATCCTCTCGAGGGCTTCGACTCCGTCTGATGCCGACGCTGCAGTATGTCCAAGATCGCGGGCGATGTCCACGCAGATTTCGCGGAACTTCTCATCATCATCAACTACCAGAATCCGTTTTGATTGAGTGGCCATACCCTCACGATCCCTTTGAAAGCACTACTTTATGAAGTGAGAATTTAATAAAAAACGGATAATATTCAGTGTGTGGGTAAACTCCTTCTCAGCTCAAGTATACAATTATTCATAAAGAAAAACAACTGTGTATATCTCATTATTCGAATCTTAATTGACATTTGTGTGTTTTTTGAGTAAGGTAAATGAAAATTCAGAAAGTGTGCCCTCGTATGAATCTTAAAAATTACGGTTGTATATCATGTGCAATTGTTGTAATGGGGGCCCCTTTATTCTTTCTCATACCGGCAGATGCGCATCCTCGCGGTGAAAATGAGGGCGCAGCAACGGAGGCTGTCGTTCCCGAGTACGGAGGCGTTTACCGGCGTGGGCTCGGTCACGATCCTGCGACTCTCGATCCTGCACATATTTCGGATATTTATGAGGAGGTTGTTGTTCAGCAGATATTCGAAGGGCTCGTACAATACAGCGACAATCTTATGGTTGTTCCCTGCATCGCAGAGACTTGGGAAAGTTCTAGAGACAACCTGCGCTGGGTGTTTACGTTAAAGAAAGGCGTGACCTTTCACAACGGGAGGGAAGTCACGGCAGACGATTTCGTCTACACCTTTACGCGAATTCTCGATCCGGACTCGGGATCCCTGGCCGCCCCTCTTCTCTCAAGGATTGAGGGTGCACGGGATTTCATGCGCGGTGAGGCAAGTGTTGTTTCAGGTATAGAGGCGGTTCGCCGATACACGCTCGAGATCCGGCTTAGTGAAACGTTCCCGCCGTTTATCGCAGCTCTGGCAATGGTAAATCTCGGTGTTGTCCCTCACGAAGAAGTGGAGAGCCGGGGAAAAGATTTCGGTATTGCTCCTGTCGGGACAGGACCATTTATGTTCGACGAATGGACCCGAAACGAGAGAATCGTGCTGAAAGGGTATGAGGGATATCACGAAGGCCGGCCGTATCTCGATGAAGTTCGCTTCAAGATTTTCCCCGGGGTTTCATCAGAGAGTATGTTCGAGGAATTTCTGAACGGCAACCTCGAGGATTCTCTCTTACCGGTAGGGAAAAGACAGATGGTGATGGAGGAACAGAAATTCAGCGTGTTCCGCAGACCGTCTCTCATCATTCGTCTTCTGGTTATGAACAATACCGTTTTTCCCTTTACCGATGTGAGGATCAGGCAGGCATTCAACTATGCGATCGACAAGGAGAAATTGAGTGATGATGTGGGAAAAGGGAGGCTCATACCTGCAAACGGGCTCATACCGCTCGGAATGGCAGGGTACCAACCCGATGACGTGAACTACCCGTATTCGCCCGAAAAAGCGAAAGAGCTCCTTGCCGAGGCTGGGTATCCGGAGGGGAAAGGGCTTCCGGTGATACAGTTCTGGTCGAGTGTCAACGCGAAGGGCCCGCTCGCAGAGGACAAGGAAATTGAGAAATATTTCTCTGCCGTTGGGATCAAAGTCGAGTTCAACTATCTTACTGACTGGCCAGCGTTTAAAAAACTGATCCAGGAGGGGCGGGCACCTCTTTTCAAGTACAGCTGGGAGGCGGATATCCCGGACCCCGACAATATTCTCAGCTCGCTATTCTATTCCGAAAGTCCCACGAACAGGGCGTTTTATACAAACAGCGAGGTGGATGAGCTGATCAGGATTGCACAGAATGAAACGAATTACAGTAAAAGACTCTTCCTCTATGCAGAAGCACAGGATATGATAATGCGGGACGCACCCGTAATTCTTCTCAATTACCTCGCGTATGAGCGGGTTTTTCAGACATATGTAAAGGATTTTGAGGGCAAGGCGCTCGGTGACCACTACTTTACAATGAAGAGAGTCTGGCTCCAAAAAGATGAAGAAAAATAGACTGAAATTGCGGGGAAAGTTTCTTGTCTATGTGATTCTTCTCATATCTCTCCTCATGGGAGGCACACTTTTTGTCGTCGAGAGAAACGGCAAGAAAGTAATTCTTTCCGAAGGGGAAAAAAGAGGGCTCTCGAATGCACTCTATCTAGCAGCTCTTTCCACCTCACACCTCCTCGTCTACGATTACACGAAGCTGGAACAAAATGTCGATCAGGTTGCAAAAGAACCGGACATCGTCTATGCAATGATCCTCGACAAGAACGGAAGCATAATTGCGCACAGCAGCAGGGAGGATCTCATCGGGAAGGTGCTCTTTGATTCGGTAAGCACAAAAGCATGGAACTCATCGACCCAGCTGATTCAGGAATATCATGACCCCGATATCGATGCAGACATTTGGGACATCGCGTACCCCATTTATCAGAACGGCGTACGATGGGGGATGGTGAGAATAGGATTCTCCCATAAGAACCTCATCGTTGAAATTGCCCGAAACAGGCGTGACTTGATCGTTCTTTCACTCGTTGTGCTTGTGTTTGCCGTAATTGCGGCAGTTTTGCTGGCGGAAAGGATTTCCGGACCGGTCAGAAAACTTTCCGCCGGGGCGCTCTCCATTTCAAAGGGAGACCTCGATCAGAAGATCGATATCCACACCGGAGATGAAATAGAGGAGCTTTCAAACACATTCAACAGAATGACCGGTGAGCTCGCGAAAAACAGAGATCAGCAGAAACAGCTTATCGGCCAGCTTTCAAACAAGAATATTCTGCTGCAAAGAGAGATTGCAGCGCGGGAAAAGCTCGAGGCGGAAATTATCAAGATTGAGAGGCTCAGGGCTCTCGGTGAAATGTCGAGCGGAGTGGCGCATGATTTCAACAACATACTCGGGGCGATTCTCGGGAGAGCACAGCTTCTTTTGGAAAAAACCCGCAATCAGCACACGAAGAAAAGCCTTGAAATCATCGAAAAGGCTGCCCTCGACGGCGCGGAAACCGTTCGAAGAATACAGGAGTTTACAAGGGTTCGAGTGGACAGCAGGCTGTTCATTGAGGTGGATATAAACGGGCTCGTAAATGACGTGATCGAATTTACGAGGACACGGTGGAGAAACGAAGCGCTCTCACGGGGTGTGCAGATTTCCATAAAAAAACAGTTCGGTGAAATTCCCGTAATGATGGGCGACCCTTCAGGGCTGCGTGAGGTATTCACGAATCTTATTATAAACAGCGTGGACGCGATGCCGGAGGGAGGCACGATAACGATTCAGACATCTGCGGATGGCGACAGGGCGGTGATCAGGGTATCTGACAGCGGTATGGGTATGAGCGCTGATATTCAGCAGCGAATATTCGAGCCTTTCTTCACCACAAAGGGGAAAAGCGGCAACGGGCTCGGACTCTCGATGTGCTATGGGATCGTTTCAAGGCATCAGGGGGAGATCAATGTTTCCAGCGTCACGGGTGAAGGAACGACATTTACTGTCATTCTCCCAACCACACTCACAGGCGCCACAAAGGAAAAACGTCCGCATGCCGAGGACGAAGCGGTTTCCGCGAAAGTGCTTGTGATTGATGATGATGAACAGATGCGTTCGGTTCTCTGCGACATTCTGCACAATTCCAAATGTGAGGTTGAACAAGCAGGAAGCGGAAAAGAGGGGCTCAGAGTTTTCAGTCACGGATCATTTGACATTGTCCTCAGCGACCTTGGGATGGAAGGAATATCAGGATGGGAGGTGGCGCGAAAGGTCAAGGAAACATCCCCTGAAACCACAGTCGCCCTCATTACAGGATGGGGCACTCAGCTGGATGATGAGGAGGTTCGAACACGCGGGGTGGACTTTGTGGTTTCCAAGCCGTTCAGAATTAAAGAGGTGCAGCAGCTCGTGAAACGGGCAATGGCGATGAAACGGGCGGGCAAACGCTAGAGAGCATTCAGGTAAAAATGCGTTTGATGAATTCCCCGGCAAGGGGATGGGTGTGCAGCCTGAAAAAATCTTCTACCATCATGTGTGCAAATTCAGGACTTTTGCTACCTATCCGCACCGCTTTCTTCATAATGAGGTTGGTGAGAAACCTCTTTTTCCAAACTCTTGCCGAAACGAGATAATCACCGAACCGTTTTCTGCACATCTTTTCATACCAGTGGAATTCCCTCCTGCGTGCAATCGTTTCTGCAGCGAGCTTTCCGGAGAGCATGGCAAAATAAATTCCCTCACCTGTTCCGGGTCGCACAAATCCTGCTGCATCTCCTGCGAAAAGAGTCCTGTCAGTGAAAAAATGATTCAGAGGCGCAAAGGGGATAATTTTGGCCTTATACTGTTTCGCGCCTGCTTCTTTTTCTGAAAGGATTTTTTCTTTGATGAGAAATTCCACATACGACGCATATATCTCCCTGATGTTCCGCTGTGGGAGGTACGCACCCACGCCTACGTTCACATACCCTGTTTTCGGGAAAACCCAGCAGTATCCTTTGATTCCTCTGTAACAGTAGTGTACATGAACAGTGTCGAGCCCGTGCTCAATGCGAAAATCATTCACGAGACAAATTCCTGCTTGTGCATAGGTACGGGGGTTTTTTGCACCGGTCGCATCGATTGTAAATTTTCCTTCAGGTTTTTTCCCCACCGCGAACGAGGCCCCTGCCTCAACCGCTTTTTTCATGAGAAAGAAATCGAAATCCTTTCTGAATATGGTCTTTACCAGCGGTTTCGGTGAAGTGACCTCGAATCGACGGTTGACGCAGCACATCCGTGCGTTGTACACGAGCTTTCCCGATAATTCCTTTATATAAGGGAACTCTTCTGCAAAGAGCTCGGGGTTGAACAGGCCTCCTGCGCACGGCTTGTCACGCGGGAAGTGTTTCCTGTCGATGAGCTCGACATCTATGCCTCTCTGTGCGAGCTCGTAGGCGGCAGTGCTTCCTGCAGGGCCGGCTCCAAGCACCGATACTTCTATTGCCATGAAAGAAAAATCCTCCTTCCGGGTTTTCAGTTATGGACTTTTGCATAAAAATCTGTGAAAATAGGGAAAAATGCAATAAAAAAATTATCATCTGGAAATATTTCATTATATTTTCATTCCAAAATTGGAATGGAACGAGCCTCCTGCCGCTGATCAACAGACGGAAAGTGGGAAAACAGACTAAAAGTGCACGGATGCCGTGAAAAAGAAAAAGTCTTTTTCGCGGTTCTTTGCCAGAAGGTTTTCTCCCTTGCCTGCCGCAAGAAAACACCCGATGTCGATCTCCAGGTTGTCGGAGGGGGAAAACCGGAGCTCCGGAACGTACCCGGCTCCGAAGTCGTCTTCGAGGTTCCCAATGTCGCCTGTGGCGAGAATGACTGTGAGCGGGAGAATTTTCAGCTTGTCGTAGAAAAACCCCTTTTCGATGCGGAATACGAGATAATCGTTGAGATTCGACTTTCCGATCTCATATTCGAAGCCGTGCGCCCACTGGAGGTTGTAATACACACCGTTTCTGAAGGTATAGTCGGTTCCCAATGTGAATCGAACGTAGGGGTCGATTGCCGTGGTGTCCGTTATGTCGACGGTTCCGTCACCGTCTATATCGGTATTCGTGGTAATATCTAGATTTTTGGGGGAAAAGAGTGCGAACTCCCCCCAGATTCCCCGGCTCCATACGCTTCCGATGAAGTCCAGCCCCGCAACCTGAAGCTTCGGAAAACCGGAAAAGGTGGTGATGTTCGTTTGAGAGCCGGCTTTTACTGAATCAATCCGGGAGATAACCGGAATGGAGTACCTTCCGCTGTAGAAGCTTGCGGAAACATCAAATCCGAAAATAAAGGATGATGCTTTCGCTGCAAAGAGCGTGTTTTCCGTCCACCGGTTCCGAGGAAGGCTCACGTTTTCCGTGAGCGTTCCCAGGGATGTGCCCGGTATGGTCGGAATTTCAGGCAGAAATGAGGACAGGAAACCGCTTTTTGGGAGGAGAGAGGGCGTGAACACGGGAACGAGCACGAAATCGCACTGAACAGGCTGAAGGTATGCCTTCAAAAGGAGAGCGTTGACCCCGATTTTTTCTCCGAATTCCTTGGGGTCCGAAAAATCGGAAGGACTGACGTTTCCTGTGGGGTTCAGCATGTCCGCTGCCCCCCATACGATTTTCTGTTTCCCGACCCGCATATCGAACACAGGGAAAAGAAACTCGTAGAAGTCGAGATACGCCTCTGCAAGACGCACGGAGGAATCGAACAAAGAGTCTGCGTCCTGAAGGTCTTCGATTTCATCGATCGCCGGAACACCGAAGAGTTTGATTTCAGGCTGTACAAAGAGGTGATAGTTTTTACTCCCATATTCGAATTTCAGTGAGAAGGTATTTTCGTTTTTCAGCTTTTCCCCATCATCGAACTGCACCCAGACGTCTGTTTCAAGCACGCCATTTATGGAAACCTCCGCACCGAGAAGACCATTTATACTGAAGAACAGCGTGCACAGTACGAACAGGAAGAGCGTGTGTGATGTCTTTCTCATGAATCAATCCTCCGTTTACATCATCTGAAGTGTATGAGATTTCTTTTTGTGAACACGCTTTCATCTAATCCTGAGTCAAGCTCTATTTTCTCCACAGTACTTATGGTCGCGTGGTCTTTTTCGAGATTATGCACTTCCATCTTCATTGAGATCCAGTACCCCTTGAGCTTCTGTACGTCCTTACGGGCAATCGTTTTCCACAGCTTTCCGGCCGCGTCATAGTATTCCACGAGAACAGGATAAAAGTTGTCCTTTCTGTAAAATACATGAAGGGATGAATAGTCTTTTCCCCTGCTGTCATTTGGGGTGAGCTCGATCACATAGACATCCGAATCCTCTCTCAGGAATTGCGCGGAATGGTTTTCTGCGAATCCGAAGTGACTGAGGTCGTCGTATGTGAGATCTGTACCGGCGAAGTTCTGGTCTTTCACATGCGAGGCGATCTGCCTGACCTTCCTGAAGGCAGGAAGGTAGAGGTACATCGTGTCATCTGGAAGCGTGAGAAAACTTATTCCTTTCTGATCAGCGGGCATGAGAAACCGTATGAGACGCTTGTCAGCCCCTTTCTGAAACATCTCGGCAGTACGCACGCTTTTGTTTCCATCCCTGTCGACTATCAGCATTGAATTGTAAATGTAGGCATCCGCCGGCGCATTGATTACCTCATCGCCCCTTCGAACGATCTCGAGCGTGTCCAGAGCAAAGCAGAGGTGTGCACAGAGCACTGCAGTCAAAATACAGTAGAAGATGTGATGAATTTTCATGTTTCTCTCCTTGAACAATTATTCGTTGCGCTCAAATCTCAGATACCGTCCCAGCAGGAGAAATAACGACGGAAGAAAGATCAGCGCGGCACACGCGCTCAGGATCATCAGTATGCCGATCATCCACCCTTCCCGTTTCACAGGGACAAAGTTTCCATAAACGAGCACGAAAAACCCCAGTGCAACGGTTAACGCGTTGATGAGAATGGCGCTTCCTGTTGTCTTCAGCGTCTTTTCAATGCTCAATTGTGCATTCCCCGTTTTTCTCATCTCTGCGCGGTATCTAGAGGAAAAATGTATGGCATAATCGATTCCTATTCCGATGAGAATGCTCCCGACAAGCATGGTCGCGTAGTCAAGGGGTATATTGAAACATCCCATTATCCCGAAGTTAATGAGGATTATCAGAAGAATGGGGGAGAGCACAACCATTCCCATTTTCAGTGATCCGAACTGCACCGTGAGAAACACAAACACAACCACGGCCGCAATGAGTATGCTCTGTAACTGGCTTCGTTCGAGGCTCACGGTCAGTCTTTCGATGATGCTGAGCATTCCTGAAGCCCGTGCGTGTACGTCGTTCTGTAACGGTGTTGTCGTGAAACCGGAAGAACCATAAGGCGTGATTGCGATATTTTCCTCGGTGAGCAGCCAGACGTCGTCCTGGAATTTTTTGTACAGTTCAGCATCGTCAGTGTATTGGGGAAAAACCGTTTCGACCAGAAAACTGGTTTTTCTCCGGACATAGGTTTGTTTCTGTGCATTTTCAATTTTCGGGAGTATGAACTCGGCTGTCAGCACGAGAGCGTCAGAATCATCTTCATAGTACATTTCGGGTATTGTCTTTTTCAGCAGACCGGTCAATTCTTCAATGTTCACGCTGTGTTTGTCGGCGAAATCGACCAACGCACTGCTCACCGCAAAGATCTCTGAATCATCTTCCATGAGCATCAACGACTCCTCTTTAAAAAAGAGTTCGAGCCTTTGAAAAAGGCTTTTCTTTATATCTGTGGAAATGAGAGAGTCTTTTTCATCGATTGTGCGTGTAAGCGAATCGCGTATGAGCGATAAATCAGGAGGAGTGCTACGGGTGTGCTCAACGAAATCGTAGATAATCATTCGGGACACCCTGTCGAGCAGCTCCTGGTAGAGCCTGTGATCCTGTTCGGGATCTGCTCCGGTTCTTCGCATCAGTGTAAATGGTGCGTTGAATTCGCATTCGAGGTATCGACAGATATTCTTCACCGTATTCTTCACTGCAGCCGTCTCCTCGGTTCCGAAACGTGCATGCACCACACCCTCGGAATAGTCGTGATTGATGAGCTGCTCGAGAAATTCGTCTCCTTCGAGAAGAAAGAGGAGATTGGCGACTTCATCGGGTGATTCCGGTATTGTATGGTGCCCGTTCAGAATGTCGTTCATTCTGCCAATCAGGTCAGAAATTGACTGCGCGTTGCTCATGTACGGCAGGTGATTCAGATATTTCTCGAGATCTCTCATTTTCTTGAGAACCTGGGGATCTTTCATGTTTCCTTCTACCACGACCTGCACAGGAACCGACCCACCGAAATGCTTTCTGATCACGCGGTCCGCTTTCCTGATTTCTGATGATTCAGGAAAAAAGTTCGTCAATGCGGTCTCGGTTTTTATCCTTGGTATCAGAAGCGCGGCGCACACCGCAGTGCTCAAGGAGACGATTATTATGAGGTTTTTTCGTTTGCCCACAAGTGCCGAAAGAGCCGACATGAGCTGTGTATAGAGGTGCAGGTGTTTTCTCCCTCGAAGGTTTCGTTCCCGCTTTATCAGGGAGAGGACCGCGGGCAGAAAGGATATCGAGAGTGCCATTGAAACGAACACACCAAAGGCGGTGAAAAGTCCGAACTCGTTTATTGCAGTGATGTAGGCTCCTGTGAAGGACACGAACCCCGTGATCGTGGTCAGGCCGGTAAGAAGAATGGGAATCCCGACTTCAGAAACTGTCTTCTTGATTGCCTCGATCCTCGATTTTTCGGAAAGGAGGTCTTCATAGGAGCGGGAAAGAAAATGGATGCCGTAGGCCGTTCCCACTCCGAGCAGCACAACCGGAACGACATTTGAGATGAGCGAAAGTTCCGTGTTCGTGTACCCCATCAATCCCATTGTCCATATCGTCGAGATAACGACGATAACGAGAGGGAACAGCACACCTCGTACTGTCCTGAAACTGAAATATAGGACAGCCACGATCACGATGATCACGATGGGAATCAATTTTTTCAGATCGCTTATGAGGAGGGAGCCGAGCTCGCTCATTTGCACAGGGTAGCCGCTATAAAATACGCTAAAACTTCTTTTTTCCCGCTCCGTGACCTGTTTGATCTTCTGCGCGAGCGCCACTTTATTGCTCTCAGGATCGAGCTTGCATATGATGATCGTTATTTTCCCATCTTCAGAGATGATTTTTCCTCTATAGATGTCCTTGGAGAGAATGTAGCGCCTGAGGCTGTCCAGCTCTTCTGCGTCTCTCGGAATGTTGTGTCGATCGATGAGTTTGCCTATTTCAAGGCCGAAATCAGTTTCCTTTATATCGATGATATTCACAAGGCTCGTAATCGTTGAGACTCCCTCGAACTCACCGTAGCGGGTGTAGAGCCGTGCGAGCAATTGGAGCACTTCGGTGCTTATGATGTCTTCCGCACGAACTGCAACCATAACCGTGTGATTCCCGCCGTACTCGTCGCCAATTCTGTTGAAGAGTTGCATTACTTCGTCGTCGGGTTTTAAATACGATGTGATATCGCTATTTACCCCAAGCCTGCCGAACCCTGTGGCGAAAAAAATGGTTATGCCCGCGGTGAAAGCGATGATCAAAAGCCTCCACTTGATTACCCACTCTGCATATCGGGCCATAAATTTATCGTCTATTTCGACCTTTTTCGTTTTTTATTCTATTTTTTTTCGAAAAAAAATCAGCGGCGTTCCAGCCCTCTGTAAAACATATCGATAAAGTTGTCGATTTCTCTTTCGATCGTTTTCGCGATCTCCTTCTCGGTTTCACTTGTAATTTCTTTTTGGAAATAGAGATATTCGAAACCCTTGAACACGACAAAGACCATTCTCGCAACCAGATACGAATCAGGAATGTCAAAGATCCCGGCGTTTTTCCCTTCTTGGAATATTTTCTGAAGGGTTGTGAGCTCGAAGTTTTCGAAGTCTTTTCTGACGTCGCCGGAAAAAGAGTATATATCCAGATAGGCATCTGTCAGTGTTGCGTAGTAGTTGCTGAGTTCGTTAAGGCACTTCATTCGCTCTTTTGCGTAATTTCTGAATTGCTCCTGCGGAGTTGTGGCGTTCCGCACCGCCTCTGTGAGCCGCTTTTTCAGCGTTTCTTCCTCCTTTTTCACCACAGCGAGAAATATCTCTTCTTTGTTTTTAAAATAGTGATAGAGTGTCGATTTTCCCATTCTTATTTTCTGGGCTATTTCATCCATGGTCGATTTTTTGATACCGAATCGGGAAAAAATATCCGTTGCGGTCCTGAGTATCTGTTCTTTTCTGGTGTTTTTTCTCATTATTGATACTATTCGACCATTATTGTTTTTTAGTCGATGTTCATATTAACATATTCCATTGAGGAGGTCAAGAGATTCTTGATTTTCCTGTGTGTCTGTACATATATTAAACAATACACCTCGGCAGAAGGGGGAGAGCGTGAAGAAGATCGTTGTGTCAGGAGACCGGTTCTTTATGAAGTTTCGTGACCACCTCGATTACTTTGGGAAAAGGGCGCAGGAAGCCGAAGCCGAAATCATTCCTGTTGAAACGAGTGATGAGCAGACGTTTCAGCACGCTGTAAGCGACGCGTCGGCCATCGTTGTGATCGACCGCAGGATATCGTCAGAAACAATACGGAAGCTTGACAAATGCGGGCACATACTCGCGCTCTCCGTAGGATTCGACTGTGTTGATGTGGAAGCTGCGACGATGAAGCGTATACCCGTAAGCAACGTTCCTGCATACTGCACAGACGACGTTGCAAATCATGCCATGGCACTCCTTCTTTCCATTACGAGAAAGATCCCGCTCCTCATCCAAGAGACGAAAGCCGGGCGCTGGGATTATAATCCCGCAAGAAAAATATTCAATTACCGGGAAAAGACGCTCGGAATAATCGGCCTTGGTAAGATCGGCAGGGCGCTTGTCCCAAAGGCGCAGGGATTCGGGCTCAATGTTACAGCCTATGATCCGTATCTGCCGGATGATATTTTCGAGTTGCTTGGAGTACACAGATGGTATGAATTCGATGATGTGCTCAGCAATGCAGACTATGTGAGCATCCATGCACCACTGACTCAGGAAACCTATCATCTTGTGAATGAACGTGCTTTCGATACGATGAAAGACACTGCTTATATCGTGAACACTGCGAGAGGGAAGATCATCCATGAGGAGGCGCTGTACCGGGCACTCCGCGGACGGAGGATCGCGGGCGCGGCGGTCGATGTGCTCGAAACAGAGCCGCTGAGGCAAGACAACATGCTTCTCACTCTCGACAATATCATTCTCACTCCTCATATCGCATGGTATTCAGAGGAGAGTTTTCATAACAGCATGGTGCAGGGATGTGATGAAACTGTTCGCGTGCTGAACGGACTGCGCCCCCGTTTCATTGTCAATCCCGAGGTATTCGGGAAAAAATCTGTTCAATGAATTGTCGTTGACAGTGCTCGAATGCAGATAGTATAATCACAGTGGAAAAATATGGAAGATAAACCCTTAACGATTGTCGAGCACCTGGGCGAGCTGAGACGGCGTCTCATCTATGTTCTCCTGAGTGTGGCGATTGCAGCAGGGGCAGCCTACTTTTTTATCGATGAGATTCTTGACTTCATTACAAAGACCGGTGGAATTGAGGATCTGGTGTTCATCAGCCCTACCGAAGCATTCTTCGTCATCGTGAAACTCTGTATTCTCACCGGAATCGTTGGCGCGATGCCCTTTATCCTTTTTCAGATATGGAGGTATGTGGGCGTTGCGTTGAAGAAAAATGAGCGGAGGTATCTCATCTACTTCGGTCCCGTGTCCTACATTCTATTTCTCATTGGGGCGGCGTTTGCGTTCAGAGGAGTGCTCCCTCTGGGAATAAAGTTTCTCCTCTCGTTTTCCAGGGAGAATCTTTCTCCAATGATCACGCTCAATGCCTACATAGGATTTCTTTCGAAGCTGATTATGGCGTTTGGCCTCATGTTCGAGCTTCCCCTCGTCATTCTTTTACTTTCGAAACTCGGAATCGTCACTCCGAGTATGCTGAAGAAGGGAAGAAAATACGCGATCGTTGGTATTTTTGTCATAGCTGCGATTCTCACGCCGCCGGATGTGGTGAGCCAGATAATGCTCGCAACCCCGATTCTTCTCATGTACGAAATCGGAGTGTGGATATGTATCGTGGTCACTAAAAAACGGGAGAAAGAGCTCGGGATAAACAACCCTGCAATGAGCGAGGTGTAAAAAACGTACATTCACGAATAGAGGACTGCCCATGCCTACAAAGAAAAATGTCTACTGTCTCGAAATTTCTGATATTTTTGAGGCTGAACAGGAAGATTTCGTCATTGAAACGATCAAGCCCTACATGAAAGAGGACAGGGAAGCGCTCAAGGAGTATTTCGAAAAAACAGATACGATCGAGGTGAAACGGCTCGAAAAAGAAGAGGCGGAGAAACTGAAAGCAACTCTCGCTGAAGAGGATTTGACTGTCAGGATATACAACGTCAAGGAAAAAAAAGAAGAACAGGCGGCTGCCAAGATCAGGTGTCCGAAGTGCGGGCACATTCTCGAATTTCCCGACTGGCGCTGTCCCGAATGTTACTATGAATTTCCGGATTACGAACTCGGGGAAGACGAAGAGGACGCAGAGGAATAGAGCAGTGTCAGTCTACGGGCACTGCACAGCGACTGAGAGTGGGTTTCAATTGTGAGTATCGTAGAACTTCTGTAAATATGTCCGTATTTCATCAGTCCGGTGGATTTTCGAGACTGTACGGGCAACTCTTTCAGCTTCTTCGAAAGTAATAGTGCGAATAAATTTTTTTACCTGTGGGATGAGCTTCGGTTCCATGCTCAATTCCCTGATTCCCACCCCAACAAAGAATGCGGTAAAAAGCGATTCTCCGGCGAGTTCTCCGCAGACCGAACAGAGCTTTTTATTCTTCACTGCAGACTGTGCGGTGATCCTGATGAGTTCGAGAACAGCGGGGTTTTCCGGGACATAGTACGAAGAGACCCTCTCATTGGTACGATCAACCGCAAGCGTATACTGTATCAGATCGTTGGTTCCAATGCTCAAAAAATCGCAGGAGTGAATTAAATATCCCGATGCGAGGGCAGCCGATGGAATTTCGATCATGACGCCGATCTCAATATTCTCGTCGAACTCGATGTCCTCCCGTGCGAGGAGCTCTTTTTCTTCTCCGATGATGGTTTGTATCCGCTCGATCTCCTCGTAACATGACAACATGGGGAACAGAATTTTGATTTTTCCAAAAACACTCGCCCGGAGAAGTGCACGTATCTGGATCCTGAAAATGTCGGGTTTGAGCAGAGAAAGCCGTATGGAACGGAGTCCGAGAAATGGATTTTCCTCCATAAACGGTACGGACCGCTGGAATGGGAAAAACTTGTCACCTCCGATGTCAAGGGTTCTTATGGTTACGGGTTTACCTCTGAATACCTTCAGTACAGCTCTGTACATTTCGAACTGTTCCTCCTCACTGAGCAGCCGGTTGTGAAGAATGAATGGGAGCTCTGTTCTGAAAAGCCCGATACCTTCCGCTCCATAGTTCAGCGCAATTCGTGCTCCCGATACCCGTTCGATATTAGCGGAAATCGTGATTTTCGTTCCGTCTTTCGTTTGTGAAGGAAGTTTTACGGTTTTCTGCAGAATTCTCAGGTTTTGCTGATACTCCTGCATGGTTTTTTGATAGAGCTCGACTGCACCGATAGATGGATTTACGATAATTTCACCGATATGGCCATCCATTATGACGGGATCCCCGGTGGCGATCTTTTCCGTCGCAGCCTGAACATTGAGAATGAATGGAATTCCGAGGGATTTTGTGAGAATCGTCGCATGCGATGTCTCACCTCCGAACTCGGCAATGATGCCTTTCACTTTCCGTGTGTTGATCTGTGTAATCATGGAGGGAATAAGCTCTTTCACCACGAGTATTCCCTCCACTCCTTTCAGGATGTCTGTCTCCTTTTCATCCTGGAGTGCGTGAATGATCCGCATGGACACATCCTCTATGTCCCTCAGCCGTTCCCTGAAATATACATTGTCTAAGCTGTTAAAGGTGTCCATATATGTTGTCAGCCCCTCGAAAATGATCCATTCGGAGTTACGTTTTTTCTCCTGAATGAGAAGCGGAACTTCGCTTGTGAAAAAGGGGTCTTCCGTTATTACTATGTGGCTTTGAAAAATTTCAGCTTCAGAGCGCCCGAGCTCATTCTTCACCCTCATCCGGTCCTTATCAAGCTGGCGCTTTACATGTTTCAGGCAATTTCTGTACCGCTCGATTTCCCTGGCTACTTCATTCTTGTCCAAAGATTTTTGAGGAACAATGATCTTTTCAGGCGAGTAGACAAATGCGGTTTTATACAGTATACCGTCTACTATTCCTTCTCCTCTGAGTATGATATTTTTTTTCACCGCTCGTGATTCTCAAAATTGAATGATTTTACCTCATTCTATTTTAATGGAATCCCTTAATAAGTCAAAAGGATAAAAATACAGTCTTTCCCAATTCGTATAGTGAGCAGTTGTGCATCTAAAAAATTGCAATGAAGGATACTTTGTATTATGATTATCTTAGAAAAACTCAGCGGGTGCAGACCAATACCTCAAAAGAAAAGCGCGCAAGTGAAGATGAGCACGACCGTACGATCCGACGTCCTGTATGAAGGCCTTTTCAACAATGTAAACGATGTAGTCATGGTGACGGACAAGAGGGGCAGGGTTCTCGATGAAAACGATAAAGCCCGGTTCATCTTCGGGTATGGGCTCCGGGGAAACAGGATACAGCGCCTCGGCGCGGGAATAGAGGAGGTCATTGAAAGCCTGAAAAGCACAAGTCTCGTACAGTCGGTGCATATTCACTACAGGTCGAAAAAAGGCGACCGCTGTCCCATGAAGCTCACCTTTGTTCCTGTGATCCTTGAGGACGCAGTTGAAAAGCTGCTCGTCATAGGAAAAGACCTGAAAGAAAGAACCTATCTTAATGAGACAATCGAACGCCAGGTGGAAAAAATTACATCTCTCGAGAGAGAAAACCGCATGCTTCGAAACCAGTGCGGCGATTCAGGATCTGGTGCAGAGCTTGCGGAAGCGCTGAAGGAGCTCGAGTACGCAAACACACAGCTGGATGATATGAACAGGGCGCTCAACAGAGAACTCGAATTTGCTTCGACGCTCCAGCATTCTCTTGTTCCCCAGACATTTCCCGAGGGCATGTACCTGCGAATGGGGTCGCATTTCGAACCGATGGGACCGGTAGGGGGGGATTATTATGATTTGGTTGAACTTCCTGGTGGAAGGTCGGGGCTCATACTCGCCGATGTATCAGGGCACGGCGTTTCATCCGCGTTTATCGCGGCGATGTTGAAAATCTCGTTCATGAACTACGCGCCCGAGGGCCTCGGTCCTGCTGAACTGCTTAGCATGCTCAACGAGGAATACTGCAGCCTCATTCAGACAGGTGACTACGTGACAGCGTTTTACACAATATTCGATCCGGCAAACCGCACAATGGTGTACAGCGGTGCGGGCCACCCCATGTCGCTTTTTTATCGCAGCAGAAATGATCGGGTGGAGACCCTGAAGTCTGAGGGGTTTTTCCTGGGGATGTTCGACCGTTCAGAGTACGTCGAGAAGTCGATCGAGTTCGCTCCCGGAGACAAATATCTCGTATACACAGACGGGATCATAGAAGCTTTCTCAGAAAACCAGGAAGAGCAGTTCGGTGTAAAGAGACTCATCCGCGCATTCAAGAAGCATCACGAAAAACTAATCGACGAACGACTCAACGCAATCATTGCGGAAGTGAAAGAGTTTATGCAGCAGAGCACGTTCTATGATGATCTCGCAATGGTGTCCGTTGACTTCGTAAGGAGGCCAGAGACGTGAAACTGGAGACGATAAAAAAGGCGATTGAAAAAGTAAAGGAGCTTCCGACTCTGCCTGCGGTTGCAAACAAGGTAAACATGCTTCTTGCGGATCCCAAATCCAGCACTGCAGATCTCGCTGAAGTAATCGAGCTCGATCAGAGTATTACTGCAAAGATACTCAAACTGGTGAACTCTGTGTGCTACTCCCTCCCCGAACGGGTAAGCAGTATTCAGCAGGCAATTGCCCTTCTCGGGTACAAAAACATTTCCAACATTGTCCTGATGCTTTCGGTATTCGATACACTGAAACATTCGGGAAAAAGCTCTTTCAACAGGAGAGGCTTCTGGATACACTCGATCGCCACGGCCATAATCAGCGAGAGGATTGCAAAGGAATCCATGTACAGGGCTACGGACGACATTTTCACGGCAGGATTGCTTCACGACCTGGGGAAGGTTTTTATGGATGTGTATCTGCATGAGGAGTTCGAAAAAATAATAGAAGCCGCGGCACAGTCGGGAAGTTCATTTTTTGAAGCGGAGCACTCCCTCTTCGATGTGGACCATGCGATGGTGGGAGAGTGGATCACGCGTGCGTGGAAACTTCCGATCAATGTCGTTGCAGTGATTAAACATCACCATCAGGAATTATCTCAGCGGGAAGGGCTTGCTGTTTCATCAGACACCACAATAGATGTTGTGAGATTATCAGACACACTGGTAAGGAGGACAGGGTACGGGGAAAACGGAGATGGAAAGCAGTATGTTCCTCAACTATCCGAAGACCTGTTCAAACGGCTGCCGCTGGGTGAAAATGACACTGGAAAAATACTCATGAGCCTGAATACAAAACTGAAAAATTCCGAGATACTTCTGAATTTTGCAATAGGCGGTTGAAGAGGTGAAGCCCGTAAAAGAAGAAAGCTATTTCACGAACAGCCGCGGACTCAGAGTGTTCTCTCGTGTGTGGAACCCTCCTGATCGAGCTCCCGGCGCATACGCGGTGATTGCACACGGACTGGGTGAGCATTCACTTCGATACGCAGAGCTCGCGGCGTTTTTATGCAGACGAGGGTTCAGGGTTGGCTGTCTCGATTTCTACGGATTCGGGAAATCAGAGGGCCGCCGTGGGGATGTAAAAAATATATACGACTACATCGAAGATATGAAGATTCTCCAACACAGGATGAACCCGGGTGATGTGCCAAAAGACGCGTGCAGCATGATTGTCGGCCACTCCTTCGGCGGGCTCATTGCTCTTGCGCTTCTCGAACAGCATCCCGCGGATTATTCACATGCAGTGATTTTTTCACCCGCCCTCAATCCGGAGAAAAAGGTGCCCAAAACACTGCTTCTGCTGTCGCGTGTGTGCGCCGTCGTCTGCCCGGCTTTTTCTTTCAATAACAGAATAAGTGCCGAGCAGATCTCGAGTGACACGGAAGCCCAGCAGGCGTACAGGGAAGATCCTCTGGTGCACAGCACAATCACTCCGCGGTTTTTCCGCCAGTTTCTCGCGCTGAGCGAGCGTGTGAAAAGGAATGGAGCCCTTTTGAACACACTCCTTCACATCCTTTTTTTTCACGGAGCAGATGATCGTGTTACCTCACCGGAAGACACAAAATCCTTTTACGACTCTCTTGCACGCGAAAGGAAAACGTTTATTCTCATGCCAGGCATGCGGCACGATACCCTCAATGAGTCGGGAAAAACCGATACCTACCGCAGGCTCGATGAATGGATTTCCGCGCACATTGAGTAGGGTTTTTCCAAACATTCACGCTTCGTTGTTCTGATCGGAAAGTGGAGGCTCAATGTGTTTTTGCAGATGCTACTGTGACCACTCAGTCGGTTCTCTGTCCCAGCGATGCTTTTTCAGCTCTGACATGAGTTTTTCAGGCAGAAATTTTCCGTCGCTTGTTCCGATGTTCGAACTGACATGCGCAGCTGTTCGCATACCGGGAATGACCGTGCTCACGTTTCTGTTGCAGAGGATGAAACGAAGCGCCATTTCTGCCATAGTCATGTTCTCGGGTACGAGAGGTCTCAGCCAGTCGGCGTGCTCGACGCTGGAATCGAGGTTTTCCGGAACAAAATACGTGCTTCTCCAGTCATCGTCCCGAAACGCGGTGGTTTTCTTTATTTTTCCCGTGAGTGTGCCCTCATCAAAAGGGACGCGGGCGATTACCCCTATGTTCAGTTTCTCGCACAGGGGAAAAAGATTGTCTTCCGGCGCCTGATCGAATATGTTGTAGATCACCTGCATGGAATCGATAAGGCCGGTGTTCAGCGTTCTGAGGCAGTTGTCCGGCTCCCAGCGGTTCACGCTTACACCGATTGCCCTGATTTTCCCGTCTTTTTTCAGCCTTTCAACTGTGCGCTGCCACCGCTCATCCTCGGCCCAGTCGTCCTCCCACACGTGAAACTGCTGTAAGTCTATCGTCTCCACACCGAGATTTTTCAGGCTCTTTTCGGTGTATTCGACAATGTGCTCGGATGGAAAGCAGTCTTCGAGCGTATACCCTCTCTTCGACGGCCAGCTGAAGTTCTTCGGAGGAATTTTTGTTGCAGCGTACAGCCTGATTCCTGAATTATGTTTCAAAAGGTCGCCGAGTATCCTTTCGCTTTTTCCGTTTCCATACCCCCATGCGCTGTCGAAAAAGTTACACCCGCTCTCAACAGCACGGCTCAACGCTCGCTCGACCTCCTTTGCATCCGTTCCGGTCCACCCCGCAAGACCCCACATGCCGTAGCCGATCTCACTTACGCTCCAGTCTGTTCTCCCGAATGTGCGGTAGTTCACTCGACGCCTCCTTTCTATTGAAGTTTTCAGAAATTGCTCTATTATAAGTACATTATTCGGTATTACCAACACTGACAATGTCTTTTATCGAGAGAATAAAACCTCAGGCCTCAAACATACTCACCGTTCTCAGAATCGCGCTCGTCGCCCCTTTTGTCCTGTCTTTGTTCGGCGAGAGCATCTGTTGGGGTTTTCTCTCAATTCTCCTCTTTCTTTTTGCAACGATAACTGATTATCTTGACGGGTACCTCGCGAGGAAGTGGGGGACATCATCGGTGTTCGGTGAGTTCATGGACCCCCTCGCGGACAAGATTCTCGTGGGAAGTGCATTTATCAGCTTCACACTTATTCCGGATCTCCGGATTCCTTTCTGGCTGGTAGGGCTCATTCTGCTTCGTGAAGTGACAGTGACGCTGATGCGGGTTGCAGCTGTGAGAAAAAAAAGCCCGATCGCAACAGTGTTTTCGGGAAAGCTGAAAACAGCGTGGCAGATGTTCTCCATACTCTCCATTCTTTTTTTGCTCTGTGCAGAGAAGATCATTTTTTCTCTGAAAGCCGGTTCCAGGTTCGGTTCAGTGTTCGTGCTCGCAGAACAGTGGACCGACACTGTAATGATGTTTCTTCCACTTGTTCTCGTATCCATATCAGCCTTTCTCGCGTTTTTTTCGATGGTACAGTACATACTGAAAAACAGCGCGCTTTTTCGTTTCTCGGGCTTGATGAAGTTTTTCGCAACAGGGTTCTATTCCGGATGCGCACCCGGTCCGAGAGGAACCTACGGCGCACTCGTCGGAGCGTGTATATGGCTTTTGTTCTCCCGTTCAACTGCATTTTATCCCATTGTGTTCGTATGTATGGTCGCGGGCACCTTCATAGCGGACTATGCTGAGAAAAACATCTTCAAACAAAAGGATTCCGCAAAGATTGTCATTGATGAAATTGCAGGTATGCTCGTGACCTACACGACATTTCGTTTTTACCCCACGGCTGACTCGGTTGTGTATCTGATAGCAGGTTTTCTGCTGTTTCGACTCTTTGATATTCTGAAGCCGCCTCCCATCAAAAATCTTCAGAAAATCCAGGGCGGTGTTGGGATCATGATCGATGACATTGTTTCCGGAATACTGTCCAATGTGCTTCTTCAGTTCCTCCGGATGTTCATGTCACCCTTTTGACCCTTGATAGCGCGGGGGAATTTCACTATCTTTCCAGTATCCCAATAGAGACTCTTTCATGGCACAGCGGATACCTTACGAATCCCATCTCAATGCGGCACAACTGGATGCGGTAACCTATTACGGATCGCCCCTTCTTGTTCTTGCAGGAGCGGGAAGCGGGAAAACACGCGTCATTACCTATAAAATTGCATATCTCATAAACGAAATGAGTATTGACCCCAAAAACATTCTTGCTGTTACCTTCACGAACAAGGCAAGTGAGGAAATGAAACAGAGAGTCGATGCCCTGCTCGGTGAAAAGGTCGAGGTCTGGATAAGAACATTCCATTCGACTGCCGCGAGGGTCCTGCGCATCATGGGGGACGCGTTCGGGATTCAGCCCCGTTTCACCATCATTGATCAGCAGGATCAGAAGATGATCCTGAGAAAGATCATGAAAGAGATGAACCTTGATCAGGATACCTACAAACCTGAAAAATACGCAGCGCTTATTGACAGAGCGAAAGACAGGCTTTTAAGTGCCGAGGAGGCAGAATCAGAACGGTTTTCAACAGACCCTCTTTTTTTCGATATATACAGGGAGTACCAACGCAGGCTCTCTCACGAGAACCTCTTCGACTTCGGCGATTTGATATTCAGGTTCTGCAGAGGGCTGGATTCAAACGGGGATGCGCTCAATAGTGTCAAGCAGCGTTTCCGATATATTCTCGTCGACGAGTTCCAGGATACGAACCATGCCCAGTACGAGCTCATCAAGAAGCTCACCTTCCCGGACGGCAACATCTATGTCGTGGGAGACGAAGATCAATCGATATACGGGTTTCGCGGCGCGGTAGTCGAAAACATCATGAACTTCTCGAAAGAATACGCGTACACGAAAATTATCAAGCTCGAGGAAAATTATCGCTCATTTCAGACGATATTATCCGCCTCTTCGCATCTCATAGATAAAAACTCCGGGCGGTTCGGGAAAACTCTCTTTACGCGAAAGGGAAAAGGGGAAAAAATCGTATTTTTCCGCGCCGCATCCGACAGAGGCGAGGCGCGCTTTATTGCAGACCGCATCCTGAATTTGAGGTACAACGAGGGGTATGGTTTCGCCGACATAGCCGTATTCTACAGGATGAATGCTCAGTCAAGAGTGTTCGAATCGGTGTTCTCCGAAATGGGGATCCCCTATTCGATCGTGGGAGGGTTCAGGTTCTACGAGAGGGAAGAAATAAAGGATATACTCGCATATGTGCGGCTCCTTGTGAACCCCTATGATGAAGTCTCTTTGAGAAGAATTGCAAACAAACCGATACGGGGTATCGGAGAAAAGACTGTCGATGCGCTCGTCCGTAGTACCATTGAATGCGGACGCCCGTTTTTTCATATTGATAACGGACTTGAGGTTTCTTTGGCCAGGAAAAAAAAGGTCGAGTCTTTTGTGGAGAGCATGGTAAAGCTGAAAGAGATTGTCGATTCGACATATCCTCCCGAATTCATACGTACACTGTTCGAAACGTCCGGATATCTCGACTACCTGAAAGGCACGGGAAATGAAGAAAGGATAAGAAACATCGATGAGCTTTATAATGCGGTCGAGGAATTCTCGAAACAGAATCCTTCAGCGCCGATTTCAGAGTTTGTTGAAGAGGTGAGTCTCAACCAGAACAACTCTGACGAGCGCTTCAAGCAAGAAAGGACGTATCTCATCACCCTGCACAATGCAAAAGGTCTCGAGTTTCCTGTGGTCTTCATTGCCGGGATGGAGGAGGGAATATTCCCTCACTACCTTGCCGGAGAACAGGTTTCAGAACTTCAGGAGGAAAGAAGGCTCTGTTACGTCGGGATGACACGCGCCATGGAAAAGCTCTACTTGACCGCAGCGCGTGTGAGAAAGCTGTACGGAACGAGTGTGGAACGAGGTGTTTCCAAATTTCTACTCGAACTGCCCCAGGAGCTCATCGTGTTCAGCGAGGAGGAACCTGAACAACGTTTTTTTTCAGGTTTCACCGGTCCATCCTTTCGAAGATACAGGTTCTCATCCGGTTCGGGTTCTCTAAAGCAGAGAAAAATACCTGAAAGGAGTTCAGCGCGTCCTTCAGAAATATCGGATCTCAAAGCTTCGAGCAGGGTCGTTCATCCGCAGTTCGGGAGAGGGACGGTAGTTGAAATCAGCGGTGAAGTAGCGGTTATCCGGTTCGACGACGGGAAAAAAATGATGTTCATGCTGAACTACACACCGCTGAGAAAAGATGAAGAATAGAGGAGAGATGCATGAAAGTCGATAAAGACACGATTGTGCGGGTTGCACAACTGGCCCGGCTGAAACTGAGCGAAGAGGAAACTCTCCGCATGCAAAAACAGCTGGAGAGTGTACTGGAGTACGTGGAAGTACTCGAGGAGCTCGATCTCAAAGAGGTGATTCCCACAGCCCATACACTGGGCTACACAAACCGTATGAGGGATGATGAGGGAGGTGAGAGCTTCGACGTACATACTGTTGAAAGACTCGCCCCTCGCTGGTCCAGAGGCCACGTTGTCGTCCCGCGCATCCTATAGGAGACGAGTATGAAGCTGAATGAGTATACGCTCGAGGAGCTCAGAGCGCTCCTGAGAAAAAAAGAAATCAAGACTCGAGATATTGTGAAAGACATTTATGCTGCTGTCGTCGACGACAGCAGAAACGCCTTTCCCCTGAATGCATATATCAGCTTTGATCAAGAGAAGATCGATCTTGAAGAACAGCACCTTCAGGAGCGTATTTCGAACATCGAGGAAACTCTTTTATCCGGTGTTCCTGTAGCCATCAAGGACATTATCAATGTAAAAGGGACTTTCACCACATGCGCTTCACGCATACTGAAGGAATACCGATCGCCGTATGACGCAACGGCAATTTCCTTTCTGAGAAACCACGGGGGGATTCCTGCAGGAAAGCTGAACATGGATGAGTTTGCGATGGGCTCTACAAATGAATCCTCCGCGTTCGGCGCTGTGCGGAACCCTCACAACAGGGAAAAAATCCCGGGCGGCTCGAGTGGAGGGGCCGCGAGTGCGGTCGCGGGAAACTGTGCAATTGCAGCGCTGTGTTCGGATACGGGAGGGTCGATCAGGCAACCCGCATCGATGTGCGGGGTGTTCGGAATAAAACCCACCTACGGGCGTGTTTCTCGCTACGGCCTTGTCGCATACGCCTCTTCATTCGATCAGATCGGTCCGATTACAAAAACGGTAAAGGACGCTGCGATTCTTCTCCAGGCGGTATCAGGTATCGATGAAAGAGATTCCACTTCCGCTCGTGTTGAGGTTCCGAGGTTTGAAGAATCGGTGGGAAAATCAATCAGGGGGATGCACGTCGGGGTTCCTGAAGAGTATTTCGGACAGGGACTGGACGATGAGGTGCGTGCACAGGTCGAAAAAGGGATCAAAGTGCTGGAGGACGGCGGTGCGCACGTGAAAAAGATCAGTCTCGCCCACACAAAATACGCCATTGCTTCCTACTATCTCATTGCAACCGCGGAGGCTTCCTCGAATCTCGCCAGGTTCGACGGTATCAGGTACGGGACGCGGTTCATCAAAACAGACGACATCAACGAGCTGTACAGGGAGAACAGGTCCCTCGGGTTCGGGGATGAGGTAAAGAGAAGGATCCTTCTGGGCACCTTTGCACTGTCCTCCGGGTATTACGATGCTTACTACCTGAAAGCGCAGAAGGCGCGGACGCTGATACGAAAGGAATTTGAGGATGCATTCGCCGAGGTCGAACTGATCGTCTCTCCTGTCGCGCCGTCCGCAGCGTGGGACATCGGTGAAATGGTCGATGACCCGCTCCGGATGTACCTCTCGGATGTGTACACCGCACCCATAAATCTCGCGGGCCTTCCTGCTGCATCGGTGCACTGCGGGAAGACACAGGAAGGAATGCCTGTGGGGATCCAGCTCATCGCACACCACTTTCATGAAGATACAATTTTTCGGGCGGCGCGTGTGGTGGAGGGGGCTGCCTCATGAGATACGAAGCGGTAATCGGCCTCGAAATTCACGTTCAGATTGATACACAAACGAAGACATTCTGCAGATGCAGTACTGCCTACGGAGACCAGGCGAACTCTCACACCTGCCCGGTGTGTCTGGGACTGCCGGGCGCGCTTCCGGTTCTCAACGAGGAGGCGCTGCGAAGAGCAGTAATCGCGGGGGTTGCGCTCGGGTGTGAAGTGTCAGGGTTTTCCGTGTTCGCACGGAAAAATTACTTCTATCCCGACCTTCCGAAATCCTATCAGATATCCCAGTACGAGCTTCCGCTCAACGTGCGCGGTGCGGTAGCCATACGGGATGAGCACTTGCATGACAAACGTATCGGGATCACACGGGCACATCTTGAAGAAGATGCGGGAAAGCTCATGCACGACGAAGACCCCAGAGGACCAAGCTATATCGATTTCAACCGCTGTGGTGTTCCGCTGCTCGAAATCGTGACCGAACCTGACATGCGGACATCTGAGGAAGCGTACAGGTTTCTCACTGCAGTGAAAGAAATCATGCAGTACACAGGGGTTTCGGCGTGCAGCATGGAGAAAGGTGAGCTGAGAGTCGATGTGAATGTCTCCCTGAGAGAACACGGTGCGCTCGAGCTCGGAGTGAAACAGGAAATAAAGAACATGAACTCTTTTACAAATGTGAAAAAAGCCATCGACTATGAAATAATACGTCAGACACACATTCTCAGAAAGGGTGGGGTACTCAGTCAGGAGACCAGGCTCTTTGATCAGGGGAAAAATGTAACCATCACGATGCGCACCAAAGAAGAAGCCCACGACTACAGGTACTTTCCAGATCCTGATCTTGTTCCTGTTGAGTTGGATGAAAATTTTATTCAGAGCATGCGAGAAACCATTCCCGAGCTACCGGAAAAGAAAAGAAAGAGATTCGTAGCACAGTATGGAATTACACTGTACGATGCAGAGACCCTCTGTGCATCCGCCAAGCTCGCTGATTATTTTGAAGAAGCGGTGCAGGGGTATTCTCAGCCAAAGAAGATTGCCAACTGGATTCTGAGTGAATTTCTGAAAGTGCTCAATGAAAAAAACCTTGAGGCCGACCAGTCGCCGGTAACCCCTTTAATGCTGAGAGAGCTCTTCACGAGCATGGATGGCGGTGAAATATCGGGAAAGATCGCAAAGGATGTGTTTAATACCATGTGCTCGACCGGAAAAACCGCGCGTTCGATCATCGATGAACAGGGACTGCGGCAGGTCACCGATCAGGAAAGCATAGAAGCGGTTATTGACGAGGTTCTGTCTGAAAATCAGACGGTTGTGCTGGATGTGAAGGGAGGCAAGGGGAAAGCCTACGGATTCCTAGTAGGACAGGTTATGAAAAAAACCGAAGGAAGGGCAAACCCCCGTCTCGTGAACGACCTTCTCCGTAAACGGATCGAAAGGGGATGAGGAGGATCGTTCCACTCCTACTCGAAAGCTGATGACGAGATTCGTTTTTACATCGGTATGGTGCAAGTGGGAAGTTTTGGTTGCATTTTTCACCCTATATGCTATAGTATTAAAAATTTTCGAGGAAGACCATGATCTGGAACAAAGAAAGAGAAACGCTCACGGATACAAAGAAAAAAGTGATCCAGGGAGAACTGCTGAAAGGGCTTGTTCAGCGTGCGTATGACCGCATTCCTTTTTACAAATCGGCATTGGAAAAAGCAGGGGTTTCTCCCGCTGATGTGAACTCGATTTCAGACATACAAAAATTGCCATTTACCACCAAGAATGATCTTCGAGATAACTATCCGTTCGGAATGTTTGCTGTTCCCATGGACAATATTGTGGAGATACACACATCTTCCGGAACGACAGGAAAGCCGGTGATCGGGGGATACACAAAGGCGGATATCGACCTGTGGGGTGAGGTGATGGCGCGCTGTCTTACAACGAGCGGCACCACCCAAAACGACATCATTCAAAATGCGTACGGATACGGGCTTTTTACAGGAGGGCTTGGCGTTCATTACGGGGCACGCCGTATCGGCGCAAATGTAATCCCCATATCCGGAGGGAACACGAAGAGACAGATTATGATTATGCAGGATTTTGGGAGTACCATCATCACATGCACACCGAGCTATTCCCTTTATCTTGCGGAAGTAGGGGAGGAGCAGGGAATAGATTTCAAAACGCTCAAACTGAAGGCCGGGAACTTCGGCGCGGAACCCTGGTCCGACAACATGCGGAAAGAAATAGAATCACGCCTTCACCTTCTTGCGCTGGATATATACGGCCTCACAGAGATTATCGGCCCCGGGGTGGGAAACGAGTGCAGGTATAAAACCGGTATCCATATATGTGACGATCATTTTTATCCCGAGGTCATCAATCCGCACACAGGTGAGGTTCTTCCCTACGGGGAGATCGGCGAGCTCGTGATCACTACGCTTACTCGGGAAGCTACGCCTTTGATCCGATACCGCACGAGAGATATCACCTCGCTCATACCGGGTGAGTGTACGTGCGGGAGAACGTCGATGCGGATGAAGCGTATAATGGGCAGGACGGACGATATGCTGATCATACGCGGCGTGAATGTGTTTCCATCTCAAATCGAGGAGGTGCTCATACGAATTGAAGGGCTGGAACCGCACTATCAGATTATTGTCGAAAGGGTAGGGAACCTCGACGAGTTGAGCATCCATGTTGAGATGAACGAGCGTCTTATTTCGGATGAGATCAAGGAGCTCGAGACGCTCGAGCAGCAAATCAAGGAAGAAATAGAGAGCATGCTCGGCATCAAGGTCGGAGTGCAACTCGTCGAACCGAAAACCATCGTGCGCTCCGAAGGCAAGGCAAAGAGAGTGATCGACAGAAGAGAACTTTAAGCGATGATGAGGGGATCGATTCAATGAAAACGAGACAAATATCTGTATTTTTGGAAAATAAGGTGGGCAGGATACTGGAAATAACGGAGATACTCGGGGCTCACACAATCAATATACGGGCGCTTTCACTTGCAGATACATCGGACTTTGGGATACTGCGAATGATCGTCGACGATGTGGAAAAAACAGTGAAGGTTCTCAAAGAGAAAGGGTTCATCGTAAAAGAATCACATGTCGTTGCAGTCGAGGTGCCGGACAAGCCGGGAGGGCTTGCTGCGGTATTGAAGGTTTTAGGGAAGGAAAAGATCAATGTAGAATATATGTACGCGTTTTTCGAACAGCCTCAGAATAAAGCACTTCTCATTTTCCGTTTTGAAAATCCGGACAGGGCTGTGCAGATACTGCAAGAAAGCGGTATCAACATCGCAGCGGAAGACGCGCTTGGCGTTCACTGAGGGCGTCTTCTTCTCACCCAGCTTCAGGAGCTGAATCGTTTTGCCAGAGTCACACTGTTGCCGGACCCGTGATACTCGATCACATCGA
>CAZOWM010000038.1:8684-35893 GCA_964583615.1 uncultured Spirochaetota bacterium | reverse complement strand
CGACGCATTGGCGTAGCCCTCATCAAACGTTTCAAAGGAAAAATCGCCACCCGGCGGCTTGCTCCCGTAGACCAGATATCCAGCAGATGCTCCTCCAGATGCTTCAATGAAGCACACGTGCACAGTACCGGTGTCATCAACCGCCAGTGAGGGGGAGTAATACTCGTCATATCCGAGTGCACTGAGATTCACCTCCTCGGAGGCGCCCTCGGACAGACTCTGATACTTCAGGATCAGATCAGATTCAACCTCCTGAACATAACTGATGTGCACGTTATTCGATTGATCCACAGTGATACTGGGATACTCCCCTTCGTCGATGAGCCCTTCCAGCGCGTACTCGTACAGATCGATGTCGACATCGTTCAAAAGGCCCGATGATGGTGGTGAGGGAATGTTAACGTTCGGTGCTGTGGGCGGCTCGGCTTCCGTCCCTCCGTAATATCCGATGTAGTCACCGTTTGAGAGGTCAACGTCACCGTCCATGTCGATGAAGGCAAAGACGTAATAACTACCAGGTGGTATGGGATTCAAACTGTACTCAAACGACGTACTACCTACTTCTACATACCCATCATCTGCTGCATCAACCGCAACAGCATTAAAATTCTCATCCAGCACCCCCACCCAGCTGAAGCTTCCCGTGGGTGCGACACCGTCAAGCAGCAGCGCAGCATCTGATGAAGACTGATTCATCGGCTCGGAGAAGGTAACGGTTATGTTTGTTTCTACAAAGACATCCTCCTCCCCGTCTTCCGGTGAGACCGAAACTACCTGAGGAGCGATCGTGTCATCTTTATAACCGGTCAAAAACTCACTGCTGAACTCGTTTTCCATGTTGTTTCCCGTGAAATCCTGTGCATCGACGGTAACAGTAATAGAGTACGTCGTAATCTCCTCCAAATCCTCGTCAGGTGTGAAGGTCATGACTGTTCCACTGCTGTTCCATGAAAAATCACCCTGCACTTCCACGGCAAGTGGATCAACCAGCGAAAACGCATTCTGGGCCGAGCTCTCGTTCATCTTTTCACTGAACTCGATAACCACCGGAGAGGAAACCGGCACAGAGTCCGCCCCGTCAGTGGGGCTCACCGATTCCTCCACCACCCACGGCGGCCAGATGTCGAAGCACACTGCCCAATCAGAGAGGTGATCAACCGTTGCAGAGATGGTCAATTTATCTGCGCTCAGTGTGGTGGTCACAGGAACCCACGCGCTGCCGCTGTAATAGGCGATCTGATCCGTGTCGTCAAAGGCAGTGGTTCCCTTGAAGGAAAGCGTTGCCTTCTCACCAGGATTCAATGTTCCCGAGACATCAATAATGTATCCCCTGAACCCCGGCGGATACCCCGATGTGTCTGAAACCACACTACAGGTAACTGACCTTGGCGCTGTGACCGTGAATACTGTGCCGTCAGGAAGGTTTTCAGTGGTTGTGACGAGCCCGTCACCGGGTTTCGACGGCGTGCCTGTACCGCCGCACATCGTCATGAGCAGGACGGCTGTTATGAACAAAACAGAGTATATCGTGATTTAAACGTTTTTTTTCATTTTTCTCCTCCCTTTGAAAATCATTTAATATAAAAAATTGTAATATTTCCGAAATAATTCATTTTATCATTAAATACATATATGTCAAGATTATTCTAAAATTGACATTGATTTTTCAAGTGTACAGAAACAATATGCACGATTGGCTCTAACCCGAAACAAGGGCTGTCATGCTTCACTCCTGCCCTGAGATCTTACCCCTGAGGGCCTTGAATCTTCCCCGTCTCTTTTTTTGCCTGAGGCGTTTTTCCTGAGAGCTTCTTGTTGGTTTCGTCAGTTTGTGCTTTTTGGGTATGGCTGTAACACTTTTAATAAGTTTCCTGAGCCTGCGGAACGCTTCGTTCCTATTTTGTTCCTGACTTCGGTGCTGCTGTGCCTTGATAACGATCACTCCTTCCCTGGTGATGCGATTGTCCTTCAATCCCAGGAGCCGCTCCTTAAAGTCATCCGGTAAGGATGAAGCTTTTATGTCGAAACGCAGGTGCACTGCTGTCGAGACTTTATTGACATTCTGACCTCCCGCTCCCCCGGAACGAACGGCGCTGATCTTGATTTCGCTGATAGGGATGTTTATTTGTTTGTCGACGTGAAGCATTGCTCTTCTTTTCCCGCGTGTGTCCATGGTACACAGAATATATATGTGAAAGGTACTGCTTGTAAAGTGCCTCAATATGCCATTGTTTCCAAACCCTTATTAATGGAAAAATGATAAATCCCCGGACCAGTAGTTATTATTTTTGCTGTACCGTTTACATTATATTTTGCTAAAACATATCGCAGTGCGGGAATAGGAAGATACTGCCTTTTTCCATCTCTTTACCATTCAAAAATTCAAAAATCCCACCTGAGCTTGATTTGAATCATAATAACCATCTTCTCTTTTCCTGGATTCCTGTATTGATTTTTCAGCTCGTTTCCTGATATAATAGTGAGACAAGACATTTCGAACATATGCGTACAAGGAGGAAAGGATGACCTCGAAAGAGAGAATGATAAAGACGCTCAATCATGAGGAACCGGACAAAGTACCGTATGATCTCAACAGCACACTTGTGAGCGGTATTCATCACATCGCGTACAACAGGCTCAGAGAATATCTTGGATTACAACCCCGCGAGACAGAGCTCTTTGATAGAGTGCAGGGGCTCGCGAGGGTTCACGATGATGTGCTCGAGCGCCTTGAGGTCGACACCAGAGGTGTGCTTACGGGGAGCCCGTTTGGATGGGAGCTGAAGCTCGAGGAAACAGACAAATACGAACAGTTCACTGATGTCTGGCAGATTACATGGAGGCGGCCGAAGCCGTACGGGCTCTACTACGATATGGTTGCCCATCCGCTCAAGGGTGCCACCCTTGACGATGTTAAAAATTTCGAATGGCCCGATCCAAAGGACGAAAACCGCCTTCAGGGTATTAAAGAGGAGGCTGCAACGCTTGCGGAATCCGACTGCCTCGTGGTTTTGGGAACCGTAGGAATGACCGTCGGCCTTCTCCAGACATTTCAATGGCTGCTTGGATACGAGGATTCCTTTTACGATCTCGCCGCCGAGCCGGAGCTCACCAGCTATCTGATCGCAAAACTGGCGGAACTGGACATCATATTCTGGGAGTGGGCGATCCCCTACCTGGGCGACGATATCAAGGTTGTACTCTATGCAGACGATTTCGGTATGCAGACCGGTCCGGTATTTTCCTATGATATGTTCAAGCGCTATTTCAAACCATGGTATTCGAAGATCTTTCAGATTATCAAGAAGCAGAGGCCCGAACTGTACATATTCTTTCACACCTGCGGGTCTTCCCGCTTTATCATACCCGACCTCATCGAAAGTGGTGTGGACATCCTGAATCCAGTACAGTATACCTCAAAGGATATGGACCCGGTGCAGCTGAAAAAAGATTTCGGTAATGACATCACATTCTGGGGAGGCGGCATCGATACTCAGAAGATTCTTCCACACGCTTCAGCCGGTGAGGTAAAGGACGAAGTGCGAAAAAGAATCGAAGATTTTGCACCGGGTGGCGGTTTCGTGTTCAACACAGTACACAATATCCAGCCTGATGTTCCCCCCGAGAACATCATGGCCATGTGGGAGGCCCTTCAGGAGTACGGCCAGTATTAACGGGGTAAGACGAGAGAGAGAGACCCGCGATAAGTCTAAAAGAATCTTCGATCACCGATTGGATGCGGCCTGAGAAAATTAAATGTTAGCTATCATCCTGTCGAATTGCTCAACCGTTACCGCAGGATGTGTGGTAAATGATATTCCGGTCAATCTCCCTAAAGCTACAGAGGCTTTCATTACATCCTCTATACCCGGAAAGTTCACGATGAGCACTAAATCATACCTTCCCAGAAGTGCATACATCGAAACTAACTCGCCGCTAAACTTTTTGATAAGAGCATTGGACTCTTCTGTGCGTTTGGCACTCATCTTTTTCATTGATTCTGATGAATACTTCCCCAGCATGAAAAATGTAGACATGGTTTTCTCCCCCTTGTTTAATAATTTCTTAATATACAAGGCTGTCAAAATTGATTCCGTTAAGATCAAATCTTAAAGGAGTGGAACACAATGGATGTGAAAGAAGTAAGGCTATGAGATGAATATTTTATTCTTGCATTATTGTAACAGGAGAAGGCAAATTTTACAAGAGTATAAATGAAACGGTTTCAAAGGATTTTTCTGAAAACAGGGTATGAGTTTGTACAATGTCGGAAGATGAACAAAAAACCCATTTACGAGCAGAGAATTTGTGTGTATATTTATAGTAATGATAATCATTTTCATTAGATAAATCTGCATTATAAGGGAGGTTTTTGATATGCCAAGAGGAGATGGAACCGGTCCGGCTGGTGGCGGGCCTGGAACAGGAAGAGGAATGGGCAGTGGAGGAGGAAGGGGACGAATGGGAGGAACCCGACCAGGGTCAGGGCCCGGCGGTTTCTGCGTATGTCCTTCATGCGGCGAGAAGGTGCCGCACAGACAGGGTGTACCCTGCAACAATATACAATGTCCCAAGTGTGGAAATCCAATGGTCAAGGGGTAAAAAGATATACTCTCCCGGTATAGATTCTCACCTTGAGGATAGTGCCAACACATACATCGTTAAGATAGATGTTCGCGGTGATATATACAAACATTAAGATTTCTGTTGGTTCGGCTTCGTACAGCATTCCACGGGGATACGCAATGCTTGATCTACGAAAAACTCTCAAGAAAAAGCTGAACCAATGTTTCAGGTAAAGGGAAGACGTGCCGCCTTTGACTTCTTAGTCTAAGCGCCTCATTATGGCCAATAAAGATACTTTCCTCTCTGGTATTTCTCTTTATTCATATACTCGGCCCATCATCTCAAAAGCGCTAATGTAATAGCATCAATAAACTCCGGCAACTCGGGTGTAGTACGGCCTGATACATGGTTACCGTCCAAAGAGACCGCCCAATCTGCGTTAAATTCTCCACCCATGGATGTAACTGCATCCTTACAGGCAAGCCATCCAGTGATTTTTTTCCCTCGCACCAGATCAGCTGCTGCCACCGGAATAGGGCCATGGCACATATACGAAAGAATCTTTCCTGCCGCGTCGGCTTTTTTAATAAATTCAAGAGGTGTCCCTGCCTCAATCATATTCCATGGATTGAATGCACCAGGAATCAGAAGGCCGTCAAACTCGTCCATGCCAATTTCTGTAAGTTTTTTAATATCATAGCTATTCTCCGGTATTTCCTGGAGCGGCACAGACATTCCAAAATTGCCCTGGATGACTTCCAGGCCAAGCAATGGAGGCCTGGCACGCGTTGCACCTGTGAATGTTCCGATTATTACCTTTGCTCCCCTATGAATGAATTCCATGACTGGAACAGCAACCTCAAAGTCCTCAAAATCCCATCCACAAATCATCAACATTGTTTTCCCCGCAAGTACACCTTTACGCCTGTCCGAAAGGCTGGGATTAAAATATTTGCACAACATATACATAAAGAGGGGTGTTTCCAATGTATCCCTTGCCGTGATTATCCTGTCGGCCATTACACACGGTGAGTCTTTATATTTTGCAATCTTTTTCAATATGAATGAAACCTGTACATTACCTGTGCATTCCTTGTCTTTCACAATACCAGCAGCAATTATCGGGATAATACCTCCTCCAATACCTCCAATAACGGCACCGTTATTGTACGCTTCCTTAATAAATTCCAACACTATTTTCTCTGTTGACATTATATCACCGGAATGGCCACCAATGATAACCACTGCATCATAATCTTTAGGATCTGCATTCCTAATTTTTTTATTCCTGGAAGCTTTGTTTCCTCCCATCACCGGTATGGGGTCGATACTTACGCCCCACATCCCCTGAACGCCTTTTGCCTTGAAATTAGGTCTCGTGAATTTCCACGTAACCTGATCAACCATGAGAAACTCAAGTGTTCCACCAAATTCACCTACATATGATGCTATATAATACGCCTGGAAGTCACTGAACTCACTGGCGACAATACATCCTACTTTTTTACCAGAAAGAGGGCCGGCTGGTTTAATATTCCCCCCTTTGGGACCTGCCCAAAAAATGGCGCCATCTTCATGGACAATATCAATACCGGTTTCCTTCGCAACATTGATAAATGAAGATTCAGAATTGGATACAGCACTCATGAGTACTCCCCTCCCTGTCACATTCTTTTCAAAATTATCCTGTTTACGGCTTCTCCCATTTGAAAGAACGTTCAACAGCCCTCTTCCAGTCTGAATAGAGCTCCTCGCGCCTGTTTTCGTTCATGCTCGGCTGGAAGACCTTTTCGATTTTCCACTGCTGCGCAATCTCTTCTCTGCTTTTCCAGAAACCAACACCAAGTCCTGCCAGATAGCATGCCCCAAGAGCAGCCATTTCTGTAACTGCCGGTCGTTCGACCTCGATGCCGAGTACGTCTGCCTGAAACTGCATGAGAAAATCGCTTCTGGTTGCGCCCCCATCCACGCGCAGCGACTGAGCTTTCTCTCCAGAATCAGCCTCCATCGCTTCCAGAACGTCCCTTGTCTGATAAGCCATGGACTCCATAGCGCTCCGAGCTATGTGTTCCCTGGACGTTCCCCTGGTGATGCCAATGATAGTGCCTCGCGCATACATATCCCAGTACGGCGCACACAATCCCGTGAAAGCAGGTACCAGGTATACACCACCGGTATCTGGTACTTTCGCGGCAAGCTCACTGCATTCGGCTGAGTTTCTAATAATTCCCAAACCATCTTTCAGCCATTGGATCGCGGCTCCCCCGATGAATATGACCCCTTCCAGTGTGTATTCGACCTTGTCTCCAATTTTCCAGGCGAGATCGGTTGTGAGCCCGTGCTTGGATAGAATTGGCTGTTCTCCAATGTTCATCATGAGTGCCAGGGCGGTTCCATACGTGTTTTTCGTCATTCCCGGTTTGAAGCACGTTTGTCCAAAGGTTGCTGCGTGTTGATCTCCCGCCACGCCGGCTATGGGGACAGTCTCTCCGAAAAAAACATCGGGGTCGGTCTCGGCCATGACACCGCTGGACGGTTTCAATGCAGGGAGTATGTGCTCGGGAATCCCGGTCCAGGCAAGAATCTCTTCGTCCCAGGAAAGGGTATGGATGTTCAGCAGCAGAGTACGCGACGCATTGGAAAAATCGGTGACGTGATACCTTCCTTTGCTGAGGTTCCATATGATCCAGGAATCGATATTCCCCATACAAATGTTCTTATCCTCGATTTTGCTCCTGGCACCTTCAACGTTGTCCATAATCCACATGATTTTTGTAGCGGAAAAATATGCATCAATAAGAAGACCCGTTTTCTTCGTTATTGAGCTCTCATAACCCTTTGCTTTCAGGTCATCGCAAATACCTGCAGATCTTCGGCACTGCCAGCAGATCGAATTATAAATCGGTCTTCCTGTGTCTCTTTCCCAGAGGATGGTGCTCTCCCGCTGATTTGTTATACCGATAGCTGCAATCTCCCCGGGTTCAGCCCCTCCCCGTTTGCACGCTTCTTCTGCGCATGAAAGAACCGTATTCCAAATGTCATCTGGATCGTGCTCGACCCAACCCGGGTGTGGATAAAACTGCCTGATCTCACGGTAAGCCATTGAATGGATCTCACCATCGTTGTTGAATAGTATGACCCGGGTCCCTGTGGTTCCCTGATCAATGGCCATAACATACTTCTTATTCATTTTTCCTCCCCTAAACCTCCATACCATATCTGTGTACTTTATGTGTTGGATATATCGAAATCTGCGGAATCGTCACACTGCTGTCCCTCGTAGCAACGAATAGAACAATCTCAGCTACATTTTCCACACCAATACAGCTTTTATGAATTCCTTCTCGTATTTCTTTTTCATCAAGCCACCCTTCCAAATACGCTGGTATATTTTCCTCGTATAAACCCTTATCAATGATTTCTGTCATCGGGGTTTTCACATGGGATGGATTTATCACAGTAACGTTTATATTTTTATCCATCCCCTCTCTGAGCAGGTTCTTGCTGAGGCCCATCATGCCGTGTTTTGAAGCTCTGTAAGGACTGTGACCAGGACCAGAGGCCAACTTTGCGGAAGTTGAACCCATGTTTATTATTTTTCCTCCGCCCTGCTTTTCCATAATCGTAAAGGCTTCTCTGCAGCATAAGAATACAGCCTTTAGGTTTGCATTCATTGTCTTTTCCCACTCCTCAAAGGTGACCTCGGTAATGGGAGGCGAAAGAGAATCCCGGCCTGCACTATTTACGAGAATATCTACTCTCCCATATTCCTTCATCACATCCTGAAAGAGCTTCCTGACTTGAGGCTCGACAGAAACATCAGCACCTATACCCTTGCAGTTGCCGCCTTCCTCTGTTATCTCTTCGACGACTTTCTTCAATCGATCCCCGTTTATATCAATTAAAATCACCGTGCAAGAATTCAGGACAAATATCTTTCCAACAGCCTCTCCTATCCCGGATGCACCTCCTGTAACAATTGCGACCTTACCGTCCAATGCCTTACCTTGAATTTTCATATATCTCTTCCTTATTTTTTCATAACTATGTACCGTTTATACGGCACTTCGAATAAGCCCTCCATCAACCCTCAGGCATGCTCCATTGATAGCCGATGCGAGAGGGCTGCACACGAATGCAACAAAGGCGGCGATCTCTTCAGGGCGAATAAGGCGTGCGATTAAAGATGTCGGGCGGTTTTCTTCCATGAAGCGTTTCTCGGCAGTTTCATATTCAACTCCAGGAAAAACTTCTTGAATGAATTTTTCAACACCGGCTGTCTTTGTTGAACCGGGAAGAACGGCATTTACTGTAACGTTTGTTCCTTTTGTCAGTTCAGCCAAACTACGAGAAACGGAAAGCTGCATGAGCTTGGTCGCACTGTAATGTGCCATTTCCGGAGCAGGACTTATCGCGGATTCGGTAGAAATAAATACAATTCGTCCACTGTTCCGTGACAGCATTCCTTTGAGATAGTGCCTGCTCAAACGAACGCCACTGAGAACATTCACCTCGAAGAGATGCTGCCATTGTGCGTCTGTTGTGTCGAAGAAGTCAATGGATTCATAAATTCCGAGATTGTTGACCAAAATATCAACTTCAGAATGATCTTTGATAGTCTTTTTGTACCCTTCTGCAGAACCGTTGTTTGCAACCAATTGTAAAAGCTTCGCGTCAGGGTACTGAGAATAGATATTTTCACACGCCCGTGTTACAGTATCAGATGACCGACCGTTGATAATAACGGTTGTCCCTTCGCGAGCCAGGTATCGAGCAATTTCCAGACCTATACCTCCAGAGGAAGCAGTGACAAGTGCAGTCTTTCCATCGAGTTTCAAGTCCATACACTTTTCTCCTCGTGAATTAGTAAATTTCTTCTCAACACAAAACACCCTTCTGCAGCACTAACGCCACATTCATCAATCTCTGCCTCTCGTTTTGCAACCAGACGCAGTTCAGAATCACAAAAGGAACTATCAAGCTTCTTGTCAAACTGAACCCAAAGGGCTAAATCATGGAATATCCGCCGTCAACGATGAGCGTCTGTCCCGTACAGTAATCGGAGTCCAAGGATGCGAAGTACAGAACTGCTCCCAGCAGGTCCCTGGTTTCACCGAGCCTCTTCATGGGAATTCCCTCGGTGATTTGACGGGTCCATTCCGGGTCGGCCATCGCCGCCTCGGCCATGCCGGTATTGGTCGTTCCGGGGAGAACTGCATTGATCTGTACGTTGTCCCCGGCGAGCTCAAGAGCGAATACTCGTGTCATGGTCAGCACAGCCCCCTTGGTGGAGCTGTATGCGGAGAGGCTTGCCTGGCCCCCAATAGCTGCAATGGATGATATATTGATGATCTTTCCCCTCTTCTTTTTTTTCATCTCGATTGCGGCCGCCTGGGAGCAGAAGAACACCCCTTTGACATTCACAGCGAAGAGCTTGTCCCACATCTCCTCCGTCGTGTCTTCGAACGGAGCAGTATACAGGATGCCCGCATTGTTCACCAGTATATCGATCGATCCGAACCGGTCTACCGTTGCCTTGACCATTTTTTCCGCGTCTTGTTTCTTGCTTACATCGGTCCGAACGAACAGCGCCTTGCCACCGGACTTCTCAATCTCAGCAGAGACCTCTTTTCCTCTTCGCTCGTCAAGATCGGCAATAACAACCGAGGCACCCTCTGAAGCAATCCCCTTAGAATATGCTTCACCTATACCGTTTGCTCCGCCGGTAACAACGGCAACTTTATCTGCTAACCTCATAGTGCCCTCCTTATCAGTGTATTTATCGCCTTATCCAATTCTGCTGTTGCCACGTTTCACATCGGATTTTGATGATTCTTTGCTCCCTAAGTATAGTAAAACTTTGCTGATATGATGCTAATCCGTCGATCGTACATCGGAGAGTAACAATAATGTCGAACCTTGCTCTTGGTCGTTGGTAAGAAAGTAGATGAAATTTACTTAACGATCTTTATCCTCTTCCTGTCTATCGTGGCTATACTCATTCCAATAGCGATTAAGCCGAACGTTATCATCTGAACATCGTTTCCGATTGCAAGCATTGACATCCCGGCTTGAATCCACGTTATAATGATCACTCCCAGCAAGGTTCGGTGCGGACCACCGATTCCTCCTGTGAGAGCTGTTCCGCCCGCAACCACGCTTGCGAAAAGAGGGATAGCCATATCGGCCCCGATGTTCACCGACCCGCCGCCCATCTGCGACATGTACAAAACACCTGCCAACCCTGAGAGAAACCCGCTGAGCATGAAAACGTAAATTCTGTGCCGTGAAACGTTTATGTCAGAGAGCCCGGCCCCTTCCAGGTTCCCTCCTACTGCGTATGTGCGTCTCCCGAATGCCGTGGCTAAGGCCAAGAAAGTGCAAATGATCCAAACGCCTATACCCCAGTATAAAATGGAAGGAAAACCTGCAATGAAGGTAGTTGTAAGGCTTCTGAATGTCTTATCTTGCATTATCTGGAGGTGGCCTTTTGAGAGATACCACGCTATTCCGTCCAGGACAATTGAAATTCCAAGCGTGGCTAAAAAAGATGGAACTTTGAACTTTGCGAGAAGCAGCCCGTTTATGAAGCCGAACACCATGCATACGGCCAAAGCCAGGGGAATTACCAGCAATCCGATCTTCTCGATGTACAATACGCATATGAGAGCTGAAAGCTTCAGCATATTCGGCACTGAGAAGTCAAAAGACCCTGTCATAATAACGAAGGTCAATCCACAGGCGGCTATGAGGAAATAGGACATGGCATAGACCAGAGTTATTATTCCCTGATAGCTGAGAAAGGATGGGTTTATCACCTGGAAAATGGCCACAACAGTAATCACAAAGGTAATCGGCCCGATTGTGGTCATGTTACTTCGAAGCCATTCCGGAGAATGGTTTGGTCTCGTCATCAACTTTTTTCGCATCATGTGACCGTCACTCCCTTTAATCCTCTTGCACTTATTATAATGGAGACAATCAATACTACTCCTACGAGCAGAGTTATCATGGTGGGATGCAGCGGCGAAAGGTACAAACCGCGGTAAAAGATAGTAAACGTAATTGCACCGAGTAAGGTTCTCTGGGGACCGCCGCTTCCCCCTGTAAGCGGCGTTCCACCCAGGACGATTGCTACCAACGGCCAAACAATGTTATTGAGTTTGAGCTCTACCTGGGCCGAACCACCAAGATGCTGGAACAGGATAATCGCTCCTATGCCCGTAAATACCCCGCTCAACAAGAAAGCCAGGATCTTGTACTTATCGACATTTATTCCAGCTAATCGGGCCCCTTCTTCATTTGACCCAATAGCGTTTAAATATACACATATCCTCGTGCATTTCATGAGAAATACGGCAGCTGCAATTATGGGGATGGACCATAGAAACGTTGAAGGAATAGGGCGTATCAAGGGGGCAGTTATGAACTCGTATCCATCAATAGCCCGGGGATATCCACCTGCGATCAGGGCTGCCAATCCCGTGTATGTCACCACTAAACTCAAGGTCAGTATAAAGGATGGTATTTTCGCCTTGGTTTGTATCACACCGATGAAAAGCCCTGTCGCTATTCCCGTTATGGGGATCATAATAATTGAAAACATCCCCAATACCGGCTTCAACAGCCACACAAGGATGCCTCCCAGCATCCAGACGCCGACATACGACAAATCCAGGCGGCCTGTCAACACCACAAATGAAGGGCCGAGCGCAAACAGCGTAAGTGTTACAAACTGTCTGAGAATAGCCTTAAAGTTTATAGGGCTGAAAAAACTTCCCGGGTATATGCTTCCAAAAATCACTAATAGGGCCAGAAACACAATAATAACCGGGTGTATTTTCAATGTTTGCTTTATAACTCCGGGTATCGTCTTTTTTCTGTTCTGATTATTCACGTTGACATCACCTTTCTGAATTCCTCAGGGCCGAGAACTTTTTGAGTTCTTCCATTTATGACGAACATTATCTTGTCGCATAGTATGGAGTATTCTTTGGGCTCGTCGCTTACCAGTATCATTGAAATGCCCTTCTTTTTCATCTCCAGCAATACTTCATAGATGTCCTCTCTGGCCCCCACATCTATACCTATCGTTGGATCGTCCAGTAAAAGTATATTCGGGTTTCTTTCAAGCCATTTCCCCACAGAAACCTTCTGTTTATTGCCGCCGCTCAAAGAGTAGCAATCCGTACCTACACTTGGGGCTTTTATTTCCAACTTCTGCACGATGTTCTCAGCCATTTTTTTCTCGGCGTTGAAGTGTATTACTGGAATGAGCTTTCCGAGAATTTTTTCCATGTTGATTATCGAGATGTTCTTTGCAATAGACCAGTTGAGAAACAGCTCCTTCCCTGTTTCACCCGAGAAATACCCGATACCCCTTGCTAACCTGACGTGGGGGAGTTCGTCCGCTTCGAGCTCTTGGTCGTTGGCTTTGAGCTCCCCTTCATCATAACTCATGAGACCGGCGATTGTTCGTATTATCCTGCTTTTGCCTGACCCCGCTGGACCGAAGAACCCCATGCACATGCCTTTATGGAGATCGAACGATACGTCATAAAAATGTCCGCTCTTGGTAAGATTTTTGGCCGATAAGACTACTTCCTCGCCAAGGGCTTCCCTTTTTTCTGACCTTGATATATATTCCGAAGATTTTCTGCCCACTATAGCCCTGAAAAGATCTTCTTCCGTCATCTTCTCTTTGGACAAGTCATACTGGGCAACAAGGTTCCCGTCTCGCAGCACGTGCACCCTGTCCGTGAATTCCATAACTTCAGGGATTATGTGTGAAATGAAAATAAAGGAAGCATTTTCTTTCATTTTCAAGAGATCCCTGAACAACTCCTTGCATTCATCGTCGGTCAGAGGCGAGGTCGGTTCGTCGAGTATGATGATCGGTGTCGTGTCACCGTCCTCGCTCTCCAATCGTACACCCAGTATAGCTCGTGCTATTTCAATCATCTTTTGGGTGGAAAGCGGCAGTTCATGCATAAATGCCTCAACGTCGCATGCGACATGAAGCTCCTCCAATATTTCGCAGGCCTTCTCCTTCATTCTATCCATCTGTAATTTCAAGAATTTTATATACTTGTCCTCATGGCCCAGAAAGAGGAATTGATATACCTTCAACCAGGGTATGACTCCGTTTTCCTGGTAAACTATCGAGATTCCCCGCTTTGCTGCCTCATTTGGATTCCTGGGGAATGGGACCATCCTTCCCTTATAGTACATTTCCCCTTTATCCGGAGAATACACGCCTACCAGAATCTTCATGAGTGTGGATTTTCCGGCCCCATTTTCACCGACAACCCCTACTATTTCATTTGCACGGGCCTCTATACTGACTCCATTCAGGGCATGCACGACTCTATCGAAGGTTTTGTAAACCCCCTTTACCTCTAATAATTTATCATTCATCAGCTTCACCATACATATGTATTATTACTGACAGCCTGCCGCTTCACGTTAAACTTCACAAGAGGCAGGTAAAAAAGGGGAGTACAATATGGGGCAAGAGCCGATCAATTAAGAGGACGTACCGGAATCGAGCATCTATATCAAAAGACTTTTTCGTTTCGATTTACTGTCTCACTCCTTGTACTCGACCGGCCCTTTTTTTTCTTCTCCCCCTCCATACTCCCCTCGCTGCCTGCACGCTCACGAGTTAAGTCTCACCTTTTCAGCTTTGTTTTTACTTCCCAGCCTTTACTGCCAGTTTGTCTCCGTCTTCAGCTCGGGCGGAAACTCCTTGGCATACTCAGCTGCATCCTCCCACCTGTCGATGCTGAAGTCCAGGAAGTACTTGTGGAGAGCACCGATATGTTTCCTGATGGCCTCGAGGCTGCCGAACTTCTTAATCTTTGCCGGAAAGTAGTAGTTGTGCGAGAGTGGAGCCAGCTCGGTTCCCCCACCCGCATGGCGGTCGTATTTCAGGCCAAGCTCCTCGCACTTTGAAAGTGACAGCAGCCTGAAATCATAGGGATACTCCGGCTTCTCCTCCTTGAAATGTATCAATATCTTGTCGATATTCTCCTTGGTCGGTCCAATGGAGAAGCTCGGGTTTTTAATTATACCCGAGGACTCGGCCAACCGCTCGATTTCACCAGGTCTACCGTAACAGTCCAACCTGCCGGCTTGAATCATCTCATCACGTAGCGGGTACCATGCACCGACGCACATGTCGTACAGCATGGAGACCGTTCTTCCACCGAAGTAGGGTATGGCAAATCCGGACGTAACCAGGAATTCTCCCTTTAGTATTTTTTGGGCCGTGGTCAATTCCATGTCTCGCGACGCCGTAAATGGACCGATATTGAGGCCGGCGTCGTCCAGTGCACTCAAGGCACCCGTGGTCTGGGAGTCGTTCGCGCCCCAGAACCCTTCATAATCCGTTCGCTCGGCAAGGCACGCCTCGCCCGCCTTTCGGCCACCCTCGTAACCCCACTCACCGTACTGGTGGCCAAGGAGCTGGATCTCAGGATAGTTTTTCCACGCCATGAAGACTCCCAGGTTAATGTATACTGTGGATACGGTTGCCGCGGTCTTGGATGCCTGGTGATGCAGAAGCTTTGTCTTTCCGTTCTGCCTCATCTTCTCCATCAGCAGGGTCAACGGCGGATAGGTCTGCTCAGCTGACAGCGGCGTATTATCAATAACCCACCGGGGACCATAATCTCCGGGGAATACGTCCCCTGTTACTCCGAAGTTCGTGGAGAGGAATACGTTGTTCTCGTCACAGATTCTGCACAGCTCAGGCATGACGGACATGGGAGGAACGTTCAAGTGCAGCGCCTTTGCCCCTTTCGCTATCATGCTCTCCGCCGTTTCGAGCCATTCCGAGTCAGTGGTGGCCACTGCACCCATGAAGTTTAATCCGAGCTGTCCAGCAGCCTGTTCCTGGGACTGGTAGTTCATGATTGCGTATTCCTGTGCAAGATGCCAGGTGATATGACCAAACCCGAACTTTTCTCCGGGCTTGGCGTTCTTGAGCTTCTGTGCAAGTTCTTTCCTCTCTGCCTCAGTAGTCGCCACGAGAGCGGCTCCGGCAGGCTCTTTCTCTTTTGTTGATGCAAAAATATTCACTGGTTTGACAAAACGCCGTACCAAACTGCTCGCTGCAATACCTGCTGCCGCGGCTCCTGCCATTTTGAATGCCTGACGCCTGGTGATTTTTTTTGGCTTATCGTCTTCCTTCATAACTGCCTCCTTTTAAAATATATTGATCCTTTCGCAAAACTTATGAATATATAAATAAACTGGGAAAGGTCACTTGTATAATTTTCCTTCCTCCTTTTTCCACCTATAAAATATTTCTTTATCACTCCCCTTCTCATCTCTGTAGAATTTCTACTCGATTTCCATCCGCTTGCACTATTTCAGAAAATAAACACGCCAATTTATCTTCAGTTTTACCTTTTCCCTCAAATACTTCCATCAAAAAATGAGTTATGCTTATATCCATGACGATGAAGAAATCAGAACAAAACGATTGCGGCTCTCACTCATTTAAAGAGAATTCAACCTACGTGCCGGCTCGGAACGTGTCTTTTCACGAGTGTCAAAGGTCTGTATGCAGTAATCTCCAGGTGTTGGACTGAAAACAACAGCTAACCATTTCTCACATCCCCGTTCTTCCCGTTGCCCTTATTGACGCGGAAAACGATAATATAAAAAATATGTTAGTAATTTACCAAAATTAGTGATTATTCTAATATATATTTATATTTTGTCAAATATATTTTTATTGATGCCATTAAAACTTCAAAAAAGTTCTTTACTCGTTCTTTTAATCTTCAGTGGAAAATGAGCACCGATAATACTGCCGCTGACTGTGACGATTGTGTCTCTGTTCCCCTGCGAGCGCTATATTTTTATCCTCAGCTTCTTCCGTACAAATTTGTCATTTCCAGCAGGCACTCTGAAAGGGCTCGAGTGAGCTTATGAGATAAAAAACGCCACTCCCAGTTTCCGTACGGCTCCCCCGGATGGTTCATACGGGCTTCCATTCCAAGGCCCAAAATGTCCTGTAAAGGGAAGACAACCACAGAAGCAGCCGACATCATCACTGTTCTGATAAAATCCCAGTGAATACCCTTTGTCCGGGCTCTGTTTCTTCCGATATAACTCAGGGCTCTCTGCCTCTCCGTGACGATCTCCTTTTTGCTCCTTCCGGAGAAACCGGGCCGCTCAAATAGCCATCCTATGAGTGTGTTGTTGTCATGAGTGCCGGTAAATGCGACACAGTTCTTTGGGTAATTGTGCGGCTTGTGGATGTCTGAAGAAGGATCATCGCCGAATGCGAACTGAAACACCCGCATACCGGGTAAGCCGAATCGATCGCGCAATTCCAAAACTTCAGGGGTGATTTCCCCGAGATCTTCTGCAATAAACGGGAGGGAACGAAATTGCTCGCGTAGCGTATCAAAGAAGTCTTCTCCCGGGCCTTGAACCCAGCTCCCTTTTTCCGCTGTCTCATAGGTTGAAGGGACCTCCCAGAATCCTTCAAATCCCCTGAAATGATCGAGGCGAACGATATCAAAGAGATCGAGACTGTGCTCGATACGCCTTACCCACCACGAATACCGACTGTCCTTTAATGTATCCCATCGATAAATCGGGTTTTTCCAGAGCTGCCCTGTTTCACTGAAGTAATCCGGAGGCACTCCTGAAACAACAGTGGGGTTTTTTGCGCTGTCCAGCTTGAAGAGCTCGGGGTGCGACCATACATCAGCGCTGTCGTAGCTCACATAAAGCGGAAGATCTCCTATTATCTGAACGTTTTTTTTCTCACAATACAGCCTGAGACCGGACCACTGCCGGTGAAATAGGTACTGAAAAAATTTTATTTCCTCTATTGTTTGACCGAGCTCTTTTTCATGCGCTCTGAGTGACATGCTTTTCCTGTCACGAAGGTCCTCCGGCCACTGGTTCCATTTCACTTCCTTGAACCTCCCCTTCAATGCCTCGAAAATCGCATAATCATAGAGCCAGTAGGCATTTTCATTGCAGAATTCACTGAATGCGCTCCCCTGTCCCTTCCTCTGTGAGAAATGGGAAAAGGATTTCGAAAGGAGCGTCTGTTTATATTTCAAGACTGCTGGATAGTTGACTCTTTTTGCAGAGAATTTCGGCGCGTCCTCGATATCCAGGTGCGAAACAAGCCCTTCCTGTAAAAGCATATCAGGGCTTATGAATAATGTATTCCCTGCAAAAGCAGACGGGCTGCTGTAGGGCGAGCTTCCGAACTCTATTCTTGTAGGGCTCAGGGGGAGTATCTGCCAGATTCTTTGCCCTGAATCGTATAAAAAATCGGCAAATTTGTACGCCTCCGGTCCGAGGTCACCGATTCCGTAGGGGGATGGAAGAGACGTGATATGCATGAGTATCCCGCTTTTTCTCTCTTTCATTTCATTTCCCCTTCACAGAGCAGCAGAGACAGAGGAAACACAGAGAACAGCTCGTACACAGGAATCGAGTTTTTCTTCGATACAAGGGTTCTGTTGGTAAACATATCCTTGAAAGCTTTTGGCGCATCAGAAGGCATTATAATACACGTGTCCCCCCAGACCTCCCTTCCAACGGGGATTTTTCCTTCCCCGAGCATTGACGTGAGGAATCGCGGTGCCACGGTTATTCCCCAACTCCCTCTGTATGTGCGCGCAAAGCTGATGATGTGCTCCTTGAACTTACCTTCGGCTTTTATCGGTATATAGCCTCCATGGAGATAGAGCCGGGATTGTTTCTTTCTTATACCCAAAACCCTCTCCGTCACAAAGAGCTTTATCCTGCCATCCTCCCTGTGAGAAAGGATATCTTTTATAAGCGCATGGAAATCCTTTCTTTCAAGCTCCTTCAGCCCCTGCAAGATCGATATCCTCTTATCAAAGTCGACAGCAGCTCGATTATCCGGATCGACAAGTGCGAGATTCCAAAGCTCTGCACCTTGATATATATCCGGTACGCCTGGAGAAGTGAGCTTCACCAGAAGCTGTGAGAGAGAGTTCCATATACCGTAGAATGCGACCTTTTCCTGAAAGGGAACAAAGCTCTCCATAAACCTGTTTTGCGGTGCCCTTTTTGTTATTTCATCCACAAAACGCAGGAACCCTTCTTCATAGGGGATATTTGGGTCTATCCAGGAGCTGTGACGCTTTGATTCACGAACAGCTTTTATCACGTAGCGTTTGATTCTTTCGATAAAAGAGGGAAACTGGTCCTCTACGAAAGGGAAGGCCCCGATCAGTGTCTGGTACAGCAGATATTCGTCATTTCTGTCCGGGACCGGCATTCCATTGAGAGTTTCCTTCTGAGAAGCATTTATATCTCCCCACAAAGCAAGCACGTTTTCCCATTCTTTCGGTAATTCCGAAAGCACGTTGATCCTGGCCCGTACATCCTCCCCCCGCTTTGTATCGTGCGTTGATGTAGCGTTCATGGCAGAGGGCCATGCACTGCACCGCTCGAGCACAAACCGGTGATACTCGTCAAGTGATATACCAAAACAGTCAGGATTCCCTCCCACATCGTTCAGGGAGAGAAGCCTTGCGTATATGTACAGCGCCGTGTCCTCGAACCCTTTTGCCATAAGCGGGCTGGTGAGCTGCTGGAACCTCATAATAAAATCGATCGCTTCTTCATACACAGCACTTGATCTGAACTCCGGGGAAAGCAGGAGAGCCCGCTCAAGAAGGTCGAATGAATCCTTCAGTGTCTCGTTTTTCTCCCGGGCTTTCCTGAATAAAGCCTTTATGGTGTTTCTATCAGACCGGGTGTAGGTATCTCCATTGATGTATGTCCGGTACACCGGAAAACAAGAGGCGAGCTCGACAAGCGCGCGTTTTAGATGGGTGCTATGAGGTGTCTTTTCAGGATGCACTTTTTTCAAGAGTTTTTCCGCACAGGAGGTGAGGTTTTCTACATCACCGTTCAAATACTGCCGGGCGATCATCTTTTTGCTTTTATATACAACCTCTGAAAAAGGGAGCTTCTGGTCAGTGAAATCTGTGTAGATTCGGCTGAACACCTCCTCATATTCCTTCATGCAAAAAATCCCGTTTAAAAAGTTGAGAAAATCGTACCCTGTCGTGCCGTGCACAGGCCAGTGCCGGGGAAGCTTTTCTCCGGGGTCGAGTATCTTCTCCACACTGATGTATACGTTTGGGGCCGCCGACCTCAGCTTTTGCAGATACTCCAGGGGATCGTACAGGCCGTCTACGTGGTCGACTCTCAAACCTGATACATACCCTTCTCTGACCAGACTCAGTATGGCGGAATGGGTGTACTGGAAGACTTCCTCTTTCTCTGCCCTGAGTGATATGAGCCCGTTGATGTCAAAAAACCTCCGGTAGTTTATCGTGCTCGATGCATCTCTCCAGCATGCGAGCCTGTACCATTGTTGGCTGAGAAGCTCGCGCATGAGGGCAGGCGATCTTTCAGCATCTTCTGCGCCATTGAAGATGCCGAGTCGTGCCCTGACCAGTTCATTGATCTGGGGATGCTCTTGAAAAAGTTTCCAAAGAATATCCTTACAGGTTTTAACCTCTTCCTGCACCGCTGTTGGATTGTCAAGCTTCGATATATTTTTCAGTTTCCCCACAGCATGCAAAAACTCGCTGTACTCTTTTGAAAACCCTTTTTCTCCTCCTGCTTTACTCTGTGCTCTTCCCAGCAGGACCTTTTCATAGGACTGCAACGACAGGGGAAAACTATGCTCGTAGTAACGTACTGTTATCCCCTCTCTGCCGAATCCGAGCTGTATTTCACGGTTTTTCAGGCACTCGTCAAAAAGGTTCCCCAGCACCGGGACAAGAAGCTTGTTCTTCAGGTATTGATCATGGTGTTCCCAGAGAATATCGAAAAAATGGAAGAAACGGGAGCTCTTCCCTTTCTCGAGCACATCCATGAGCATTCTGTTATCGCAGTCAAATGCCATATGGTTGGGGACTATATCCTGGATCCACCCCATGCCGGCGTCTGACACCGTAACGGCAAGATCTCTCAAGCCATCCTCTCCGCCGAGCTCAGGATTTATGCGTGTCGGGTCAACAACGTCGTACCCGTGCTCGCTCCCCTTCCTTGATTTCAAGATGGGCGATGAGTAAATCGCAGACACTCCGAGATCTCTGAGGTAGGAAACTATTTTTTTGATTTCGAAAAAGGTCATCCGGGAATTGAGCTGGAGCCTGTATGTTGCGATGGGGATTCGCATCACACGCACCTGACCATGAGATAATTACCCAGCTCATCAAAAAGACTCAGCCATTTTTTCGCGTTTTCATCTCCATTCTTCGACCGTTCTTCCATTGCGGGCCGAAAGTCAGAGCACAGATCAAAGTAGATATTCTGCGCTTTCCATTGATCGAGCTCTAGCTGGAGGGTGCCGATAATCTTCAGAAACGATCCTATCTTTGCGATGAACTCGGCATCGTCAGGCTTCTCTTTTAACATCTCCATATACTTCGTTATTCTATTGCTCGCAACGTAGCTTATTCGCCTCCTGTAAAGGGGAAAGGAAAATTTCCGCATATCCCTGATCGTTCTCTCTATCTCCTCCAAGTCTATCTCCTGCTCCTCCAGCAAATTCTGAAACCGCCTGTTTATGATAAACTCCCCTGTCGACTGAAATGCATGCGGGAGGGGAAAATTCAATTCTTTGAGCGCATTCATGACGGGATAGTACTGTTCATAGGTTTGATTGAGAGCTGTTTCGATCTGCTCTATTGATGGAGCCATGACCTGCCTCAAAATCTTTCTCTGCTCATCTCTGAACAGCTCTCTGAGAGAGTAGCTGTTTACCCCGAAATGTTCATCCATTTTCCGGATTACCTCCGGAACATCTCCCCGGATAAAGGCCTCCTTGATGTCCTTTTCCATTTCGGTGTATGCTTCCTCATCCATGTACTCCCGCACTCCTCCATTGAGGTTGTGATCCCCCAGATGGAGAATTGCGAAACTGATGAGACTCTTGTTGCCCATTATCTTCGAGGTTATGTGGGCTTGCCCTGTAACCAGTTTGAGCCTCCCGGATTCTTCCCTGTTATGCTTCACACTCTCCACTGTGTAGCAGTATATGTCGGTTTTATCAGGGTATTCCTCAAACACTGAGGAGATAGCGTAGTGCGCGCCAACTCGGAGAAGGTCAATCCGTGCAGGCTTCACAAAGAGCCCGTAGACCTTTGTCCCATCCTCATATTCTGCTATATTGCTCCGTGCAGACGAGAGCTTTGCGATATATTCCTGCTCGAGGTCAACTCCACTCACCTCTTTGGCGAGCTGCATGGCCCGGTCTGCGTACTGCATGACCTGAGTAGTCTCGATTCCTGAGATCTCATCGAAAAACCACCCGCAGCTTGTGTACATGAGCAGAGCGTGACGCTGCATTTCCAAAAGTTTCAATACTTTGAGATGCTCTTCCTGCGAGAGCTCTCGTTGTCTATGGTTGAGAATGTAACTCTCGATATTGTCGCTGGAACGGTCGAGGATCACCTGAATATAGTCATCCCTGGCCCGCCACGGGTCTTTCAGGAGTCCGGAAAGCTCTCTCTCATATACGGGAGCGAGGCTGTCTCTCAGCCGATCCATTGCATTTCTCAGCGGGGTTCTCCACTCCTGGCTCCACCCCGGATGTGCTCCTGAGTTACAGCCGCAGTTACTCCACCAGCGTTCGACGCCGTGTACGCAGCTCCAGGAACTCTTTTCGATGATATCGACTTCATCGGTTGGAGGGTGTTTCTCCAGGTATTCCCCGTATACGGTAATCTCTGCGAGTTTGTTTGACTCTATGTGGTGAAGACAGAAAGCAAGCGCCATGTCGCTGAACCTGTGATGATGCCCGTAGGTTTCACCGTCAGTCGCTGTATGCACAAGCTGCGGCTCCTCACTATCAACAAAGGCGCTTATCAGACGATCTGCGAACTGTTTTCCATCTATGAGAAGGGTGCTGAAACTCAGGTCATAGGAGATCGGACCATCGTAGAAGAATATGTCGAGCTTCCTTCCCGAAGGGAGGGTGCATACATACGGCATCCGTGTATTGATCTTTCCACCATTTACATCGGTCCACTCTTTTTCCCCTATTCTGCGAACCCCTTTTGCCTGATAGGGGGAAAGTATGGTAAACGCAAGCCCGGCATCAGAAAGAAGCTCAAGCGTCTCTGTATCCACCGCTGTTTCTGCGAGCCACATGCCCTCGGGCCTGCGCTTGAAACGGCACTCGAAATCTTTCAGACCCCACCTGATCTGCGTGATCTTGTCCCCTCTGTTTGCAAGGGGCATGATTATGTGGTTGTATACCTGAGCGATCGCGGAGCCGTGCCCCGAGAATTTCTTGGTGCTTTCGGTATCAGCATCGAGAATAGCTCTGTATACCTCAGGACGGTAACTCTCGAGCCATGATAGGAGAGTGGGCCCGAAATTGAAGCTGATCTTCGAGTAATTGTTCACGATCCCTATTATCCTTTTTCCCCCATCCAGAATCCTGCTTGCCATATTCGGCTCGTAGCACTCTGCAGCGATCCTCTCGTTCCAGTCATGGTATGGAGAGGCCGAGTCCTGCATCTCGATCGCCTCAAGCCAGGGATTTTCCCTTGGGGGCTGATAGAAATGGCCGTGTATACAGATATACCTGTTCATTTTATTCTCCACGTGTATTGGTATAGACTACAAAACTGAGTGGTGAAACCGTGACACACTGTCCGCTCTCAAATATAAATGGAGCCCTGGAGCCCGGTCCGAGCCACAACTTTTTTGCAGAATCAAAAAGCTTCTCCCATTTTCCCCTGTAAGCCGGGCTTTCCCACCGCGCTTCTTTCGATCCGAAGTTAAAGACACAGAGGACGTTTCCCTTTTTGTGATCCCTTTTGAGTATGAGGAGCTCATCCTCTTCACGCCCTTCGACGACCACGGAATTCTTATTCAAAGTGCTCAGCGCAGGGATGCTTTTCCTGAGACTGATAAGCTCTGTGTAGAAATCAAGAAGCACCCGGTGCTCTCCCTCCTTTATCCTGTTCCATGAAAGTTTTGAAAGGAGAAAGGTTTTTTTATCCTGAGGGTCTGGAAAGTCCTCCTGCAAACCGAATGCGGAGAATTCATCTTTTCTGCCCTCCCTTACCGCATCGATAAGCTTTGCATCCGAGTGGCTCACAAAATAGAAAAAAGGGGCCTTCTCTCCATATTCCTCCCCCATAAAAAAAAGCGGTATGAAGGGAGAGAGAATTACGGCTCCGGCAGCAAGCTTCAGCGCATCAAAAGAAACCAGCTCTGAGAGCCTCTTTCCATCCGCCCTGTTTCCCACCTGGTCATGGTTTTGAGAAAAGACAATAAACTGCTCGGCTTTACACTGAAAGGTTGCGCTTCCAAAATACCGTTTTCTGTGGGGTGAGTACTTCCAGGAGTAGTAGAAGCCGTCTTTCATTACTCCTTTCAGGTGCTCGATATTTCCGAAATCTTCATAATACCCGCTTTTTTCTCCGGTTATAAGAGAGTGAAGCGCATGGTGAAAATCGTCACACCACTGAGCGTCCATTCCGTACCCATGGTGTTTTCGCCGGCGGATTATACGAACGTCGTTGAGGTCACTCTCCGCAATGAGAAGGCATTTTTTTTCGTGCTTTCTTGCGCACTCATCCACACTCTCCGAGAGCTCTTCGAGGAAGTGCTTTGCGCTCATGTCAAAGATTGCGTGAACAGCATCGAGCCTGAGTGCATCTATATGGTAGTGCTCGAGCCAGTACAGTGCGTTCTGAATGAAGTAGTTGCGGACCTCGCTGCTGTACCGATCATCGAAATTGATTGCTTTTCCCCAGAATGTGCTGTATCTGTTGCTGAAGTACGGTGCGAAGTCTTCAAAATAGTTTCCCTCTGGGCCGAGATGGTTGTACACAACGTCAAGAACAACACCGATTCCTGCCGCGTGAGCCCGGTTGACCAGCTTCTTTAAACCGTGCGGCCCACCGTAGGAGTTTTGCACTGCATAAGGATATACCCCATCGTAGCCCCAGTTCCTGTCTCCCGGAAATTGAGCCACGGGCATAATTTCTATTGCCGTTACTCCGAGTTCTTTGAGCTCTCCGAGCCTCGGAATAACCGCCTCGAAGGTTCCCTCATGGGTGAATGTTCCAGTGTGAATTTCATACAGTATAAGCTCATCCTGTCGGACTCCTCGCCAGTACTGATCCTCCCAAAGGAACTCCGCATGATCGACTACCTCTGAAGGCCCATGCACTCCCGCAGGCTGAAAGTATGATGCAGGATCGGGTCTCGCCATCTGTTTGTTGAGTTCGAAAACATAGCGCGTGCCCGGCAGTATCTCATCCACTTCGGCATACCAGTACCCCGGATTTTCTCTTTTCATATGTATTGTTTTTTCTTCCGCGGTGAGGACCTTAAGCGATACATCGTCTTTAAAGGGTGCCCATACTAAGAAACAACACGTGCCGTTTTCTCTATAAAATGCTCCAATCTTTTTCATCGATTCTGTCTGAGTACAATGTTTTTTATCGTTCCCATTTGAAAAACAGAATGGCGAGCGGGGGAAGCGTGACTGAAATAGAATATTCCCTTCCGTGAAACGGCACAGGTACAGTGCTGACGCCGCCAAGGTTGCCCTGTCCAGATCCACCGTAGTCTTTTGCATCGCTGTTGCAGATCTCTTTCCAGAACCCCTTTTTCGGCACCCCGATTCGGTAGTTATTGCGAACAAGCGGTGTAAAATTGCACGTAACCAGTATCAGTTCATTTCCGTCAAGATCCTTCCTTACAAAGGTAAGAGTACTCTGTTCGCTGTCGTGCAGGTCGATCCACTCAAATCCATCCTGCGAAAAGTCGCCGCGGAACAATGCCTGTTCATTCCGGTAGAGTGCATTGAGATCGCGGATCCATTTTTGCACGCCGCTGTGAGAGGGGTACTGGAGAAGGTGCCAGTCTAAACTCGATTCATGGCTCCACTCATCCCGCAGCCCAAACTCACCGCCCATGAAGAGTAGCTTTTTCCCCGGATGACTGTACATAAAACCAAAAAGGAGCCTGAGCCCCGCAAACTTCTGCCAGTCGTCACCGGGCATCTTTTCTATGAGCGACCCTTTACCGTGAACAACCTCATCATGGGAGAGTGGAAGTATGAAGTTCTCGTTGAAGGCATACCAGATGCTGAAGGAAATCTGGTCCTGGTGATACTTTCTGAAAACAGAATCGACAGAAAAATAACTGAGCGTATCGTGCATCCATCCCATGTTCCACTTCATACCGAACCCGAGGCCCCCGAGATAGGTGGGTTTGGAGACCATCGGCCAGGCTGTTGACTCTTCAGCTATGGTTTGCACATCAGGGTATCGCCCGTATACTTCTTCATTCAAATTTTTTAAAAACTCGATTGCTTCGAGATTTTCCCTTCCCCCGTATTTGTTCGGTATCCATTCGCCTTCTTTCCGGGAGTAGTCGAGATAGAGCATGGACGCGACTGCGTCAACACGAAATCCGTCTACGTGGTAATGCTCGAGCCAGAAGAGCGTATTGGAGATGAGAAATGACTTTACCTCGTTTCTCCCGTAATTGAATATATAGCTGCCCCATTCAGGGTGGAACCCCTTCTTGGGATCTGCATGCTCATAGAGATGTGTTCCGTCAAAATACACCAGTCCATGCTCGTCTGACACGAAATGAGAGGGAACCCAGTCCAGAATTACCCCTATCCCGTTCTGATGGAGCGTGTCGATGAGATACATGAGATCCTGGGGGCTGCCGTAGCGCGAGGTTGGCGCGAAGTATCCTGTTATCTGGTAGCCCCATGATCCGTAGAATGGATGTTCCATAACAGGCAGAAATTCAACATGCGTAAACCCCGCTTCTTTTATGTAGTCGGTGAGGGAGTGGGCCAGCTCTCTGTAGGTTAAAGGCCTGTTTTCCTCCACATTCCACCGCCAGGACCCCAGGTGTATCTCATATACCGCCCATGGCGAGTCCAGTGAATTGTGCGCCTTTCGGGCATCGAGCCAGGAGCTGTCCTTCCACTCATATTGAAGGTCCCAAACAATAGAAGATGTCTTTGGCGGAGACTCACAGAAATAGCCGAATGGATCACCCTTGTCGACCGCATAGCCGTGGTTCCTGGAGACGATATGGTATTTGTAGAGCTCGCCCTGTCCGATGTTTGGAATGAATCCCTCCCAGACACCCGACTCATCCCAGCGGCCCTGGAGCCTGTGGGTTTCTGCATTCCACCCATTAAAGTCCCCGATTACAGAGACACTCTCCGCGTTGGGCGCCCAGACCGAAAAGTATGTTCCCTCTCTGCCTTTTTCATGCACCCTATGGGCACCGAGCTTGTTGTAGAGCGAAAAGTGCTTTCCCTCTTTGAAGAGGTAAATGTCGTAATCCGTGAATAGAGATGTATCGTTTTTTACTTTCCCCACCTTTTTCTGTGGCTCTTTTCCCATTGCACATCCCCCTGGACTACTTTTCTTCGTCACTCACCAATATACTGAGAAGCCCTGCTATTGGAATAGCGATCCAATCGGGCCTGTTGTTGAACTCATACCAGAGCTCATATACACCCTTCTCCAAAAGATACGCCTCGAGAAGAATCTTACATTCACTCCCATCACTTGGGAGGAGGTTGGAACCTTCGGTTGAGGCCATATACGAAGAGA
>CAZOWM010000038.1:1479-8584 GCA_964583615.1 uncultured Spirochaetota bacterium | reverse complement strand
AGGTTCACCATTTCAAGAAAGAAGCTCCCAATATTCTCCATCAGAAGGTCCGGGGTGTTCTCAAGGTTCAAGGTAAGATCACACAGTGTATTGAAACTCAGCCGTATCATTTCGGGCTTTTCGGCAAGAATTTTATTGAAGAAGTGTGTGAGGGAGTTGAGAGTATAGGCCCATCCATCTCCCTCATTCTGTACGAACTTCTGCAGGAGACACAATGAAGCTTCTGCGAAACCGGAAGATTGGTAAATGATGGCTCCTGCGAAGGGCGGTATATTGTTGAAACGAGCGTTTTCAGTGAGGCGCTGGACGATCTCGAGCTCCGGGTTTTTCCCATCCTCTATCTTGCGGTAGAGCTTTAGTATGAACATATCTTCATACAGTACAGACGAATTGCTCTGTTCTGCAGAGACCACACGGGAGCTGACCATTAAGCCCCTTTCATCGAGGAGCCGGCGAAAGTTCCTGGAATGAATCCCCTGTACCTCTCCGTTTTTGCCCTTTATTTTTCTTCTTCCCGCAACTACTTGCAATAGTGCACTACAAAAGTTTTCGTCAAAGAGAGCATCGTACAAAAACCCCTCATTATCGTCTGTTTTAAGCTTTGCAATGATGCTCTGCGGATACAAGCTTGATATTTTTCCCGCCCGCTCGTGAACAGCAAAGGATACGGGAATGAGGTAGGTGCCGGCGGACCCCTCTCTGTAACGTGCCTCAACGAGAAATAAATGCGATATCCCTGTTTGAGTGTGAATCAAAATGGATTCAAGGATTTTGAGCTTTTGGATGGTGAAACTCTTTTCTCTGAACCATCGCTGTTTTTTCAGGTACTCAAAAAGTACCGGTGATTCCAAGCGCTTTTTTAAATCGGCATCAGGAAAGCTTTTCCAGCCTGCCTTGCAATGGATAACAGGTAAAGCCTTCTCTTCTGTCAGCACAATTTCTGCCTTTTGTTTCTCCAGAAGGAACCAGAAGTAGCCGTGGCCTCCTAAGGTGAGCTGATACGGCGTTTCCCTGATGACTGGAAACCTGTTTGTACTGAATATCTCAACAGGAGCCACTCCCGAATATGCCGAGAGGTCCAGTTCCACAGCCTGAGAGAACTGGGAGAGATTAACCACCACGAGCACCCTCTCTTCATTGTACTCTCGAAGAAATGCCAGAATCCTTGGGTTGTCCGGGTAAAGAATAGTAAGACTGCCGCGACCAAAACATTTCATCCCCTTCCTGGTTGCAATGATCCGTTTCATCCACCAGAGGAGCGATGATGGGTTTGCCTGCTGGGTTTCCACATTGATCGTTTCGTAATGGTATTCCGGATCGATGATGATAGGCAGGTAGAGCTTTTGCGGGTTGACATTGGAGAATCCGGCGTTTTTCCCGGGACTCCATTGCATCGGTGTTCTCACGCCGCTTCGGTCTCCGAGATAGTAGTTATCTCCCATACCGATTTCATCACCATAGTAGATGACAGGCGTCCCCGGAAGGGATAAGAGAAGCACATTTAAAAGTTCGATCATTTTTCTGTTATTGGATAGAAGAGGTGCGAGCCGCCTTCGTATGCCGAGGTTTATTCGTGCTCGCGGGTCTCTCGCATATGAGCGGTACATGTAGTCCCTCTCCTCGTCTGTAACCATCTCCAGAGTCAGCTCATCGTGATTGCGGAGGAATATGACCCACTGGCACAATTCTGGAATCGCTGGAGTCTGATCCAGTATATCGACAATTGGAAAACGATCTTCCATTTGGAGCGCAATATACATTCTCGGCATGAGCGGAAAGTGAAAAGCGGCATGGCAGATGTCTCCGTTCCCAAAATAAGCAACCGCATCCTCAGGCCACTGATTGGCTTCCGCCAAAAGCATCCTGTTACTATAGCGGGAGTCCACGTATGACCTGAGCCTCCTCAAGAACTCGTAGGTCTCCGGGAGATTTTCACAGTTCGTTTTTTCCCTCTCGTAGAGATATGGGACCGCATCGAGACGGAAACCATCCACCCCCATACCAAGCCAGAAATCGATTATTTTCAACATCATCTTTTGGACATGCTCATATTCGAAGTTCAGGTCCGGCTGATGAGAGTAAAACCGGTGCCAGTAGTAAGCCTTGGCAACCGAGTCCCAAGACCAGTTCGAGGTCTCGAAATCTGTAAAAATAATCCGCGCCTCCTGGTACATGTCTGGTGTATCGCTCCATACATAGAAATCTCTCAACTTTGACCCCTGAGGAGCATGCCGTGCCTTTTGAAACCAGCTGTGCTGGTCGGATGTATGGTTCAGAACGAGCTCCGTAATCACGCGAATCCCTCTCCGGTGTGCGGCTTTTAAAAAGGCGCGGAATTCTTTCAAGTTTCCATAGTCGGGATGGACATTGCGGTAATCAGAAATATCGTAGCCGTCATCTTTTCCCGGAGAAGGGTAAAATGGAAGCAGCCAGATGGCGGTAACCCCGAGGTCTTCAAGGTAATCGAGTTTTTCCATCAATCCTCTGAAGTCCCCCATACCGTTCGCGTTGATGTCTTTGAACGCCTTCACATGGAGCTGATAAATGATCGCATCCTTGTACCAGTGCGGATCGTTTTCCAATTCCTTGAAATCTTCGGACATAGTGGGGCCCTTACATGAAGTAGTCAAAATCATTCTCACGCCGCAAAAACCGCTTCAGAGAGAAGATGTGCACCGGAAGTACCAGCGGGTTCAGCGCGACATAGTTGTACTCTCCCTGCCATATGTATTTCTCATCGCTCAGAAGGTCATGCACCAGAAAAGGCTGATCGGCTTCGAGGTTGAGCTCGCTGAGGGGAATCTGAACCCTGCCTGCCTGTGGATGAAAAGGGTCGAGATTAACAGCAACGAATATTGTGTTCGCCCGGTCCTCGGATGATTTCGCATAGAAGATGAGCGCATCGTTCTCGATATTGTAGAAGCGGAGATTGTTTGTATGATGCAACGCAGGATTTTGTTTCCTGATCTTGTTTACCTGTGCAATGATCTCCTTGATATTGCCCCTACTGTTCCGGTCCCATTGCTTTATCTCATACTTCTCGGAATCTAGGTATTCCTCCCTGCCCTGTAATGCTTCACTGACACAGAGCTCATATGCAGGGCCGTATATTCCGTAGTTTGAAGAAAGGGTTGCGGCAAGAACCAGGCGAACGATAAATGCGGCCCGGCCTCCGAACTGCAGGTACTCGGGCAGGATATCGGGAGTATTCGGCCAGAAGTTCGGGCGAAAAAACTCTCTTACCGCGGATGCGGTGAGCTCCGTAAGATAATCGGTCAGCTCGTGCTTTGTATTTCTCCAGGTAAAATAGGTGTAGCTCTGAGTAAACCCGAGTTTGGCCAGCCTGTACATGACCTTCGGGCGGGTAAATGCCTCCGAAAGAAAGATTACCGAAGGGTGCTCATGCTTTATCTCTTTGATGATCCACTCCCAGAATGAAAAGGGCTTTGTATGTGGATTGTCGACCCGAAAAATGGACACTCCATTTTCAATCCAAAAAAGAACAACGCTTTTCAGCTCCTCCCAGAGGGAGCGCCAGTCTGTTGTATTGAAGTTGAGAGGGATGATATCCTCGTACTTCTTTGGAGGATTCTCTGCATACTGAACTATCCCATCAGGACGCCATTTGAACCAACCGGGGTGTTCCTTGACCCAGGGATGGTCAGGTGAGCACTGGAAAGCAAGGTCAATTGCGACCTCCAGGCCCAGTTTTTTTGCCCTCTCTGAAAACTGTTTCAGATTTTCCATACTTCCAAGCCGGGGGTGTATCGTCTTGTGCCCCCCTTCTTTTGATCCTATTGCCCATGGGCTTCCCTGATCACCACCCTCTGCAGTGGGGAGGTTGTTCTTTCCCTTTCTGTTTGTTTTTCCAATAGGGTGGATAGGAGGAAGGTAGACCACGTCGAATCCCATGTCCGCTATATCCGGGAGAATCCTTTCGCAGTCCTTAAAAGTCCCGTGCGCTTTCCCCTTTGCTGCGCACGAGCGAGGGAATATCTCATACCAGGTACTGAATAGAGCTTTTTTTCGTTCAACCGTAACGGAAAGCTCCCTTTTATGGTAAGTAATGCTATCCTCATTCACATACGTATCGATCAATTCTCTTGTTTTTTCGTCCAAGAGAAGAGAAATAATACTTTTCTCGTCGTTCTTTTTCCTGCACTTATCGATCAAATTTTCGAGGAGCTTTGCATCTGCTGAAGAGGCGACTTCTTTCGTCTTCTGTAAAAAATTCACTCCGATCTTGAGATCAAGGGTAATGTCCTGCCCTGCATCCTGCTTTTTAATAATATCCTGGCACCATGTTTGGTACTCACTTACCCACCCCCTCACTGTGTAGAGAAAGCTGCCCATCCTGTCTACCTTGAACGAGCCCTCCCATCTGTCATTCCCCAGATGCGTCATGGGGATTCTTTCCCATACGCTCTCTTCTGAAAAACGGGAGAGAAGCTGCGCGTATATAGTGTCATGGCCGTCTGCGAAAATATCAGCCTGAACACGAACACTCTCCCCTATGACACGTTTTATGGGATAAATGCCCTCTCCAACCTCCGGTTTAACATTTTCAATTACAACTCTCGTTCTTTTCTGATTTTCCATTGTCATTCCCTTTTTTGAAGTTACTCCCAGGAGTAGTAACCGTAAACAATTTTATAATGACGAGCGATACATTACTCTAAAAACTTTACAAATAATAATAATGAAAAGTAATACTAAGGGGAGCGATCGCAGCAGAAACGGGAAATAGAAAACAGTATTTGAGCATCATGTTCTAATACTCTTTCCTTCTTCACAGCGTTCATTCAGGCGTAAGCCTTCCGCTCTCCGTCTTTTCATATCACCATTAAATAAAGTCACGCATAAACCTCTTAAGGAAGCGCTGGCTGCAAAAGGGTTTGATGTTGTTGCTGAATTCTTCAGTAGAGGTTTTATGAACTATAGTTTCAGCAAATATTTCTTCGGCGGGTTGAATAAAAAAAGGCCGAATGCAAAAGATTTGAACAAAGCAAAGAATTTTGCAATAAATATAAAGAGAAATATTGATTAACAATATTTTGAGAACGACAAACCGCTCTCCCCGACTGTGTTTGTGTAGACGCATCGCAGGTGAGCCCGGCACACAGCATATGGCATTGTCATTTTACAAAAGCGGACATTCAGTGTTGAAGCGTGCAGCAGAAAAATGGTCATTTATGCATGGATATTATTTCTATTGATATTATCGTTGATTGTAAATATTCAGGAGGGATTGAGAGATGCCGACAACGAGAAAGATAAAGAAAGTCTTGAAGAGCAAGCCGACAATCGAAGGTGCAGGTGTTCATCTAAACAGGGTGTTTGGGTTCAGCAAAGTTCCCATGTTCGATCCTTTTCTGCTCCTGGATGATTTCCGCTCCGACAATAAAGACCATTACATAAAAGGTTTCCCATGGCATCCCCACCGCGGGATCGAGACGATCACCTATGTTCTGGCCGGAGACGTGGAACACGGCGACAGTCTGGGGAATAAAGGAATTATCGGCTCAGGGGACGTACAGTGGATGACCGCCGGAAGCGGGATTATCCATCAGGAAATGCCGAAAGGTGACGCAACCGGAAAAATGTACGGATTCCAGCTCTGGGCCAATCTGCCGTCCAACCAAAAGATGATGGATCCACGGTATCGAGACGTAATGAATGAACAAATACCGGAAGTAAGGCTGCCCAATGATGTGGCCGTCAGGATCATTTCCGGTGAAGTATCCGAAACCCGCGGCCCGGTACAAGGCATTGTCATTGATCCTGAGTATATGGATGTTGCAATTCCCGCACACTCAGAATTCAGACACCCCACGAAACGGGGCCATACGGTCTTCGCTTACATAATCGACGGCCAGGGGTATTTCTGCAGGGAGAAAGACCCTTTCACATACGAGGTGGAGGGAAGAAATTACTTTGACATTCAGCGCGATCCGTTTGTCAGCAACGGGACGATAGTCCTGTTTGATGATGGTGACGAGGTGGTCGTCTTTACAGAAGAAAACAACGTGAGATTTCTTCTGATATCCGGAAAGCCGATCGGTGAACCTGTCGCGTGGTATGGTCCCATAGTGATGAACACACAGGAGGAACTGCGAATCGCTTTTGAAGAATATCAGCAGGGGACTTTCATCAAATAAAAAGGTTCCACAATCGGTTAAAAAAATGTGGATTCAGAATAACAATCGGTGCATTACGTCACGGCAATATGTCCCAGGCTCGTAAACGGTAAGACTGTGTTTCGCGGCGGGTATTGCTTGAAACCATACACAAATCCGGTGCAAGCCTGGCAAAGCTCCATGATGCAACGTCGTCGTAAACGTGTCCGCTTCAGCGCACCATAGGAGCACTTTGCTTTTACTGAATTATCAATGTAAATCTCTCCCCTTCCAATCTCTCAAGAGCACAATCAGGCTGTAGACGCCGCTGGCAAACATGATCGCATCTTCATAAACGCCGTACTTGGGGATTTGGATGAGCGGTGGAAACGGAATCGCCCAAAACAGCAGTAGGATATACGCTGTCTTATCGACCCGCGGCAGAGCGGTCGTCAACACGAGCAAGCCAAGAGCCGTCGTTGGACACGGAAAGGCGCCGGGAATGATGAGGCTCGTGGAATGGTGCCCGAACGCGATACCGAACAAAGGATAGCAGAACACCAGGAGCATGAGCGCCAAAGTGGCGTATGTGCGCCACCCGGATGCAGGGAGGGAAAACTTCATTCTCTTCCTGAAGAGATCGAGCGCAAACAACACTGACACGATTATGAATATGAAACCGAAAAAATAGTTCCCATAGCTGGCACCGGTAATATCTTTTGCAAGTATCAGAAAGAACACAATACCGTTCCACGCGAATGAAACCGAGAGATACAGCTTTGTGAGCCAGCTGTTTACCAGACCGGGCCTGAGAAGAAGCCACCCTGTGAGCAGAATTGCGATGATGTAGAATACGATCTGAGCAGGCCAGATTCGAGCGCCATAGGCTGCAATAATGCTCCACCACTCTTCTGCAGATATCATTTCCAGTCCCTCCCCTCAAAATATCTTCGGTATGAGCCGCCACAGCGTTTTTTCATGTAGTCTTC
>CAZOWM010000038.1:0-1379 GCA_964583615.1 uncultured Spirochaetota bacterium | reverse complement strand
AAAAAGAGCCCGCTCCCGCCTGTCCAATTTCACTCTGAACCGGTTACAACCAGACAGATAACGCGGCATTAGACGGAGAAAGTGTCAGATCAAGTGTTAGCGAATACATATTATTCGAATGAGAATGGGACACTATTGATTCATCAAAGTTAATAAAAGGCACACTCGGAGAAAGCCTCATACATAGCCATTATATTTTCCACCGGCACCTCAGGCTGAATGTTGTGTACCTGGGCAAAAACATACCCTCCGCCCCTTTTCAATATTTCAACCCTTTTTTTAACCTCCTTTTTTACTTCATCGGAAGTTCCAAAGGATAAAGTGCTCTGCGTATCAATTCCACCTCCCCAGAAAGCGAGATTTTTACCGAATTCACTCTTTAGGCTCTCAGGGTCCATACCTGGAATATTGGGTTGAATGGGATTAAGTGCATCGACACCGATCTCTATTAAATCAGGGATAATGTCACGTACAGCGCCGTCACTGTGTAAGAGAAGTTTGAAATCACCCTGTTCTTTGATAAAATTGAAAAGCTTTGTATGATATGGTTTTACAAGTTGCCTGTAAGTGGAGGGTGATATAAGGAGACCGGTCTGAGTGCCCAGGTCATCTGCAATTTTTATAACATCTATATAACTCCCTATTTCTCGCAGGACAAACCCAAGACAGCTTTTCCAGAATTCAAAAAGTCTTTCCAGGAGCGCGCTCACAAATACCTTGTTCATGACCAGATCCATTAAAAATTGCTCATAACCCCTCAGCCATGTAGCAAGCCCGAATATCGGTTCACGGGTTCCTTCCAGAACAACACAGTATTCCCTTGAAAGCCCAGCCGCTCTTTCTTTAAGACCTTCAATTCTTTTTTCAGAATATGGATCAGGCCATGGATAGCTCTCAATATCGGAAATCTCGGCATCCATCAGTGGATGCGATATAAACTCATAGTAATACCCATCGGGACTCTCCTTGAACCCTATTCCCCACTCGTCCACCCAGGTTCCATCATCTCTTTTTTCCCATGGCCGGGATTCATGCAAGCAGATGCAGCGGGTATCAGATCCAAAATAATTCAGCAGCTTTTCATCCGGAATTACTGCTTTCATTTTATGGGAACTGAGCGGACTTTCTCCTCCCGTAATATTAAGGTAATTTTTGAGTTTTTTTTCTATTTCAATATGAAAAGAGGTTACGTTTGTACCCCCTATATCCAGGGGTACCCTGTCAGGTCCCTGAAAGTTTAGACTTTTCAAAACCCTTTCTTTCGAACTGATTCTCTCCATAATATTTCCCTTCTAATTTAAAATCACATCCTTATCCCTTTTCTGTCACAGTAAAGTTATCCACATTCTTAACCATCTGTCCAGTTTTATTGGTCAATT
>CAZOWM010000037.1:4112-36170 GCA_964583615.1 uncultured Spirochaetota bacterium | reverse complement strand
TTCGAAGAGTTCCGCTTCGGCAAGCGCGATGTCATCCCAGCTCCCTTTCATCACACTGGGGCCGAAAAATGCACGGCTCGCCTCCATGTTGCTGAAGCCGTCGACAAATGGGAGAATATCGGTAGGTTTCCCTTCGAGTACCTTCATGGTTCGTTCATAGGGCAGCATGTTGTGTCACTCCTCGTTTCCAGAAAGTGAAATGCCGGTGGGTTTTATACGGGCATTCAATAGGCCACATTATACCCTTCAAGGGTTTTCTTTGCCATTATCTTTAAAGAAATTTCTCAGCTGTTTTTCAGGGCGCGAAGAGATTCTTCGAGCGCTTCCGGGCCGCTGAAAAGAATCGAGTGAATTCCGAGCATTCGTGCTGCAGCAACGTTTTCCTCCAAATCGTCGATGAAGACAGTCTCGGAAGGGGAGCATGTCTCAGCATCGGTGATGCGCATGTAGAACTGAGGATCCGGTTTCGCGCACCCCATGAGGTGTGACGCGTACACCTTGTCAAATACTGCATAATCCCCGAGCTTTCGGTGCATCTCATAGTGGGATGACATCGTGTTGGTGCCTGCAACGACACGGGAAGTGGTTTTCAAGCTCCCTGCGAGGTGTACCACTTTTTCGTCCAGCACAGGATGAAAATAGATTCTGAAGAGGTCTTGTTGGATTTGTATTCCTGTTTTCTGCGAAATCTTTTGCCAGAATTGATCCGGCGAGAGATCACCGGTCATGAGACGGTGTGGATCTTTTCCCGCAACCGTGAAAAATTGTGCCACAGACATTCCGAGGTGCGAAGCGATCGACTGGACAAAGCGGCCGTTGATGCTGACAACACCACCCATGTCAAAGATGTAGAGCCGAATAGGTTTCATAAGCGTGTGTGAAGTGCATTCACTGCGTACTCTGTTTCTGTTCCGGATAAAGGACCACCCGGATGTACTGATCCGGAGTAAGCGCACGTCTCGCAGCCTCGCTGATGGTCTCTGCGTCCAGGCTCATGATCAGATTTTCCCTCATTGCAATCGTTGCGAGGTCCTGGCGTTGCCTGAGCGCGGTGGCGATACCATTCAGCCAGTATTCATTTTCCTTTTGTGCCTTTTCAAGATCACCAAGAAGAAGGTTTTTTGTCTTTTGCAGATAAATATCGTCAATGGCGCCTTTCCGTATCCAATCGATCTCGTGAAAGACGGCCTCTGTAAGTTCCTCGACACGGTTGGGATCACAGCCGAAACCGATGTACACACTGTACTCATTGTCAGGATACTTCTGTGTGGAAGCGAAGACCCATATTCCGTATGTCCCGCTCTGTTCCTCACGCACCTTTTCCCGGAGCCGCATGTCCAAAACCTCAGCCATTGCCTCGAGACCGAACTCCGCTTCCCTGCTCCACACAAATGAGTCGGAAAACACGATCTGTACCTGGCTTTTTGGTTCTATCCCCATGAACACACGCTCTTCGACCACACCGTCCGGCGGATCGATACCGAGGTCCCGCCAGCGCTCCTCCGTTCTCGCAGAGGGCAGCCCTCCGATATAGGTAAGCACGTGCGGCCGTATGGAATCGATGTCGAAGTTACCGACAAAGATAAAACTGAAATCAGCCGCATCGGAAAACCGTTCCCTGAATATCATGTACGAGCGGTCGAGGTTCATCTCGTCCAGGATCTCCACGCTGAGAGGGCGGGACCTGAAGTGGTTTTGCTGGAGCGCTGATCTGACCGTGTCCCAGAACACCTGCTGTGGGTCTGATCTTCTGTTTTGGAACCTGGTTCTGAGCCGTTCCTTGTAAGCGAGGAATGCGTCAGGATCTTTTCTCGGATCGGTGAACACGAGATACACAAGCTGCAGAAGGGTTTCGATGTCCCTCGGTGACGTGTTCCCTCCCATTCCTTCGTACACCTCCCCGATCCAGGGGGTGAGATCAACAACTTTTCCCGCAAGTTTTTTCTCGAGTTCCGTGCGGCTAAAATTACCGATGCCGCTGTCCCTGACTGCTGTGGGAGCGGTGATGGCGGCGATATAATCACTGTCACTGACGAGGGAGTGGCCGCCCGGGCTTATCGCTTCAAACAGGATCTCGTCCTGCTTGAAATGAGTGGGTTTGAGAAACACTTTCGCACCGTTTGATAAAATCCAGTGTGTGACTTCTATATCTTTCAGAAAGGTTTCTTCGACGATGCTGCCGGCATCCGGCTTTTTCGCAAGCAGTGGGGATTGTTTCACCATGTCTTCATACGGAGAGACAGACGCAGCCTTTATACCCTGAAACACGAGCTTAAGTTCATCTTCTCCGGGAACACTTAAAGAATGTTTCTCAGGCGCGCTCACAAGCACCACGCGGTTTTCCTCGGTGATCCACTTTTCCGCGAGCGCGTTTACTTCTTCGAGGATGATTTCAGGGACAAAGAAGTTGAAGAGCTCGTACTCGTATTCTATTCCCGGTATGGGTTCCTTTTCAAGAAAGTGTCCACGGTATTCTGCAGCGAATGACTGAGAGGGGGTATTTTCACGCTCGAGGTAGTACTGCTCGATCAGGCGGAGAATGTTTTTCTTTTCTCTCTCGAGCTCGGATGTTGTGAACCCGAACACCTGTACACGCTTCACCTCGATCAGAAGCGTTTCGAGCCCCCGTTCGATTCCTCCTTCCGGTACGGTTGCCTGAAGTATGACTGCCTCCTTTGTTCTAACAATCGCCCCTCTTCCCGTTCCGGCGCTGGTAAACGGAGGATCCGGTTTTTTCAAAAGCTCGTCAAGCCGGTTGTTCAGCATTCCAGTGAAAAGGTACTCAACGAGGTTGTTTCTGTAGTCCTCACGGGTTCGCGTTGTCCGTATATCGTGCTTCATGTACACGCCAACGGTTGACTCAGTGGCCTCAGGATCCTGGACAACCGAAAAGAGCGTTCCTTCGTGGTTGGGAACAGGGGAGAGTGTTCTTTTCGGAGCGTCTTCGGGCACCGGGATATTTGAGAAAAAGCGTTTTATTATTTTTTCAATGGTTTCAGTCCTGAAGTCACCGACCGCGATCACTGCCATGAGCTCAGGCCTGTACCACTTCCTGTAGAATCCTTTGAGGTCATCGGAGGTTGTGTTTTCGATGATCTCGATCTTTCCGATAGGGAGCCGCTTCGCGTATCTCGAGTCCCTGAAAAGTACCGGGTAGTGGCGTTCCATGATACGCATGCGCGCACCGCTTCTCTGCCGCCACTCCTCGATAATAATGCCCCGTTCACGTTCGACCTCTTCTTCTTCGAAACTCACGAGATATGCCCAGTCTGCGAGAATTCGAAGCCCTTTTTCCATTGCATCCATGTTGTCTGTGGGAATCTCGAGCATGTACACGGTTTCGTCAAAACTGGTCGTGGCATTGACGTCGGGTCCGTAGCGGATTCCCAAGGACTCGAGGTAGTCGATTACTTCAGTTTTTTTGAAGTGTTCTGTTCCATTGAATGCCATATGTTCCACAAAATGGGCGATGCCCTGCTCGTTCTCGTTTTCGAGCACCGAGCCGGCATTTACCACGAGGCGCAGCACCGCTCTGTTCAATGGTTTTTGATTCTCCCGTATGTAGTAGGTGAAACCGTTTTCGAGCGTGCCGACTGTGACTGCAGGGTCGATCTGGATGATTTCCTGAAGACGGTTTCTTGTTTTGCCTGATTCACCTGTTTGTTTTGGTGTGGGGGCGGGCTTCGCGTCAGATTCCGTGACGGCGGTTTTTCGAACACTCTGACAGCCGAATGAAGTGAAACCGAATACCACTATGAAAACGAAAGCTATCAGTCGTCCAGGCTTCATTGTGGTTCCCTTTTGTATAGTTTTACAATAAACAATATAAGCGCAGATTGAGCGTAAAATAATAGTGTAATATCATGGGCATGGACTTTTTATTTTCCCATCAGACTGCGGGCAAAGGTTTCTGCAGCATTCAAATCCTCGGCACTGGGCCTTCCCCTGTTGATTCCTTCAGTGGAGAGAGCGGTATCGAACCCCAGACAGGTGAACTCTCCCACCACATCGAACCCTTTATCCTTCAGCTTCAGTTTTGCAGAGCTGTTCGCTCTTTCGCCGTAGGATTTTGACCCGGTGGTGGAAAATACGAATGCCTTTCTCCTGATCTGTGAGGGAAGCCGGTCGATGAATCTGAACAGGTCCTGGTGGAAATGGCCGTAGTAGACCCCGGACCCGATCCCGACAAGGTCATATGTACTCACATCATCGAAGTCGATGTCCCTGGAACTGACAAGTTTGGCGTTCAGTGCGGAGGCAATCACCTGTGCAACCTTCTCTGTGTTCCCGTGATGCTCGGAGTGGTAGATGAGCAGTGTGTTCAAGAAAATGCACTCCTTTCGACTTTGTTTAAAAAATATATCGAGGGGTGCGCTTCGAGACACGTGATGTGTTTTCAGTTTTCCTCGTAAGAGCTTTTCCCGTTTCCCTCGACAACTGAAGGGTCACGTGTAATGGTTGCCGTTTCTCTCAGAGAATCGAGGAGCACATCGGCTTTTGCCATGACTCTTTTCTGTTGTAGATGCTGTAGGATTTTCTCTTTCACTGAATCATAGGGTACGGTCAGTTCTTCTTTTCGGTCGGTAACAATGATCAGATGGTAGCCGAAACTGGTTTCAACGACATCACTTAATTTTCCCGGTTTGAGAGCGAAGGCCGTATCTTCAAAAGCCTTTACCATCTGTCCCTTCTGAAAAAATCCAAGGTCGCCGCCCTGTTTACTGCTGGGCCCTTCGGAGTACTTTTCGGCAAGGGAGGCGAAATCTTCACCGGATTTCAGTTTCGCCTGCACCTCTGTGATTTTTTCAAGTGCAGCCTCCCTCTTTTCCGCACTGTCCTGTTCATTCAGTGCAATCAGGATGTGACTCGCCCGCACCTGCTCCGGTTGCGTAAAGTAGTCGGGGTTTTTTTCATAATACTCGAGAGTCTCGCCTTCTGTAACCGTGGTCTTTTGTACGAGCTCTTCATTGATGAACTTGTCGACCGCAAGCATCCGTTCGAGATCGTCTTTGAGTGAACTCTCTGTGTAATTCATTGCATCCATAGCGTTCTTGAACTGCGCTTCATCGGGAAACTGCGATCTCACTTCGGAAAATTGTTTTTCTATCTCACCTTTTTTTACTGTATACCTATATTTTTGGCTCTCCTGGTAGAGAAGCTCGTTGCTGATGAGGTCTTCCAGCACCTGTAATTGCATTCGTTTCGTCTGTTCTTCATCGGGGATCATTCCCTGCCTGAGAAACTGCTGACGGGCAATGTTCATCTGCCGGGTGAATGCAGTCTTGGATATCGGCGTCCCGTTTACACTGGCAACTTCTTTGCCGGAACCAACATTTTCACTGCGCGCTTCTGTCTGCGCGTGAACAGCGGACGCGGTGAAAAACACTATGCTTGTAACAGTCATCAACAAAACTTTGCAGTTTTTGCACGATAATCTCATACCATTCTCTCTTTTTTTGGTTTAACTCAATTAAAATACTGATAATACCGGGTGTGGGCAATGATTCTTTCAAGATGAACAGGTGAACACCGGTTTTCTGGCAGAAGTCGTAAACGTGTGCTATACTTTGATGTAATCAAGGACTGAGGAGAGAAACATGAAGCGAATCGGACTCTGGTGCGCACTGATTTTTATTGCAGGGGTTTTTTTCAGCGGGACATCGGTGTACGCAAGAAGCGGCAGGGCGTACTCGATTCGCGCGAGCTACTTTTCCCCCTCTGATGCAAGGGCCGGGTTCGCCTTCGGCGGCTCTGTGGGAACCATGATCGACGAAGCTGTGGAGATCGGTGTGGGAGCCGATATTTTCTACAGGAACTACAGAAAAGATACGCAGGTGGCCGATGCCGACTACCCGAGTGGTACATCCGTCACCACGTATGAGAGAGAAGTGCAATACGACACGGTCATCTTTCCGGTGATGCTCGAGCTCAAGGCGAAGTTTCCCGCGTTGTGGAAAGGTACGGTTTTCGCGCACGGCGGGGTGGGCTACGAGGTTTTATGGAACAGGGAGCAGAACTTTGCGACAAAGGTGAAAGACACGCGGTGGTACGGGGGGTTCACCTGGCTCGTGGGCGCAGGACTCTCGTTTGACCTGGGGGAGAGCTCCGCGTTCTTTGTGGAAGGGTACTACAACAATGCGAAAGTGAGAAGGAACCTCAAGGACGCGATAAAGGACCTGCCCGTCTTCGAAGAAGTAGACCTCTCCGGTCTCGGTGCACGAATCGGGTTTTCGCTCGGGCCTCTCTGAGCTCACTGTACGGGCGGAGAAAAATATGGACAAAACAGCAGGATCGTGACATTGTTTTTGCAGTGTGAAGCAGGAGTGCCACGAAAAAATGAGCACTGATCCGCGCGAAAACGACTACCCCAAGCTCCGCCCTCTGGAGGCGGTTCCTGCGCAAAACGACCTCATCTGCATCAGAGACCCTGAGGGCATTTCAGAAAAGCTTGCGCTCCTCCCCAGAGACCTCATATTCATTGTATCCCTCTTTGACGGTAATCGCTCGATTCTCGACATACAGACTGCATTCACCAGAAAGTACGGAGAGCTTTTGTTCAGCAGCAAGGTACGCGAAATAATAGAAACACTCGACAACTGTCTCTTTCTTGAAAACGAGCGTTTTCGCAGGGAAAAGAAAAAAATTGAAGACGCGTTCAGAAGCGCTGGGGTCAGGGAGGCATCTCACGCGGGAATCTCCTACGAAAAAAACCGCGACGCCCTGCAAAAGCAGCTCGAAGGCGTGTTCGAGCCGCCGGAAGGCCCGGGTTTTCCCACGCCGGAGGCGCACGGCGGAAAGATTCGCGGGGTCATTGCCCCACACATCGACATCCGGAGGGGAGGATCCTGCTTTGCGTGGAGCTATGCAGAGCTTCTGAAAGGGAGTTCTGCGACAACGTTTGTGGTTTTGGGCATATCCCACGTGCAAACAAGACGGTGTTTCGTACTGACCGAAAAGGATTTCGCGACACCTCTTGGGAAGGTCCCCGCAGACAGGGATTTTATCCGCAGCGTATCTGAGCACTGTAAAACCGATTTCTTTGAGGATGAGCTGGTTCACAAAAGAGAGCACTCTGTTGAGTTCCAGGCCCTGTTTCTTCGTTTTCTCTTCCCGAAAAACGAGGATATCAGGATCGTTCCCATACTCTGTTCGTTCAATGACGAAATATACGAAAAAATACCGCAAAAAAATCACGAGTTCGTAGAGTTCATCTCCGCGCTCAGAGAAGCGCTCGAGCAGAGAGGTGAGCAGGCGCTCTGTATCGCATCTGTTGACCTGAGCCATCTCGGAAGGCAGTTTGGACAGGACCTCACCATCAGCCAGGACCTGCTGAGCTGGACGAAAGAACAGGACATGAACATGATACAGTATATACTCGAACGCGACGCAGAAAAATTTTTCTCTCTCATAAAGCAGGAGAACGACCGGCGCAATGTGTGCGGAGTACCTGCCATCTACTCGCTTCTCAAACTCATCGAAGCGCAAAGCGGAAGGCTTCTCAAATATGACCAGTCTGTTGACAGCGCTCATCAATCTCTCGTGACATTCATGGCTGCGGCTTTTTACGGATAAAAGAAAAAAGAGATACAGCTTGACATGGGTGTATCGCCGGGTGTATTCTGAAAAAGGTCAATATGTTTATCCGTGTGATTCTGCTCCATTCGATGTAAAAATGGTGTGATTTATATTGGCGCAGCAAAACCGAATATCCTGCATTTTTTTCAATCACGCAAAATACCTGTTTTTTTCGGGATTTACCACTGTATCTATCGAATTACAACGGGCGGTGAAAATAGCCGCAGGCTGACAATATGCAATCTTTTTTAGAAAGGAGGTACACCGATGAAAAGATTCGTGTGTATTGCTGGGGTTTTGCTCATCGTCCTGGTCACGGCGGTGTGTGTATTCGCCGAGGGTGGAAAAGAAGAAGTCGAAGCGAAGAAATATCCGTTCTCAGGTGAAACGATCACCATCGCGGCCCACGGTGAGCCAAAATCAGCGTCAATTTACATGATTGAGGACGCGCTGTTCGAAACCTATGGGATCAAGGTGAACGTCGTTGAGATTGCGCCGGAGGCGATTTACGAAAAAGAAATGATCGAGCTTACCGCAGGGGGCGACGCGTACGATGTGGTACAGTTCAACGCTTCCAACATTGCGGATTACAGCCCCCATCTTGCGCCTCTTGAGCCTCTCGCTGACAAGTGGAATTTGAATTTCCACCTCGATGACGTGCTCCCTGCGTTTCAGCAGATTTACCTGAGCTGGAAGGGGACATGGTATGCGACATGCTCCGATGGTGACGTGCACATGTTCTACTACAGGGCGGATGCGTTCAACAATCCCGAGTACAAGCGTAAGTTCAAAGCACAGTACGGGTATGAGCTTTTACCTCCGAAGGACTACGAGCAGTACCTTGATGTTGCGGAGTTTTTCACAGGATGGGACTGGGACAATGACGGCGAAGTCGAGTATGGGACCGCGGAGTACCTCAAGCGCGGGCGGATGTACTGGTGGTTTGTCGACAGGTTTATTGTGATGGGCGGCAAGAATTATTTTGACGAAAACATGACACCGCTCATCAATTCGCGGGCAGGAGTCAAAGCTGTCGAGAACATGATCGATGCGCTCCAGTTTCAGCCGCCGGGCGCTCTCAATTACTCCTACATGGAGGTGAGGACCGCTCTCGTCAAGGGGGACATAGCGATGTGCAAGCAGTGGACATGCAACGGAAGGGCTGCTGAAAATCCTGATGAATCCGAGATCCTGAACAAACTGGATTATACGACCTGCCCGGGCGACGTGTGCCTGCTCGCAGGAGGATGGTCCATGGGGATTCCGAAATACTCGAAGCACAAGGATGCGGCGGTTCACTTTCTCCACTACTTCTCTGATATTGAGACAGGGCTCCCGCTCGTGGTCAAAGATACGACGATCGATCCCTACCGCTATTCCCAGTTTGAAGCTGTGGAGGAGTTTAGAAAAGAATATCCAAACTGGAAGCGTGTGGACAAATATCTCAACGCCATTGTTGAGGCAATCGAACAAGGATTCCCTGATATCATCATTCCAGGTTCCGCGGAGTACTATGACGTGCTCGATTACGAGCTGACAAAGGCGCTTGCCGGTCAGAAATCCTCAAAACAGGCGCTCGATGACGCTGCAGCGGCGTGGGAGGAGATCACCGACAGGCTGGGAAGAGAGAGCCAAAAGAAGTACTGGCAGGCACAACTGGAAGCGATGCAGAAGCTGTGATTCCCTTCCAAAGGCCTTTTTTTGCACAGGTTCGATACACTGCCCCCGGCACAGTACCGGGGGCGGCTCTTTTCACGTAGAGGATCACTGTATGGTTTCACGGAACACGCTGAGAAAGTACAATTATCTTCTCCCGGTTATCATGCTTCTCGTGATAATAACGATTTTCCCTCTGCTCTACTCTCTGTACGTGAGCCTCACAAATATGCGGCTCACGGCGCTCGAGAAACCGGAGTTTATCGGCCTGAAAAATTATTATGAGATTCTTGTTCATGACAAGCGTTTCTGGCGTTCTCTGTACAATACCTTTACCATTGCGATTCCTGCACTCGCCCTCGAGACGATCCTCGGTCTCGCCGTAGCACTGCTTCTGAACAGAGAGATTCGCGGGAAGAGGCTCATAACCGTTTTGCTGATCCTGCCTGTTGTAATCCCTCCGCTTACTTCGGGCCTCATATGGAGGATGCTCTATCATGAGAAGTACGGACCAATTAATGGATTGCTTTCCTATTTCGGGATCACTCGACAGATAACATGGTTGAGCACCCCGGGCTTGACAAAATTCGCAGTTATCCTCACCGATGTATGGCAGTGGACACCGTTTATGATGATGATGATCCTCGCAGGGCTTCAAGCTGTTCCGGTGGAATGTATGGAGGCAGCGGAGGTTGACGGGGCTAGCCCGGTACAGCGATTTTTTTATATCACACTTCCAATGCTGAAGTACACTCTCATGGTCGCAGCTCTTTTGAGAATCATGGATCTCATAAAGCTCTTTGATGTGGTGTTCGTTCTCACCATGGGCGGACCGGGCGGGACAACCGAAACGATCAGCATGTACACCTATCTCGTGAGCTTCCGGGCGTTCAGGATGGGATTCGGTTCTGCGCTCTCCTATCTCGTGTTGATCATCACCGTGATTCTCTGCACGTATTTTATAAGGCTGATAAAGGGGAAGAGTTGAAGATGAGAAAAAATGCTGCGGTAAAAGACGCGCTGACCTATCTGGCGCTCGGTATGGCGATGTTTTTTGCGCTCTTTCCCATCGTGTGGACCTTCTCCATGTCATTCAAAACAGTGGGGGAGTATTACTCGTTTCCGCCTGTGTGGATCCCCAGGGAGCCGACGCTCGCCAACTACAGATACATGCTCTTTACATGGACGTCGGGTTTGAAATATCTGATAAACAGCACGATCGTTTCGTCGCTCAATACCATTCTCATTCTCCTGATCAGCATTCCCGCGGCATATGCAATCGCACGGTTCAAGATCGGTCAGAAAAACCTCTCCTTCTGGATCCTCTCACAACGAATGCTGCCTCCCATTGCGGTTGTCATCCCGTATTTTCTTCTCTTGCGGAAGCTTCATTTGATAGACACTTACTGGGGGCTCGTCATCGTGTATCTGCCGTTCAATGTCGGGTTCGCGGTGTGGCTTATGATAGGGTTCATACAGGATTTTCCCCAGGATATCGAGGATGCGGCGCTCGTGGATGGGTGTTCGAGGCTTATGTCGCTCATCAGGGTGGTTTTACCGGTTATCGCTCCGGGAGTCGCAGTGTGCGCAATATTCTGTTTCATATTCTGCTGGAACGAGTTCATGTTTGCGCTTATTCTCACCAGAGAATCGGCAAAGACGGTAACCGCACAGCTCGCCGCATTTCAGTCGCCGACGAAAATCATGTGGGGAGAAATATCCGCACTTGTTGTTCTGGCGATCATTCCTGTCTTCTTTCTCGCACTTTCCGTTCAGAAATATCTCGTCCGGGGCCTCGCAATGGGTGCGGTAAAGGAGTAAACAGTACTCAAAACAATATTTTCCCGTATCTCAATTCCTCATTTTTCTTGACGACAATTCGTAAATGTATGTATGGTAGGGGGAAAAATTGAGAGAAAGCCGGCACGATGAGAAAACTGACACGCGAGCACGTGGTTTTTGCCATGGATAAGAGAAACGTACCTGCGATGGAAGTGGATCCAGGAGCGGCCGTCCTCTTTCACACGGAAGACTGTTTCAGCCATCCAATCACGGACGAAGAACAGGCACTGGGTGATGATTTTGACTATTCGCTCATCAATCCTCTCGCACCTGACCGGGGTGTTTTTCCACTCGTCGATACGCCCGATTACCTCTTCAATCGTCAAGGATTTTTTTCTCATCGTCCTCTCCTCCGGTTCATCTTACGGTATACAGAAAGGTGTGAGGCGGTCAAGAAAAATGATCTTGAGCAGCGGCTGTCGGGCACATGGATGCTTTACCTGATTCGACCGCCGTGCTATAGTGGTGAAATCCGGAGCTGACAGATGGTGCTTTCAGCAGGTATCGTTGTAGTGAGAAAACAGGGTGATGAATGGCGGTACCTCTTTCTTCGGGCATACAGAAACTGGGATTTTCCCAAAGGGGTCGTTGAAGAGGGAGAAGAGCCGCTCGAGGCCGCAATACGTGAGACCGCGGAGGAAACCGGAATCACTGATTTACGTTTCCCGTGGGGACACAGATATAGAGAGACACAGCCCTACAGCGGGGGGAAAAAGATCGCCCGCTACTACATTGCGGAAACGAACACTAAAGAGGTTTCTTTTTCCGTCAATCCGGAGATCGGTGCACCGGAGCACCACGAGTACCGCTGGGTTTCGGATGGCGAGCTGCAAAAACTGTGTCCAAAACGGCTTGTGCCTGTTGTGGAGTGGTCCCGTAAACTCCTCAGCCGGGTATAGCCTCAATGCGCGGGATGTGCACGCGCACGGTGCCGGAGCTGAGCGGGAATAAAAACGCGAGGACTGGAAATGGAGAAAAAACGTCTGTATTCGATCGTTTCTCTTCCTCTTGGATCTTCTCATGCCTATCTCATCATATGGGGGAAAGGAGCTGTTCTCGTTGATGCGGGGAATAAAAAAAATCCGAAAAGCCTTGCGGCCGTACTGGAACAGAAAGACCTTTTATACCGCGAACTCACCCACATCGTGCTGACCCACACGCACTACGACCACGTGGGAGGCCTTTCCGAGTTCAAACAAAAGAGTGCTGCGAAGATCATGGCGCACAAAGAGGAAGCTGATTTTCTCAGAAACGGGTACACACCGTTTTTCCACCCTTTGCCAACGATGTGCACACACTGCTGGAAAGCTGGCAGAGACTTATCGAAACCGGTTGTAGGCATTTTTTACCCGGGTCACGGGAGGCCATTCACCATTGAAAAGCTCATGAAATCCTACGACCGGCTTAAGAAAAGGTGGAAAAACCGGCTTTGATGTTTTTTGACGAGCGTATGAAATCAAAAACTGTCTTTATTGTGGTTACTTTTCTTTTCTGGGTGGCCCTTTATCTGTATGTGCCCACGCTTCCCACCTACATCAGAACAAAAACAGTTTTACTCTCAAAGGTTGGGTTCGTCCTGTCGATGTACGGCCTCTGGATGGCATGTAGCAGGCTTCCCATGGGAATTGCAGTAGACTGCACAGGGAGGGGAAAACCGCTTATCATGGCCGGGCTTTTTATGGCCGCATTCGGTGCCGTCATGATGGGGGCGGGAAACTCTTTGGGAATGCTTACCGCGGGAAGAGCATTCACCGGTATTGCAGCGGCAACATGGGTTCCTCTTCTCGTTGTTTTCAGTACTTTTTTCGAGCCGGATCAGGCGATACTGGCAAGCTCGCTACTCACATTCTCATCATCCGTCGGGAGGATGGTTGCAACGAGCCTGAACGGTTTTCTCAACAGAATTGGAGGCAACTCACTTGCGTATTACTGCGCAGGTGTAACAGGGGCTGTTGCGATCATACTGATGAGCCTTGTGAGCGAAAAAAGACAGCCCGGAGCCGGACTCTCAATTCGGTCGATTGCAGGGCTTTTCCTCAGAAAAGACGTGGTTTTGCCTTCCATGCTCAGCTTTGTTGTGCACTATGGAGACTGGGCCGTGACCTTCGGGTTTTTACCGATTCTCGCACAGGAGCTGGGGGCGTCCGACGTTGTGAAGAGTATGCTCATAAGCCTCAACATCGCGGCAATCACTTCAGGGAACTTGCTGAACACGTTTTTTCTTAAAAGAGCCAAACCTTTCTCCTTTCTTTTCAGCGGTGTGTTTATTTTCTTTTTTGGAATTCTGTGCATCTCCCGGGCCCCGAGCCTTTCCTTTCTCTTCGCCGGAACGGTGTGCATGGGGTTTGCCTTCGGAATAATGTATCCAATACTTGCCGGAATGAGCATTCAGAAGGTCGACCGAAGCCTCAGAACCACTGCAATGGGGATTCATCAGTCGGTGTATGCAGTTGGAATGTTCACCGGTCCCTGGGTGAGCGGAATCGTTGCGGATGCCATAGGCCTCCGGCACACATTTTTGTTTACCGGATTCTTTTATCTGATTGCGGCATTCGTGTTGATTCTGGTGCTCAGAAAGCAGTGGGAAGGGAATGAAAGAAATCTATGAAGGCTTTTTCATTTTTGGGTTTATTAAACTGCCCATGAACGACGAGCGGGCGGCCCTGGGGGAAAAATCCTGGGGGAGTCTTAAACAATATTTTCGGTATTATCCTTTCTTTCAGTAAGACCCGAGTATTGTATTTGCGCCCGTTCCTTTTTCCACAAGAGTGCTCCTCCATACGACTCCTTCTTCCTTCGTGTGCGCGAGGTATGCCTTTTCCATGATCACTGGCTCATCGTCCTTCGGTTTCCATTCGAATTTGGTATACTCACCGGGCTTATAGCCGGTCTCTCCGATCCAGAGCCCGCCTGCAGCAAATGAATAAGAGAAGATGATTTGCGCCTGGGTTGCCATGAATCGTCCCCATTCAGGAGATGCGGGGGCGGCGTTATTGAAGGTGCGGTGCGTGCCTACGGTTGTTAACTGATCGGCCATCGCCCCTTATTTCGTTTACCATTCACAGTAACAAGGCAAATCCACTTTTCAAACAATACCCTTATGATAATCCTGAAGCGACATGATGGGTGCTTTCCCGTTTCTTCTGGCTTCGATACCACGTGCAGCTGCTCTTGCGGCCGAAGTAGTGGTGATATACGGAATGCCGTGTTTAATGGATTCTTTCCTGATATAGGAATCGTCCACCTCACTGAATTTTCCTTTTGGTGTATTGATCACAAGCTGTATTTCACCGTTTTTAACGGCGTCAATGATGTTGGGGCGCCCCTCGTTTATTTTTTTGATTTGTGAAGATTGGATGCCGTTACCTGCCAGAAACCGATGCGTTCCTTTTGTAGCACGAATTTGAAAACCTAGCTCTTCCAGCCTTCTGGCGGCTTCCACAATGCGCGGTTTATCCCTGTCGGCGATGGTGATCAGCACGGTGCCTTCCAGCGGCAGGGGCGTTTTTGTCGCTTCCTGCGATTTAAAGAAAGCAAGGCCGTACGATTCCGCCAGCCCCAGGACCTCGCCTGTGGACCGCATTTCAGGGCCCAGCACAGGGTCCACTTCAGGGAACATGTTAAAAGGAAGTACGGCTTCTTTTACACCAAAATGTTTGAATGTTTTATTATGCAGGCGAAAATCAGAAAGACCTTTACCGAGCATGATCTGAGTAGCGATCTTTGCCATAGGAATGTTGCATACTTTTGAAACCAGGGGTACGGTACGTGAAGCACGGGGATTAGCTTCGAGGATATACACGGTATCCTCATGAATGGCATACTGAATATTCATCAGTCCGACAACTTTCAGTTCACGGGCGATCTTCTTTGTATAGTCATAAATGGTCTCCCTGTGCTTTTCCGGGATGTCCACAGGGGGTATCACGCAGGCCGAGTCACCCGAATGAACGCCGGCATATTCAATGTGCTCCATAATGGCAGGGACAAAGGCGGTTGTACCGTCGGAAATTGCGTCCGCCTCACATTCAAGGGCATTTTCCAGGAATTTATCGATGAGAATGGGCCTTTCGGGTGAAACATCAACAGCAACGGCAATATAGTGTTCCAGCATGCCCCGGTCGAGAACGATTTCCATGGCCCTCCCGCCGAGCACATAGGAGGGGCGAACCATTAAAGGATACTCTATCCGATCGGCAATCTCGAGGGCTTCCTCTAGGGTGCTGGCCATACCCGATTCCGGTTGGGGGATGCCCAGCGTTTGCATTACTTTTCTAAAGCGGTCCCGGTCTTCCGCCAGGTCGATTGTTTCAGGCGACGTACCGAGAATGGTAACGCCGGCCCTTTCCAGCTCGGCGGCTATATTCAGGGGTGTTTGGCCGCCAAACTGAACGATCACCCCTTCGGGATGCTCTTTTTTATAAATGCTCAGCACATCCTCCACCGTAAGAGGCTCGAAGTAGAGTTTGTCAGATGTATCATAATCCGTGGAAACTGTTTCGGGGTTGCAATTCACCATTATAGACTCGTATCCGGCTTCACGGAGGCTGAACGCGGCATGCACGCAGCAGTAATCAAACTCAATTCCCTGGCCGATCCGGTTGGGGCCGCCGCCCAGCACCATGATTTTTTTTCGCATGCTTACGGTCACCTTATCCGGTGCATTATAGGTTGAAAAATAATAGGCGGCGTTTTCCACGCCGCTCACCGGGACCGGTTCCCATGCTTCGGAAAGGCCCAGTGACAGGCGTTGGGTGCGGATGTGTTCCTCGGGCATGTGCAGAAGCCCGGCAAGATATTTGTCTGCAAAGCCGTCTTTCTTGGCTTTGATTATCAGCTCATTGGGCAGCATTTTTCCCTTGTGTTTAAGAAGATCCTCTTCCAGGCCGACAAGCTCTTTCATCTGGTTGATAAACCACGGCTTGATATGCGTTTTTTCATGCAATTCCTCAATTGGTGCCCCCTTGCGAAGCGCCTCATACATGATGAACTGGCGTTCACTGGTGGGAACGCTCAGCATGGCGAGCAATTCTTTTTTAGACCGGGCATTGAAGTCCTTGGCAAATCCCAGGCCGTAGCGATTGATCTCCAGTGAGCGGATGGCTTTTTGAAAGGCTTCCTTGTAATTTTTGCCGATGCTCATCACTTCCCCTACGGCCCGCATCTGGGTTCCCAGCCTATCCTCAATCCCACGGAATTTTTCAAATGCCCACCTGGCAAATTTCACGACAATGTAATCGCCCGAAGGAGTGTATTTCTCCAGGCTGCCATCCCGCCAGTAGGGGATTTCGTCAAGGGTCAGCCCGCCGGCAAGGAGGGCTGAAACAAAAGCAATGGGAAAACCGGTGGCTTTCGAGGCAAGCGCTGATGAGCGTGATGTGCGAGGGTTGATCTCGATCACCACAACCCGCCCTGTTTTTGGATCATGGGCGAACTGAATATTGGTACCTCCGATCACTTCGATAGCGTCAACAATGGCATAGGAATACCGCTGAAGCGTGCCCTGCAATTGAGAAGAAATCGTCAGCATAGGGGCGGTACAAAAGGAATCGCCCGTATGCACTCCCATTGCATCGACATTTTCAATAAAACAGACCGTTATTTTCTGGTTTTTGGAATCACGAACGACTTCGAGCTCCAGCTCTTCCCAGCCCAGCACCGATTCTTCAATCAGGACCTGATGCACCATGCTTGCCGACAGTCCGCGTGCGGCAATGGTACGGAGTTCTTCCACATTATAAACCAATCCGCCCCCCGTACCTCCCATTGTATAGGCGGGACGAATGACAACCGGGTATCCCAGTTCAGTGGCGATCTTTTCTGCATCCTCCAGGTTGTTGACGGCTTCACTGCGGGGGATGGCAATACCCAGCCGGGTCATCGTGGATTTAAAGGCCGTGCGGTCCTCGCCGCGTTCAATGGCATCAACATTCACCCCGATCACCTGTACGCCATAGCGATCAAGCACGCCGGACCGGTGCAATTCTGAAGACAGGTTAAGCCCGGTTTGTCCCCCAAGGTTGGGAAGCAGGGCGTCGGGCCTTTCTTTTGCGATGATCTCGGTTAATACGGGTGCATTCAGTGGTTCAATATAGGTATAATCAGCCATCCCGGGATCGGTCATGATGGTAGCCGGATTGGAATTGACCAGGACGATTTCATATCCCATCGACCTGAGCGCTTTACACGCCTGTGTTCCGGAATAATCAAACTCACAGGCTTGTCCGATAACAATAGGGCCTGAGCCGATGATAAGGACTTTGTGGATGTCTTCTCGTTTTGCCATGCTGTTCCCTGATGAGTTTTTTAAACATTAGAAGAAGGTAGAGTTCACGGTTTAGAGAACTGTCCATACAACACGCATACGTATTCACCCTCGATGAGGATAAATACCCTTTCCCTCATTACCATCTCACCTGTTCTCCCTGATAATACTTGAGAAAGATTTTTTATCAAGAGAAATCGCTGCTGTCCACAAAAAAAGCTTCACAGGAATTTTTGGCCGACGATTATTGCCAATGATTCACGGCGCCTGGACTTTCCGAGCGGCTGCTAACGCGCGTGTGATAATCCCTGCAGGCCGAGTTCATTGAGGCAATAATTACCGTTCATTTCGTCAGGTAGTATAATCAAACATGGTCTGGTTTTTTCCCATCTCTATTACGCCAAAATCCATAATCCCGGTTTGTTCGAAGTGTGTACGCAATGTAATTACAATGATTTATATGTCAAGAACCAAATTCAACAACCCGCTTCTGTTCTGTCCAAAGCCCAAGCCGATTTGCAGCAATGGAGCGCAGCGGAATTGCCAGTCTGAGTTGATATGTTCGTGCATTTTTATCGGTTAAGGTATTATTAGGCCATCGCTCTAAAACTATGTCAGGAAGAATCGAAATCATAGCAAATTTACATTTATCGATTACCAAATTCGGACGATGTCGTTTTGCCAGAAGATGTAGCCGATCGAATGCATGAACACGAGTCCGGTGTAGAGCTCCGGCGTGACGATGATGTCTGCAAGGTACAGTTCCCCTGTCATCGTATTTCTGACCCCTGACTGATGCGGACACCCATGCCTTTGAGTATATGGAGCTAATGAGCGGGGATGGGGTTTTACAGCCTCAGAATGATGAAAATCGCTCTCGCGCTGGCAAAAAAAACTGCGGTGTACCAGAACCTCGCAACTAAGTTTTTTGAGCACTTCATGAGAATCGCATACGCCATGAAGAACTGCGGGGGAAGGGGTCACAACCTCTGGGACGAACAGGACGGGTTCTTTTACGATGCACTTCACCGTTACCTGAAATGGAATATGTTAGAGAACCTTTAAATAATCCGTATTTTGAATTAAATAATGGATCCCCCCGATTATACTGGCTTCGTCTTTTAATGATGAGAGCTCGATTTTCGGCATGAATAGCACTTTGTCCTTGATTTCATCAAAAATGTAACTCAGCAAAAGCTCACCGGAGTGTGAAAACCCGCCTCCCAGTATGACAAGCTCCGGGGTAATAATGTTAATCATGTTGCACAACGCCATATTGAAGTGTTCGAAAGCGACTTTCAGGATATCCTTTGAGATTCGATCGTTCAGTTTCGCAGCCCGGAAAATCGTTTCCCCTGTGATCTGGTTTGTGTCTCCGTCAACGAGCTCTGGTAATATCCCTTTTTTTTCTTTTTGTACAGCCGTAACCCCTTTTCCCTGAATTGCCCTTCCGGAGATTTTGTTACACAGAGGACCGTGTTCATAGCGTTTGATCTTGTACTGTTTGAACTCATCGATATTCGTATAAAAATAACCGATTTCACCGGAAGAATTGTAAGGGCCAAAGTATATTTCCCCGTTTATGAGCAGGGAACATCCCAGGCCGTATCCGAAATCAATATAGATAACATTGTTGCAGTTTTTTGCGATACCGGCGACTTTCTCGCCGAAAAGAGCGAGTTTTGTCGCATGCTTTATTTCGGTTTCGATTGAGAGCTCCTTCAAGAAAAAGTCGTGTATGTCATAATACCCGATTTCATCGGTCCGAGGAAACCATTGAAATTCCTTTCCGTTCCCTACATACGTTCCGGGGCAGGAACATATTGCTTTTAATATGTCCTCTGCGTCTATGGTAAGATCTTCAAAGAGAGAAAAAACTTTCGATTTAATCATATTCAGGCGGGTGTGCACTTTCTGCGATTTTTTAAAAACACCGTTAATACTTTTTTTTATTACTCCTTTGAGGTCGGAAACGGCGATTCGATAATCCTCTCTCCCGATGTCAATAGTGAGAAAATATTTTTTTGTGCTGTTAAACGTGAGCAGAATTGGCCTCCTGCCTCCTTTGGATTCTCCAATTCCGATTTCATAGATAATATTTCTCTGCAGGAGTTCCGTGATAAGGTGAGATACCGTGGGTTTGGAAATTTTTGTGCTGCGCATAAGGTCCGCGCGGGAGATCGGCTCTCTTTTAATGATCGTATTCAATAGAAGCCGTAAGTTATTTTCTTTCACATTTATCTGTGATTGTTTTAGTAATTGTTTCATAGCGTGTTTCCGAAACAAATATTTTTAAAGATTACAGGAAAAATTATATTCCCGGGTTGACAAAAAGTCCATACAGTGATATATAGTAAGTTAACTTAATTAACTATAATGTCAAGATTTTATCACTCTTTGGTATTATCATAAAAAACAATCATTTTAGGAGGAAAAAAATGAGGGAAAAAAACGCGTCTGTGTTGTATTTCATTTTGGTTTTCGTGCTCTGTTTTTCACTTTCTGTAATGTGTTTTGCGGAAGGTGAAAAGGCGCAAGAGGGAGCGGAAAAAACGGCGGTCTCGGGTCTCCCAGGAGATGGCAGAAGTGGAACCGGGTTGAGGATATGGGTCGACACCGGGGGGCCGATCGGTTGTTCATACGGAACAGTGATCTACAATGGGGCGAAAGCCGCCGCGAATGACCTGGGCTGCAAGGTCGAGTTCGTGTATTCGGATTGGAGTGCCGAAAAGATGGTGGAAAATTTCAAGAAGGCACTCGCAGTAAATCCTGATGGGATCGCAATCATGGGACATCCAGGAGACGGTACATATGAGCCGTTCGTCGATGAAGCGGTTGAGAAAGGCATCATTGTCACCTGTATGGACACTGAGCTTCCGGAAATGATGAAGAAGTACCAGTCATACGGCTTCGGGTATGCGGGTACCGAGAATTATGCACAAGGCAGAATGCTTGGCGAGGAGGCAGTGAGAAGGTTCGGCCTTGGCCGGGGAGACAAGGCATTGGTCTGGGGGCTGAAGGGGAAAGCGGTTCGTGGAATGCGCACTGTAGGCATCATTGAAGGTTTGGAAGATGCAGGCGTAAAGGTTGATTATCTTGATATTTCTTCGGAAGTTGATAAAGATACAGCGCTCGGAACCCCGATTCTCACAGGGTATCTTGCGAGCAATCCGGATTGTGATCTGGTCGTCACAGATCATGGCGGGCTCACAGCACAGCTGGAAAATTATTTTACGGCAGCAGGTGTCGGCCCTGATGAGATATACGGTGCCGGATTCAGCCTTTCTCCTGCCACAGCAAGCGGGATACGCAACGGATATGTGGATCTCGTCTCGGAAGGACAGCCGTTCATGCAGGGATATTTTGCTGTCGTTCAGCTTGTGATGGCGAAAAAATATGGGTTCACAGGTTTCTACATCGATACAGGCGGCGGGTTCGTTCACAAGGGAAATATTGATGTTGTTGGTCCTCTCGCCGAAAAAGGAATACGGTAAAGTTACCCATATTTTTTTCGTTAAATTGATTATCCTGACCGGTATTTATCGGTCAGGATAATCTTATATGCCTGTGCGGAGAAATGTATATGGACGAGTTGATCAAGATGAAAGCGGTGTGTAAGAATTTTGGGGAAATCGTTGCTCTCGAAAATGTGGATTTCGATCTTAATGCCAATGAAGTTGTTGGTCTATTAGGCGACAACGGTGCAGGAAAATCAACGCTCATAAAGATCTTGACCGGTGTATATCCCTTCGATAAAGGTGAGCTGCTCATCAAAGGGAACAGGATCGACCCGCACACATATTCTGTGCGTATGGCTCGTGAATTTGGAATCGAAACCGTGTATCAGGAAAGCTCATTGGGTGAAAAACAGCCGTTGTGGAGAAATATCTTCATCGGGAGGCATGTGACAAACTGGTTTGGCTACATCAAGGTGAAACAGGAAAAAGATGAAACTATTGATATACTGAGACGCCTGATAGGCCTGAAAGGTGCTGGAATATCTCCTGATTCATTTGTGGGGACTCTGTCAGGCGGTGAAAGGCAGGGAATTGCAATCGGCAGAGCGATGTATTTTCAATCAGAGATAATAATACTCGACGAGCCCACAACAGCTCTTTCTCTGAAAGAAGTGGAAAAAGTACTCGCGTTTATCAATATGATCAAAAAGAACGGGAAATCATGTATATACATAACACATAATATTTTTCACATATATTCCGTGTCTGACAGATTCGTCATTTTGGATCGAGGGAAAATGGTAGGAAACTACAGGCGGGAGGAGCTCACGCTGGAAGAGTTGTCCGAGAAGCTGATGGTGCACGCCCGAAGAGAATGAGAGGGAACGAATAATGGTAAAAACCTTTTTTCAACGATACGTATTACAGTTTGGTATTTTTTTTGTTCTTATCGCATTGCTTATAATTTTCATGATTTTGAGCCCTTCAACATTTCTTTCGAAGAGAATATACATATCTTTCATGTCAACAATCCCTTTTGCAGCAATCATGGCGCTTGGACTTACTCTCGTGATTATTTCAGGAGACATGGATCTGTCATTTCCATCGGTTATGGCAATTTCCGGATTTACTTTTTCTTCTCTGTTTCTTTCCACTGGGAATGGGTTGATTGCGCTTGTTCTGGCGCTTTTTGTCGGTATGATTGCGGGAATTGTAAACGGGCTGATCGTCGTCAAGGTTGGGGTTCCATCCATAATCGCAACAATAGGAATGCAGTTTTTCTGGAGAGGCCTGACAACTCTTTTATGCGAAGGGATGTCGAAAAACATCGTGCCGATACGGAATACCCTTGTGCACAAAATATTTGTTGGAAGAGCAGGAGGAATGATTCCTGCCCAGTCAATTTGGTTTGTTATTATTGCAGTGTATCTCTGGTCTCTTTTGAACAGGCATAAGTTCGGGGACAGTATCCGGTTCATCGGCGATAACATCAAAACCGCACGGATAATGGGTATCAATGTTGATCTTATTCGTATACTTATTTTCATGCAAATGGGCCTTCTTACTTCATTTTCCGGAATCCTTGTGTGTTTTGAAATGGCAAATTGGTGGCCAACACAGGGTGAAGGGTATATGTTGCTCGTTTTCGCATCTGTGTTCATAGGAGGTACTTCCGTATTCGGCGGCCAGGGTACAATCATCGGTACTTCAATCGGCTCAATCATTATCGGGATAATTGAAGCAGGAATTATAAGTTCGGGATTCTCAGGTTTTTGGACGAGATTGATTTACGGAATTATTGTCGTTGCTTCGGTGTCGGTCTATGCCGTGATGACGAAAAAGCGAGCGTATTGATTTGAATATTACAGGTGAGGTGGCAAAAATGTTAAAAATTACGATTATCGGTGCTGGAAGCACGATGTTTGCTCGGCAGTTGCTGTCGGCGATTTTTTCTTATCCGGAATTGAGAGATGCGACGATTATGCTTGAGGATCTCAATGAAAAGGAAGTGAACAGAACAGCTACATTGGCCAAAAAGATGGTGGAGCAGGAAGGCATTTCTGCGGTTATCGAAAAAACAACAGACCAGAAAGAGGCGGTCAGAGGTGCTGATTTTGTAATCAGCACAATCCAGGTGGGAGGGGATGAGCCGTGGATGCTTGATCGAGAGATCCCGAAAAAGTACGGAATCGATCAGGAAGCCGGTGACACACTGGGCCCGGGCGGGGTGTTCCGGGGGTTGCGGCATATTCCTGCAACGGTAAATATTTTGCGCGACATGGAGAAGGAGTGTCCTGATGCGCTTTTTATCAATTACGCGAATCCGATGGCAGCCGTAACATGGGCTGCGAATGATGCGTCAAGCATACACACGATCGGATTATGTTACGGTGTGCCGTTTACGATTACCCAGCTGGCCGGGTATTTGAATGTGGGGCCCTGGCTCGAGCATCCGTGGAAAGCAGAGCTGTGGGATTGCGGAATTAATTATGCGCTGCCAAAGAATGTAAACTATTTTTTTGGTGGTATAAACCATATGACGTGGATACTCAAATACGAAATCAACGGGGAGGACCTGTATCCGAGAATACGCGAAATCTACAAAGACCCAAAAGTATATGAAGCCGATGGAGTTCGGTGCGAGATATTGAAACATTTTGGGTACTGGTCGACCGAAAACCATTGGCACTTTTCAGATTATGTACCGTACTTTCGAAAAAACGAGGATATGATAAATCATTTCATTCCCAGGAGATGGAATTTAATCGAGGGAGAAAGAAGGAAGAAAGAGCTCGACAGCATATCCATACAGAATCAGATCGAAGGGAAGGAAAAAATCGATATTAAAAAAAATATGTTCAATGCACCAAAAATTATCCATGCAAAGGTATCAGGACAGATTGAGATGATTAACGGGAACGTGAAGAACAACGGTCTGATACAAAACCTTCCCGAAGATTGTGTTGTTGAAGTTCCGGTGTATGCTGATAAAAGCGGGTTGCATCCGGCCTGTGTGGGAAAATTACCTCCACAGTGCGCCGCATTAAATAGAACAAATATAAATGTACAGAGCTTGATTGTAGAGGCTGCTTTATACGGCGATAAGGAAGCTGCGCGCCAGGCCGTCGCCCTTGATCCTCTCACTTCTGCTGTGTGTACCCTTGATGAAGTGAAAAAGATGTTTGATGAAATGTTCGAAGCCGAAAGAAAATGGCTTCCTAAGTTTGAGTAGATCAAGCAAATCGTCATTTCAGATAAATTGTGATTCGGTAAAGTCATACGGAATATGCGCTGTGCCGTCCAAGCCTTTTACAGTGCCGAATATTTATCTCAACCTGCCTAAATGTGCCATTCTTTGCAAATGAAGAATCGGGTTTGTCTTATCCGCACTGTTGCCACGAATTATATTTAAAAGAAAAGTGTCTTCAAAGGTGTATTTTTATCAAACTTATTCGTCATCCCGAGCATGATCGGGCGCATCAAAAGTGGCGGGTGTGCCTCCTGTTGAAAACCGTGTCCCCTATTTCGTCGCTTATTTTGTGGGAGCACTCGGTGACATGCTCCGCACAGTGAAAGTCGACCTGCCGTTCTCACGTTTTCCTGTTGTATTTCTTGCGAGCAATTCTCATCTCTATACATCGAAGATAGATGAGCGGCTCGGTTTTTTTCCTGAGTATGGATTTGAACAGACCGTAAAAAAAGGCGTTGACTGGTATAAAAAACACGCCGCAGCACGCGAGGAGCAGAACAGTTGTAATTTTTCGATTTTCTTTCATAATTGGGGTATATACAAGCGGAGAAATCCGCAGAAAGGAAAGGAGACTGCGAACATGATTACCCCGCAGCTGATTACTGAAATTCTTGCCCTTGCATCAATCGTGGTGCCAATCACACAGGCAATCAAAAAGTGGCTCAAGGTAGAGGGGAACACGGCGCTTATCATTTCGGCTGTGATAACGATCCTAATGTCTCTGTGGAGAGTTCTTGCTGTGCAGCCCTTTGACTGGTCGAAGCTTGTCATCCTCGTTGTCGGCGTGTTTCTTGAAGCAAACGGAATCTATCACTTCGGCTCATATGCGGTCGGAAAGATGACCAAAGGCTCGGACGCGAACGCATAATATACAGGGGGGAGGGTGAGTGATGATCGATGCAAAGCAAGCTGTGAAAATCGCAACGGAATACCTCAGGGACATGTATGAGGAAGTTGATTTCACGGACATGCTGCTTGAGGAGGTCGAGCTCTCGGATGAAGACAAATACTGGCATATCACGATCTGTTTCACCCGGCGGCAGGTATCGACTGCCGAGGGACCGATGGCATCGCTCGTCGGAACAAAGGACGAGTACATGCGGGAGGTAAAGGTGTTTACCATTGATTCGAGTACAGGACTCGTTCGGTCGATGAAAAAAAAGAAGCGTGAGTAATCGATCGTCAGAATTCCAGCAGGCCCTTGTTTTTCAGAGCATGGATCGTGAGAGATACGGAGTATTTCTTTTTGTCACTCCGTGTACAGAGAACGGAATTCTGGCCTCTCGTCGAGCTGAAACACGGTTGCAAGAAAAAAGAGGGCAGCATCGAGGAAAAACGTTTTTTTCGGTTTGAGCTGTTTTTTCCCTTGAGTCTCAGTGCAACTGGAGCTCCTTTCTGTTCGCGAGGATAAGAAAAAGCCCGCATGCTCCAGTAAGTGGGAGCACTGCGAGGGAAGCCTCGAAGGAGCTGTACCGCGAGAGGAGTGAAATGAGAAGAGGCACGAGAATGCCGCCTGCAGGAATTCCCAGTTTCACGATTCCCAGAACAGTTCCGGAAGCCTGAGGATATTTGAGCCCCGCGATCGTGAGAATGAAGGGAAAAATGACGGAGATCACCGTACCGGTGAAAAAGATGAATGCGTAGATGGTGAGGTTTCCTGAAACAACAAAGAACAGCAGGCTGCTGAGCAGTGTCACGGAACCGAAAAAGAATGCGATGAGAACGGAGAGGTGCTGCTTTTTTGTGATGAACCCGAGTATGAGACGGCCGAACCCCACACCCGCGAGAAATACGACGAGACCCAGTTTCGAGGTGACCTGCGTGAACCCCCTGAGTTCCATGAGAAAGGTTGTGAGCACTCCCACGATGGAAAGCTCGGTTCCAACTGCGCAGAGTGTGAGAACGAAGAGCACGAACACGGGCTTCCGGCTGAAAAAGGCGGGAAGAGTGGAAAGCGTGTGTTTCTCAGCGCCTTTTTTTATTCCGGCCCTTGAAAGCGCAAAGACAACTGAAAGCGCAAGCACTGCGACCGCGGATTGAACCATTCCCCTTCGCCAGTTCATCTGGAGAAAAATCAGGTACGCGGTGATCATAAGCTCGCCGAAGGTGACGAAAAAATGGTTCACTGTGATGTAAAGGCCCTGTTTTCTATCCTGCACCTGAAGAAGCAGTGCATCCGCAACACCTTCGTATCCGCCGATTCCGATACCGATTACAAGCATGATGAGGAGGTTAACGGCAAAGACGTCTTTGCGGTAGAAAAAGAAAAAAGAGCCGGTGAGCACGAGGCTTGCCACGAGCATGAGTCGTGTTTTTTCGTACCTGTCCGCAAGAGTTCCAAATGTCACCACTGAAAACACGAAACCGATGTTCTGCATTGCGATAAGCAGGCCGATATGGTAAGGTGAAAGCCCGATGTTTCTCGAAGCCGCTCCGATGATTGCGGTCCCAACCCCGATGAAAAACATTGCGAGAAATGACGATGCAGTAATCACAGTTTTGTTGCGTATCACCTGTTGACTCCTTTGTGCCGGCATATGAAAGTGACCATAGTATATACACCATTGTGAAATATTACGATATAAATTCAATAACGAAAAGATTCTCGACCCACTGGCATGATCTCATTTCTATGTTTTTCTTCGATACAGATTGGAATCGTAAAACAGGGCAGATACACGGCTTAATCTGCGTTTAATGATGGACAGGATCGCCCTTATGTCCATATATTATTGAGATAAAATTAGTGCTGTACCAGAGAGGTGGGATTCCAGGAGGTGGATATGGAAAAAGGGTTTTCGCAAAACGTGGCAAAGCAGAGAGAAAAGCTCAGGCTTACACGCGAAGAGGTGAGAAAACGTATTGAAAATGCCCCGTTTGGAGATAAAACGAAGGATCTTGCGGAAAAGTGGGCCCAATACGAATCCTTCGGCGGCGTGGGATGGGGTGTCTTCGACATTACGCCCATTATCGAGAGGGGAGAAGGCGCCTATCTCTACGATGCTGACGGAAAGCAGTATCTCGATCTGCTTGCAGGATTCGCCGTTTCCGCACTGGGAGAGTGTAACAGGGAAATTACGAAAATCATTCAGGAACAGGCGGGAAAGCTCACACACTTTTTTGACTTTCCTCACGTTGAGCGTGTAAAACTCGCAGAGAAGCTTACGAAGAAATCGAGAATAGATGGGGAAACGAGAGTTGTATTCGGAGTCACGGGCTCAGAGGGTATCGAGCTTGCGGTGCGCGCCGCACGATACTACACCGGGCAGCCGTATATACTGACTGCATACGGGGATTATCACGGAGTGACCTACGGAACGATGGGTCTGACAGGAAAGGGAAACATGCAGCCGTACTTTTATCCGGTATTGCCCGACAAGGCAGTCGGTTATTTCGAGTTTCCATACTGTTACCGCTGCCCCTATGACAAGGAATATCCTGCATGCGATATGCACTGTATAAAAAGGTTTGAGCGGCTTCTTGACGGGAAGGAGACGCCGTTCACAGACGGAGTGAACGCAATAAACAACGTCGCGGCAATACTTGCCTCACCATTTCAGAGTTCTGCAGGATACTACATCCCTCCGGTGGAATATCTGCAGGAGCTGAGAAGAATCGCGGACAAGTTCGGGATGCTGCTCATTGTCGATGAAATACAGACAGGTATGGGACGGAGCGGAAAACTGTGGGCCTTCGAGCACTCCGGAATACAACCGGATATGTTCGTATCTTCAAAAGCCCTGGGAGGCGGACTTCCCATATCCGCGGTTGTAGCAAAGGGTGATATTCTCACCGAATGGGGTCCTGGCGCACACGTGTCCACACAAGCGGGGAATGTTCTCGCGTGCGCTGCGGGAAATTATGTGCTCGATGTGGTGTCCTCGGAGAGTTTTCTCAAAAAGGTCAATGAAATCGGAGGGTATTTTCTCGACGGGCTGAAGGATCTCCAGAAGCGCCACCATCTGATCGGTCATATTGACAACAGGGGCATCTACACAGGGGTGGAGCTCGTCGAAGACAGGAAAACGAAAAAGCCCGCGGTGGAGGCTTCGACCTATATCAGAAACAGAGCCGTAGAGGAGGGGCTCCTCTATGAGAAGGGAGGGTATTATCACAACCGAATGCAGCTCATACCCCCACTGAATATAGAAAAATCAGAGATCCAGCGGGTGTTCGATATTCTCGACAGGCTGTTTGCAGAGGCGGAGAAAAAATTCGGAATCGGGTGAGAGAAATCCGGGCTCTGCATATCACAGGAGGCGGCCGTAGGAGGCGAAGAAAAATTTGCACTTTCCCTGCAAACAGGCCTACAATAATAGAGATACACTTTTGGAATAGAGGGGGCCTCATGCTGGTGTCGAAACAATGTTCGGTCTGCAAACGGTTTCTTACAGTTCCTTATGATTCCTACTATTTCTGTGACGAGCACGAGTACATCGTTTGTGCACAGTGCTTCGAGCGCGGACACACGACATGCAATGTATGTGATACGTCATTGCACCACCACGATGGAGAGAAGGTTTCTCAGTGGGCCGCAGAAAATGGAGTGTTGTTTTAACCTCCTTCCGCTGCGATTTCTTCTTCTGATCGCTCACTGAAAGTTTTCCACCGCGAGTTCGCCCCACAAGCATTTGATTTTTTCTTTCGCATGCGGTATGATAATTTCTTCGGGCAAATCAAAACACAACTGCATGCACGGTTACACGCAAAGGATAAAAGAGAGAGTCTACAAAAAGGTGTTTGCTGTGTTACACAGTGCGTGCGGTCTGGGCAGCATGCCTCAATGAGCTCCTCTACGGGAGGGTTAAAAAGGATACATGGAATTGTATGATTGCGTAATCGTCGGTACGGGTCCTGCGGGAATGGGTGCGGCATTTCACCTCTCCGAGCTTCGCCCGGATATCAGAGTACTCATCATCGATAAGGAGTCGACGAGCACGGGAGGACTTCGAAACGACTGCAAGATGAACTTTACCTTTCCCATCGGGTTTCCGCTGGAATACTGGGAAAAAACCCGTGCGGAAGAGATGATCACCTGTGTGACACGCTATCTCAACCCGGATATCCTCACGATGCGCAACCTCGAGGTGTACGAGCGGAGGGCGGAAAGACTCGGAGTGAAGCTTGTTGAGGTACGGCAGTCACATCTCGGTACAGACGGCGGGATACTGCTGATCAAAGAGCTTGTAGAAAGGCTTAAATCACGGGGTGTGGCTCTGTCCCTTCGTGAGAGGATGGAGTCGGTTGACGCACAGAAGAAGTGCATCATCACGAGCAGGCGGGAGCTTGGTTACAAAAAACTCGTCATTGCTCCCGGGAGAAAAGGGTTCGGTTTTCTTCAGGGAATCATGGATGAGCTTCATATCCCCTATGTTGACAATATTGTAGACATCGGGCTGAGAATTGAAACGCGAAAAAAGTGCTACCCCATTGTTCAGGACTACTACGACCCGAAGTTCATATTTCCAGACAAAGTCAGGACCTTCTGCACCAACAGCAATCAGGCCTATGTGGTAAAGGAGCGGTACAGAAGCAGAACGGGAAAATATTATTACAGTGTCAACGGGCACGCCTTTTCAGACAAGAAGAACGGAAACGGGCTCGTCAATTTCGCTCTATTGAAAACGGTCCGATTCACACAGCCGCTCGCAAGCGGTCAGGAGTATGCGGAGATGCTCGGCCAGATGGTCATGCTTATGGGAGGGGGAAAGCCGCTCATGCAGCGCGTGGGAGACTTCAGGCTTGGAAAGCGTTCCAAAGTTGAAAGTTTTTCTGTTGACCTGTACGATTTTCAGCCCACGCTGAAGGAGTGTACTCCCGGGGATATCAGCCTCGCAATGCCGTCGAAGATACTGCGTGACATCTGGAAGTCGATGAAGATGCTTGACACCATCATACCAGGGGTGCTTCACCCTTCGACGATCATGTACTGCCCGGAGATAAAACTCTATGCGAACAAACCGCGCTTTCTTGACGAATACTTTCAAGCGAAGCAGAATATATACCTCGTAGGAGATGGTGCAGGAACGAGCAGGGGAATCATTGCGGCTTGGGCAAGCGGGATTCGTGCAGCAGAGGGAATCCTTTCGTCCCTGTGAAAAGTGCCTTTCTGTACAGTACCGAGATCCCACGAAAACTTCAGTCTCACGCCCATCTGTTTTTTGCATGAGTCTTTTGTTCGCTCGCACTCCCGTTTAAACGGGGAAGTCGTGTCAGTAAGGAAAAAGAACAGTAAGTGGTTTTTCGTTCTCTTCATTAACTTTGCGCCTCGAGCACATTCTTTCAATTCCCCATGTTACCGTTTGCAAGGTGTTGGAATCTGACGTTGAGGGGAAAAAACAGAGGAAAGGGTTTATTGAAGGTGATGCGGCCGAACTACAGCAGCATTTCGATGATGATCTTCACTGCGGTAAGGCACAAAAGCAGAATGAAGTGCATGGCGGTACAGCACTTCATAATTACTTTCAACGCGGTTTGTTTGTAGCGCATTAGTTCCGGGAAAAAACGATGACACGTCTGCAGCCTATGGGGCGGACGTTCCATCCATTCCTACGCCAGCCACCGGCGTTTGGCATGCGGGACAACGGCCGTCGTGCACATGGTTTTCGGCGATGAAGTAGCCACGGCGCCGGATCAGCAGCTGACAGCACTCATGGCAAACCGTGTCGCTTTCATCGCCGACATTGCCGAGGTATATATAGAAGAGGCCCTCGCTTCGTCCGATCTCCCACGCCTGCTGCAGTGTATCCATTGGCGTGGGCGGTCTGTCCGTCATCTTATAGGACGGGAAAAAGCGGCTGATATGCCATGGTGTCTCAGGCCCGAGTTCCAGGGCCACAAATCGAGCCGCGTCACGAAGCTCGGCGGTGTCGTCATTGATGCCCGGAATAACCAGAGTAGTGACCTCCAGCCAAATGCCAAGCCGTTTCATCAACTTCATGTTGTCCAGGATTGGGCGCAGGTGCCCTCCAACGTAACGGCGGTACGTTTCCTCACGGAATGCTTTCAGGTCAACGTTGGCAGCATCCAGGTCGGGATGAATGGTTTCAAGCATCTCACTCGTCATGTAACCGTTGGTGATAAACAGATTGGCCAATCCGGCAGCATGAGCCAGGTGAGCCGTGTCGTAGGCGTATTCGAAGAAAATCGTCGGCTCGGTGTACGTGTACGCGATGCTGCGACAGCCAGCTTCCTGGGCGGCGGCCACGATCTTGGCAGGAGGGCGATCGCGGCCTGAAGCAAGATGTTCTTCGCGCGGCATCTGCGAGATCTCCCAATTCTGACACCAGCGACAACGGAAGTTGCACCCAGGCGTGGCCATGGAGTAGGCCTGAGAACCGGGATAAAAATGATACAGGGGCTTTTTCTCGACTGGATCGATATGCTCGCTGATGGTCCGACCATAGGCCAGGGTATACAGTTTTCCCGCACGGTTTTCCCGTACCCTGCATATGCCTTTCTGGCCTTCTGCGATCACGCATCGGTGTGCGCACAGGTTGCAGCGCACCTTGTTATCGGGTAGTTTTTCATATAAGGCCGCCTCTTTTAAGGCAGCGTTTTCCACGGATCCTCGCTGGCCCAGCATCTCTTCCTCCATCCTCAAATTATCTGGAAACAAATCCACCCCGCGCCGGGGGATCAGGTTCAAAAAAGGATCGTCCACCGCGGCATCCGCCAGCAAAACGTGGCGGCTGGCGTTCAGCTTAGATCTTGGAGATGAGTGGAATCACTCGTCTTCGGCTGTGGTCGGCGATCGCTTTTACCTCCTCAAGCGTCTCCGGCGCGAGAGGAATCTCCACCTCCTCGGAAATGAAAGCTGTGTTCTTCATACGCACGATCTGCATGAAAAGGCGAAAGGGGCTCTTGACGGAACGGGAAATGATCAGGTTATCCGCACCGGCTTCTAGTTCGGCGATCATATCTTCCTTGGCTGTTGTGCTCACCGAGAAGAGATAGGTCCTCCGCTTGTCCTCTTCTACGGTCCTCTTCATTCGCGCCGATACCTCCTTTGC
>CAZOWM010000037.1:0-4012 GCA_964583615.1 uncultured Spirochaetota bacterium | reverse complement strand
TCCAGCTCAATAAAAGCTGAACGGGTTTCGTATTCAGACAGTTCCAGTTGCGCGACTTTTCTAAGCCCACTGTGGTCACCGCGCAGGCAGGCGCCTGCCTTCCATGCCGGAAAAACGCTTTCACGGCACTCTCTTCTCTGCAATATACTAATAGCGAGTGCAATCTCAAAGCAATTGCTTGGCATTTTTACGTGACGGAGTCCGCGAATGTATATTTTCTATACGTCATTAGCCCATGATTAAAATATATATTGACATACTAATTTTATAGAAAATAATTGAAATAAAAGAATGAAGATGATTTGTAAGGGGGAAAACTATAATATTATAACAGTCGACTCTTTTGAACGTTCCCGAAAGGTCGACAAAAAAATAGTTTCTCATAAAAAACAATGCCTGTTCTTGTTGCAATAAACAGCGGAAAAGCAGTGCGTGTTTTTCATCAAATCTGAATTGAGCTGCCGGCCAAAAAGAGCTGTAATGAGAAGTATGGGGTATTGATTTTTTATGTTTCGGGAAAGAAACGGCTGAGAAGTGTTTTTTATCAGAGATTTTTCGGGCAATTTTTTTAAATACAAGAGGAGTATAGATGAAAATTACAATAATTTACGATAATACAGTATACAAGCAAGGTCTAAAATCCGACTGGGGATTTGCCTGTTTTGTTGAAGCGGAAAATGCGCCGCAAATCCTTTTCGACACAGGAGCAAACGGGAAGATCCTTCTCTCAAATATGAAAAAACTCGGTATTGACCCTGTATCCATAAAAACGGTTTTTATTTCGCACTCCCACTATGACCACACCGGAGGACTTTCTACTTTTCTCAATGCGAACAGAGCCGTCGATGTTTATGTGCCGAACTCTTTCAGAGGCGTGAGAGGAGCGCGAAATGTCATTTGTGTGGGAGAGCCGATGGAAATACACAGGAACATTTTTTCCACAGGGGAGCTTTCCGGGATTGAGCAGTCGATGGTTGTAAAAACCAAGAAAGGGCTCGTCGTAATCGATGGTTGTTCTCACCCGGGGGTGGAGAGTATTCTGGAAGCAGCAGAGAAGCACGGAAATGTTCATTCTCTTATCGGCGGTTTGCACGGTTTTAATGATTTCAAACTGCTTGAGAAAGTTGAATTTGTCTGCCCCACGCACTGCACTCAGCATATAAAGGAAATTAAAAATCTGTATCCAGAAAAGTATATTGAGGGAGGGGCGGGAAGAATAATAGAAATCTGATGGAGGTCAGGATGAATCTTTTGGTTGCTTTTGGAACTGATGACGGAAAGAACCTGAGTACCGACCATGTGGGAAATGCACATTTTTTTCTCATTTACAGATTTTTAGACGGCAGAGAAGAATCCATTGAGAAAAAACGGAATCCGAAGTTTCAGGAGGATGAATCACTTATTCATGGCGACCCTGCTAAAGCTGCTACTGTCGGCTCCGTGCTACAGGGGGTTGATGTCCTTGTTGGAAAGAAATTCGGCCCGAATATCGTAAGATTGAAGAAAAAATTTGTTTGTGTTATTGTGAGGGCGGACGGCATAGAAGATGCTACGGAAATCGTAGGGAAAAATATTGATGCAATAGGAGCAGAAAAAAATAAAGGAGAAGCGAGAAGTCATCTGATTTTAAGAAAATGAAATGGCTGTTATGGAAATTAATATTGTTCCGCTCGGGACAAAGACCCCTTCGGTAAGTAAATACATCGCAGAAGCGTTAAAAGAACTGGAAAAGGAAAAGTGAATAAAATATACTCTTACCTCTATGGGAACTATTGTAGAGGGAGAATTGGACGTTTTATTGAGAATCGCAAAAAGAATGCTATAGAAGTGCGTTCAGCGGGGAAGTAAAAAGAGTTGTAACGACAATCAAAATAGATGAGAGGACAGACAAGAAAATGACTACCGAAGGCAAGATTAATTCCGTGAGGAGAAGGCTTTAATGATTGAAATAAAAAAAAGTGACCGGGAATTCTTTATCTGTGTTCTCTTTATGAACTCACTAAAGCAATGAAAAAATGTTTTTTACCCTGTAGCTACACCTCAACTCAATTCCCTTTTTATGTATCTTTCGTGATTCAAATCCCAATGGTGGAAACCGCCACTGCTCTACCGCAATGCAAGCATCACCGCAGCTGCGTTTCTCATTATCGTCATTAAATCCAAATTACTCCTTTTGACCCAGTATTCGAAAAAGCTCTTATCGCGGTTGATCGCCGGGAAATTGGCGGTGAACATGCCGTTCTTCGTACATTTTCTTACATATTTGTAACTTTGTTTCTCCTTTCCCACAAATTTGTAATAAGGGCGGCTTTTACACTTCTTCACCGATCAGCGGTGTGCAATACAATTATATAAATAGCAAATAATTATGATATTTTTTCTTTACATGAAACCCGGCACAAAACGTGCTAGGTATACGAGTGTGAAGAGGTCAAAAATGCGTGTATGACTCTTCACGGAAAAATCTGTGTCACCGGAGGAACATTCATGGAATATGAAATTGAAAACCTTACTACATGCGATAACTGCGGACGTCTGTACAACGGGTCTGTCAGGCAGTACTACTGCAGCCATTGCGAAAAATATTATTATATCTGTCCGTCATGCGCGCTGAAAGGGGCACACTGTATATACTGCGGAATTGTGCTCAAAAATTCCGCCGAAAGAAGCAAAAAGCCGGTTTTGAAATATTAATGTCAAATGATTTAAGAAAACATTCAATGATCGGGGAGGGAGGGAAAACGTGTGTCATTAAGAGAGTACAAGTGAAAAAAGAGATTTATACTTCATCATGTATTTATATAGCCGGCATCTTCAGTCATGTTTCTTTCCCGGGGGGTCCGTTTCCTGTGTGCCGGTATCCGGCGGATAAGATTGATTCGGAGGCTGCTTTGGCGGAGGGTACATCTGCTGTCCGGGAGGATACTGCGGCGGAGGATCCTGCCATCCGAAACCCTGGTTTCCGAAACCGTAATTCTGCTGACCGGGGTTCTGCCAGCCCTGCTGCCAGGATCCGGACCCGTACTGGTCTGTTCCGGGCGTTGGCTGCTGCGGGCTCTGTTCATAGTGATTACCGGGCGTGGTTTTCCGGCCCTGCTTTTCCTCATCGTCGCCCTGAAACTTTTTGATGATGTCCTCGACGCTAAAGCCCTTTTTCAGCCTTTTGTAGCCGCTCATTCCTGAGCCGAGAATGCGTGCGATATGGGGCATCTTGATGACTCCGAATACCACGATTCCAATCACAAGGATAATAAGAATCTCCAGGCCGCCGATACCACCGAACAACGGAGCACCTCCTCAGGCAAATGCATCCTTCTCAGTATACGTTGGATACGCTGAAATGTCAAGGAACCTGACAGAACAGAAAGAATGACCAGCTATGGAGTTGAAGGGGAAAAACAAACCACTGTGTAACGGATAGGCGAAGAAAGATGGCCCTTATTTGACGGAATATATCAGGGGAAAAGAGGATAAAACCGCTCTTGGCGTTGCATTCAATATTGTGAAGCGCATTCATTCATATATTCACGAGAATGATAAAACATCGAGTATACTTTTTTTCTTAGTGCCCGCAAATAGAATTTTTTAAGATTTAAAAAAGCCTCCAATGTGGTAAAAGTAATTATTACAAAACCAAACCACAAAGAAAACAGTAATGGATAAAAACAGTATATATTGTCCGAACGAAAATTGCAAGTATTACAAAGTCACAGGAGCAGGCAATCTGAAGGTAAAGCAGTATCAAGGTACATCTTAAACGATAGCACTTATGAAATGTGAAGAATGTGGCACATATTTTTATGAGAGAAAAGGGACCGTCTATTATGGGATAAAGAAACCTGATTACATATTTGATCAGGTGATGCTGCTGTTAATGATGCGGGTAGCGATAAAAGATATAACGAGGTTTATAGGAATCAGTGAAGAGACAATAGGGAGGTGGATAAAAAAGGCTGCAGGATATTTACAGGCACTGCATGACAGAGTGCTGAAGGATCTGGAAGTAACGGAA
>CAZOWM010000036.1:22606-36278 GCA_964583615.1 uncultured Spirochaetota bacterium | reverse complement strand
TCCGAAAACAACCACCTGGGAGACCAAAACCTCTATCCACACTTCCTTTCTCACCCCGTACCCGAGCTTAGGGGGTACTTTCGATTTCAGGACTACGTCTCCGATTTTCAACAGTAGCAGGTACTGCCCTCCCACCTGTATTGACTTCCTTATGACCTGTGCGCGTACCGCAGTTTCAGATTTTGCTTTGAGGATTCGTACATTTTCAGGTCGAACCCCCAGGGTGACCCTATTTTCACCGTGTGTGTCCGGCAGCCGTATATCTTTCGGAAAGATGGCACATTTCACTTTCGCGGGTTTTTTCCCGTCTTCAACATGAACCTCGATAAAATTCATGCCGGGATTTCCCAAAAACCACCCTCCAAAAACATCACTTGGGTGGTTGTAGAGGGCGCGCGGGGTATCCTGCTGAACGATTTCCCCTTGATTCATCAATGCGATCTGATCTGCAAGCGTCATTGCTTCGGTTTGATCGTGGGTGACGTATACTATGGTCTGTTTCAGCTGTATAGTAAGTTTCTTCAGTGCTTCTTTGAGCTGGACTTTGGTATTCACATCGACGTTTGTGAGAGGCTCATCAAAAAGAATGATCTGCGGCTTTCGTGCGATTGCCCGGGCAACCGCGACTTTCTGTCGTGTACTGCTGTCAAGATCACCAATATTTTTTTCCAGACTGTCTTCCAGGTCGAGAACCCCGACAACTTCTTCAATGCGTTTTTTCCTCTCCCCTTCGGACAGCTTGGCCTGTGCAAGCGGGAGGTCGATATTTCTGTATACGTTCAGGCCCCTGTACACGACGGGATATTGAAACACCATCCCGATATTCCTCTTTTCCGGCTCCAGAGACGTAGCCGGAACATTGTCGAAATAGATTTCTCCTGACGTCGGCTTTTCAAGCCCGGCGATCATCCGCAGAAGCGTTGTTTTCCCGCACCCTGAAGGGCCGAGCAGGCAGGTTACTGTCGATGTCGGAAAGGTGATCGTCACGTCACGGACAGCGGTCACTTCCCTGTACTCCTTACGAAGATTTTCTGTGTGAATATTCGGCACGATTCACCCTCCTCCCCGCCCTATCCTCGTTCCATCTTCTGATGAAAAAATCACGATCTCTTCCATGGGGATCCCGATCGTGATCTCTTCATCGGAAAGAAGATAAAGGTCATCCTGTCTGACAAAAGAGAGCAACCGCAGCCCATTGATATCTAGATGCACGATAAACTCACCGCCCAGATCTTCCTTCAATATGATTCGTGCTTCGGCTGAGAGCGTGTCTTTCTGCCTTTTCAGTCCTGGCTTCATGTCCTGCGGCCGGATTCCAACGAAAACTTCACGGTGCTCTTCCTTGACGATCATCCCTGCCTCTGGTTTTACAGGGAAATCGAACAGTTTGGTTTTGCATATCAAAGATCCGTCCCGCTGCAAAAGCTCGCCGTTTAAAACGTTTGCTTCGGGAAATCCCAAAAGCTCCATAGTCCGAATATTACCCGGTGTGTAATACATATCCTCGAGAGAGCCGTGTTCGAGGATCCTTCCACCGTCAAGGATGAATATCTGTTCCGCGAGTATCATTGCTTCAAGGGTGTCTGAGGTCGTATAGATGAAAGTCGCGCCGAGCGCCTCCTGCATCTCCTTGAGATCGTCGATGAGTTGCTCCCGTAATTTGAAATCCAGACCGCTCAAAGGATCATCAAAGACGTAGATTCCCGTTTTTTTGGTTATACCCCGGGCCAGCGCCACCCGCTGTTTTTCACCTCCACTCAATTGATCCGGATATTTTTCCAGCAGAGGAGTTATCCTGAGCATATGCGCAGCCCTCTTCACTGCTTCGTCGATTTCCGCTTTTTTCGCGCCTATAAGCCTGAGTGGATATGAGATGTTTTCGTACACCTTGAAATGCGGATAAAGCGCAAACGACTGTGGTACATACCCGATGCTTCTCTCACCTGAGGGAACACCCGTGACATCCTCTTCTCGCATGAATATTTTTCCTTCAGTCGGCGTTTCAAGGCCGGTAAGCAATCGAAGCAATACAGATTTTCCGCACCCCGGAGGGCCGAAGATGACGGCAAATACACCGGAATCAATTTTCATGTTTATATTTTCCAGTACGGTATCATGATGGTACGTCTGGGTAACATTCTGAAATTCCGCCGCTCTCAATGCATTACCCCCGAACAAAATTTACCAAAACCGGCGCGAGCACAACTCCCAGGCCGAACACGAACACGATGATGAAGAGCGCGATTCCCAGTAGTTTCATCGATCTGCCGAACCGTGTTTTCGAAGGAATGTTCCCGAACCCTATCTGGAGAAAGGTTGCAACAGCGAGAGTGATCACCCCAACTTTGTACACTCCCTTGCTGAACTGCTGAGCGATCAGAATCATCCCGAGAACGAGTACCACGATAAGGATGTCGTGCATTACGTCAGAAAAATATCTTTTACGGCCTGTCATACCTCGCCTCTCACCGTTCCAAAGGTCATGCCGATCAGGAGATATTTCTGGAAAAAGAATATCACAGCAATGGGCGGTATCATGTATATTACGGTCATTGTAGCCACGAACGTCCAATCCATCCCAGCCTGCTCGTACATCCATGTTGACAGAGCCACAGGCACCATGGTCGTTCTCTTTCCACCGATCAGGTAGTTGAACAGAAACTCATTCCACACGAACACCAAATTGAAGATGAATGCGGCGATGAGGCCCGGTTTTACCTGCGGTAAGATTACCTTAAAGAGCACGTGAAAGCGCGAAGCACCGTTCACCAGCCCCGTTTCATCAAACCGTGGAGATACCCCGTCGACAAATCCTTTCAATATCCACACGGAAAAAGGAATGCTGAACATCGTATAAAACAGAATCATCCCGTACCAGGTGTCCTTCCACCCGAATGCAACATACATCAGAAACACAGGAACAACTGAAGCAGCCGCAGGAACCATACGGATCGAAAGAAGAAGGAACATCATCAGGTCCGTTCCCGCCGGCTTGTATCGTGAGAAAATGTAGGCTGCAAGAAAGGAAACCACGATTGCGATCGTCACCGCAGATATCGAAATGATGAGGCTGTTGATAAGATACTGCACTATGTTCGGCCTGGTGAAAAGATCGATGAAATTCGCGAACGTCGGCTTGAAAAACCACACCGGAGGGATCGAGAGAAGCTGATTTTTTGTCTTGAATGAAGCGAGGATTATCCAGATTACCGGAAGGAAAAAGACAACCGCAACGGCCCATAGCAATATGTGATAGAGAGTCTTTCTGGTTCGTTCCCGCATAAACGCCTACCTCCTCTCGCGGCTTATCTTGAGAATATAGAGAAACACCGAGGTGAACGCAATTGCAGTGAGCAGCATGATGACTGCAAGTGCAGAAGACCACCCCATCGTGAACCCCTCAAAAGCCTTGCGCCACAGGTCGATGGCAATCAACTCCGTTTTGTTTCCCGGGCCCCCTTTTGTCATGAGATACACTAGATCCATGGTTTTAAATGACTCGATGGTACGGAGAATGATTCCGAGCATGAGTATGAACTTCCCGTACGGTAAAATGATATACATGAGGCGCTTCATCCAGGGAAGCTTGTCGATCCTCGCAGCCTCGAGCTCCGCCTTGGGCACAGAACCGAGCGCTGCAAGTGTAATGAGGATCATGAAAGGAGTCCACATCCAGATGTCTACGAGAGCAACGCAGGGGAAGGCCCAGTTCAGGTCACCAAGAAAATCGATTTTTGCAAACCCCATTTGTGTGAGAAAATGGTTCAGTATGCCAAATGTCGGTTCGTAGATGAGACGGAAAAATGTCCCTGTAGAGGCAGGAGCAAGCAGCATCGGTGTAAACAGAAGCGTGAGCGCAATCCGTCTCCCTGGAAGGTCAGCGCTGTTCCAGAACAAAAAACCGAGGAGAATCCCAAGCACTGTCTCTATGCCGACGGTTGTGACAAGCCAGAGAAACGTCTTTCCGAAGCTGCCCCACACACTGTCGTTGTTGAGAATATCGAGATAATTTCCGAACCCGATGAACTTCTGAGGATTTCCGGTCACCATGGAAAAATTGTAGAAGCTGAGGCCGGTCATCCAGAGGAGAGGAATGAGGTTCCAGATGAGGAAAAACGCAAGGACCGGCACGAGAAGTGACACAGGAAACATATTTGAGTTTTCATACCGGGTAATGAAACGTGTTTTTTTTTGAAAATGGTTCTCCCTTTGATCCCCTTCTCTTCTACCTTGCACTTCGAAACCCCTATGCCTTTGTAAAAGGACGTGTGCATGATCTCATCAAAATGAAACGGCCGGTTGACACAGGCCATCATTATACTCTTTTCCATATAATAATCAAAACATTTTTCGAATCGTTTGAGCCTCATCAAACCGGCCGAATCAAAACGGTTATACGCTTCGTCACTTCCCGAGTGTTATGGACTTGCACACATTGGGAGGAGCGATATCGGATCTATCTGCCTCATACATTATCTTCTGCTGTTCGCAGGCTATCCAGTCGAGCGTATTTTTCGGATCAGACACCTGGCCGCTTGCAAAAGCCGTCCACCCTTCCTGCTGTACGGCAAGCATTTCCGAGTACTTCGGCTCGTGCCAGAAATCCCGCGCCCTGTCCGTGCGGAGCATATATTTGTACGCCCGGAACCACGGCTGAATGTCCTCGAACCCGGATTTGGTCATAGTGGCCTTGTCAGTGGGGTTTCCTCCCCTGCGCGCATACTCGAGCTGCGTCTCGGGTAGATACCACCACTTGAGAAAATCGATCGCGACTTTCATATGCTCCTCATCATTGAACTTGTTGATCACCCACGGCTGCCCTCCGACCGAGTAGACTCGCCGGACGGAACCGTCATCACGTTTAAATGCAGGAGGCGGTACAACGATGACATCGTCTCTGTTCTCTTCGGTGATCATCACTCCTCCGACAGCCGCCCACTGGTAAGCGGTTGCAACCTTGCCCTGGGTAAAGGCATCAACTTCCTCGGGGATACCGTAGTTAATCGCACCGGGCGGCTGGTAGTTCAACATCCGCTTGTTCCACACCATCGCTTTTGCGTTGACGTCGTTGTTTATGACACCCCAGATTTTCCGCGCTTTCGGATCCCAGATTTCACCACCCAGAGAAAACATGAAGGGATAGAGATACATGGTCATGAAATCATATTCCTTCTGATACTGCATCGCAGTCCCGTACAGATCTTTATTGGGGCGGGTAAAAAACTTTGCGATCTTCTCGAAATCTGTCATGGTGATTTTTTCCCAATCCTCAAATGTCTGGGGGAGATTAAACCCGTGTTTTGTCTTGAACGCTCGCTTTTCAGCGGGATCGCTGAACAGGTCGTTTCTCACGTAGAGCACGATCACATCGCCTTCTTCAGGAAACCCCCACAACTGATCCGTGCCGTCAGGATAGACCATATACGTGTTCTTCACAACAGGGTCGTACCACTCGATGTCGAGCTCTGGATTCTTTTCGATGAGCTCGTTGATGTTCACGATCCATCCCGGCTCTGCAAATGCACCGAGCCACTGGCTGTCGCTGATAATGAGGTTGTACTCCTGGGAGCGGGTTGCTAGTGATGCGGCCGCTTTTTGAAAGAGTGCGGAAAACGGCGCTTCTGCAAAACTGAAGGATACTTCATAGCCGTAATTTTCCTTTGCGTACTCAGCAAAGAGCGGCGACATATCCACCCCCAGCCGGCTGGGGAGCCAGCCTCCTATTCCCAGAATCGCCATTTCAATAGGTTTCTTGATTTCTGGGGCTCCCGGTTCTTTCTCCCCTTTCGCAAAAAGAGGAATGGTGGAAGCAATCACAAAACAGAAGATGAGCACAACCATAAAACTTCTTTTCGAAAACTTATTCATCCTCTTGATCCTCCTCTCATAAGTATTTTGAAATACACGAGGGAAAAAACTCTTCCCCTCGTTATTCAAAGCGTGGTTTTTGTAACAGCCCATGAAAATGGAAAAGCAAAAAAGCTTGCCTCAATAACCCTATTAATGATAAAATACGAACACTATTTTACATTATGTGATATATTTGTGTTTTATTTATATACTATTCTGATAATATGTCAAGGAAAAAGTGAACAGAGATGAAAAAAGATACCCGTTTGGATGAGATCGTAAAAATCTGCGAAAAATCAGGCACCGTGACCATCAGTTCTCTCGCACGATCACTCGGTGTCTCGGAAATAACGATCAGAAGGGATCTCAGCCTGCTTGAAAACCTCAGGCTGGTAAGAAGAAAAAAAAAGGGGGTTTCCGCGCAGGAATCTCAATCCATTCACGACCTTTTAAATTACCATATAGAGGAAGAATACAACAAGAAAACGGAACAGAAAATGAGGATCGCGAAAAAGGCCGTGAACATGATAAAACCCGGCGAGACGGTCATCTTTGATTCAGGATCCACACTTTATTACCTGATACAGGCCCTCCCTGAAAACATACCGATCAGGGCTGTCTGTTACGGTCTCCAAATCGCACACATGTTGAACAAGAAAAGGCTGTTGCAGCTCATCCTCATCGGGGGTTCCTACCAGAAAGAAATGGACATGTTCGAAAGCTTCACAAATGAGGAAGTTCTGAAAAGCATCAGGGCTCAAAAAGCATTCATCTCTGCGTTCGGTATTCACAAACAGGCGGGCCTGACAAGCGGGAGCTTTTTTGCTTCATCAATAAGAAAAAAAATCATTTCTTCTTCAGAAAAGGTATACGTGCTTGCAGACTCCTCGAAATTCGGGGTGATCGAACACGCCCATTTCGCCGATCTTCATGAGATCGACACCGTTATCACCGATTCCGGAATCAACGAGGAATATGTAAAACTTTTTCAATCGATGAACATCACAATCATTACCGCATAAATCAGTATAGCGGTCTGTATTACGGAATGTCTTCTGCGCGTGAAATTCGGAGCGACAATACATCTTTGAGAGCGGGTTTCATCAGCGATCCGCACCGAGCATCGCCCTCCGCTGGTCAATGACCCTGCTGATAATTGCTGTCGCCACGATTATCACCCCGAACACAGTGAAGGTCCACCAGTAGGCGATCCGCATGAAAATCAGGCCGTTTTCAATGACGGAAATGACCATGGCGCCCCAGAATACCCCGATGATGCTTCCTATGCCTCCGGAGAGCGCAGTGCCGCCCACAACCGCGGCAGCGATCGCCTTGAGCTCCCAACCGTCGCCTGCCCGTGCGGAAAATGTGGCGGCTCGAAACATCTGCATCACCGCAGCAAAGCTCACCGCCGCACCGACTATGACAAAGCAGATAATCTTTATTGCGTCCGTGTTGATTCCCATGGCCCGGGCAGCCATCTTATTGTCACCTGTGGTAAATATCCAGTTCCCGAATTTATGGTAGTGTATCAGGAGCGCGATCACGATCGTAATCCCCACAAACCATATGAACTGCGCAGGAATGAGCCCGCCGACGACCCCACTTATCGCCTTGAAAATCACGGGGTTCTGTGTAAAATCGAGCCCTCCCTGCTCTCCTCCAGACCAGAAGAGGGTAACCCCTCTCCACAGAAGCATTGCACCGAGGGTCGTTATAAACGACGGGATTTTCGCCTTTACCGTAATAATCCCGTTTATGAAGCCCAGAACGGCACCCGAACAGAGAGTAAGGATGAGTGCTGCGAGAATATTGATCCCCGTGTTGAACAGGCTGAGAAACACATAGCTTGTAAACACCAGTATGCTCCCAACCGAGAGGTCAAACTCCCCTGCGATCATCAGCATTCCCACAACGAGCGCAACGATGTTGTACTCCGACCCGGCAGCGAGAAACACGAGCATGTTCTCCTTGCTGCTAAACCGGTGCCCGGGAGAAAAAATGGTGAACACAGTGAAAAGCAGGGCAAATATGATAAACACATTGAGGGATCTCATTCTGATAAACGTGTTCAGCACCCTTTTCCCCTGCCCGGTATTGCCGCTCATTACCTGTGCACTCATTTTCCTTTGTTTCCCCGTTCTGATGATTTCATTTTTTACTTCATCTCGGTTCTTCCGCTCACGATGAGATCGATGAGGTGGTCGATGTCTGTGTCCTCTTTTCGAACGTCAGTCAGCGCCTCTCCGTGAGAGAGAATGAAAAAACGTTCCGCAGCCTGAAACACGTGAAATATGTTGTGTGTGATAAAGATCACCGAAATGCCTTCCGCTTTCAGCTGCTGCACGAAGTCGAGCACCTGCTGCGACTCCTTGACGGAGAGTGCGATGGTCGGCTCGTCGAGGACGACGAGTTTCGCCTTGAAGTGAAGAACCCGGGCGATCGCAACGCCCTGCCTCTGGCCCCCTGAGAGAGCCTCAACCATGGCCTCCGGGTCCTTTATCCTCAGTCCCAGCTTCGTGATCGCCCCCATGCTCTCTTCGTCCATTCTCCCTCTATCCATGAATCCGAGAATCTTCGTCAGCTCCCTTCCCATGAACACGTTTCTCGCTATGGACACGTGCGGGGCGAGCGCCTGTTCCTGGTACACGGTCTCGATACCGAGCTGTTTTGCAACCTTCGGATTGGCGATGTCCACCTTCTTCCCCTCATAATAAATTTCTCCCCTGTCTGCAGTATAAAACCCTGAGAGAATTTTGATGAGCGTGGACTTGCCCGCACCGTTGTCGCCGACGAGCCCGACGATTTCCGCATGGTTGACATGGAAATCTATGTTTCGCAACGCGCAGACCTTGCCGAACCACTTGTGAATATCAACCATCCGTACGAGCGAAGCATCGTGCACCGTTCTCGCAGAAGAAGAAGCGCTTTTTCCTTTGGCTTTATTGTCACTCATAACAATCTCCACACAATCGTATGTGTAATATGTGCTGAACCCCTGAAGGGCTTCTTGTTTCTCATATCTCGAGTCACCTGCCTGTAACCCGTGAAATGGACACGTTCAATACAGCAAAGAGGATAATTGCAGCGCCGATAAAGGCGGAAATACCGAATGCAGGAGCGCCCATGAGAATCAACCCGTTCTCGATGATCTGAATGGTGAGTGTTCCAAGAAATATCCCCGGTATGCTTCCGATGCCGCCCATGAGAGACGTTCCACCGACAACCGCGGACGCAATCGCCTTCAGCTCGTACCCCACACCCTGATTTGCTGCAAAAGATTCGATTCTCAGGTTCTGGATCATCCCCATGAAACTGCACAGCACACCGACGATCATGTAGCACACAACCTTTACCATTGCAGTGTTGATTCCCATCGCCCGGGCAGCGACTTCATTGTCTCCGGTGACAAAGATCCAGTTGCCGAACCGGTGAAAGTGCACGAGCATTCCCAAAAAAATCGCAAAAAAGAAAAACCAGAGAGTCTGGACGGGAAAAACACCGCCGATCTTTCCGATAAAGAGCTGCTCGATCCAGGAACCCTGTTCGAGCCAGGCGCGTATGCCGATGGGCATCATTCGTGATGCCGCGTACACGAGCCCTCTCCAGAAGAGCATTGTCCCGAGCGTTACAATAAAGGAGGGCAGTTTCGTTCTCACAACGAGAAAGCCGTTGAAAAATCCGATGAGCAGACCTGTGAAGAGCGTGACGAACAGCATCACGATGAGTGGCGCCCCCCAGCCGAGGAGCTTCGTAAACACAAAGGAGCTCACCGGAATCGTGGATGCAACAGAGAGGTCGAACTCTCCTGCGATCATCAGGGTCCCGACTCCGAGCGCCACGATTCCGAGATCCGGAGCGAGCCTCCCCATTGCGGTGAGATTTTCATACTTGAAAAAGCTGCGATTTACAGTAAATATGCCGAAAACAATCAGGAGAATGACAAAAACGATGATCGTGAACGATACAGGATAGCTGAAAAATCGAAAAAGCACCTTCTTTTTTAATTCCGTTTCCTTCCCCACGTAAACACTTCTCCTTTGTATTTCCCTCATCTTTTCAGGGCACGTGCACCCTTTGCAGAGAATGCCTGCTCAGCAAACGGGTATAAAACGAACGGCTGGACTTTGTGAACGTGAACGCACAAAGTCCAGCCAGATTTACGTTTAAAAGAGAACCGCCTTTCCCTTTTCTTATCTGATGTTCATCGGGGAGAACTTTTCAATGAGCGCTGTCTGTCCCTTTGTGACGAGGTAGCCGCCGGTGTCTATCTGAGGGGCAAAGCCGTACTTGTCCATGAGGTAGAGCACATACACGGAAAAATACCCCTGCAGGTACTGCTGCTGGTCTATTGTCGCGATCATGTACCCCTGCTTGATCCCGGTGAGCGTGTTCGGTGCGGTATCAAAACCGCCTCCAATGATCTGACCCGGTTTCTTTCCCGCGTTTTTCAGCGAGGGAGTCAATCTGTCCGTGCAGATTCCGCCGAGCCCGAAGATACAGTCAACATCGGGGTGTCCGATGATGTATGATGTAATTCTTTGCTCAGCAGTCGTCATATCGAGGGTCGCATCGACGATCTCGATTTCTCCCGAAATTCCGTACTCCTTCATTGCGTCCGCGATTCCCCCGCTTCTCACGACGCCGTAGTTTGCACCCGCAACTTCCACTGCAGCCGCGACTTTCAGGTTCCTCATGTTCCTTCCCTGCCTCTTCGCCTCTGCAAACACCGCTCTTCCGATCATGAGCCCCGCACGACGCTCGTTCTGGCCGATGTACGCAAGCCGCGCGTTTCCTGCAGAGCCTTCCTCATCATCGTTATTTGTTCCGATCACGTTGATGCCTTTGGCGATGGCATCTGCGACCGGCTTGTCCCACATCTTGTTGTTGTTTATGACAAGGGCGATTCCGTCAGGCATCATCGCAACAGCTTCCAGAAACCGCTTCTGCTGCAGGGGAAGATCGCTCCCGCAGAGATCCACATCAACTCTGCACCCGAGCTCCTTTGCAGCGTCGCGCGCGCCCTGCTGGAACACGGCCCAGAACGGATCATTTCCACCGTGAGTTACCAGACGAAAGTACATTCCCTTCGCCGGTTTGTCAGGGTCCTTGGCTAAAACCACCGTCGGCAGAAGTATGGAAATGCAGAATACGGTAAGCAAAACGAGTACCGCGAACGAAAACTTCGACCTTTTCATTCTTCTTCTCCTCTCATAAAAAAATGTTGGTTCGAAACTGATTCTCTTTTTAAACTAAGTTCAATGTTTTGTCAAGTAGAAAAAACATGTGTCAGTAGATGGTACAGAGATAGGTACCACCCCAGGTATCATTCTGTCCAGGTGTGCGTCAGGAGGCACCCCAGATTTCCTCGATGATTCTGCGGGAGGGGTTGGTGTGAAAGGTGAAAAAGGAGAGCTCCTTGCGTATCCGCAGGTACTCCCCGTTTGCCAGTATCTGGTGAAGCTTTTTCGTTACGTCTTCTGTGGTGATGATCCCGAAAAGCTCAGGCAGGATCTCCCTGTTTGCATACATATTGGGGAGAGCAGAGAAGCAAAACCGTTCGATATATTTCATCGCCGCTTTCCGAAGAATACGCGTGCCGAAAGGAATCCATTTTAGAAGCCCGGTTGCCCCCTCAATGGGAATGAGCTCGGGTTTGTTGAGGGGCGCCACAACGAGCGCGGGCACCCTTCTGTATGCAAGCTGAACAGTGTTCGTTCCCGGGACAGTTACCGCGAAGTCGATTCCTTTCGCCCACTGCTCAAACCCTCCCTCCAAAATGCAAACCTCTCTTCCGCTCTGAATTTGGATTGCGCGGCTGTTCTTTGTTTTTCCTTCCACAAGCTTTCCTGAAAGCCCTGTAATCCCCTCAACGTTTCGCCACCCCGCAAGCGCCTTTTCGATATACTCATATGGCATGTAGGGAGACTTGAGTATGAAAGGTCTGTACTCCTGTAATTGTTCTGCGATATCTTCGATGACCTTGAGAAACAGGGGGAGTATGTGGGCCACTTCGAAAGCCCTGCTTCCGGGTAAAAATGCGAGCATGCGCTCATGGGGAGCGAGCCCGAGTGTATCGCGTATACCGAGCCGATTTCCACCCGACTTCAGCGAACTGAACACGAGATCTCCTGTGACGATCAGTTTGTCTCCGAAGCGTGCCCGTTTTTTTGATTTATTTCTCACCCAGTCGCTGCGGACGAATATCTTTTCGTACTGCCTCTCCCAGCCTGGATTGTTTGTGTAGGCATACAGCCTGTGTTTCCCCCTGATTCTCATTCTGAAAAGCACGGGATGCATGAGGTCCCCGCCGAGAGAGAGTATGATTCCGTTTCTTCGAAACCTGTACCGCTTCTTTCCGATCCCTGTAAATAGAAGTCTCATATATTCGGCGGGTCGTATCACGTGTTCGACTCCCTCAATACCGCGCGCGACGATGTGTTCTGTTCCGGATCCGAACTGGCACGGGTGGATGATAAGAATTGTCCTGTACCGGCGAAAAATCTCCTCATTTTTTCTGAGCTCATCGATGACGGGTTCAACCCATGTCGATATTTCTCCAGGGCCGTTTGAAAAAATAATCAGATCGGAGAGCATGCCATCATCTCTGCTGTACATCCGTCTTTTCACTCCACGTTTCTTCGGCGCATTCATGGGAGAAGCCCACACGCTTTGCTTCCCGTATTCCGTCGAAATATCCTTTGTACCGAATAATGAGCCGGAAAAACCCCTTGAGAAAGGAGATCTTTTTCTTTTTGAGGAACCAGTTTCGAAATCCGAGCACGGAAAAAAAATGATCGAGAAACCTGTTGTCAACCAGTGTAAACCGCTTCACCCACTTGAGGGGATGCGTCGAATAGAAATACACCGCGCTGATGCCGCGTTCCACTTCTTTTTTGTAAATCCTCTCCGGCTCTATGAAAGAAGCCGGAGGGTCATAATGGTATCCATACACCCTTTTCTTTACGGAACGCAATCCGATATCACTCATATGTATTCCGAGGTCGAAATCCTCCCACCCGTAGACAGTGTAGTTCTCGTCGAACTCCCCTGCCTGGCTTATATACTTCTTCAGCACTGAGGCGTTTCCTGTTGCGAGAAACGCGGTGTTTATGTCCTTCAGCTTCCAGCGCGCGTCAAACGGGCTTTCAAGATTCTGGGTGTGAATCACTTTTCCCATGATCACCTCACGATCTTCCCCCGAGTGGTATCCGATATGTTTCTTCACGAACTCGGACTCGACAAAGATGTCATCGTCTGCAAAAATTATCAATGGGAACACCGAAAATCTGATCCCGATGTTCCTGGCCACAGCGCGACCGGATTTTTTTATCTTTACATATTTTATGTTGATCGCCTCACTGGCCACAAAGAGAGTCTCATCCGTATTCGGCCGGTACCACCCCCGAACCGCTTTCACGATTCTGTCGCAGTATTTGCGCAACGCTGCACCGGTACAGTCGATCTTCACTTCATCGAGTTGGGTGAATAAAAGCGCCGTTCCGTCGACAGATCCGTCGTCAACAACAATGACTTCAAATTTATCTTTCGGATAGTCCTGCAGACAGTAATATTGAAGTACGTGTGAAAGGACGTGCTCTCTGTTATAGGTGGGAATAATGACCGATGCGTTCATAGGTGCCGCTCAACCCGCCTCCATTCATTCCTTAAAAAATGAAACAATCGCGTTCACGATGTACTCTTTCTCATTCTCCTCCAGTTCCGGAAACACTGGAAGGGAAAGAATTTTCTCACTCACTGCTTCAGCAACGGGAAAGTCGCCTTTGCCGTAGTCAAGACTGCGAAACACTTCCTGAAGATG
>CAZOWM010000036.1:17269-22506 GCA_964583615.1 uncultured Spirochaetota bacterium | reverse complement strand
CGGCTATCTTCTCTCACTATATGTAGTATGCAGTTCGATGTTTTCCGCTTCCTTCAGACCGAGACTCACGGAATACACATTGTCCCAGATGTATTTGCTCCCTTCAAAGGAGAGCTCTCTTGTTCCCGTATAGTCGAACTTGAGCTCCCAGTCGTGCAGGTCGTGCACAAAACCCAGAGAGATGCTTTTCATTTTGAAGTTCGACTCTTTTCTATCCTCAATATTGAAAAAATTGAAAGACTTCAAGAGGTCGATCAAAGGATTTAGCGGCTTTCCCGCTGTTTTCGGAAAATACCGCCAGATGTCGTCGTTTCGGGAGACCACCGCAAGATACAATGTCCAGTTCGGATGAACGGGAGCATTCACGCCGAATTCCGATACGAGCGTATCCAGGAGCGGATTGATGAAAAAGTGCCTCCATTCAACGTCCCATTCGATGCTGAACTCTCCGCCCCCCAAATATATTGAATTACTGCGGTAGTTCAAACCAAAACTGTTCTCCTTGAACCAGGATCTCGATATGTCGTACACGAGCCGGTCTTCAAGAGAGAGCACGGAGAATGGTGAGATCGTAAGTGTGTTGATAATCGGGGTAAATCGATCACCGCTCAGACGAAAAGGCCTGTACTCCATGGCCTGCCAGTCAAACTCAGGCCTGAGATCGACCGATGTGGTGATTCTGTCCGATATGGTATCATTTCCCGCAAATCCCCCGACCTCAAGCTCGTTTATCCTGAAATCATTATAGGCAAAATCGTCATCCGGGCCGAAAAGCTTGTACTTGAAGTCATGGCTGAAGTCAAGATACAGACCGGGGCTTCCAATCTTCAGGTACTGTCTCACGCGGGTGTACACGAGCGAGTTCTGCCTGTCGCTGAGCGATTCGTCCGCAGACCCTTCAACGTGGTGCTGCCCCCGCGCACCGATTTCCACACCAGGCGTAAACTGCACCAGAGGTAAAAGTTCATATTCCTTGTGGAAATTCAGCGCAGTATCGGCCTCATGCAGCTCACTGGAGGGCGCCCCCCGCTCGTTGTAGTAAAGAATGTGGGTGTAGTTGGCCACTCCTCTATAGCTGATGTCCGAAATGAGGGGAGAGCTGCTTCCCTGAAACAGGCTTTTTGTGTGAGAAAGGGAGATGTCCGGAGCGTTGAGCGTGTATATTTCGTAGGTATAGTAATCAGGGAGCGACACCGTGTCCTCCCGGATGTTTCGCTGAGGTTCGAACTCCACTTCGTTTTCCACGGAGAGTGACACCCCGCCCGAGGAAAAGTAGTCGTTGACGTACCAGGAGAATCCCTCGTCCTTTCTTGGCTCGTCAATTTGTGCCTGTCCGATTAAATCAAACAGATCGAACTGCTCGCTCCTCCTTTCGAAATCATTCCTGTAGTAGGGGTCGGAAATCCATCGAAAATGGAACTCCAGGTCGTTGGAATACCCTTCTCCGAAACGAAAAAGCTGGTATACGTCGGCATAGTACCGCATGTACCTCTCAACGGAGAAATCCGCCGCAGACGGGGGACCGAGGGGGCTCCAGTTCTCGGTGACGTCATCGTAGAAATAGAGGTCGTTTGAAAGCGCTGCTGATGACTGAAGGGTTGTTTTGCCCCCCGACGGATAGACTGCGGAAAAATCGGTTCCCGCATACACTCCGAGCCTTTCGTAAAAATCGGCTTTCAGCCTGAGCTCCCTGTTCTCCTCCTCGAGCAGGCTGTAGGTGTTCTGGTTCACGATTCCGGACCGCTCACGGAAATAAAGCGTGGACTTCAACCGCCGGTCCCGAATGTTTCTGTACAGAAAGGGAAAACTCAGCACCGGAACGTCTCCGTAGACGAGGGAGGAGTCCTGTACGAGAAGTCTCTCGTTGTCGTAGAAGTACAGCTTTCCCGCGTCGATGCGGTAATGAGGGTCTTCTATCCCGCACGTGGTGAGGCTGAGATCACTTCCCAGAAATTTGCCGCTTTCGTGGACTATTCTGATCGTTTCCCCTGTGCAGGTGAAATCCGAAATTTCTGTCCTCGCTTCATTGAAGATACCTTCTTCGGTGTTCAAGTTGTAGTATACGCTTTCTCCTTCGTAGCGTTTGTCTCCATCGATAAATGTTACGCTTCCATACCCGACGATGATCCCCGAATCAGGATTTACGTGAACCTCGTCCGCGTGTATCGTCTTTCCCGAGTAGGAAATACTGACGTTTCCCCTGAGCCTCACGAGTTTTTCTCCGTTTTCGTCTTCCTGGGCTTCGATCACTTCCGCCTGTTCGAGCACGACGGTCCCTCCCCCTTTCTGAGCCCTCCTGTTCTCAAAAGGAAGGATGTCGAAGTCAGCAACATGGTCCATCAGTCTTCTGCGGAGCTCTATCACGCTGCCGCTTTCGGAAAGGGACCGGCTCCTGCACGCTTCTCTCAGGTCTTCGATATTTCCGCCAGCGATAACCTGATACGCGGAAAGAGGCTCGCCGTCTCCGTATGCCTCGAGGGTAAAAAAAACGACAAGAAGTACGAAGACATAGGGTAAGCTCTTCATACACTAAGTATACGGGAAAATGAAATTTTTCAAAGCGGAAATCAGCTCTCGTGCCTGCCCGAAACTGGGATACTGCTCACCATGGCCTTTATCACCGTTTCGAGATAGATGGTGTCTTCCTGAGAGATCTTCACTTCCCTGTCTTCAAGTTCGATTTTCACATCGAGGTGCAGCGCTCCCGACCTCCGCGCTTTTTCCCTCACCGCCCGCCGTGCAAACTCTTTCATCTCTTCCTTCGCCTGATCAAGAGAATCGAAATATTTTTTGCTCTCCTTCGTGTAGGCGGTATACCCTCCTTCAGGCAGCGGCCTGATGAGCACGGTGAGAACAACTCTGACTACCCCTATAACAGCACCGACCGCATTTGCAACTCCGTGATGGACGGGCACTTTTATGCTCGCCCCGATGAACCCTTCGATACCGCGGGCATAGGTTTGCGCTGGCGCGCCGATGAAAACGATTGGTTTGTTCACCTCGGCACGGAGCTGAACGCCGCTCCTCGGAGAAAAAAGATGTGAAGAGAGGTTTTCTGAAAAATCAGACGACCCGCTGATCCGGCCGTCCTCCGCAAACCAGAATTCGAAGAGGTGGAACAGCAGACTCTTGTAAAACTTGAGAAGCACCGTGTGCACGAAATCTTCCTCTTTCATTCCGGCCCTTTCTGCATACAGAGAAAGTGCCGACTTTGCAGCCGCCACATTCCAGAGAGAAACGGACCCGATCGCATGCAGAACATCAGTGGGAGTGAGCGCCGAACGGAGGATGTTTCCATATGTTTCAAGCCGCTCCGTTCTTATTAGCGCCACACTGATCGCATCCACGCGCTCCGAGAGCTCACGCCTGCTCATGGGGCTTTTGTTTCTCAATGCTTCCATGACTGCTTTTTCCTGTGGATGAAGGCTCGTTCCTCTATACTCTTTCTGGAAAAGGAAAAACTCCGCAGGCTGCACCAGGAGGTCGTCTCCTCTCAATGTCTGTTTTTTCCTTAGCTCGTCGACGACTTCAGGATGCTCGCTGGCGAGATAGCATATCGGAACGACTCGTTCAGGTCCGATGAAGACTTCCTTTTTCTTTTGACTATAGCGGATATAGCTGTCGCCTCCGAGACCGAAGGTGTGTACGTTCATGGTTTTCACCGCGGTTTTGAACCCCCGAAGATGTATTCCCTCTTCTTTGAACCCCACGAATCCGTCTTTAATGTATGCTGCATCAGTCGTTGTCCCTCCTATGTCGACTACATACCCGTCGTGTATATTTGAAAGATACGCCCCTCCGATCACGCTCGCAGCGGGCCCTGAGAGCACCATCTCTATTGGATTCGAATGCGCGACCTCCTCGCTCATGAGCGTACCGTCACCCTTTACAACCATGATCGGTGCAGAGATGTTTCTTTCCTCGAGCATAGCGTGTACGGATTCGAGAAGCCTGGCGACGAGCGGAAGCAGCCTCGCATTGAAATAACAGGTGTTGGCCCGTTTCACGCAGTTGAGCTCGTCAGTCAGCTCACTGCCGCACACCACCGGCATATCCGTTTTCTTTCGTATGAGCATTTTCACGCTTTGTTCGAACGCAGGGTTCCGGACACCGACTTCTGAGGACACCGCAAACGCGTCCACGCCCTCCCTGAGGAAAATTTCAATCGCGCCTTCCGCCTCACGCGGGTCGATCGGTTCGACGAGATCGCCGTTTATACTGTGCTTCCCGCCGATGACCACCTTCGGACCGACTGAGATCTTTTTTGAAGAGTGCGCGTCGTATCCGATCAGGATGAGACCAACCCTCCCACCCTTCCCTTCCACGATTGCGTTCGTGGCAAGAGTGGTCGAAAGAGAGACAATCCCGATTTCCTCGATGACGGGTTGCTTCACTTTTTTAAAAAGGCATTCAAGGGACTGTTTTATTCCCTGAGAGTAGTCGTTGTGGGTAGTGGGCGCCTTTGATGAACTAACGACCTCTTCACGGGTAAAATCGTACAGAACAGTATCCGTATACGTACCGCCCGCGTCGATCCCGAGCCCGATCCCTGTTCTGTGTTTGCCTTCGGCCATCTCTTCGAGTTCCGGTTCATGATCCCGCTGTGCAGTATCAGCGGGGGTACGCACGTAACTGCCGGCGGAAACATTGTCATTGCGGGAAAAAGAATCCATTATTGAGTCGATGGCCGGCCAGAGAAACTCGATCTCATTTTTAAAAATATCACATGCCATGACTGCCAGCTTCATTCTTTCCTCTCTCTTTTATGTGAATCTGCTGAAGAAAAATCGCATCCCGGCCCGGGGTTTGACAAGCACAAGAGGCTTCGGGCAGGATTTCGCCACGAGCTCGGAGATCGGCGTTCGCGCCACTCTCGAGATGGCAGGCATCTCCGAAATGCCCATCACGATAAGATCGTGCCCAGAAGATTCGACAACAATGCTTGCCGCCACATCGTCTGAGAGAGCCAATTTTTTTTTCAACTCGAGCCGTGAGCCTTTGAATAGCGGTTTTTGTTCATTTAAAAACCGTTCTAAATCAAATTTTCTTTTCCCTCTGTCCACATGAAACGCAGTGATCGTACCACCTTCCTCTGCGAGAATGCACGCGATCTCGAGGGAAAACACTCCCTTCTGCCCTCCAACCGGTACAAGGATCCTTTCGAATGTCTGGTTGGTGCTGTCCTTGAACAGCACAATATTGGTGGCCGCACGTTCGATAACCGGATCGATCGTGCT
>CAZOWM010000036.1:0-17169 GCA_964583615.1 uncultured Spirochaetota bacterium | reverse complement strand
ATCGTGCTCCCCTGCCTTCACCCGTGTCTTCGAGTACGTCTGGTATATGAGGATACCGAAGAGGACCCACAGAGGCGCAATCGCCCACGCGATCACACTCATGTGCACAAGCCACAATGCCAAAAGCACCTGCGCGCATATGGCAATAACGGGAAAAAACGGGAAAAACGGCATGACGTATCCGTACGAGAGCTCATCCCCCATGTTTCGCCTGATTCGAATCACACAGACATTCACCATGAAGAAAAGAAAGAGAAACATGATGCTTGCGCTCGAGGCCACGTCTGTCGTCGGCAGAATCGTGGCCACAACGATGAGAATAAATCCAGTGAGGAGAATTGCCACGTATGGTGTCTTGCGCGCATGGGATATTCGGGCAAAAACCGGCGGGAGCATGTGATCCCTGCCGAGTGCATAGCAGGCTCTCGTTGCCGAATATATTGTCGCATTGAGTGCAGAGGTCGATGCGAAAATGACGGCGATGGTGAGGAGAATGTTCCCCATAGGGATCAGTCTCGAGATGGCTTCTCCGAAACCCTCTTCCTTGAAACTTCCTACCCACTCCCACGGCGCGCCCTCAATACCAGGCATGCCCGCCTTCACTGCAACCACGGTGGCAAATGCAACAAGGATATAGGTCATTGTTGCGATGAATACCGAAAGAAGCATTGCCTTGGGAAGATTTCGTTTCGGCTCGATTGTCTCGTCGCCCGCCTGGGCGATGACCTCATATCCCTCGAAGGCAACGTAGGTAAATCCCATGGTGACGAGCAGCTTCGACCATCCGTAGGGTAAAAAGGGAGAGAAATTCTGAAAACGCGAAGGGTCGCGCACTGCGACAAGGACCCCGATGAGGCCGATAAAAATGAGAAAAAGGGTTTGCCCCATGGTAAAAAATGCTCCGATCTTTCCCGTCTCGGATGCTCCTCTGTAGTTGATAAAAATGAAAAACAGTGCGATCACAACAGCGGAGATTTTCACGGCGATATTCATTGAAAATGGCAGCCACCCCAGGACACCGAGCTGCTCAAAATAGCGCAACACATAAATCGAGAAGGTGAGCGAATACATGCTTCCGGCAACGCTCGATGCAAACCACTCCATCCATCCCGCGAGAAAGCTTGTGCCTTTCCCGAATCCTACCCGTGCAAAATTGTACGCCCCCCCTGCCTTTGGAATCGCGGAGCTCAGCTCTGCATAGGACATCGCGGTAAAGAGGGCGATCATCCCGTTCAGGGTAAAGGTGAGAATCACTCCTCCGGGACCGGATACGTAGATCGAGCTGCCGACACCCAGGAACACTCCTGCCCCGATCATCATTCCAAGTCCCATCATTGTGATCTGAAAGAGGGAGAGCTCGCGCGAAAGCTCCGCATGAATGGAAGGGCTATCTTTCACCCCTGCGCTCCCTGAGAATAGCCCGGAGGTGCTGACTCCCGTTTTTTGCTATCCGGTCTATCGTCCTGCTGCTCCAGAAGACGAGCACATTGATGAAAATCACGACGGCACCGACTATGATGCATCCGGTAAGCGCTGTAGCAGTCATGTGAAAACACTTTCGTCAGAGAAATTTCCAAGAAAACATTGAAAAATAGTGTGTTTCTCTGAAATTGTCAAGATGAGGTGTACATTCGCAGGCGTTCAACCGGAATCGAAATGGTTTTCGATTGAGCGTTTCAACCTTCTGATGGCCTGTGCGCGGTGACTCAGCGCGTTTTTTTCCTGTTCGTCCAGCTGTGCCATGGTCTTATTCTGTTCCGGGAAGTAAAAGACGGGATCGTACCCGAAACCGCCTCCTCCGGCCGGTTCTGTGGCGATAACGCCGTCGATCCTCCCCTCGGAAATGGAATACCCTCCAGGCGCGTGATAGAATACCGCCGTGCACGCGAACCACGCAGACCTCTGCGCCTCAGGTACCGCCGCCAGCATCTCGAGCAGGAGCATGTTGTTGTCCGCATCGCTCGCATCCGATCCGGCAAACCGGGCGGAGTACACTCCGGGCTTTCCGTTCAGGGCAGTGACACACAACCCCGAGTCATCGGCAATTACGGGGAGTTTGCACCACGCATACACGGTTTCAGCTTTTATGAGCGCATTTTCCCTGAAGGTTTTTCCGGTTTCCTCGATTGTACCCGGAAAACCGATCTCTTGCAGGTCCGTAAACACCACAGACTGGATGGAGATAATTTTTTTGATTTCAGAGATCTTTCCGCTGTTTCTCGAGGCGATGACGATTTTATTCAATATACGTATCCCCATTTATCAACATATTCCTGTCGATTTTTTCAACAAACTCCTCCTCGGAGCGTGCAAAAAGAGGAGAGACTTCAAGCTTGCAGTCGGGAATGCCCGATTTGGTACGGGGCACCGCGATTCCTGCCTTTTCGAACCAGCGCGCGAAGAACAGCAGCTGGTCGTTGTGCACCGTTTCCGGCGAGTCTTCTCCGCTTTTATTCTTCAGGGGAGAAAACTCCTCATCTCTCTTCACTTCCATGACGATGCTCTCAGACGCCTGTTTCATCGCGTCGAAGATAAATGTCTCTATTTTGTAGCCATTTGGTCTGTCCGGGTCAAATCTGTTCCCTTTCATATCGATGTGACTGATTGCCTTGTGCGCCAGGTGGAGGGGAAGATTCATTCCTCGTTCGGTAAGCCGCAGAGTAAAATCAACATTTATCATGTGAATTGCAATGCTTCCGTGGACGAAGGATTCGGGGGCCGCATCAGCGCAGTCTGAATCAATTGATGAAAGCTCCGAGTACTCGACGACCGTCGTTTTTCCGTCTTCAAGAGCAAAAACGCCGATTCTTTCTCCGTGGTCCCTTTTTTGCACGCTCTTCGCGGACATGTCGCACCTGTTCAGCACGTGATATCCGATAAACACAGGGTCGGCAATGCGTATGAGCACGTTGTCGACCTGGAAGTAGAAGATCTCTTCGATGCTGCTGTCCTTCAGCATTTCGAGAACGCCCGACTCTTTCAGCGTGAAAAATGTACCTCCATGACCCGAAGGGCTGAGAAATATAGACATTTTGTCTTTCAAAAAGACTCTCCCCTCATGGTCAAAGGCGGGGTACATGCCCTGGTCGATGAAATGCACGCGGTCTTTGTTGAGTCCGAAATAGCCGTTGGATCGAAAGAAATCAACCGTCTGATCTCTGTTTGTTTCGCTCACCATGATGAGCCATGGAATAGAGGCTGTGTACTTTGTCTCCAGGGATAAAATTTTTTCTGCGTGCACCTGAAAGAGGCTTTTTCTCCTCACCGGGGTTATGGGGTATGCACCCTTCGGTATATCGAGGCCGAGTCGTGAACTCTGTCCACCGGCAGCGGTGAAAACAGCAACTTTTGAGGAGGAGATGTACTCTTCACCCGTTTCGCGCGCCTTCTTTTCCGCCTTCAGTTTCCGGGCTGCCTGCGGAAGAGTGATGACCCGTGGCAGAGAGACTTTCCTTTTGATTTCGTGGGAACCGGAAATCATTTTCTTCGCTTTTCCCAATACGTCAAAATCAATACGCCCGAGATCGTTCATCAACCTGTCTTTCTCCTCACTGCTCAGCTGTTCCCAGAAGTGAAGGAGGTGGCCCTGATCATTGGCGCGCACCTTCTCGATGATCTTCTGCTCCTCGAAACTCCTGCCCTTCACCATTTGTTTCTCCTGTCTTTGATGTATGCGCTCACGAGGCCCTTGAACTCATTTCCCCTGTGAAACTCGTTTTTGAACATCCCGAAGCTGGCGAAACCGGGTGACAGCAGAACACACCCGCCTCTTTTCGTGCGTGAAACCGCTTCATCGAACGCAGCCTCCAGGCCGCCGTGCACCGAATAATCAAGATGCAGTCCCGCCCCGATGAGCCGGTCGGTTCCGGTCCCCCGAAGAAGAACGAGATGATCGACCCTTTCGTTTATGGCCCTGACAAGCTCTCGAACGTCGAGATTTTTGTCCGACCCTCCTGCTATGAGGGTGAGAGAACCTTCGATGCTCGATAGTGCACAAACAGCTGCAGCAGGAACGGTTGCCGCAGAATCGTTGTAAAACCTGATCCCCCCTGAAGATCCGACATACTCGAGCCTGTGTTCGATACCACGGAATTCTCTGACACTCCGCGCAACCGCGCGAGGAGGGACCCCGAGCGCGCAGGCCACCGCCACGCCGGCAAGCACGTTGGAAAGGTTGTGCACACCGGGAAGCCTTACATCGCTCGCGTCACAGATATAATCCGCCGTTTCTCCTTGTCCGAAATAGATCCTTTCGTGCTCGATGAAGCTGCCCGCCCCGTCAAATCCCGCTCCACGCCCGAAGCTGACCAGGTCAACTCCCGCAGCAGGTTCGACGCGCCGGTAGACCGTGTTGTCCCTGTTGACCACCAGAATATCACCGCTTTTCTGAAATCTGTAGAGGATGGATTTGTCCCGGAAGTACGCATCCATGTCAGCATAGTAGTCGAGATGATCCTCCATGAAATTCGTGATCAGAGCAATGTGGGGGCTGTACTTTTTACTCTCGATGCCGCCGAGCTGAAAACTCGAGAGCTCGAGTATAACGTAATCGCCGTTTTTCACCTGTTCGACGATGTCGAGCACTGACCCTGTGATGTTTCCGCCGAGATGTGCATTCCCGAACCCGGACTGAATGATGGAATGCAGAAGAGATGCGGTTGTCGATTTGCCCTTTGTTCCGCTGACACCGATGATATTGGAGGTCCTGGGTAAAACCCTCTCCAAAAAGATACCGATATCCGTTTCCACAGGGACCCTGTGCGCACGGGCATGCTTGATGTAGGGAGAATTCGGCGGAACCGATGGATTTTTTATGATCAGATCCGCATTTTCAAAATCGGAAAACTCGTGCCGTCCGAGCACGAACCGGATCTTTCCCCTTTTTTTCAAGCGCGCAATACTCGTTTCGAGCTCCTGTTCGCCTTTGAGGTCAGTGACCGTTACCCGGTCGCCCATTGCGGTAAAGTAGTTCGCGGCTCCGATTCCTCCTCCATGAAGCCCCAGGCCCATTATCAGGACAGTTCGTTTACGATCCATAGGAAAACGCCCTGTACACCTCTTTAAAATTCCAGTAAAAAAACCCCCTTATTCCCGTAAAAATAAGGGGGTTGTCCCTCAATCCCGTTTTTCCCATCAGTATCTTTTTCTCATTCTTGACTGCATTTTTCTCAGCTTCTTGAGCTGCCTTCTTTCAGCCGCCTTCTTCTTGTTCTTTCTCTGAGTGGCTGGCTTTTCGTAGTATGCTCTTTTCTTCCATTCCCGAAGGATTCCGTCCCGCTCGCACTCTCTCTTGAACCGTTTCAGCGCCCTGTCAATGCTTTCGCCTTCTTCGACTTTCACGACAGCCAATATTCACTCACCCCCTCTCTTGTTCAGGGTCCTTTCGATTTGCTCGTATTAATGGCAATATACTACAGATGGGGAAAAAGAAAAAGGATTTTCTCAGGAAATCAAACCCAGCTTTTGCCGTACTTCGCTCATTGTCTCGCGAGCTTCTCTGCTGCACAAGGTTTTTCCCGCATGAAGGACACCTTTCACGTAATCCGGATCTTCATCGAGGGCACGTTTCTTTTCCCGCAGCGGCTTCATGAACTCGTTCATGTTTTTAAAGAGGATCTTCTTACATTCTATACAGCCGATGCCCGCAGTCTTGCACTCTTTTTCAACGTAGTCGACCTCTTCCTGCGAGGAAAAATACCTGTGAAGGGTGAACACGTTGCATATCCAGGGATTTCCCGGATCGGCTCTCCTCTTTCTTGCCGGGTCCGTCATGGCTGTTCTCAGCTTCTCCCACAGCGTATTCTCATCCTCGATGAGGGCGATATAGTTGTTCAGGCTCTTGCTCATTTTTGCGCCGCCGTCGAGCCCCCGTATCCTGGGCGCTTCACTGAGGAGTGCCCTCGGCTCGGGAAATGTGTGACCGAACCTTGCATTGAACCTTCGTGCGATTTCACGAGTCAGCTCGAGGTGCTGGACCTGATCTTCCCCGACAGGCACGACATGAGACTTGTAAAGAATGATATCGCTCGCCATCAACAACGGGTATGTGAGAAGCCCCGTGTTGATGTTATCCATGTTCTGCTGGCGCTTATCCTTGTACTGGGTCATTCGCTCGAGGTCGGTTATGGGTGTAATGGTATTCAAAATCCACGCGAGCTCGGTATGCTCCGGAACGTGCGACTGTATGAACAGGGTGCACTTTTCAGGATCAAGCCCCGCAACGATCAGAGTTCTTACCGCCTCTGCTGTCCGCTCGCTCATCTCATCAGGCGGGTACATGACCGTGATGGCATGATAATCGACAATGCAGAATTTACAGTCATACTCGTCGAGAAGGCTGACCCAGTTCTTTATTGCGCCGAGATAGTTCCCGATATGAATAACACCGGTTGGTTGTATCCCGCTGAAAATTTTTTCCTTCATCGGAAAAACGCTCGTAAGTTGTTGAAGAATTCTCCCTTTTCACCAGATCGTCTTTGCGATGAAAACAGGAAAATTACAAAATGTTCAATAAGGTTCAGGGAATTGCTGTCTTAAATCGGCTTTACATGTATTGCCTGGAGGCCTTTGGGGCCTTCCTTGACCTCGAAAGAAACCTTCTGGTCCTGAACAAGTGTTTTGAATCCTTCCGACTCGATTTCGGAGTAGTGAACAAACACGTCGTCACCATCTTCCATGCTGATGAACCCGAAACCTTTCTTCTCATTGAACCACTTCACTCTTCCTTCTGGCATGCTGAATAGATCCTCCAAAAATAAAAAAACAAGTTAGAAAAATTTACCAAATCTCATATTTTTTGTCAACAGATAATAATCATTTACAGACCATCAGTTTTCGCTGTCTGAAGCTTTTTCGATTTCTGTCGAAAAGCCGGTGCGCCCCGGTATAAGCCTCTTGATAAATGGGACGAGCCCTTTTTCCGTCTTTTTCACCTCCTCCTCACCCTCTCTCATCGCGCTCTGCCATGACTGGGCAAATCCAGGCGCCTTTTCAGTAAGTATTTCCACGGCCTTCTGGTAAATATGCAGGAAGCGAAGCTCGGCGCGTCCAGGTTTCTGATAATAAGACTGAAGAGTTATTCTGAGGTTTTCACACTCTGACTTGAGCCGCTCGATCTCTTTTTTCTTTCTCTCTGTATCTTCCGCTTCAATCTCAAGCTTGGTCTGAATGTGCTGTTTGAGCTGCTTTACTTCCATTTTCATCTTTCTGTTTTTTATTTTTGAGCGTATATAGATCAGAAGACACACTCCAAGCCCCACATAGAGTCCGATAAAAAAGGGCTTGAGAAAAAATGCAGCGATTCCGTCGACTGTTTCCAACATGTCTGGCCTCGGAGAATGGATACATGCGTTCACATACGCCGATTCTGATTTGTGCGCAGTAATTCTAAATATATAGGAGACCTGCGAGAATTACAATGAGAATATTTTCCGACAGTGCGGCAGAACGGCAGCCGTAAGATTCCACGTCAGCGGTCATAATAGAGGAAGGGGACAAGCTGTCTATCTGTTGAACGTATGAGTGACTCGGAAAATGTCTTTTTCAGCTCTTCCGCGGTTCTGCGCGCCTCCTCAAGGTAGAGCCGGAAGGGAGGAAGCGGTGAACGTGATGGAAATGCTTTTCTTCCTGTGCAGTTCAGCGCCTCATCAAGCCCGAAAGCGTGATAATGGCTCTCCCCTTCCGCCCATTTCCAAGTACCGGTCTTCATATCGAATAAATAGAGCGGCAAAAAAAACTTTCCGTATTCTGCGAGAAAAATGACCGACCTGCAGAGAAAATCATACTCCTCTTCTGTTATGAGAAAGTGAAAATTGATACGCGTCCATCCTGGTTTGAGCCCCTGAATTCCCTGATGAATGAGATTTCTCAACCTGTCCGAAGTGTCGCAGTCAATCCCGAGGAGCCTGTGCCCGTAGGGACCCGCACACAGGCATCCAGCGCGTGACTGAATGCCGAAGAGGTCGTTGAGCAGCCGTGTCACGAAACGCGGATGAAGATACGCATCCCCGCAGCGGATGTTGAAGGAGATTATTGGAAGTCTCTTTTCCGGGTCTCTGTTTCCGACTATTTCGATCTGCGGATATTCTTTAAACCGCTCAAACGCTTCCACTACCAGTGCTTTTTCTCTTTTCTCGATCTCATCAGGACCCATTCTCTCCTTCAATTCCACAGCAAGTGCAGCCTTGAAAATCTGAAGTATACCGGGGGTCCCCGGTTTTTCTCTTATTTCGATATCGGGATTGTACTCCTGTGTGGAAAAGTTTACATAATCAACGGTTCCGCCAGCGCCGCTCGTGGGAGGGAGATCTTTCCGGTACACCCGGTCGTGGATGATGAGTATTCCGGAGCTCCCGGGTCCGCCGATAAATTTGTGCGGGGAGAAGAAAATACCGTCAAAAAACGACTCATCGTCGCGCGAGATGTTTATTCGCCCGTACGGAGCATACGCTGCGTAATCGAAAAAGGCGTATGCGCCGTGCCTGTGCAATATCCGTGCAATCTCCTCCACCGGTGCCAGAATTCCGGTCAAATTGGATGCAGCGGAAAAGGAACCGATTTTCATCCTGGTTCTGTATTCGTCTTTCGAGACTTTATTTTCGAGATCGCGCAGGTCAAAAAGCCCTTCATCATCGAGATCGATTTCCACAACCTCGGCGTAGCACTCTCGCCATGAGACCACGTTCGAGTGGTGCTCAAAGGGACCGATAAACACCACGGGTCTTTTTTTAACGAGATGGGCTTTCAATGCCTTTTTCTGTGCACTTTCGAAAAACGAGCCGATGTTTTCTTCGAATAAGACCTTTGCAGCGGGCGGGATGTAGATACCGAGGATCTTCTGAAGATGGTGGATCGCACCTGAGGCGCCTGTTCCTGTTTCAATGATCTTGTAATGTTTTCCCGCACCTGTATGCTGTTTGATCACTTCTTCGGCCCGGTGGAGGCGCACGGAGGTGGCCTTTCCCGTAGTGTCGTCCTCGGTGTGCGTATTTGCATACAGGCCGAGAAGAGTTTGGAGGTAGTTTTCGATGAAAGCCACACCCCTTCCGGACGCGGTATAATCGGCGTAGGTGAGCCGCCTCTTTCCGAAAGGAGTGGTAATTTCCTCATGCAGGCCGATGATACTGTCCCGCACAAAGCGCCAGAACTTTGGTATTTCCATCGCATTCCCGCACTTTTTTCATAAAATTACACGAAAAGGTGTTCAGAGGCAAGCGTTGAGTACAGGACCTGTGTAAAACCACTCTATCTTCACCATGGCCGGTGCGTGTTCATGTACATCGAGTTTTTTGCGGATCTTTATTTAAACAGAAAAGATGTTGATTTTTCATCTCTGCGTATTACCATGTACTCATATCATCTACAGGTGGAGAGAACGATGAAGCATTCTATCACTTTTATTCTATGCGCTGTGTGCATTTTCATCCTCTTCCAGCATGAAGGAGCGTCGGGGAAGGGAATGAAGTTTTTCTCCCAAAAGCAGGGCTCTGATACACAGGAGGAGAAAACAGAGGAACCTGAAACAAGATATGTGAAAAACTGGGGCGCATGGGTTATCGCGCGCGAAGAGGACATTGGAAAACCCTTGAAAGAAATCAATGAGAAGCTCTATCTCGAGTTCGGAAGCAAGTTGTACATACTTGAGGAAAAGAAAATAAATGACAGAACCTACGTCAGGGTGCAGCTTCCCGATACGAGTGAATACTGGGCGAGAAATGACACACTCGTGGAAAAGTTCATTGTCATCACCTCGAACGATGTGCTCTGCTACTCACAGCCGGATACGGACTATGCTGATACGATTCTGCTCCAGCCCGGCGATTTCGGTTTTTTCATAAGGGAAATGGATGGATGGGTGAACGCGGAGTTTCTGACCTATAGACCGGACGTGCCCGGCGGCACACACGTGCGGGTCGGAGAAAAATGGATGAATATGGGCTATACGGAAGACCTGAGAACAGCCAAAGAAGCCTACTATCTGAACCTCGCATACTACTACATCTATTCAAAGGAGAAGGACACACAAAAAGCTCTGGAGCGGTTGGAAAAAGCGCAGAACGTCAACGTGGACACAGACACTGAGATCACCTATGTGATCGAAAACCTTTTGAATGAACTGCAGAAGAAAGAAGTCGAAGAAACAAAAAGCGGGGTGGAAATAATTACCCTCACTCCTGACTCAGACGCTCCTGAGTAAGATGAATGACCAGTGCCGCGGTTCACGAAACATCTTTTTCCCCCAGCCCCCTTCCCGTATCAGGGTTGTAGCACTCGTAGAATAGGTGCCGGTCGGCAAAACGAACAAACCTGTTTGACCGTGATCCAATCTTGTTCTTGTCGGTCGGTTTTCCACAGGGTATATTCATTATACTCCGTACGGATACATAAGCCTCAGGAAGGAAAACGCGAAACAACAGTTGTTGAAACCAGATCTCAGCGATTCTCGATAACAGATATTGAAAACGGATCACCATGAGGACTTTCTCCATATATTGAAAACGGATCACCATGAGGATTTTCTCCAGACAGCGAAACGCAGAAACAATTTTTCACTACCTCTGGGTGCGCGACCCCTCCATCGACGAGGCGGACATCATCATCGGTTTCGGCCATTTCGATGAGAAAATTCCGATCCGGTGCGCACAGTTGTTCCTTGCGGGAAAGTCTGGCAGAATTCTTTTTACCGGCGGCCGGGGGAGCGGAACCGCAGACCTCCCCGCATCGGAAGCATCGTTTTTTCTGGAAGTTGTAAAAAATAAATATCCGGGTGTTCGTCAGGACGCGGTGATCCTCGAGGAAAAATCCACCAACACCGCGGAAAACCTGCTGTTCAGCGAGAGAGCCCTGCACGACCTCCCAGTACCACTCGTGTTCGGAAAAAACCTGAACCGCGTACTCATCGTTGCGAATGCGTACAGGCAGAGAAGAGTGTATCTTACCTGTGCGCATATTTTTCCCGGCGTGGAGTTCATCAATTCGCCGCCGGAAACGACGTATGAGAACGAGAAAGCCCTCTTTGACCGAAAAGGCCTCGACTACGTTCAGTGCCTGACGGGGGAAGTTGAGCGAATCGTGCAATACGGAAAACGCGGATACATCACGAAGGTAATGATTCCTGATCCGGTTTCACACGCGTATTGTTTGCTGACAGGAAAAGATGAGCTGTGAAACGAATCACGCGCATATTTCCCAATTTCATCACCCACTGTTTGTACACGGTGCACACGGAAACAGGCCCACCAGGCAGCGAAGGTTAATGGTTTCCGCTTCTCTTCTTCTACGGGGAATGATGAGTGCGCGTTAAAAACTCCACAACAAAACAGATCGCGCGGTCGAGGTTTTGCTCATGAGTTGCTCCTGTGCCGGCACGCGGTCTGAAGGAGTGGTCACCGTCTTCGATGAACCGGACCAGTATCGACGGGGAAAGCGGATAATGAGAGACCTCCTCCGCGTTACCGAAAGAGTCCCGCTCCCCCTGGCAGATGAGCGTGGGAGTCTTGAGGTTTTTGAGGTGAGACGTTCTGAGAAGCTCGGGCCTTCCGGGAGGATGAAATGGGTATCCGAGACATATCAGGGCATGAACCCCGAGAGAGTCGGCAATCATGCTTGCGATTCTCCCGCCAAGGGATTTTCCCCCGATCACAAGCTTCCGGAATTCCCCAACCTCGTTGAGGACATCCATCCAGGATTCAATGAGGACCTGCGTCCGGTCGGGAGGCCTCCGTTTCCCGGTTTGACGTATCCTCTGCATGTAGGGAAACTCGAACCTGATCACGTAAAAACCGTTGTCCGCAAGCCCTTGGGCGATGTGCTCCATGAAAAAAGAATCTATTGCAGCGCCCGCGCCGTGAGCGAGCACGATCTTAAGAGAGGACATGTGCGGGCCGTTTATTAAACGCTTTCCTTGTTCTGTCATTTGTAATAGTATAATACAGGGTCTCTCGGTGAAGGAGGAAAACTCGGTATTATTTTCTGAATATCTTGCTCAAAGGAGAAAACCGGTATGGGGAAAACAGATGATACGCTTATCGTGGTGTGGTCGAGCGCGGACAAGGAAGTTGCGAAGAATATGGCTTTCATGTACACCTACAATGCAAAGAAGAAAGGCTGGTGGGAGAACGTCATCTTCATCATCTGGGGGCCTTCTGCAAAACTCCTCGCGGAAGACACTCAGCTTCAGCATTTACTGAAGAAAATGAAGGATCTGGGTATCACGATCGAAGCGTGCAAAAGCTGTTCTGATGACTACGGAGTCTCGGAAGATCTCGAGAAAATGTCCGTTGATGTGAAATACATGGGTGTTCCGCTCACAGATTACCTGAAACAGGGCATGCATGTCATAACTTTCTGAGAGAAAAACCATATGAGGATTCTCGTTGTTGAGGACGACAAAAAGATCGCATCTTTCATCCGCAAAGGCCTGGAGCAGTCCGGCTATGCGGTTGACCACGTGATTGACGGAGAGGAGGCGCTTGAAATGGCGCAAACAAGCCCGTATGATGCGGCCGTTGTCGACATCATGCTCCCGCGGATGGACCGGCTCAGTTTTATCGAAAAACTCAGACGCCAAAACATCTCCACACCCGTGATCATCCTCAGCGCGAAGCGCACGGTCGACGACAGGATCCGCGGGCTGAAAGCAGGAGGTGATGACTATCTGACAAAGCCCTTTTCTTTCTCCGAGCTTCTCGTGCGCATACAGGCACTTTTTCGGCGCACAAGCATGAGCCCATCAGCTGTAAAACTCTCCGCTGGAGACCTCAATATGGATCTTGTCACCAGAGAAGTGCGACGCGGGGACACGGTCATTGAGCTTCAGCCGCGCGAGTTTTCCCTCCTGGAGTTTTTTTTGAGAAACAAGGGAGCGGTGCTTTCAAAGACCGTCATCATGGAACACATGTGGGATTACCACTTTGATCCCCAGACGAACATGGTTGACGTACTCGTGAGCAGACTCAGAAGCAAGGTTGACCGAGGGTTCAACAGGAAACTGATCCACACGATTCGCGGGGTTGGGTATGTTCTCAAAGATACTGACTAGCATAAAAAAACGGCTCAACATGCGGCTGTCTTTCGTCTTTTCATCCCTCTTTATGTTCAGCTTTCTCATACTGTTCGGTATCACCTATGTTATGCTCTCCAGTTCACTCAGAAGAGACGACCGTGAGATCATCAGGATGAAGCTTCTCGAGCTCTGGACCCATTACCAGCTCGGAGGCATACTCAATATGCGCCGCGCGGTCCTTTCCGGGAGCGGTGCAGCATTTGACAAACTTTTTTTTATCCGCATCGCGGATCGCACCTACACAACCCGGTTTCTGTACCTTCTTGAGCAGTGGCAGGAGCTCGGCCCTGAGCAGCTCGAAAGGGCTTTTACGGGAAAAAGCGGGAAGCCTCTCCGGCTGAGGCTGAATGGTGAAAGAGTATTTCTAGAGACGGCATCGGTGCTCCTCTTTGACGGAAACATACTGCAGATCGGCATCAATGTGAGCTCGAGAGTGCACCTGCTCAGCCGGCTGCGGATCACCTTTGCATTCGGCATGATACCGCTGGTGCTTCTGAGCTTCGTCACCGGTTCTCTCATCGCAGCACGGTCCCTCAAGCCCATAGCCGGACTTAACTCAACGGCCCGGTCGATTATCGCCACTGGTGACATATCCTCACGCATCTCCGCGCGCGGACGAGGAGACGAACTCGATGATCTGGTGATCCTCTTCAACCGGATGCTCGAGAGAATAGAGGTTCTGGTCAGAGGGATGCGAGGCGCGCTCGACAGCGTCGCCCACGATCTCAGAACCCCCATGACCAGGCTCCGTGGGAGCGCAGAGCTTGCACTCCGTTCATCAAAGAAAGCAGGGGATTACAGGGAGGCGCTTCAGGACTGCCTGGAGGAATCAGAGCTCATCCTCAAAATGCTCAACACGCTCATGGATATCACAGAAGCGGAATCAGGCGCGATGAAGCTGAACAAAAACGAGGTCAACCTCAAATCCCTCATCACCGAATGCATGGATGTATACCGGTTCGTTTCCGAAGAAAAGGAAATCTCTCTGGAAGTTTTCAGCCGTCCGGACGTTACGGTGTACGCCGATGCAAGCAGAATCCGTCAGGCTGTTCTGAATCTCGTGGACAACGCGATCAAGTACACTCCCCGTGGAGGAAGGGTCGACATCTCCGCACAGGAGGATCAACAGAAAGTAAAGATTCGCGTGTCCGACACGGGAATCGGAATCGCAGAAGACGAACTGCCCCAGATATTCAACCGTCTTTATAGAAGTCCCCACACACGTTCCACACGCGGTCTCGGACTCGGGCTGAGTTTTGTGCACGCCATCGTTCGTGCGCACGGAGGGGAGATTCAGGTGGAAAGCGAACCGGGAAAAGGGTCCTCGTTTACCATTATCCTTCCGCATAAAAACATCCAAATTCACGCCTGAAACCTTACAAAACTGTAATGTCTGTGTAATGATACGGTAAGCTCCTGTGTGTATATTGTTGAATGTAAAAAACACACAGGAGGTTTTCGAATGAGAAAAGCAGGATCACACAAAAAAAGGATTTTTATATTGCTGCTCTCCCTTGGCATCATTTCGATTCTGGCTGCAACAGTGTTGTTCGGCGCGGGAAACCTGAGAGTGTCGGAAGAAAATCCCGCGGAGACGCCGAGCCAGGTGCCCACGCTTGCGGGAATGAGTACACTCGAGATGATCCAGGAATCCTTCAGAGAAATCGCCCAGAAAGTTCTTCCGGTGGCGGTGGAGATCGACATCGTCGATGTGGTGAAGCAGCCGTATCCGCATTATCAGTCCCCCTTTGATTTCTTTTTTGGACCTAGACAGGGCCCGCAAGAGGAGAGGGAGTTCAGGAGACGAGGCCTCGGATCAGGGGTAATCGTACAGAGGTCCGGATCAACGGTGTATGTGCTCACCAACAATCATGTGGTCGGCGAAGCTGAAGAGATCGTGGTTACACTCCATGACAAGAGGCAGTTCACGGCGAAAATGGTGGGCAAAGATCCGCGGAAGGACCTTGCGCTCGTGGAGTTTGAGACCGATGAGGATATTCCGGTTGCCGAGCTCGGAGACTCAGACATGGTCCAGGTCGGCGACCTGGTGTTTGCGGTTGGAAATCCGCTCGGTTTCCAGTCCTCAATCACATCTGGGATCGTGAGCGCAGTAGGCAGAAAACCGGTTGCCGGTACCGCAATTGCGGGTTTTACCGATTATATTCAGACCGATGCCGCAATCAACCGCGGAAACTCCGGGGGTCCGCTTTTCAACATCAGGGGTGAAGTCATCGGTATCAACACCTGGATATCCTCACCCGATGGAGGGAACATCGGCCTCGGATTTACAATCCCGATCAACAACGCGAAACAGGCAATCGGCGACTTTATATCCAAGGGGTCTGTAGACTACGGATGGCTCGGGATCAACATCGGAGATCCTTCACCAGAGATGAGAGAGGATCTGAAGATCGACGAGATCAACGGTGCATTCGTATCCGATGTGTTCAGGAAATCGCCCGCGGATAGAGCCGGTATCCTCCCCGGAGACTTCATCACTCATATCAACGGCGAGAAGATCGAGGACTCCGCTTCACTCCTCTTTACGGTTTCAAACCTTCCCATCGGTAAGCCCGCTGATTTCAGGCTCTTCCGATACGGAAAGCCTCTCGAGGTTCAGGTGAAAATATCCGCGAGAGAAGACGAGGAAAAGATACAGGAGCAGAGAAAGGAATTATGGCCGGGTATGTCAATTGTAAAGATCACTGAAGACATCCAGAAACAGCTGAATCTTTCAAAGCGGATGGGAGAACTCATCATTGGAGACGTCTCCCAGAATAGTCCTGCAGGACTTGCTGGATTCCGGCCCGGAGACATCATCAGGCAAATCAACGGCGAGCCTGTTCGAAGCATGATGGAGTTTTACCGTACCATAAACGAAAGCGAATCCGATGAGCTGATGTTCCGGATATTTCGCCAGGATTCAGAGGTTCTCGTCGGGTTGATAAGAAAGTAACCGGTGCTGCAGTTTTTTTGGAGTAGTCCTCCATCAGCAGGGGGAGGACGCGGTAAGCGCCAGACCACTCCCCAGCAAAGCGCTGCAGGGCAATGGGGCGAATGCTGAATCCAGGTTGTGTGATCACCAAAGCCCTTACCCCTGCGGCGCTCCCCTTTTTCCCAGAGGCTGTTCGGGTACACTTCAAAATTTGTCAGACTGCCTCCGGCCGCCTTCTTTTCAGTTGTTGTGGAATTACAGGTAATAAGGGATAAAGGGCATTTTTTAAGTTTGCTTCTCTAAACTTCTATTAATCAAACTGACTGGGAATAGATCTTATATCCATAGCAGGTCCACATAACGTCAGGCATCACCTGCGGCTGTGAAGCACAGCGAAACAGCAGTCAGGTGCAGCGACTTGATACTCATTTATTTGTCACAAATATTGAGGGCAAAGCATATGGCTCGCCCGACATCAGCCATTTTTGTCCTGGACAGGGAAGTAATCAGCAGACCGATTTTTCTCTTGGGAACTGTTTGCAGGTGGTCACAATTTACTGCACATTCACGGGGCATTCCATCAGCTTTGGAGAGGAAGACTTCGGATGGTATTTCACGGATTGTACTTGTAATAGGAGCAACAGTGACTTCGCCGAGATATTCCAGCACAGAATCTCGTGTTAGAATAAGAACCGGCCTCTTTTTATCCGGCCGAGTAAACGTGTACCAGCGTACTTCACCGTGTTTCATTCATCACCCCAGGCTTGCTCCTCTTCCCAGACTGAAAATTCATCCGTAGCTACCGGGTGTCTTTCGTAGCCTTTTCTGTGCGTTCGCTCCAGTTGTTCGGTTCTGTAACGGGCAAGAGCTTCACGAAGCGCTTGTCGCGTGAAGGCGGAGCGACTCGTCTTTAACTGTTTTGAAACACGGTCAACCGCTTTGACAAGATCCTCGTCGAGAGTCATCTGAATGGTTTTCATTTTTCATCTCTACAGTGTGGATTATACTAGATATAATAATCCACATTGTAACCCATATCAAGAAAATTTTTCGGCTCACGATCTGCGAAACCCGCGGGCCGGACGAGTTCGAGTAACGCCCTCATTGCTAGGAAGTTACTTAGAAGGTGCTGAATCAAGCCGATGCGGCTTTTTCAATCTTTGATAGTTCG
>CAZOWM010000035.1:0-36821 GCA_964583615.1 uncultured Spirochaetota bacterium | reverse complement strand
AAATAGTTGAATTTTCTAACTGTAGAAGATTTGTTTGAGTAAGACCAGGAAAAGTGCATATTTGATTTTCATTATTCGACGGCATCTTGCTTATAGATCATCTCAAAATCGGCGGCGTGCACAGAGAACACGGAATGAAGCGTACACTAAGGGTATCAGAGAATACAATTTATATCAAAAAGTCGAAAGAACGTGAGATCACGAGTATGTGTCCCGACTACTTCGGCCAGACATGTTCATGGCAGTGAGAGATGGAGAATGAGAAAAGAAGCCTTATCTCTGTAGAAACACCATTTATCGTTCCCTCGTATGTTAGCTCTTTTTCATGCTGTTTGAATTGATAGAGATCGAATGGCAAATCTGCTAAAAGCCAATGAAAGTCGTAAGAATTCGAGCCGTACATCGCGCCTATTACATTGCATTTTAATGTGATTGATTTCCTTTCTCCGTTCAATTCATATGCAATGTTGGATAAATGAACGTCATATCTCTCCAGATTTTTCCTGAATGAGTTGGTTTCATTGGCCTCAAATTCCTTCCTGGATGACAGAATATCAGAAAAATCTTGCTCCTTCCAGAAGGATTCTTTTTGATAGTGCAGGATTTCCCCCTCTGCCTGTATGGTAATCTCATTCGCCGATGGCTCCGGCCACCGGGTTTCCCCTGTTTCTTCAGATTTTGTGCCGCCTTGTTTTTCTGTTTTCATATCCGAAAACCCGGTTCCTCCCGCCGCCACTCCGAGCACAATCAATGCCACTATGGAAAAAGAGTGAAATATTTTCATGACCACTCCTCCTTTTTCATTGGAATTAAAAAACTCCTTCCTCAAGGAAAAATGTTTTTCCATCGATGAAAAAATAATAATCGTGATGTTAATGATTATCATTATCAAAAATGACCAATATTCATTGTGAAGTCAAGGGGAAGGGATATCATCAGTGTGCTGCTTCATCAGGTGAAAGATTTCAATATTTCCCAAACTCATTTCCTGCATCATAGAGGGCGAGCACATTTTCAGGTGGAACATTTGATTGAATATTGTGAGGCTGGGTAAATATAAACCCTCCATTTTCTTTGAATATCTGGGTATGCCTTCTGGCCTGGTCTTTCACCTGCTCAGGGCTTCCAAAAGCAAGCTCATGCTGCGGATTGGAGGCTCCGCCCCAGAAGACAAGGTATTTTCCAAACTCCTTCTTTAACCTTTCGGGCTCCATATTTTTGGCTCCTACCTGTACCGGATTAAGTATCCTCACTCCTGCATCGATCAGATCCGGGAGATACTGGTACACAGAACCACAGGAATGAAAAATTATGTAATAATTACTCACTTTTTTTACGTGTTCATAAAATTTCCTAATATATGGTATGACCATTTCTCTTACGGTTTCCGTCTTGTATATACCAGCCATATTCGAACCGAGGTCATTATACATAATCACTGCATCAATAGTATCACCAACAACTTCAACAAGTGCATCAATTCTCTTCATCCACACATCGTTCAGTTTTTCAAAAAGTGCATGTATCATTGGTTTATTGCTGATAATATCCATATAAAACTTCGCATTTCCCAGCATGGGCCCTGCTATGTCACACCATCCTCCCACGATATCTGTAGTGATAAACTTATCGGTCTTCGCTCTGAGGTCACCTGCGTTCTTATGCAGCCAGGACTTTTCCTCCTCGCTCATTACAGGATAGTCTATCTTTTCTACATCCGCAGGAGTTTCGACCCAGTCGAATGCAGGTTTTATCACATCGAAATAAAATCCATCTTTGGGAAGCTTTTGGATATAATCACCAACCCTATAGATATACGACCCGTCTTGTTGCTTTTCGGGATTGAAATCCCGGGATATCTTCACCGGGGTTCCGTTAGGGGTAATCCAATCTTTGAATCCTTTATCTCTCCTTACTCCCAGGAAATCTCTTATAGGCCAGAGCGATACCACATCTGTATTGAACTTTTTTGAAACCTCTTTATCGACGTATACCCACATTTGCTGGCAATCCGCAACAAACACGTGCTTCTTAATGTTTAAAAGCTTTAACAGTCCATAGTAAGGCCTTGCAAGAATAGTGGTCGCCCCGGTTCCACCAAGATCGATGGGAACTCTGTCCAGGTTTTTCCTTTCAATTGCAGCTATCACTCTTTTTCTGGAAGTCATACTGTCTCCTCTGTTGATTTGTTTATCTTATACTTATGCTCATCGGCAAAAACCTTATTTTTCTCAGACATCCGATATTGGATTTCATTGCCCTCTTTCATCTTCTGATATTTTTTTCAATGCCTTTGCTCAACACCAATGAATTGGTTCAATCTTTTTATATTATAGCAGTATAGTAAATATTTTGACAATGATTATCATTATCGATATACTAGATAGATAGAGTACAATTTCATTAACAAAAATCCCGCTCTTTGGAACAACAAACAATAGAAAAATACTCAATAACCTCGATAGATGGCGTTTTTGCCTGTGGGGACGATGGTTGCGGCCGAGAATATACACGAGCAGTCGTGGCCGTTTGACAAAAATGTATGGCGGCAATGGAGGTCGACCGGTATCTGTGGGCATAATGGAGAAAATCCATTATCTTAGATAAACACTATGGAGCGAAAGTGAGTTTACCCGTGAAGATTGAAGCATGTAACCACTGATAAAGGAGGCGTTATGAGAAAGGTAGTGGAAATAACTGACCAGACATTTGAGGAAGAAGTTCTCAAGTCAGAGTTACCCACGGAGGTCGATTTTTGGGCACCCTGGTGTGGACCGTGCGTGATGGTTTCCCCCATATATGATAAGCTTGCAGAGGAATATGAGAATTTCAAATTCTGCAAGATCAACGTAGACGAGAACCCCGTAACAGCGACAAGATATCAGGTTATGAGTATCCCTATGCAGATATTTTTCGCTAACGGAGAGAGGGTAGACGAACTGCTTGGAGCAGTTCCGGAACAAATGATCAGGTCAAAAGTTCAGGAAATTGTCCAGAGATTTCCAACAGATGAGAGAGGAAAACTCAAGGTTATCCTGACGTCCTGGGTTGATCACAGCAAACAAGATAGCGAGAAATTCAGAAACTGGTCGCGAAAAGCTCAGGAATTAAAAAATAATGCAATATACAATAGCCTGTTAGAGGCAGCAAGTGAGATGGAAAAGGCAAATGAAAGGTTATCACAATTATTGAAAAAATTATGAAAGATATAAGCGAAAAGACCAATAGTACAGAACGGAGATCCCGGAGGAATCTATGAGTCACAAATCGAGTGGCGTTAAAATGGAGAAGTATGCTGTTATCGATATCGAGCGGTGTAAGCCGGAGAAATGCGACTCTTGTATCGCTGCGGATGCATGTCCTCACAAGTTAATAGAACAAGAAGGCCCAAATGAAATTCCTGTACTTTGGTCAACAACGGCATGTGTAGGATGTGGTCTTTGTGTTCAGGCTTGTCCATTACATGCAATATATATTCAGCATGGCTCTGAAGCACCGGTGTGAGAAAAATGATGGTTGAAAAATAGTATTTTACATGAGTAATACTGAATAATCCCAATGCGAGGGAATCAAGGTATGAACGTATGGAGGTGAATTCATTTCAAGCGCTACTCGGGCTATCCCATAGAAAAAAGATTGAAGCCCCGTGTGTCGGCGGCCTGCAGAAATTGCACTTTTTCAAGAACCTGAAAAAGCTGAAAACAAAAATACCATACCTGTGTCTCATATAAGGGCGTGGAGGTATCATGACGGATGAGGGCATAATTGGAGATCAGCAACGGATACGAGAGGAATTTATATGTCTACAAATTTTACGTTCAAGCAGATAGGGGTAATTCGAACACCATATTTTGACAATGCACCTTATCAGCCGGTGGATGAGGCTGAAGGCGAGTTTCGTATTGTGGTAGACGAAAAATATACCGATGGGCTCGTTGATCTTAACAGTTTTCGGTATATGTTTGCCGTATATTATATACATCGCCTTAGCCATAGCCCTTCCATGATCGTAAGTCCCCCCTGGACTCCGGGAACGAAGGTGGGATTATTCGCAAGCAGGTCTGGTATCCGTCCCAACCCTATAGGCATAAGCATTGTTCGTATAAAGAAGATTGTCAATAATGAAATATTTACTTCGGGATTAGATGTATTCGACAATACTCCCCTGCTGGACATCAAGCCGTATATAAAAGATTTGGACTCAAAAAATGATGCGAATTATGGATGGCTGGATGATCTGGATAGTAACAAGGAGCATTTGCTCTTGCATATTAAAGGTATACCCCATGAATATTGAGAAGAAGGGATTATGTGTCTCTCAAATGTTTCCCTTGCGAAAAAGGTTTAATTCCCGCTGAAAATTGACCCAGCCGAAAATATCCTTCTGTTTAAAACAGAAGAAGTATGTGAGGTGGTCAACATGGTAGAGCGGATAACCATAAGAAATATCAAGAAAAGCAATCCCACCATCGGCACCAGATGCCCGTCTTTTTCTCCCTTGATCAGTGAAAACGCATTCAATCGTTTCTGAAGTGCATTCTGAAAGAGGGCGAAATAAGTGAAAAAAGATACTCTCAAAAATGGAAACCCAAAAGAAAATGCGCTATACTATATGTAGGTGTAATTGATATTTTGTTCCTCAACCTCCTTTGAAAGGACCTCCGGGAGAGAGGTCCTTTATTTTTGGTGCGCCCGGCATGGCGTACTCGCTTTTTTCCAACCGAGGCTTGCGTCGATTACTTTAATTGATCTCTCAGCTTGGAAGCACACACTTCTCTTGTAATCCTGGAAATAACGGCTCTATCGCTTTGAACAGTGCGGTCGAACTTGAGTTCTTTCTCAAGCCTATCAAGCAATTCGAACAGAAAAGAATTTTGTGAAAGGCTGTAAATCACCCACCGTCCATCCTTCTCATCTTCAATGAGGCCCAAATTTTTCATCAATTTAAGATGTGCAGATATGGTCGAAAGAGCAATATGCAACACTTCGTGCATTTCACAAACACAGAGAGACCTTTGCTTGAGCATTAAGAGGATCCTGAGCCTGTTTTCATCGCTCAGAACTTTAAAGATGTTTAGATGAGAGTTCATTGAGAATACCTCATTGTCTGTTTAAAAGTATAACCATTTCTATTGACACAGAACATATATTTCTATATTTTATGAAATATAGAAATATATGTATTGAACTCGGGGTCATATGAAAGAGAGAACTCGTCTTGTTCTGTTAACAGGGATCTTCGTAACATTATACTTTATTCCTTTCACCAATGCAAAGGTGTCCTCTGCGCTGCTCGAGGCTTTTTACCTTCTGCAGGAATATGTTCGTGATCATGTGTTGCTCTGTCTCGTTCCCGCTTTTTTTATCGCAGGTGCCATTGCAAACTTTGTGAGTCAGGGAGCGGTGATCAAGTATTTTGGATCAGGGGCGAACAAAGTGGTTTCATACGTGGTCGCATCTGTATCTGGAACGATACTTGCCGTGTGCTCATGCACGGTGCTTCCGTTGTTTGCTGGTATCTATAAAAAAGGAGCTGGGATCGGCCCTGCCACCGCTTTCCTCTACTCGGGACCTGCAATCAACGTACTCGCGATAATTCTCACTGCCCGCGTGCTTGGGATCGAAATCGGTATTGCCCGTGCTGTGGGAGCCATTGTTTTCTCCGTGGTCATCGGGCTTCTCATGCATGCGATTTTTCTCAGAGACGAAAAGAACAGAGACGTGGATAATGGATTTGTATCTCCTGAAGAGGAAGGCAACAAACGGTCGCTCTGGCAAACTGCGCTTTTCTTTTTTACCTTGGTTGTCATCATCGTGTTTCTCAACTGGACAAGCGACGAGCGTATGCCGTTTTGGAACAGCATTTACCGCATGAAATACTTCATTACAGGGGCGTTTCTCGTTTTCCTGCTCTATATGATACTCTCATGGTTCAGGAAAAACGAGCTCAGGGAATGGGTGGATTCCACCTGGGGTTTTGCAAAGCAGATCCTCCCGCTTCTCTTCGCCGGTGTTATGGCTGCGGGGTTTTTTCTTGGTAGACCGGGTCATGAGGGAATCATTGCTTCCGAGTGGGTCAGCAAGCTGGTCGGGGGAAACAGCCTGCGCGCAAATCTGTTCGCTTCCCTGGTCGGGGCGTTAATGTATTTTGCTACCCTAACGGAGGTACCCATTCTGCAGGGCCTCCTGGGAGCAGGGATGGGTCATGGGCCAGCCCTTGCACTTTTACTCGCAGGGCCTGCGCTTTCTCTGCCAAACATGCTCGTTATCAGGAGCGTGCTCGGTACCAAGAAGACAATCGTGTACGTATTTCTTGTGGTTATTATGGCCACATTCAGCGGCATGCTCTTCGGCGAATTTTTCTCTATTCGTTGAGGCGATGAAAGGGAAACATACTCTCGATGTATTCCAATGTACCCGTGTGACCGGTTAATGACAGTGCAGTGTATTGATCGCGTAAAAATGGAGGAGAATTATGGTTATAAAAATACTGGGGACGGGCTGTCCAAAGTGTAAAAAGCTTGAAGCGAATGCCCGCGAAGCGTTGAAACAAATGGGCGCTTCGGCAGAGGTTGAAAAGGTGACCGATCTGAATGATATCATGCGGTATGGGGTGATGATGACACCCGGGCTCGTCATCGATGAATCGGTAAAGGCATCGGGCAAGGTGCTTTCGGTGGATCAGATCAGGCGGTTCATCAAGGATTCCTCATGAATACACGCATGACCTAAAAGTTCGAGACGACCAAGCATGCATTCTATTCTCAATTCAGTGGGAGAGAAAAATGGAAAAAGAAAAAGGTCTTAATATTTTTGAGAAGTACCTCACTCACACTCTGGGTAGTGCTCTGCCTCTTCTTCATGATGTACCCCATCATGGTAAAGATCGACTTCGGAGAGGTCGTCCGTGCGGCCAAAACACCGAAGCCTGTTGCCATGACTTTATTTATCAACTGGGCAATAAAACCGTTCTCCATGTACCTCATCGCGACCCTTTTTCTCGGATATCTCTTCTGTGGTTTCCTTCCTGGTACTGAGATCATAGGGTCTGGCCAGGAAGTGGAGCTCTGGCGCAGCTACATTTCCGGAGCAATTCTTCTCGGCATCGCCCCCTGTACTGCCATGGTGCTCATGTGGAGTTATCTGGCAAAAGGAAACGACGGGCTCACCCTAGTCATGGGTGCCATCAATTCTCTCACCATGCTCTTTCTCTATGCGCCGCTGGGCGGATTCCTGCTGGGTGTGAATGCAATGCCCATACCCTGGAAGACAATCATCTTATCGGTAATTATATATGTTGGTTTGCCGCTTGTGGCGGGGTACTTCAGCAGGAAGCTCATCATCAAGTGAAAGGGTATCGAATGGTTCAGCCAGAAGTTCCTCCACGTGCTCACACCCATAAGCATCGCTGCCCTGCTCACAACGCTCGTACTTTTGTTCTCTTTCAAGGGTGAGATCATCGTCAGAAACCCGCTGACTATCCTATGGATCGCAATACCACTTTTTATTCAGACGGTTCTCATATTCGTCATCGGGTACTTCCTCTTCTCCCGTTTGCTGAAACTCTCCTATCACGATGCGGCGCCTGCGTCGATGATCGGAGCTTCCAATCATTTCGAGGTTGCTATCGCGACTGCCGCAACCCTGTTCGGCCTTTCATCAGGTGCTGCTTTGGCCACGGTGGTCGGAGTGCTCATCGAGGTTCCGGTAATGCTCATGCTCGTAGGGCTGTGCAGGAAAACCTGCCATCTGTTCAGAGGTTGCACCCTTGATCTTCCACAGTGCAGAAGTATGAAATCCATTAAAGAGAATGAGGCGCTCACGTGATACACTGGCTGCTCTTCGCTTTTACACACAAATCCAATCCATGGAAGGATTTTATGTCTGCGCCGTGGTAAAAACGAAACCTACGCACGGTTAAATCCGAAAAAGGATGAATAGAACAGGTTTTTTTCACCATTTGTATGAATGAAAACATTGCAATCATCGGTTCGGAAATAAGTGGACACACTACAGGGAATTTACTCGCCAGAAAGGGGCACGAAGTAACCGTATTCGAATCCCACAGTGCGCCTGGAGGGCACACCGCTGAGAAAAGATAAACACGTTTGTGAAGGGATTCATGAAAAATGTTGTATATTTAATTCAGGTGAACGAGTGGAGATTTCATGAATACTTCGGACAATCTGAAAACAATACTCAGGAGAATCGACGGCAGAGGGTACAAGGCGTACAAGGACATCAAGGGTGAGTATGGTTTCGGCCGTTACTCTCTGATTGTTGACCATGTGCAGGGCGACCCCTTTGCAGCGCCGAGTTCGGTGCGGGTAAGAGTTTCGCGGAGTGAGGCGGGATTTCCTGAAGACACCTATCGAAACAGAAGCAGAGAAGTTTCCCTGCGCGATTTTCTCACCCGCAGGTTTGACGAAGCTATAGTGAAGCACTGCAGGGGGAGGAGGGCCACCGGAAAGAGCGGGACTATATTCATCGACAAACCGGGACAGGAGATACTCGGGCGAACCTCCATGTTTGTCGATGGCGGCAACATCGAAGCACGGTTTCGAATGGGTCTGCCTGGTTTCGGAAGAAGGGTCGCCGGAAAGATTGCCGAATCGATGTTTTTTGTCGAGCTTCCAGGGATTGTGGAGGATGCACTTATTTTCAAGCTCCTCCCAAAAGAGAAGCTTTACACCCATATCGAGACTGCAGAGGATGCGGATTACCTGCGCGGAGTGCTCGAATCCCTCAATCTTGTTGCCTTCGTTGCGGATGGAGCGATTCTCCCCCGCGCAAGCGGGATCGACAAACGGCCGCTCACCCGGGGCGGTGTCGTGCCGTTTCAATCCCCGGAATCGCTTCGTGTAGAGGCATTTCTCCCGAACCGGGGACGGGTAACAGGCATGGGAATCCCCGAAGGGGTGACTCTCATTGTCGGCGGGGGCTATCACGGTAAATCCACGCTGCTCAAAGCGATCGAACTCGGCGTATTCAATCATGTTCCTTTTGACGGGAGAGAGTACGTGGTTTCCAATCCCTTTACGGTCAAGATCAGGGCAGAGGACGGGAGAAGGATCGAGAAAGTGGACATATCTCCGTTTATCTCAAACCTTCCTTTCGGAAAGGGAACCACTGCTTTTTCAACCGACGACGCGAGCGGCAGCACCTCACAGGCGGCAAACATCATCGAAGCGCTTGAAGCAGGTGCACGGGTGCTTATCATGGATGAAGACACCTCAGCCACAAATTTTATGATCAGGGACCACAGGATGCAGGAGCTTGTCGAAAAAGAAAGAGAGCCGATTACCCCGTTCATCGACAAGATACGTCTTCTTCTGCGCGACAAGAAGGTTTCGACCATACTCGCCCTCGGAGGGTCAGGTGATTATTTTGACGTTGCTGACCGCGTCATCTGCATGATAGAATACCGTCCGCACGATTTTACAGAGAATGCGCGGAGAATTTCGGAAAAATACAGCGCACAGAGAAGGCCAGAGGGTGGAAACTCCTTCGGGACCATAATCGGAAGGGTGCCGATTGCGGGCAGTTTTGATCCGAGCAGGGGCAAAAGAGAGGTGAAGATATCCTCAAAGGGACTGACCTCAATTGACTTCGGTGTCCACAGGATAGACCTCGGCGCTGTTGAGCAGCTTGTGGATATTAGTCAGACCCGGGCGATCGGAGATGCAATTCAGTATGCGACCCGGTACATGGACGGGAGAAAAACAGTCAGTGAAATCATTTCGCATGTAATGAAGGATATCCTGAGCAGGGGACTTGATGTGCTCGGCAGCCGGCCGGTCGGGGATTATGCTGAATTCAGAGGCCTGGAGCTCGCGGCTGCAATAAACAGGTTGAGAACTCTTTCCATAATGAAAAAGCCATAAAATATTTTGGAGATTTTTGTTTCATCAGTATATTATTGATGCAAGCAATTTGATCGGGATACATACTGAATGGGTTTAAAATCGAAAAAAACATCACAGAGCCGGCTCGTCATTCCTGCTGAAGCGAGGTATCTGCCGAAAATACGAGATTTTGCAGCTGAATATGCAAAGAAAAACGGCCTGAGCAGGACAAAGCTCAACAGCCTGAGAATTTCCCTCGACGAGATCTGCTCGAATATCGTGCTTTATGCGTACGAGGGCATGGAGACGGGAGACATCGAGGTGGACATCCGAAAAGATGATGATCGTGTGATCGTAAAGATAATCGACACAGGCATTAAATTCGACTATTCCACCATTGAGCCGCCTGATCTTGAAAAATATATAAACGAGAAGAAAAGAGGCGGTCTCGGCTTTCACCTCGTGAAAAAACTGAACGACGAAGTCAGCTATAGACGAATCGGAGACCAGAACGTACTTACCATCTTGACGCGAGTGCGTGAATCAGCCGAATCCGCTTAGCCCTCCCGGAGGTGACCCACGGCCCTGTAACGGATACGTCTGGTTGAGCCACAGGCTGTTCACTGATACATCCACTCCGGTTGTCAATTTTCTGAAACCGATGCACGTCGCACGACATCGGTCCCGCCACCGGGCGTTCACTCCGGCCGCTTTCTTCAGCAGTGTATAAAATCCCTTGTTCCCATCGGACGGTCATCAGCACCGGAAAACATGAATGCACGGTGCTCCACTTAAATTTGCATTTCAATTCCTTCTCCCACATACTTTAAAGTAGTCGGGAGTCTGCATGAAAAAAAAACGAGCGAACGACATACACGAGTTTCTGGAAGGGGCGTTCAACATACTCGTACCTCTCAAGCTCGATCTCGAAGAAAGGCGAAAGAGGATTTACGTAAGCCTTGTCACCACGTTTACAACCCCTATCCTTTTTGGGTTCGGAATATATTTCCTCTTGCGTGGGTACATATTCGACGGTTTGGGTACGGCTGTTGTGGGAACCGTTGGAGTGCTTACACTCCTTTCTGTGCGTTCCCTCCATAACGTCAGAAATATCTATAGGGTAAACATCGCCTTTGTGGGCATCCTGTTTATTTTTTTCCTGCTCACGAGCAGATTTCAGGCGTACGGTGTTTTGTGGCTCTATGTTTTCCCCCTCATCACTATTTTTATTCTGGGAAGGAGAGAGGGAGTTTTGTGGACTGCAGCACTTTTCGGGTGTGCGGTGTTGATTTTTTTTGTACCCGGCCTCAAGAGAGGGACTGCAGTGCATAGCGGGGAATTCATGCTTATGTTTCTGTTCTCTTTCCTCGTGGTTTCCGCAATGACGTATTTTTTCGAATCGATACGGTACAGATTCAGTGAGGGAATGGAGTATCAAAAAATTCGCCTTGAGGTCGAAAAAATCAAGCTCTCTGAGGCAAAGCATCTTGCTGAAGAGGCGACAAGGGTGAAGAGCGAATTTCTTGCGAACATGAGCCATGAAATTCGTACACCCATGAATGGTGTGATCGGATTTATCGAAATGCTTCTCGATACACAGCTGGATGAGATTCAGCAGGAATATGCACAGACCATCAAGCGGTGCGGAGACACCCTGCTCATTTTGATAAACGATATACTCGATTTCTCAAAAATCGAAGCAGGGGAGATGAAAATTGAAAGAATCGAGTTTGATCCCGAGCTTCAGGCATTCGACGTGTGTGAGATGATACGTCCGAGAATTGCAAAAAAACCGATCGAGGTGCTGTTCAATGTGGGGAACAATGTCCCTCCCAAAGTGTACGGGGACCCGGCTCGTTTCCGCCAGGTGTTGATGAACCTTATGGATAATGCGGCAAAATTCACCGAAGAAGGTGAAATCGAGCTTGTGCTTGACGCGGAGAAAGATGAGAAGCGAAGAGTGCAGATTCACGTCACGATCAGGGATACGGGAATCGGAATTCCCAAGGAACGGCTGAGCAATATTTTCAAACCCTTCAGGCAGGCGGATGGATCGACGACGCGGCGATACGGAGGGACAGGGCTCGGCCTTTCAATCAGCCAGAAGATCGCACATCTCATGAACGGCGCCGTGTGGGCTGAAAGTGAAGAGGGAAAGGGGAGCATTTTTCATTTCAGCGCCTGGTTGGAAAAGGATATTGAAAAAAAGACGGTGCGTTCAACCGGTGCGACACTCATGCGTAAAAATGTGTTCATTTTGGACGACAACGAAATCAATCTCACACTGCTCCGCTCGGTCCTTGAATCTTTCGGAATGAACGTAATAACCTTGCATAACGGGAAAGGTGTCATCCCGGCCCTGAAAAATGCGGCGCAATCAGGTATGCCGCTGGATATCGGGATTGTAGACACACACATGCCGGAAATGAGCGGATACGAAGTTGCGAGGTCGCTTCGCTCTTCGGTGGAGTCGTTTTCCGGGATACCGCTCGTTGCGCTATCATCATCAATGGGCGGAGATGCGAAGCTGTGTGAGGAATCGGGTTTCGATGGATTTCTCGGCAAACCTTTCCGGCGTGATAAGCTCTTCCAGGTGCTGGAAAGGGTCCTCGGAGAAAAAGGGAGAGGAAGCGCAGGGCTTAAGCCAGAAGCGCGCGGTATCGTCACACGCCATTCGGTCAGGGAGGACCTGAAGCATTCCGTTAGAATACTGCTCGCAGAGGACAATCAGGTGAATCAGAAACTCGCAACACTCATACTCAACAAAGCGGGATACAGTGTGAAAGTGGCAAGAACCGGTAGGGAGGTGGTTGACACGTTTTCAGCTTCACCAGGTGACTTCGATCTTATTTTTATGGACATTCAGATGCCAGAGATGGACGGCTTCGAGGCCACAAAAGCTCTCAGAAACAGAGGGTACAGCAGGATACCGATTGTTGCGATGACAGCGCATGCGCTGAAAGGCGACAGAGAGAAGTGTATAGAGGCCGGTATGGATGATTACATCACGAAACCAATAAGCAGGGAGAAGGTACTGAGTATTCTGGAAAAATGGGTTTTGCAAAAGGAGCCCCTATGAACATACGAAGATTTGCCCGCGAGATGGATCTACAGGAGGAGGAATGTATCGAGATCCTCAGGCTCTTTGTTGAAACCAGCTACAAGGATCTGGAGCAACTCGACTCTGCTCTTGTGCAGAGAGATGTGAAAAAAGCCTGTGAGGCGGCGCACTCTCTGAAAGGCGCTGCGGTCAGTCTTGGGCTCGATGCGTTCTCCGCCTCAGCGCAGAACATCGAGGCAGATGCAAAACACGGCAAGATTTCGACAGAATCAGAAGACATCCGTTTTTTGAGAACACAGCTTGAAGAAATCTTAGCCTCATTAATTTCATAAGTGATGTTTCCGGAATGCAGAAAACGGAATAAAGGATGAACGATTATGCAAAGGAAAATACTGGTAGTTGACAATCATCCGATGATATTAAAATTTATGGTCGATCTCCTGAAAAAGGAGGGATACGATGTGCTGTCTGCGGAAGATGGACTCTCAGCGCTGAAATTACTCGATACCTATACCCCTGATATTATGTTCATCGATCTCATAATGCCCAACATCACCGGAGATAAACTGTGCAGAATAATTCGGAGCACGCCACACCTGGAAAACGTCTACATATGCATACTATCTGCGATTGCCGCAGAGAAGGAGATCGATTTTACCCAGTTCGGTGCCGACGCGTGTATTGCAAAGGGACCGATCAACAAGATGTCAAAACACGTGTTCTACGTTCTCAGACAAGTGGAGATCGGAGAGTCGAGGAAGTTGCTCTCAAAGACGATCGGATGTGAGGATGTCTTCAAAAGGCATATAACCACAGAGCTCCTGTCCACGAAAAGGCACTTCGAAGTTATACTGAGCAAAATGTCGCAGGGTATCCTCGAGCTCTCCCTCGAGGGCAAGATCGTTTATGCAAATGATGTTGCCCTTTCGCTCATTGGAGTGACGGAGGAGAAAGTCCTTTCTACATCCTTTATATCGCTCTTTCAGGAGCCCTTCTCCTTAAAGGTGAAGGAGATCTTTGAAGATCTTGATGAACATGAGAGAAGAATCCCGGAAGAGCACCCTTTGATGCTCCGTAACAGGCAGGTCTCGCTGACTGCAATACCGGTGTCCGACCAGGAGCGAAAATCGGTAATCGTGATCATGGACGATGTGGGTGAGAAGAATCGGATGAAAGAACAGATCATGCAGGCGCAGAAGATGAAAGCGATCTCCACACTCGCGGGGGGCATTGCACATGAGTTCAATAATGCGCTCCAGGGTATTGTTGGGAACCTCGATCTTTTACAGAGCAGTCTTGAAAAGAGTGATATCGACACTCCCTACATTGAACCGATGCATTCCTCTCTTAAAAGAATGAGCACACTTACAGATCAGCTTCTCGCATATGCAGAGGGAGGGAAATATCAGCCGAAAACGGTCCACCTCGCGGATTTCGTAAAACAGGCTCTCTTTTCGATACAGCATTCGATCGAGCCCCGCATCAGGCTCAAAACACACTATGCTGGGGATACTCCTCACGTGGCGGTAGACTTGACGCAGTTTCAGATGGTCCTTTTGGCCCTGGTAACAAACGCGTCGGAGGCGATTGGAGGAGAGGGGACGATAGAGGTACTTACTGGAGAGTATTTTTTGGATGCGTCATCTGCACAACGTTATGGAGACCTGAAACAAGGTCCCTTCGCGTTCCTCACGGTGAAAGACAACGGTCGGGGAATGGACAGAGAAACGTGCTCGAGAATTTTTGAACCCTTTTTCACGACAAAGTTTCAGGGACGAGGTTTCGGTATGTCTGCGGTGTACGGGATCGTCAGGAACCATGAGGGATGGATTTTTCTGGATTCTGAACCAGGAAAGGGTACAGAAGTGAGGATAATTCTGCCTGCAAGAAATCCGCCGCCGAAAAGAAAGAGAAAAAAAACCACAACTGCGAAGAGGTCAAATGAGAAGGTCACCATTCTTGTCGTTGATGACGAAATGCCGGTACTTCAGGTAACGAAAGAAATGATGGAGGCTCTCGGATACAGGGTGATCGAGACAGACTCCGGGGGCAGTGCCGTTGAAATCGCAAGAACCGAAAAGGAAAAGATCGACTTAGTGTTCCTTGATATCGGCCTCCTTGACATGGATGCGGAAAAGGCCTACCGGCTTCTGAAAGAGGCACGGCCAGGTATAAAAATCATACTCTGCAGCGGGTACTCAATCGAAGGGCCGGCACGAAAGCTTCTCAGCACAGGTGCTCACGGATTTGTTCAGAAACCCTATACGCTGGTCGTTCTGTCTGAAAAGATCAGGGAAGTAATCGAATCGGACTGACCCGTGGGAACTTCATCTAATGAGGTACATAACCTTCACCGCAGTTGAGATTCCCTTTTTCGGGAGCACACGGGAGGCTTTTTTGAGATCAGGCCTGCCCTGTTTTCGAAGCGCTATCTGGCGGCTGCTCAAGTTGAGCTTTTTCTTCACGAATTCGAACTCGCTTGAGGCCCTTTCCCTCGCCTCGTGAAGCTTCATTAGTACCCTGCTTTTAAAATTCACCTCTGCGTCCCCCGATGTATCTACAGACACGAACAGACTGTCGTCCATGTCGTGGGACACTTTTGTCTGAACCCCGTCACTTTGCGTTGAGGACATGCATCCGAAAGGCTTCACGGATATGACCATATGTGCATTCCCGTGCATGACACTGTAGATGTGTTTTCCCACTTCGAGATGTCCTTCCCCTCCGAGAAGCTTTGTTGAGTAGTAGTTTTGCGCGTAACGAGCGAGCTTTTTCTGACTTTTCAGGAGATCGGGTTTTCTGCCGAGCCGTTTACGGTAAAGCATGTAGAGGGCGCGGATGTAGAGTTTCAGTGAAAAGAGGATCAGAATGAGCTTTCTTGCCCGACACCGTCCGCGAAATGCACGTTCAGAAATGAACTGGATTTTGGTTCGTAATATATAGTCAAGCCAGGTTGTGATCGGCTCGACGATGGGTTCTGCCCCCTCTTCAATGAGCCATTTGGGAAGCCGGTAATTGGCGTCTCCTTCCTGCATCTGGGAAAAGAACTCTCCAGTGATCTTTACTTTCGGCTTCAGTCTGAAATAATCTGTCTGGATTGTGCCGAGCGCATTTTTGGCCTGTCTGAGAGGTGTGGCGAGTCTTTCTCCCTTCCTGATTGCTTTATAGAGCCGGTCCAGCGACTGTGTTTTCCATCTATCGATGCTCCCTTTATCCACTTCATAGGGTTTTGTCTTGTAATAGATATTGTTAATCAAATCTGCGAGAACAAATGACCGGAGCAGAGAAAGAAATGCGGTCCGTTTCAGCGTAAATCCCATTTCCCGGAGATGATTCAGGAGCGCTTCATCCTGTTGGAGAGCAATGATTCTGAACCCAGGGAATCCCGCATCCTTTACCGCCTTTCTATATTCCGTCTCGTACATACCGAACCTGCACGGTCCGCAGGATCCGGCAGTCACGAATAAATAATTTTTTTCGATGTCTCTGACGCCGTGATCCCTCAAATGGAAGAGGTATTTTATTATACTGCCCGCCATGTAATAAATTGGGTTGCACTGCCCTTTGTTACAGTAGATTTTTCCGATTTTCAGTGCCTCGTTGTCCGGTTCAGGAAGGCAGACGACTTCAAACCCGATGCGCTCAAAAAGTCCCTTGATGAGAATCTCATGGGCCTGGGTTAGACCGCCAATGAGGATTTTTGACACAGAACTGCCTCCTCCTTCATCCTTTTGAGAAAATAATCGATCGTCTCCACCCGGAGCTTGATAGATCCGAGAGGCTTGTTCTCATCGATTTCGTGAAACGTGAAATAGGGTGAGTTCGTTTCATTGAATATATCGTCTATGACGGAGTAAAGTGGCGCATCGTGACCGCACCGAAAGGAGCTGAAATCCAGTGCGATGAGGTTTTCGTGTCGTGCGGCAAACTTTGCAGCCCAGATTTTAAGAGAGGTGTTTTCACTGTAACATCGTGGCCAGGCCTCTGTGACATCAAGCGGTGAAGAGGTGTTTCCGAAGACTTTTTCAACGATACTTCCCTTTCTCGGCAAGCTTTCCACAGTAAATATTGGGTATCCGAATTTATTGAGCTCGTCGAGAATACCGTGGTTTATCCCAGGGTCATTGTGGTAGGGTCGTCCCAGAAAAACAATACCGATACCTCCTTCTTTTTCGAGTTCGACAAGAGCTTTTTCCGCCTTCTTCTGCAGATTGAGGGAGTATGCATCCCAGATGCGGAAAGCGTTCTGTAAAGCACCTCTGTGTTCGTATCTGCGAATAGGAAACTGTTCTTTTATTGAAGCGTAGAGTTGCTTTTCTAAAACATCCTGCTCACAGAGATCAAGAACCGGATTGAGATAAACGATACCGTTTTTCTTGAATTCGTCGTGTTCAAGGCTGAAGGCCGCTTTCACCACTTCAGGAGTTGCGGCCACTACCGGACACGACCAGTGGTAGAGCGGAGTTTCAATTTCCGCCTTCAGCATCCGTATACATGGGAAGAAGAGATGGCTGATGTTTTTGTTGTAGATGAGATCATACACGTGGGAGATGGCAACCTTTGACGGAAAACATGGGTCGATAGATCCTCGTCCTGCGGTTTTCCTGTACAGTGTTTCGGAAGTAAAGTCCGAAAACACGACCTTTTTCACACCCAGTGACTCGAAATATGCTCTAAATAAAGGTGCGGTTGAATAGATATTTAAAACTCTCGGAATGCCGATGACTGCCTGATGGAGGGAATTCATTCTTTTCATGGAATATCGCCTGCTGATGCTGTTGACAACGGGAGGAGAATACGACCGGAATGCTTCAACGTTTGAAACGCTCATAAAATTGACTGTGTGGTGCTTTTGGTGAGCCATCTCTTTCAGAATTTTTCTCAGATCATTTCTGTTTTGGGCCTGTCCCTTTTCACAGCTAGATATGATGTACTTTCTCGAGATTTCACCGGTGTGTATGGTCACAAAGGTTCGAAGACAGCGGTTTTTACAGAATGTGCACCGTGTCTCCTCGTCTCTTTTCGCCGAGTAATGTATGTTCCTGAGATTGTGAAAGCCGATGAAACTGCTTGCCTGTGCAGGTGTTTTATCGGAATAGTATTTATCCGCGGTTTTTCTTTTCGCCTCCAGAGCCGCACCGATGGCGCCTGCCACCTCGTTGTATGGATGTACAAGGATTTTTGCGTCCTTTACCCTTGAGGTAATGAAATCCACCTGCGCCTTGACGACGGCGAGGTTGTTGTGAGTTCCCCCCTGCAGGATGAACACTTTTCCGAGCCTGGAGAGGTTCGGCTCCTGCACGACATACAGCCAGATGTTGAGGGGGAGAATCCGAGCAAGGCCAGCCATTATCTCGTTGGGTTTCCAGCCGAGCTGTTGGAAATTCACGATGTCCGATTCCATAAAGACGGCACAACCGAAGTTGAATGAGGGAATGTACTCGGCCAGAAAGGCCGTCTCAGCGAATTCATCGACTCTATACCCGAAACGCTCCGCAGTGGACTGGAGGTAGTACCCGTTTCCCGCTGAGCATTGCGTGTTGAGGCGAAAATCCTTAACTGTTCCCTCGTTGAGGAGAATCACCTTGATATCCTGACCTCCAACGTCACAGATCACATCTGCATCCGGAAAGTACTTCAGTGTGCCGAGCGTATGTGCCACGGTTTCCACGATTGCCGTATCACCTCCAAAGGCCTGGGAGAGAAGGTCCTTTGCGTAGCCGGTTAACCCCAATCCTTTAATCTCAATGTGCAGCCCCAGATCATCTGTTTTCTTTTTCAACATTTCGAGAATATCCCGTGCATCGGTAAGGGGATTGCCTTCTGAGAGCTTGTATGCAGAGCATACCACTTCCTCACGTGAGTCGAGCACGATTCCTTTTGTCGATGTTGAACCGCCGTCTATACCGATAAAGACGTCGGAGGTTTCATCCCTGCATAGAGGGTATGTGGCCGATACGTTTTTCCTGTATTTTTCGACAAAACGTGTCTTCTCTTCGATGCTCGAGAAAAATGGCTCCTTTTTCAGCGTTCGTGCCAGCGCTTTATCATTGTTTACTGCAGCACGTAGGACGGTATAGTTTTCGATGATATCGCTTTTTTGTGAGTCCAGAAGGCCGAGGAGAACGGCACCGTATGCGCCGTAGTAGAGGCCGTCTTCAGGAGTGAGAATGTCCTGGCCCTCTTGTCCGAAGGGAATTTTTCTCTCTTTCCACAGTTCATGTATGCGGTTCTTCCACGCTTCACGCAACGCAGGGAAAAAGGCGTTGGGCCCTCCCAGGAGGAGGACCTTCGGCTGCGGGGTGTATCCTCTGACGAGAACAGCGAGGTTTTGCTCAACTATGGACTGAAACAGAGAGATCAGAAGAGAGTCTTCGGGAATTCCCCGTTTTTGAAGGCTGTTTATGTCTGTTTCAGCAAACACCCCGCATTTTCCGGCAACCGGGTACACTTTATTCTGCGAATAGCTGAGTTCTGACACCGCGCGTTCTGAGAGATTGAGCTTTCGAATGATCCTGTCGATTGTGGCGCCGGTCCCGCCTGCACACCGGTCATTCATCGTTGAGAACTTACCTTTCTTTCCCCTCCACAGAATGAACTTTGCGTCCTGGCCTCCGATTTCGAAAATTGAACCTATGTCGTGATGAAGATGCTCTGCAGCATAACTTAGCGCATTCACTTCCTGAAAGTATCTGACCCCGACCGATTCGGAGATTCTTTTTCCCCCACTGCCCGTCGTGAAAAGCCTGAACGGAGTACCGAAACGTTGTTTTACGTCCTCGAGAAACCGGATGACTTTTTCCGTCTGCTTTGATTGATGCCGTTCGTACTTTTTCCAGATGAGGTGGTATGAATCGGTCACGGCTACAGACTTTACAGTGGTAGATCCTATATCCAGACCCACATTTACCATTCAGATTCCCGTACCCATATTAGAATTTCGATATAGAATATAACATGTCTCTGTAAAAAAGTTAATTTGTTGCTTTGATGAGGTCCTCTGCCTGCTTCTGTTGATATCGCGCCATCAATTTCTGTTTTGAGAAAGCATTTGATTTACTTGAAGGTTCAATGTACATTACAAAAAAGCGAAACAACTGAAGGGATTCGTGTTTACTGTGACTGCACCGATTGGTTTCTTTTGGAATCTGTCTACGGGAAGGGTTAGTACATGAACAGGAGAGCAGTGATAACCGGTCTCGGACCGGTGTCTTCGATTGGGGTAGGAAAGGACACGTTCTGGGAGAATGCGGAACAGGGGAAAGGATATTTTAGAAATATCGATTATGACGATGTAGATCTTGATCAGTACAAGAGCCAGGTCTTTTCACCTATTGACAATTTACCTCTCGACGAATACTTTGAAAATCCGAAGCGACTCAAGAAAGCGGGGAAAGCCACTCAGTACACCGTCTTAGGCACATATCTCGCGCTGCTGGATGCCGGATTTACGGTGAATGAGGTAAAAAAGGCTCTCCAGGATGGTCCGAGCAAGTTCCATCTTGTGGACGTTGACCCAATGAGGTGCGGAGTGATCCTCGGACAGTCAGAGAGCAACACAGATATCATGCTTGTGGGACACGTCTCCTTTCTCGAACACAGAGGACCGAAAAAAATGAACCCCTTCACACTCCCCCAGTCGAACTGCAATGTTGGTGCCACAACCGCTGCTGAATGGTTCTACCTGCGTGGCACCTGCTACACCATATCTACTGCGTGCTCCTCTGCAACTCATGCTATTGGAATGGCGGCTTTGGTCGTGAAGACTGGAGTCGAGGAAATGGTGATCACCGGCGGAGCGGATGCGCCGTTGAGTTCCTATTTTTTCTCAGGGTTTGACATTATTAAGGCCCTGAGCAGGAGAAACCACGAGCCTGAAAAGGCCTCGCGGCCATTTGACAGGGAGAGGGACGGATTCGTTCTCGGTGAGGGTGCCGGAATCCTCGTCATGGAGGAGCTCGAGCACGCGCTCAAGCGGGGGGCGCGAATCTACGGAGAGGTGATCGGTTTCGGGTATTCCGCGGATGCATATAATATCGTGGCTCCGGATCCAAACGCGAAAGCAGGAATCCGTGCAGTGCAGAAGGCGTTGGACATGGCAGGTGTTTTGCCCAGTGAAATTGAATACATAAATGCACACGGAACCTCGACTGTACTCAATGACCCCAATGAATCCTTCATTATCAAACAGGTGTTCGGCGATTATGCCTACAAAATCCCCATCAGCTCCTCCAAGTCCTACTTTGGTCACACGATAGGGGCAGCGGGAGGGCTCGAGTCCATCGTCGCTTTTCTCTGCATGCAGGAGGGGAAAATACCACCGACCAGCAATCTGGAAAATCCCGACACAGAATACGTCGACAGCGTAACTCCTGATCTCGACAAGCGATGCGATCTTGATTACGTGCCGAACAAGAGCAGGGAACACGAAGTACGCATCGTGCTGAAGGAATCCTTCGGGTTCGGTGGACAGAACGGGGCTCTGGTGTTCAGAAAATACGACGGTGGAGCCTAAAAAGGGCGTTTAACCTCTTTATCGCTGTAACCGTCCGGGCTGATTTCGATTTTTTTATAAAGACCCTTCTCCGATTGAAACTCGTATTTTTCTCCGTGAGATTCGACTGATACGCGGGCTCCCGAGACATCCACTCTGATTGTCTCGCCGGGGTGTCTCTCTTTTAGCACGTTTGAGAAAAGAAATGCCTTCTCGACTCCGTCGCCGCTTCCATAATTCCACACCTCATCTGGAAGTGCGAGACGCGCCCCATCATATATCGATCGATTCTTCAGCACTGAAAGCGCCTTCGCGGCGTCATAGATCGACATTTCTTTTAAAGCGTCGAGGCTCACCGGATTCCTTTCCACAGCGGCCTTGGCAAATGGTACCCAACTGATACGCTCCATATTTCTGTATGCGTATATCGCAAGGTGAGCGGTGCGATTTGTACTCGATTTCTCAGTAATGTAATCCTGGATTTGGTCTCTCGTGAACTCAGCGGGAATAGAAAGCCCGTCTGTTTCCAAAAACTCCTTGTTCTCATCCGGAAGTCTGGGTTTCACCCACAGGAAGTTCTTCAGGCTTTGGAACATGTTTTCTATTCGCGGACACAGTTCTATCATGAGCTCGTGGGTAATGATGTGATCAAGGTCATCGATTTCAAGGTCAGGATGTGTTCGTATGAATTCCTCGAAGTCGTTGAGGAGGATACGTTCGGCGATTGGGGCGAAGCTGAACTCCTCTGTATCGATCTCGTTCAACAGCGCTCCTCGCGAATCGGTCGAAAAACTGTTTGGGCTCGTGTGCTCGTATCGGTAGATTTTTTCTACTTCTATGTACATCGGTTTTCCGTGGAGTGTATGGCAGTACTGAAAGCAGCATTGATACTCACTTTCCTTTCTCATGAAGTTGCTGATGATCTCCGGCCGAAGATTTGCCCTGAGAAAATCCGAGAGGACGTGTTTAAAAGATTGGTATGCTTTCCTGTCAATTGATGCCTTTTTGTAGATCGTGTGAATGGTCCCAGAAATGTGGGAAACGACGGTTACTTCCTCGTTCTCAAGAGCTCTTCGTGCTTTCGTCGACAGTGAGGTGCCGTTGAACCACATATTTTTCGTGACGATCCTTCTGTTGTTGGTGAGCACTCCATGCTGAACTTCGATGAAGTTCTGGGAGTGAAGCGGTGTAGCCATAAGAAAGATCTTTTCGAGAGGAATGCGTGCAACTATGAAGAGCGCTGCTGCGTAGAGGGTCGAGAGAGAAACGCATTCGCCTGCACCACCTTCGTAGCCGGGTTTGTTTTGAAAGGCTTTCATCGCTTCCACAGTCTCGGTTTTCCAATAGGGAATGACATTATTCGTGTACTTGTCCAGTCCGAAGTGCTTTCGTATGTCACTACTAAAGTAGTACCGGTCACCCTCATACCCGAAGAGCGCGTTGGATGCTGCAATCGTTTCCTCTGAGAGATAAGATTTGAAGCGGGCGAGTTCTTTCTCCTGTGTGGTCAGCCCCCACGTTTCAAGGTCGAGATTGAATACGAAATTGTTTATGATGAATTGTTTCACCCGGTTGATTCGTTGAATAGAGGGCTTTTTCTCGATTCCTTTGAACCACGGGTCTATTCTCCACTCCCAGATTACGGGAGACATTATGTTCGCCAGCACGAGTGCATACAGCAGTTCAGGAAAGACAAATATTTCCATATCGGAGAGGGTGAAAGCGGAAGAATACATTTCTATGTCTGAAAGAACCTTTTGCAATTCTTTCTCCTGATTGAACGGGCGACTTTCTTTCAATCTTTATTCTCTCCTTTTCTTCATTCCCGATAAGTGTTTTTGTAAACCTCTTTTCGTAACTCTATTGAGCAGCAGGTCATAAAAACAATAACCGGTTGTGTGTAAACGGACAACATAAGAATTCGTATCGTGCGAAATCTCTACATTAACATATGTATTCATATTACTTTATTAATTACACGAGAACCCGATTCAATGGAAAGGGCATGCTATGGACCTTGAGAAAAACAGAACGTATCACGGGTTTATGCTAAAAGAAGAGAGGCGGATAAGGGAAATCAACTCCCTAGGAAGAATATTTCTTCATGAAAAGAGCGGTGTGCGGCTTCTCCATTTTGAAAACGAAGATGACAACAAAGTATTTTCAGTGAGCTTTCGGACCCCGCCTCATGACAGCAGCGGGATCCCGCATATTCTCGAGCACTCGGTGCTTTGCGGATCCAGAAAGTTCCCATCCAAGGAGCCTTTTGTCGAGCTTGTGAAGGGATCGTTAAACACGTTTTTAAACGCATTCACCTTTCCCGACAAAACGATGTACCCGGTTGCAAGCAGAAATTCGAAGGATTTTTTCAACCTCATAGATGTGTATCTAGACGCGGTACTGTATCCAAATATCTACGAATATCCGGAGATCTTCATGCAGGAAGGATGGCACTACGAGATCAATTCAGTTGAGGAGCCAATACAGTACAAAGGCGTAGTGTACAATGAAATGAAGGGGGTGTTCTCCTCTCCGGAGTCCGTTCTCTTTAGAAAAATACCAGAATCACTTTTTCCTGACACCTGCTACGGCGTGGAATCAGGAGGAGACCCCGACGTTATTCCTAAGCTTACACGCGACGCGTTTCTCGATTTTCACAAAAAATATTACCATCCTTCGAATGGCTACTTCTATGTGTACGGAGACGTGAACATACTCGATCTACTGGGGTTTCTCAATGAGTCCTACCTGAAAGACTACGACAGGGTCGAAGTCGACTCTCACATTCGCCTTCAGAATCCGTTTTCCAGGAGTGTGGAAGTCAAAACTCAATATCCGATTTCGCCCGATGAATCCGAGGAGGAAAAAACGTATCTCAGCTCAAGCTTTGTCGTCGGGAAGGCAACTGACAGAGAGCTCTATTTTGCCTTTGACGTTTTAGAGTACCTTCTCCTGGAAACTCCCGCAGCTCCACTGAAAAAGGCACTGCTCGATGCGGAGCTTGGAAAAGACGTCTTCGGTCAGTTCGAATCGAGCATGCTGCAGCCTGTTTTTAGCATTGTCGTGAAGAACAGCAATAGCGACAAAGCCGAGCCCTTCAAAACCGTGGTGCGCGAAACTCTCCGCGGCCTCGTGCGTGAGGGAATCGATAAGAAACTGATCGAGGCGTCCATCAACATCAAGGAGTTTAGGCTAAGGGAAGCTGACTTTCGCGGATTTCCAAAGGGATTGGTGTACTGCGTACAATCGATGGACAGCTGGCTCTACGATTCTGATCCCTTCGTGCATCTCGAATACGAACCGGTACTGAAGGAGATAAAAAAGGCGCTTACAAACCGGTACCTCGAGGACCTGATTGAACGCTCTATTCTCAACAACTCTCACTGCGCACACGTCATCGTGGAACCACAGAAAGGGCTGACTGAAAAAAAGGAACGTGAAATAGAGAAAGAGCTTTCTCAGTACAAGGAGACTCTGAGCCGTTCTGAAGTGGGAGAGTTCATAAAACAGACTGAAACACTGAAAAAGAGACAGATGACACCCGATCCTCCGGAGTCATTGCGCGCGATTCCCCTCCTTACGCTGCAAGACATTGACCCGAAAGCCGAGGAGCTTCCCCAGGAGGTGCGTGAGGAAGGCAAGCACAAGATTCTTTTCCATCCAATATTCACAAGCAGGATCGCCTACATCGATCTGTTTTTTGACATACATGTACCCCAGGATGATCTTCCTTACCTTGCGCTCCTTTCACAGATATTGGGGAAAGTGAGCACTGAGCATTATCATTATGCAGAGCTTGCAAATGAAATCAATATCCATACCGGGGGAATTTCCTTCAGTCCGGAGATCTTCGGCGACAAAGAAGATGATGGCCTCTTTTATCCAAAGTTTATGGTGAGGGCAAAGTCGCTCGTAACGAAACTTCCAGAGCTTGGAGTGTTGCTGAGTGAGATAATTGGACGCACGATATTCGACGAGAAAAAACGCCTGAAAGAAATAATCAGGGAAGCGAAATCACGAATGGAGATGAGTATCTATCAGAACGGGCATATGATCGCTTCTTCACGTCTTTTATCATATTTTTCCCCGGTTGGTTATTTTAGCGAATCGGTTTCGGGGCTTTCCTTATACAAATTTGTCGCAGATCTTGAAAGAACACTCGAGCAGAAACAGGAGATGCTCATCTCGAAGCTTCAGGACATTGCGCGGATTTTGTTCAGAGACGGGCAGCTTACTTTCAGCGTCACTGCCGAGGAGAGTGATTACACTCCAGTAGTCAGATGCATTCCTGGAATATTGGAAAGCCTTGGAAAGGGTGAATCCGCGCCTGTTTCCTACCGTTTTGCGCCGAGGGGAAAGAACGAAGGCCTTCTGACGCCCGGGAAAGTGCAGTATGTGGCTCAGGGATACAACTTTAAAAGGCTGGGATACCGTTACAGTGGAACGCTTCAGGTCCTGCAAAGCATTGCAAGCATGGACTATCTCTGGAACCGCGTTCGTGTTCAGGGAGGAGCATACGGCAGTTTCGCCAGATTTTTACGGAACGGGAACATGTATTTTTGCTCGTATCGTGATCCAAACCTTAAAAAAACACTGGGGGTGTACAGGAAAGCAGGAAAGTATCTCAGGTCCTTTTTCGCAGATACACGTGAGATGACAAAGTATATCATCGGAACTATCAGTAAACTAGATGCGCCGCTCACTCCCTCAATGAAGGGAGAGGTCGCAGCGCAGCGATATTTCAGCAACATTACGCAGGGAGATGTACAGCGCTCCAGGGAAGAGGTACTTGATACGGGGAGTAGAAACATCACAGAGTGCGCAGAAATGGTCGAGGATGTGATGAACCAGCAACATTTCTGCGTCATCGGGAGTGAGCCTGTACTCAGGGAGAACAGCACACTCTTCGATGAGCTGATTTCCGTTTTTAGCGGGTAACGCTTTCATGCTTGCGATCATTTCTATCATCCTCCCCATCACGGGAATGCGACTCTTTGCGGTGCCCCCGATCTTTTTCATTGCAGGCAAGAGTCTCAACTTATCCCCCGAAAAAGAAGTGATCGTTTCCGCGATCGTGCTGAGAACGATTTTCTCGATGTTCGCCCTGTTGTTAATTATCGCATTTCTACAGTTAGGAGAATTACAATGGCCGACGGAAAAAAGGAAATTAAGGTTGAGTTCCAAAAAGAGATCATCGGCGGTGTGTATGCGAACTCGCTCTACATTCAGCATACAGCTGAGGAGTTTATTCTTGACTTTCTACTTATAGCGCCTCCCGCAGGTGTACAGACCGCCCGGGTCATTACAAGCCCGGGTCATATGAAGCGCATCATCTCTGCAATGCAGGAGAACATGAAAAAATATGAAATGAAATACGGGCAAATAAGGCCCTCTGACGAACCGGGACGGGAATCGCATATCGGATTCAAGCCGTAACGCGGGGTTCAATTCATTATGCGTCGAAGGAATACGGACTGCATAGGTTTTTTCTTTGTGAAACAGCGCGCTGTACGGTATGCAGAGGTTACCTCCTGATTAAACGGGTGAAATACTTCATATTTCTCTATGATACCCTGAAGGGCACTCGAATGAAAAACAACGAAGGTGGGAAGCAATGGAGATCATAGACAACATTCCGGTATCTTTAGACACAGAATCAGTGGTTAGTGCGTTGAAGCTCTCGAAGAGAAATCCGTTCATTGAAAAAACCGTTGCAGAACTCCTCGAGAAAACGGAAAGCACTGCACGTCCCAAGGTACTTTATTCTGTATCCTACCTGGAAGAGAAGAATGACGATTCCGTAAGGATCGAGGGTGTACTTTTCAAAAGCAGAGTTCTCAGAAAAAATCTTGAAAATACAGAACGGGTATTTCCGTATATCGTGACCGCAGGCACTGAGCTCGAAAAAATAGAGCCCGATCATGAAAATTATATGAAGGTGTTCTGTTTCGATGCGATCAAGGAGCTCGTGCTCGAGCACGCGCTTTCATATATGGAACAGGTGATTACAGAGACGTACGCACTTGCCAACACGGCTCACATGAACCCGGGTTCCCTGAGTGACTGGCCTATCTCTGAGCAGAGGTTACTTTTTTCCCTTTTCGGGGATGTGGAATCCCTGATCGGGGTACGATTGACTGAGCGTTTTTTGATGGATCCTATAAAATCTGTTTCCGGGATCTATTTCCCCACAGAGGTGGATTTTAAGAGCTGCATGCTCTGCAAGCGACACCCGTGTGTGAAGAGACGCGCACAGTACGACCCCGAAATGGCAAGAAAATATAGATAAGGAGGAAACAGAAATGCCTGCAATCGCAACCCTCGAAGAGCTGAAGGCTATCGACGCAGGTCTCAAACAGCTGCAAGAAAACTTTCCGGAGGCTTATGAGGAGATGGCCAAATTTTTTCGAATGAACAGAAAGATCGGTTACAAGAACATCATCAAAATGATGATCGGAGAGGCAACACCGGAAAAACTGAAGGGAATAGGATGAGAAGAGGAGAATCTGAAGAATCCATTGACAGAACCGCGCTCATCAATCATTTGATAGAAAAAAAACACTACAGGGATTATCTCGAAATTGGTGTGCAGAATTCTAAAAATAATTTTAACAAAGTAATCGTACCGCATAAAGAAGGTGTGGACCCCAATGTTGATTGTACCTATCGAATGACTTCTGATGAGTTTTTCAAAACGATTCCAAAAGATAAGAAGTACGACATCATTTTTATCGATGGATTACACATACCGGGAATTAAAGAAATACAGAAAGGAACTATTGAACCTCGTCTCATATGAGGAATTTCTCAGGATGAATATCTGACTGTGGGACTTCCTCCCTAGTCATAGGATAAACGTGTTTTTTCATCCCCCAATGTAGGCTGAATGATGTTCTGCCACTTTTGGTTATCCCAAGTTTTTAACCGATTGTGCATCGTGAGGTATTTTTGAGGAATGGGATGTGTTCCGTAAACAACTTCGAGATCGTATTTTTTATTTATAAAGTCATGAAAATACGTAATACGAGGGCATGGCGGATATCCCACAATGAGCCCTGTTGCGAGATGTATCACCTCTACGCCGTTGTTTTTCATTTCATCCACCGCATATTCAACATTGCCACCGGGACACCCGTCGCAAGTGGTGTACCCTACAATTTCAACTTCCATATTCTTGTATATGCGAAATGCGCCTTCCCTATTCCGCAATGATCTGAAACACTTTCCGCCCGCACACCTGCGGTAGCGGTCACAGATAATTATACCGATCTTTATTTTTTCCCCCACGTCATTTCCTCCTCAGGAAAACAGTTAATATATTGAAACAGCTTGCCACATCAATATATACAATCGAGGAGTAAATGTCCTTGAATAATGGAAATGAATTTTATGAAATCCTGCCTCGATTTTTTCAAATGATTCGTTGAAATAGGGGATGAAATTTGTTATATATTTTCTGTATTTCTTTTCTCCATCCCGGCAGGAGAGATAGATGAATCTCTTTGTCGTACTCAGCAACCATGGTGTGTATCATGACTGCATGGGTGTATTTTCGGCCCGGCAAGGTGCCCAAAAATTTATCGATACTCACGATATTCATAAGGGATACATCAAATCGGTTGAAGTTTCGGGCGATTACTCAAGCCCAAATGATGTATATGAGGCCAATTCCTTTCTCAAGGAGTGGAAGGTACACACCTTTATTGGATTGTATGCCACACAGGAAGAGGCTGAGTCCGTAGCAGGCAAGGAAGGGCTCGTGATGCCTCGGTCTCTTGAGGATGTATAGTTGACAATTCGAAAATAACTGAACTTTTAATTCCGTGCACTCTCTTCCGAAAAACCTATTTCGCACACATATGTCATGATATCCTTCACAGACAAATCGATGAGTACTTCAGAGTTCAGAACAACAGCTATTTTTCAGGCAGTGAAGTGCATCCCGCCTACGACGGTCTCAAAATCGAAGTATGATTCTCCTTGAACTGATATGACGCTGGGGTGCTCATTACAGTCTGCCTGTCTCATATTGCCGGAAAAGCTCGGAAAAGATGTGCGGAACACATTTCATTCTGTCGGGGGTTTCTACGTATGCAATTCTCATCTGCGTCTTCCACAGCGGAATTTTCAAAGACTGGGTGCTGTAAAATCCTGCCATTGGAGCAACGAGCAGTGTGGTGTTTTTTCCATTGACTCGGACTTTTCCTTCCTGGGCACAGTACATGATAAAGTATTCCGCGTCAAATCCGGGTTTCGCAATGTTTCTGACGTCGACTACAGAGTAGATTGAAGCTTCGGGATTCGAGACGATGATCCCGGGAAGCAGTTCGAGGAGATCACGTCTGACTGCTGAAAGAAGCGGACGGTAATATTCTCTCTGTTCTTTGAACCACATTTGTAGACCCTCGTGGCTTACGTGGGCCAGCGCTCCGAAGATATACTGCCCGATGGCATTCGGGCAGAGGTTCAAAGTATACTCTGCAACAGATTTTTCATGAAATTCCGGGCTGTCTGTAACAAGAGCGCCGATTCGCAATCCGCATGCGTTCCATACCTTTGATGCGGATTCGATGCTGATACGTCTCCCCTCTATTCCAGCTACCGTGCTGTCAGTCACTCCCCAGATACTTGCCGGTGCTTCATCTGAGTAATAAATCTCCCGGTAGGCTTCGTCACTGATCATCCACATGTCGTGTTTTACACAGAGTGCTGCAAGCATGCATATTGTTTCTTGATCGGTGAACTGTCCTGTGGGATTGTCATAAGGGATAACAAGCAGCGCCCCTGGATTGTGCTCCAGAATGATGTGTTCTATCTCATCGCGGTCCGGGAGGGAAAACGTCCCGTCTTCTCTGAGGTGGCGGGAAACAGAGACGATTTTTCTTCCGATGCGTTGAGCAATAAGGCTGTAGTTTGCGTAGACAGAGTCGATGACAAGCAAAGGTTTTTCATCGCTTCCTGCAGGACCGCACACTCCGAGCAGCGCAAGCTCAATGGCCATGCTTCCTCCGTCAGTGACCTGAGCATAGAGCTTTTCAGTGCTGAACCCGCTTGCAGCAATGATGTGCAGAAACGCCCTTATTGTCTCTTCCCGTCCCACTGTAGAGGTGTATTTTACCACCCCTCCCTGAAAAGGACTGTCCGGCCCATTCAGGTTGAACATTCTCTCCTTCATTGCAGGGTGAACGGGAAGGGTGACGTTGCCGATGGCAGTGTTTATCTCGTCCACCTCGTCTTGCCGCTTCATGTACTCGATCTGTGCTATACGAATGGCAGAGGGCACACGGAAAGAGAAGTGCTCGGAAAGAGCGGGAGTGGAAAGAAGATGAGAAGTTCTCATGAACCTTGTTGTCCTGTGAAAGAATGTTTTCGTAGAATAGACTTATTTGTTTGGAATGTCAAGATTTAAATTCAATTCAGATAAAAACAGCAGGGATGATTACCATGGTCTATTTTCCTATCTGACCTTCCTTGACATTTCCATATCCAGCAAGTATCCTTATTCATTCGGAAACAGGGGAGGATGTGGTGAAAGTTTTTCAATAACACAGAGAACGCGTGTGGAGAACGAGGATGAAAATTTTACGCATAGACATGTCAAGAAAAAAGGCCTCATTCGAGAACCTGCCTGAAGAGTGGTCACTCATCGGCGGGAGGGGGCTGATCGCGCGCATCATGAATACCGAAGTCCCTCCGAACACCGATTCTCTCGGCCCGGACAACAAGCTGATTTTTGCCTGCGGACCGATTGCCGGTACGCTCGCACCTCAGTGCGGTCGGATCTCTGTGGGTGCGAAAAGCCCACTCACAATGGGGATAAAGGAGTCCAATGCAGGGGGCCCTTCGGCCCAGAAGCTTGACAGACTCGGGGTTCGGGCGATCATCGTCGAGGGTGCATCGAAAAATGGAGATCTTTTTTGTGTCAGGGTGAAGCGGGACGGTGCTGAGCTTATTGATGCACGGGAACACAGGGAAAAAAAGATATTCAGCCTTGTCGATTCCCTGTACAACAAATACGGGCGAAGATCTTCGATCGTCGCGATTGGCGTGGCGGGGGAGAGATTGTACCGGGGGGCTTCGATTGCGCTCACTGATATGTACGGGGACCCCTCACGAAACGCGGGGAGAGGGGGTCTCGGAGCCGTGATGGGGTCCAAGGGATTGAAAGCCCTGATCATCGACGACTCCGGAACGGGGGCACCACTGATTGCGGATAAAGAAACATTTACGCGGGAAGTCCGCGCATGGACAGATATAATACGAAAAGATGTTGGGTGCGGGCTTTTTTCAACTGCGGGCACCCCCTTCACCATAGCTTTGAACAGCTATCTGGGCACGATGCCGGCGAACAACTACACCACAGGAAGACCTGCGGGTTTCCGGAACGTGACCGGCGAAGTTACGCGCAGAAAAGTGTGGGAGAGAAACGGAAAAATGCATGCGTGTATGCCGGGATGCGTTGTTCAGTGTTCGATTATCTACCCCGACTCAGAGGGAAACAGGATCTCTGCGTATGAGTATGAGGCCGTTTCCATGCTCGGAACAAATCTCGGTATTGCAGACACAGACAGGATCGCATGTTTCAAACACATCTGTGACGACATCGGCGTGGATTTTATTGAAATCGGAAGTGCGCTTGCGGTTTCCTCTGAGGCGGGAAAGCTGCGTATGGGAGACCCTAATTCTGTTCTGGCGCTTCTCGAAGAAATCGAAAAGGGTACATCACTCGGAAGGGTCCTCGGCGACGGGGTGGTCGCAACCGCGCGCGCCTTTCACATTGAACGGGTTCCGGCTGTTCGCGGTCAGGCTCTCCCTGCCCATGACCCCCGTGCGGTAAAGGGTATGGGTGTAACCTATGCCACGAGCCCGATGGGTGCCGATCATACAGCGGGGCTCACCTATAAGAGACCGTTCGAAAAAGAAGGCCAGATCGAGAACTCTCTCAGGTTTCAGATTCGGGCTGCAGTGTGTGACACCTTCGGATACTGCCTGAACGCCATTCCTGGGAGACAAGCCTCAATTTACTCGTTCATCGCGAATTTGCTCAACGCACGATTCGGCACGGGTGTGACTCCCGATGACGTACTGGAAATAGGAAAGCAAAACCTCAGAGATGAACGTACGTTCAACCGGAAAGCGGAATTTAGCACAGTACACGGGCCTTTTCCTTCCTTTTTGCGCAGCGAACCGCTCCCCCCATCCGGTCAAATGTTCGATGTCGACCAGAGGGAAATGGATGAAATATGGGAAAAAATGGAAACCTATCGTTTGCCCGATAAAATATGGGAGGTGCGTTTCCCCAGTCTACCCAATATGCTGTTCGGTGCGGGCGTTTTCAGAAAGATCGGAGAGAGCGCGAAAAAACTGCACATGCACAATGCGCTTATCATCGCAGACCCCGCGATGAAGCATCTGGGTAGAAGCGATGAGCTCCGGAACTCACTTGAAAAAAGCGGGGTTCGCTCTTCGGTATTTACCGATGTGCAGCCCGACCCTCCTGTAGAGGAAATAGAACGGGCTGCGGCCGTTTTCAAGGATCATGGGTGCGACGGGCTGATTGCACTGGGAGGCGGAAGCTCGATGGACACAGCCAAGGCAACTGCCGTGCGTGTTTCGCAGAAAGGCGATTTGGCGGAATATGAGAACATGGTCGGAGGCAAGGCGAGGATAAAGCCCCCGCTTCCGCCGGTCATCTGCGTACCCACCACTTCGGGTACAGGAAGTGAAACGAACCAGTATGCTGTGATCACAGACAGAGAAAGAGAGGTGAAATTCACTCTCATGAGCGATTACATCATTCCGAGACTTGCAGTCATAGACCCGGAGGTGTGCGCCACGATGCCACCGAAGGTGACGGCTGAAACAGGAATTGATGCGCTTTCTCACTGCATAGAGGGGTATGTGGGATTGAATGACGAGTATCATCCATATTTTGAATCACTCGCTTTCTACGGAGTAAAGCTGGTTGGACGAAGCCTCAAAAGGGCGTACCTGGACGGGACGGACATCCAGGCAAGAAAGGACATGTGTATGGCTGCTTCATTCGGTGGGATTGCATTTACAAAGGGGCTCGGTCTGGGGCATGCGATCAGCCATGTACTCGGCGCGTTTCATCACGTTTCCCACGGTTTGGGATGCGCGCTCGGCCTCCTGTGCTTTACGCGAATAAACCAGAATGCCTGTGAAGAGCAGTTCAGGGAACTCTCATGGGCGCTCGACAGGGGCAGTGATCTCGAGATATCGATACGAGACTTGTTTTCTTCACTGGAGATTCCGACGAGACTGCGGGATATCGGGATCACTGAGGAGAATCTTTCACAGCTTGCCTTTGAGGCTTCTCTCAACACCGTAAATCTTGCCGCCAACCCTGAGCCGGTTACGGAACGCCGTATTCTCAATATTCTGAAGATATTTTATTGAGGAACTGGAAAATCTAAAAGTAACTTTGCCCGTTCTTTTGGAAATGCACTCTTTCGGTATTTTTTGGAAGTCCTTTACAGGTTTGAAGCAGCCTTTGTCAGCTCGTGGATGAACAGGTACACTGCTGTGGCCCCGGCATCCTGAACCCCTTTCGTTCTTTCGCCGAAGGAACGTGCCCTCCCCATTTTCGACACCATGTCGACGGTGCTCTTCACCCCTTCCTCTGCCGCTTCCTCGGCCTGTTTCAAGGCATCGAGAATCTGCATATCCTGATCAGCGGCCGTTTTTATGCTTTCTGCGGCGGGAACGAGCGCATCAAGGATTGTCTTGTCACCCACCTCTGCCTTTCCAAGTTTCATGATGCCCTGTACCGCTGCCTGAAACATGTCGCTCAGGTCGTGCACGTCGATCTGTGCTTTTCCCTTGAGAGAAACCCCCGCTTTCCTGAATGAGGTTGCGAAAAAAGAGCTGAAGGTCGAGGGGTTTGCTTCACTGAACTCCATTCCCACATCCTTCAGAAGCTGGTCAAGCTGGGTATCACCTGGATCGGCAAGCAGGTCTTCCACCGCCTTGAATCCTTTCTGAACGGTGATACCGAGGTCTCCGTCACCTATTTCTGCATCGAGGTCACGGACCTGCTTTACGTGTTTTTGCTGCATTGCCCTCGATGCTTCCAGGATGACCTGAATGATTTCGTCACGTGAAAGTTGTGTACTACTCATCGCTCACGCTCCTTTCTTTCTGCTGCAGCTGCTGGAGAACAAAAGGCGAATGGGAAGGTGCGTAAAGGTCCAGCACTCCCTTTCCGCTGTGTACCGTTTTCGTGAATTTGTATCCTGGCTCAGCTCAATAATACGTACAGCAAGTGAAAAAGAAAAGGATGAAAGCGGCTTTTCTTGTGTGCATTGATGGAAAACGCAAAAAACTCCTTCGGCGCTGTGAAAAAGAAGGTATAAACGCGTTTCAGGGGAGAGCGGACAGGTGGATATTAAATGTTGTACGCGAGCACTGGGAGGAGGGGAGAACATGAATTTTTTCTGCCAGACGGCATGCGAAATGAGAGACATCAGTGCCAATATACGACTTGCGGAAAAGGCTGGGGCATGTGCTGTGTATCACCACGGAACCGAAACTGAGAACTACTGGCAAGAGGGACGTATCGAGGAACTTCTCACCAAAATCTTCCCCAGGGTTACAAATCTGTAACCGTTGATTCCAGAGTTCTTTCAAATGTGTAATCGTTTCTCAGACACATTGTGGATTCTCATCCCCAATCATCTTCTTAATTACAATTATATATAAAATTAAAGAACTTTATCATAATATAAACTGTCTGGCATGATCGTTGCACAGATATAGGTAAATTTCAGCAGTTGTTGATATTCCCAGAGGAGAGCTGATGATGGGAATGAGTGACATGCAGTTTAATCCGAGTTTGAATCGCGTGCAGGTGGAAATGAGCCGCGACGATATCGTGAGGATTCTCCGTTGTTTCAAAGCGGCAGAAAAAATGATGAATGCAGGCGGGGGCGGTTTTCTTGACGAAGAGGACTACCTTATTGCACGGCGGCTCGAAAACCTGTATACGATACTGTCAGAGGTGAGGATCGGGAGTTGATGGTCGCAGCAATTGTAAGCCTGGTCCTGAGCGGCGCGTTGTTGTTCTGGGTGAAAAAACGGCTTTTTTAACCGCTCTTCTCACCCGAGTGCACAGCAGTATGGATTATCCACGAGTACAGCACCTTTCAGATACCACTTTGTTATTCAGGCAACACTATCGTACACGGGAGGTGCTGTCATGCGTTCAATCCGGAAACATACACACACCGATTTTTCAAAAAAGTCACAAAGAGGCGTTTATGCGTTTACATTTCTAACGCCGGTTCTTACACCGCTTCTGTTCGCTGCTATTCTGCTTCTGCTGTTCTCATGTGCAATACCGGGAAAGAATTCGGCAACACTGGTGCTCAATATTTCAGAAGGGTATTCGACCAAAACCCTTGTACCCGATTTCGACATGGTACCGGCACATTACAATGTGTCAGGGAGTGGTCCGAACGGAGAAGGGTTTGCTGTCACCGCGGATGTGAATCCTATTGAAATACCATTTCTGGATTTTGGAGAATGGACGGTGAACGTGAGCGCGCAAAATGCGGAACATGCCGTTATCGCCACAGGATTCGCAACCACATTTCTGCATGTGGGAGAAAGACAGGTGCTCGATATCACTGTTCGTCCGATAGACGGATACGGCACCATTGATCTCAGTGTTTACTGGACGGCTTCAGATATTGAAATCCCTTCAATCGAGGCGCAGCTTATCCCCCAGCAGGGAACGGCAGTCGATATGCAGTTCACCATACCCGAAAACGGGACTGCAACATGCACAGACAACATGATTCCCACAGGTTATCACACTCTGGTAATCCAGCTGTGCGACAGCGGAATGGCTGTCATGGGAGCAGTGGATGTCGTGCGCATCATCGACGGGCAGACAACCTTCGGGATCTTTGAGTTTTATGAAGTCAATAATCCCGGCGGTGAGTTCTCCATCACCATAACTCCGGAAATGAACGACCCTCTGGAGGTAATCCTGATCGGTCAGGTCGATGAGGTTGGGGTTGGGGAAATGATACAGATAGAGGCTTCGGTACAGAATGAGCCCGGTGCAGTGGAAATATTCTGGTATGTGAACGGCCAGTCCGCGGGTACAGGCACATTGTACACCGAAGAAAACCTTCAGGCCGGTGTATACAGGCTGGACGCAGTCGCTTTTTCGGCCGACGGGAGCAGATCGGGATCGGCTACCCACAGTTTTCGCGTTTCAGAAGGGATAACAACGGAAGTGTCACTTCTCTGGGATCAAAATACAGAGCCGGACCTTGCGGGATACAAGGTCTACTACGGGCTGTCGAGCCGGAATTACGACAGCAGTGTTGATGTGGGGAATCAAACAACCTGCATGCTCACGGATCTCGAGCCGGACACAACCTACTATATC
>CAZOWM010000034.1:0-37044 GCA_964583615.1 uncultured Spirochaetota bacterium | reverse complement strand
CTCCGTCGATTCGGGGGATGAAGGTGTCGACTATGACGTTTTTCCCCTCCGGCGGAATGAACCGTTCGATGATTCCGGGGCTTGCTTCAAAGCCACGGTCGGGGTCTTCCGCATTGATTCTGCACTCCACAGCGAATCCGTAGCTTTTGAGATCATCCTGTGTGAATCCGAGCTCTTCACCGGCAGCGATCCGCAGCTGTTCGAAGATGAGGTCCTTTCGGTACACCATTTCGGCCACGCGGTGTTCTACCTGGATACGCGTGTTCATCTCCATGAAATAGAAATTCTCCCGTTCGTCGACGAGAAACTCAACGGTTCCCGCGTTGAGGTATCCCACTGCCTTTGCGAGTGCACACGCTGCTGCGGTAATCGCCTGCCGCAGGTCAACGGAGATGTCAGCAGGTGAGTATTCGATCAATTTCTGGTTGCTCCGCTGAACCGAACAGTCCCGTTCACCGAGGTGCACGACGTTGCCGTAGCTGTCCGCGAGCACCTGCACCTCGATGTGGCGGTTGGGGGAAATAAGTTTCTCTATAAATACCTCGTCGCTTCCGAAAAGGGTTTTCGATTGTTCGCGGACCGCGCTCAGCGTGGGAGCGAGCTCTTCTTCCTCATGCACCCTTTCCATGCCCATGCCCCCACCGCCTTCCGCCGCTTTGATGATAACGGGGTAGCCGATCGAGCTGCTTATGTTGGCTGCTTCCTGCTCGTTTTTCAGCGACCCTCTCGAACCGGGAGTCAGCGGTAGCCCTGCCTCCTTTGCGATAAGGCGGGCTTTTACCTTGTTCCCCATCTTCAGAAACAGAGGAGTACTGGGGCCGATGAACACCGAATAATGATTTGCCACTTTCGCGAAATCGATGTTTTCCGAAAGAAACCCCACACCCGGGTGTATTGCGTCTACATGAAGCTGCTGCGCGACCGAAATGATCTCGGGTATTTCATTATATGCCCTGATGCATACCTTTTCATCACTTTCGGCTACATGCAGGGAATTCTCGTCCCCGGGCGTATACACCGCAACAGACTGTATGTTGTTCTCTTTGAGTGTCTTCAGAATGCGGTGCGCGATGACACCCCTGTTTGCAGTTAGCACTTTTTTAAACATGTGAAAACCTCGCTCTGCTCAATATTGCACGCCCGCGCACATTGCTCTTATTTGCTCGATCTGCCGGGGAATAAGCTCAGGCTTTCTGCTGTACTCGAGGGTTATGGGAATGGGCTTGCCGCGGAGCCCCGGCAGCTTTTCAAGAAGAAGAGCGAGCGCGTCGAGCTCTCTTTGCCCCACTGCTTTATGCGAATCGACCCATACACCGCTGGAAAACCGCGTGATGCCGGATATGTGTATCTCTTCGACTGCAGAGAGCGGGAGCTTTGAAATGTAGTTTTCGAAATAATCAAAGAGAGCATCTTTGTGCTTCAGCCGCGATATATACTCTTCGTCCGTATCGAGAGGGTCGGTACCAAGACCGTTGTAGAACGGGTGGTTTCCTGCAGCAATCAACCCGTGAGCGATGTCGAACACAATCCCGTCTATGAGTCCCGTCTCAAGCCATTTCGACACGTGGCAGGTAAAGAATCCAGCTTCCTGGACATATCTGTAAGCGCCGAGAGAGATGGCCTCCGGGATGAACTCGACGTTCTCGACAAGCAGTTTCGTGTGGGGAAAAGAAGATCTCAAAAGTCTCAAGTTTTTCTCGAGATTTTGCGTGATTTCGGATTTCTCGAGGACTTCTTCGCTCGCAACCGCCACGTAATTTTCCTCATCAATCATGATGGACCGAGCGCTCAGCCCGAAGTGTAGCGACATCATCTCCGGAGTTCCTATTTCGAACGCTGCCCTCAACTGGGGCAGGAATGGGTAGAAATCCGTAATTGTGGGGAGGTAATATTCACCATCTTCGGTGTACTGTATGTGGAACAACAGCGGCTTAATTCCCGTCTCTTTGAAGTGCAGAACCTCTTCAGTGCTGATCTTCTTGATCTCGAGGAAGTCTGCGCTGTCGATGGCTTTCTGTGTGAGGTCCCGGTGTGCGGAGACCCCGATGGGTATATCATTCATCAGTGTAAAAAATCCATTTTTGAAACTTCATGCAGGGAAACGGCGACGCGGTCGGCGGCGCGAAAATCATGCAAGTGAGTATGCTTGTTCGGTACTGCAATCACGTGAAGTCCGGCGTTTTTCGCGGACAGCACACCGGCCTCGGAATCTTCGAGAGCGACGCACTCGTCGGCTTTGACATCGATTTTCTTCACTGCTTCGAGATAGATGTCAGGCGCCGGCTTGGGGTGAGTGATGTTGTTCCCGAATACCATTGCATGAAAGTAATTGGTAAAGTCGATGTTTCCGTTCGAACCGGAAAGGTGCTGGGAAATGTTTTCCAGCACGGATAGAGCGTGGGTTTTCATTGAAAGGGTGACGAGAAGCCGTTTGAGGTTCTTGCGTTTCACCTGTTCCGCACACTCCACCGCACCATCCATGGGAAGAAGCGGGGTTTTCTTTACCACATTTTGAAAGCAGTCGTACCGAAGATTCAAAAGCTCGTCGGACGTGTAGTCGGTGATATTGAAATCACGGATGATTTGTTCGATGTTTTCCCGTGTCGCCCTCCCGATGAAACTGTAGATGTAGTCTTCGGTGAGTTTGATTCCGGTGTACTTCGCCACCTCCATATAGGCAAGAACGTGGAGGTCCTCTGTATTTGCCAGCAGGCCGTCGAGGTCGAAGGCCACCGCTTTGATTCCCTTCATCGGTTATGTCTCTTTCTTCCGAAGCTGGATGAATTTTCCCCTCTCACCCTCAATATATACGACAATATTTTTACCTTGACAATAAAATTCACGAAAGATACTTTTTACTGGTCTAAATCGTTTTCCTTCTGCACGATACGTCGAACTTCTCTCCGCTCTGGATTTCAGTATGAGAATAGAGGATCTAACAGCGCTGAATCATGAACAGATCAGAGCCCGCTTCAGTAATGCGCCGCAGGAATTTCCACGCCGGGTCACCGAAGAGGTCAAAACGATCATTCGTGATGTTGCGCGGCGTGGAGACGACGCACTAATCGAAAACACAAGGCGTTTCGACGGTGTTGAATTATCCAAAGACAATATAGAAGTGGGTGCAGCAGAGATCGAGGAGTGCATCGGGGACGCGGATCGCGCGTTTTCAGACGCGCTCGATGTTTCGATCAGGAGGGTTACGGAGTTTCACAGACATGAGCGGGTTGAAGATTGGCTGTATGTTGACAGTCTCGGCAACATGCTGGGGCGAAAGTGCACTCCGGTTGAAAAGGTTGGAATTTACATTCCTGGCGGAAAAGCTTCCTACCCCTCAACCCTTGTGATGACTGCGATTCCTGCGATTGTCGCAGGTGTTGAGCAGATTTCTCTTGTCACCCCTCCCTCCTCTTTCAACAGGCCCTCTGCCCTTGCCCTTGCCATAAAGAAAATCGGAAAAATCGACCGGGTGTATAGAGTAGGCGGCGTCCAGGGAGTGGCGGCGCTTGCACTGGGCACGGAGAGGGTTGGAAAGGTTGACAAGATCGTGGGGCCGGGAAACATTTACGTAACCGTCGCGAAGAAGGAGCTGTTCGGGTATGTGGGCATTGATATGATTGCGGGCCCTTCCGAAGTGCTCGTGATCACCGATGGTTCAGCTGACCCGATGCTTGCCGCAATGGATCTCATCGCCCAGGCGGAGCACGACGAGCGTGCGAGGGCGATGTGTGTCGCAACGTCCATCGAGACGGCCCGGGCGGTGAAGCGGGAAGTTGAAAGGCTTTTGAAAAAAGCGGAGCGGCAGAAAATCGCGCGTGAATCTATTGAGAAAAATGGAAGGATATTCGCGGTGAGTGGTGAGGAGTCCGCAGCCGAGGTTGCAAACGCGCTCGCTCCCGAGCATCTCGAGATACAGACCAAAGACCCGAAAGCGATTCTGCCCCGTATCAGAAACGCGGGCGCGATATTTCTGGGGACCTGCAGTGCGGAGGCGTTCGGCGATTATGTCGCAGGCCCGAGCCACGTGCTTCCCACAGGTGGAACGGCACGGTTTTTTTCACCGCTCAATGTTTTGAGCTTCATGAAGTTCAGCAGTGTGATCGATATGTCGAAAAAGGGAATGGAAGAGCTCGGCCCACACGCCGCACGATTTGCCGAAGCAGAGGGCTTGAGCTCTCATGCCGGATCTATCTATCTCAGAAAGGAGGATTAGATGGGTACACCACGGACGGCGGAGGTAACACGGGAAACAAAGGAAACGCAGATAGAGGTTCGGCTGAACCTCGATGGACAGGGTGTGTACACGATCAACACGGGCATTCCCTTCTTCAATCATCTGCTCGAACTGTTCGCGAAGCACGGCAGATTCGATCTCACAATACACGCGGAAGGAGATATAGAAGTGGACTTTCACCATTTGGTGGAGGACACGGGTATCACCATGGGAACAGCATTCAAAAAGGCGCTCGGTACGAAGGGCGGCATCAAACGGTATTCGTCGATGTATACACCCATGGACGAGGCGCTGCTGAGAACAAGCGTTGACCTATCCGGACGTCCATATCTTCACTACGGTGTCGAGATTCATGATCCCGTAGTCGTCCACTTTAACACGAATCTCATAGAGGAGTTCGTCAGGGCGTTCGTCTACAGTGCGGAAATCACCCTCCATGTGGACCTCATCAGGGGCAAGAATGCGCACCACATTGTCGAGGCTGTGTGCAAAGGGCTTGCCCGAACGCTGTACGAAGCGTCAGAGGTGCTCTACCCCGAGGATGATATTCCCTCTACAAAAGGGGTTTTATAGGAGGCGCCTTGGTCACCATCATCGATCTCGGAATTAGCAATATTAAATCCATAACCCGCGGGTTCGTCACCCAGGGATTCGAAGTGGAGATCACGGATTCCCCCGAACGCGTGGCGAACGCGCGCTCACTCGTACTTCCCGGAGTGGGGGCTTTCCCGCGGGCTATTGAAATCCTCGACGAGAAGAGGCTCAGGGAGCCCGTGTGCGCACACGGGAGGTCGCAGAAACCGCTTCTAGGGGTCTGCCTCGGTATGCAGCTTCTGTTTACAGACAGTGCCGAGCACAGTTTAACGGATGGGCTCGGTCTCGTGCGCGGGCATGTGGTGAGATTTCCCCGGGACAGGCAGGTTCCCCACATGGGATGGAACGAAGTTGTCCTGAACACGAAAAGCACACTCTTCGCAGGAATGTTACAAAAGGCGGACTTTTACTTTGTGCACTCTTACTTTGCACAGCCCGAAGACCCTGCAGATGAGACAGGCTACAGTGACCATTTCGGAAGGTTTACCGCGGCAATACAGCGAGGGAACATTTTCGGCACGCAATTTCATCCCGAAAAGAGCCAGCGTGCTGGTCTGCACATTTTGAAGAATTTTGCTCTTCTCACGGAAACTGTACGCCGTGAAAAAGAGTCTTTCTCCTGAGGAATTGAATGCTGCATATAATTGAGGTATGCGAAAGATGATCTTTATCCCCGCGATCGATCTTATAGACGGAAAATGTGTGCGGCTTCATCAGGGAGATTACACAAAAAAAACGCTCTATTCCGAGGATCCCGTTGAGGTGGCAGCCGGGTTCGAGCACGCGGGTGCGCGCTGTATCCACATCGTTGACCTCGACGCGGCCCGGGAGGGGGAGGAAAGCAATTTACCCACCATCGAGAGGATCATACAGCGTGTGCATGTTCCCGTCCAGGTGGGAGGAGGGGTCAGAGACGAAGCGAAGATACGGGCACTGCTTGATGCAGGCGCGGACAGGGTGATTCTGGGCACTGTTGTGGTCAGAGACGAGGGAGCTGTGAGAAGATACGTTGAGAAATACGGAGCACGCCTTGCTACAAGTATCGACGCGAAAGACGGATACGTGCGCATTTCTGGCTGGAGAGAGGGAAGCTTAGTCACCGCGGTGGAGCTCGGAAAAAAGGTGAAGAACATGGGGTTTTCCCTCATCATCCACACGGATATCAGTATGGACGGAACCATGGAGGGGCCGAATATTCCGGCGGTTTTTGCCATGGCTTCTGCGACAGGGCTGCCGCTCATCGTGGCGGGAGGGATCTCTGGTATTGCCGACATCCAGAAGGTAAAAACCCTCGAGCGGCACGGAGTCATCGGCGTGATCGCGGGAAGGGCGCTGTACGAAGGAGCGCTGTCAGTGCGTGAGGCGTGCGCAGTTCTACGAGAAGGAAATCAGGAATGCTGAAGAAGCGGATCATTCCATGCCTCGACATAACCGAGGGACGTGTCGTAAAGGGCATCAACTTCGTCAACATACGCGATGCAGGTGACCCTGTTGAGTGGGCGAGAAAGTACGACTCGGAGGGTGCGGACGAGCTCGTGTTTCTGGATATTACCGCCACATCCGACAACCGACAGACCCTCGTGGATGTAGTGGAAAAAGTCTCGGATGAGATTTTTATCCCTTTTACCGTGGGCGGCGGCATACGCACTGTCGGGGATATGCAGACAATACTGAAGGCGGGCGCTGACAAGATATCGATCAATACCGCAGCGGTAAAAAACTCCTTCCTCATCAGGGAAGGAGCGAGAAACTACGGCTCTCAGTGCATCGTTGTTGCGGTGGACGTGAAGCGGGAAGCCGGCACATTCAAGGTGTACGTCAGGGGAGGGCGAGACAGGACCGATATCGATGCGCTCGAGTGGTGCGCGCGCGCAGAAGAGCTCGGTGCCGGTGAGCTTCTCGTGACGAGCATGGACAGGGACGGAACAAAAGACGGGTATGATCTGGAGCTTCTGCAGAAAATCACGTCTCTGGTAAATATCCCGGTGATCGCCTCCGGGGGGTGCGGAAAGCTCTCTCATCTTTACGAGGCCATTGAAGAAGGAGGCGCGTCCGCGGTTCTCGCGGCTTCGATATTTCACTACGGAGAGTTCACCATCCCTGAAACAAAAACGTACCTGAAGAGCAGGGGAGTGAACATCAGGGAGTAAGGACTGGAGCAGCATGAATCGCTCGCTCATCATTTTCGATATGGACGGGGTTCTCATCGACGTGTCCGGTTCCTACAGAGAGGTCACGCGAAGAACTGTTGTCGAGTACCTCAGAAGCGTGATTGGGGCAGACTCCCTTTCCGACGACGCACTCACACTGCACGACGTTGACAGTATCAAGAAAACCGGAGGGCTCAACAACGACTGGGACCTCTCCTACGCGATTCTCAACGCAATTCTCACCACCTATGTTGATCCCCGCAATTCCGCGCCTGCACGTGAGTTTGACTCGTACCGTTCGAAAAAGCGTGACGGACAGGTACTGGGCTCCGCACGGAAGGCGAAAAAAAAAATCGATACAGCAGAGCTTTTCTCTCGTATCGGATCGAAGCCGTTTTCAGAGCTCTATTTCGAATATGTACGGTCAGGTGCGAGGGTTTCGCCCTTCCTCCTGAACAGAAGGGATGTAAAAAGCGGCAATATCGTAAAAAGGCTTTTTCAGGAGCTTTACCTGGGGAATAAACTCTTTGAAAGGATTTTTAGGGAAGCACCCCTGATCTATCGGGGGGAGGGGTACATCTCGCGGGAAACGCTCATCCCGTCCTGCGAACACCTCGAGGCGCTTTCTCACGCGCATGCGCTCTCAATTGCAACCGGAAGACCGGGAGTTGAGGCGCGCTACGCGATCGAGCGTTTCGGACTCTCCCCATTCTTTTCCGCTGTGGTGACGGAAGACGACATTCTGCAGGCCGAGATCTCTGAAAAGCGCCCTCTGAGAAAGCCAGACCCTTTTTCATTGCTGCGATGTATGGAAAAAAGCGGTTTCAGCACGGGAGATGCCGTGAGCTACGTCGGCGACATGCCCGACGATATGCATGCCGCACAAAACGCCGGTGTCTCTCCTCTGGGATTTGTCAACGCACTGAACGCGAGCTCAGAGGACGTGAACAGGGAACACTGCGGTCTGCTCGTCTGTGCGGGTGCACTCAGGGTTTTTCGGCACTTTGATGAGCTTGTTGTATATTTTTTGTAGGAAAGGAATGAGATCTTTTTTATCTCTTGGAGAACTGAAACTTCTTCCGTGCTTTCGGCTGCCCGCTCTTTTTTCTTTCAACCATTCGGGAATCCCTGGTGAGAAGCCCCGACTTTCTCAGCGCCAGCTTCGATTCAGGATCGATTTCAGCAACAGCCCGGGCGATCCCGTGGAGCACGGCGCCTGCCTGCCCGTTTGTTCCTCCGCCTTTGACTTTGATCGAGAAGTCGTATTTTTCCACATTGTTCGTCACTTCAAGCGGCTGATGGATGACAAAGACACTGTTCTCCGTTGGAAAGAACTCCTTGGGATCCTTGCCGTTGATCGATATCTTTCCAGAGCCGTTTTTCACCAATACCCGTGCGACAGCGCACTTTCTTCTTCCAGTCGCCTTAACCCATTTGTCCGGCACTAAACCCTCCACTTAAGTTTTTCTCTTGCTACTGAATCACCGCCCTGTTTCATGAAAGCTTATAGGCCTCGGGTTTTTGCGCGTGGTGGGGGTGATTTTCTCCTCCGTATATTTTTACGTTCAAAAGCTGTTTTCTTCCCAGTCTGTTACGCGGAAGCATTCCTTTGATTGCGTTTCTCAGAGCAAAAGTGGGATCGCTTTTCATCACCTCGGAAAACGACTTCTCCTTGAGCCCGCCCGGATATCCCGAGTGCCTGTAGTATTTCTTCTTCAAGGCTTTGTTGCCCGTGATCTTCACCTTTGCCGCGTTGACGATGATCACGTTGTCTCCCATGTCCATGGAGGGAGTGTAATCGGCTTTGTGCTTTCCGCGCAGAATGGCAGCAACACTGCTCGCAACTCTTCCAAGAACCTTGCCCTCGGCGTCGACGAGATACCACTTTTTTTCGATCGCATCTTTCTTTACGGTGTATGTTTTCATACTTCTGCTCCGATTTTAGGTTGAAAGATAGTACTTTGAATATTATTCGTCAAGAAAAAGGTTTTCCTCTGCTCCGGAGCCTGTGCGGGACACTTCAGGGAGAAACAGGGTGAAGGGAATGATCAGAAGTGGAACGAAGGAGAGAATTCTGAGCCCTGGAGAGTCCGATTGTGCCGCCAAGGGCAAAAGATTTGCGGGGAGAAACTGAAGCATGGTCACGATGTAAAGCGGCCCCAGTGAGCGGGCGAGCTCTCCACCTGTCATGAACAACGACATCCCAGTTCCGACCCTGTTTCCGCTTGCGTTTCCCATTTCGGATACCGCGATCGCATGGAAGAACGCAGCGCTTGTACCTGCGAAAAAGCAAAGAACGACCACATCGGAATAATGCGGGAACACCACGAGAAGGCTCATGAGCAGAGAGGTCAGGAAGATGGTAAGGGGAAACATCCACTGGATTCTTCCTCTGTCTGCGGTGAACGCGATAAAGGGCTGAACGAGTGAAGGAGAACGGAATGCAGGAGTGAGAATTCCCGCCATTTTCAGCGACAATCCATGTTTCTCGATCAGCACCGGCAGAACAGGGCTCAGGAATGCCGAATACATATCGTGAAAAAAGTGTGCTGCGGAAAGGAAGAGGACCCGCCCTGATTTATAATTTGACTGTTTCACTGTTTATTTTTAGTTTTTTTCTTTGCCTGAGAGCTCCGGGAATTTAATCTCGACGCACACAGGATATTAATATACTATAGGACTGTGCAGATCAGTGACATAAAACCGCAGCAGAGAAATAAAAACAGGGTTTCTGTCTACATCGACGGGAAGTACGGGTTTTCTCTCGACTACGAGACCCTGAACCGCGCCGGGCTTCATATCGGGGACACGGTGAGCGATGAGCTCAGGGAGCATCTCCTGCAAAAGGATGAGTATGCGCGGGCGAGGGATTTCGCGTACATGCTTCTTTCGTACAGGAGCAGAACCGAGTACGAGCTTTTCACGCGCCTTTTGGAGCGCGGGTTTCGGCAGGGGAGCGTGCGGCAGGTTTTGCGCTCCTTGAAACAGAGCGGGCTGGTCGACGACAGGTCTTTTGCAGAGAAGTGGGTGGAGGATATGTTCTCCCACAGGCCAATGGGAAGGCTGAGGGCTGAGCACGAACTCATGAAGAAGAGAATACATGAAGATATAATACGCGATGTGTGCGAAAAGGCGTATAAGGAAGATACCGAAGAGCGCCTCGCGCGCGCAGTGTTTGAAAAGAAACTGAGCGCATTGGGTTTTTACCCTGAGGAAGCGGTGAGAAAAAAGATTTTTTCATTTCTGCAGAGACGGGGGTTCGACTTTGGAGTCATACACAATCTGATGAAGGAATTGTTTGGCGATGACATCGGATGATTTCAGGCAGGCATTTTTACGGTTTTTCGAAGAGCGCGGCCATGCGATCGTGAAAAGCTCTCCGGTTGTGCCGCATGATGACCCAACCCTTCTTTTCACGAATGCGGGAATGAACCAGTTTAAAAATTATCTTCTGGGGATTGAACCTTCGCCCTACAAAAGAGCCGCATCGGTGCAGAAGTGCATACGGGCAAGCGGAAAGCACAACGATCTCGAGGATGTGGGAAAGGACGGAAGGCACCACACCTTTTTTGAAATGCTCGGAAACTGGTCCTTCGGCGACTACTACAAGAAGGAAGCGGCGGAATGGTCGTGGGAGTTCGTGCGCACTCTCATGGGGCTTTCCGAGGAAAGGCTCTGGGTGAGTGTCTACAAAGACGACGAGGAAGCCTACGACATCTGGCTGAACACGGTCGGAGTGGATAAAAACAGAATTGTCAGGCTCGGTGATATCGAAAAGGGAGACATGGAGAACTTCTGGAGCATGGGAGACACGGGTCCGTGCGGGCCCTGCTCGGAGATACACTACGACTATTTTCCTCAGAAGGAAAAGGATTTTGTACGCGCAAGTGACGAAGGGCAGATTATCGAGCTGTGGAACCTCGTGTTCATGGAGTTCAACAGGAACCAGGACGGATCGCTCACTCCGCTTCCCTCAAAGAACATCGATACCGGAATGGGGCTCGAGCGAGCGCTTGCCATCCTGCAGAACACGCGCTCAAACTATGAAACAGACCTCTTTTTCCCTCTCTTTGAAAAGATGGAGGAGATCTCCGGGGTGTCCGCACGCGCAGGCGGTCACCTGGTGTCCATGCAGGTCATCGTCGATCACATAAGGAGCCTTGCCTTCGCCATTGCAGACGGCGCGGTTCCCTCGAACGAAGGGCGGGGGTATGTGCTGAGAAGGATACTCAGGCGTGCTGTGCGGCATGGAAAGCTCCTCGGGCTGGACAGACCTTTTCTCCATTTTCTCGTTGATGCACTGGCGGAGGAGATGGGAGGCGCCTACCCCGAGCTTGAAATGAGAAAGGACGTGATACGCTCTATCGTGCGAAACGAGGAGGAGATGTTTTTCAAAACCCTTGACAGAGGGCTCGATGAGTTTGCAAAGACGGTGTCAAGGCTGAAGAAAGAGGGAAAGCGCGTGTTCCCCGGAGAGGAAGCATTCATCCTCCACGACACGTACGGGTTTCCCCTCGACCTCACCAGGATCATGGCTGAGGAGGCGCACATGAGCCTGGAGACCGAAGGGTTCGAAAACCGGATGACGCTTCAGCGAAAAAGGGCGCAGGAGAGCTCGAAGTTCAGGGGTGACTACGAACGCGGAGACTGGAAGTTTTTCAGAGAGGGGGAAAAAACAATATTCACCGGTTACGACGTCTTCACCCAGGCCGGTATGCGTCTCGTGAAGTACAGGCAGTCCGGCAGCGAGCTCTATCTTGTGTTCGACAGGACCCCGTTTTACGGGGAAGCGGGTGGCCAGGTGGGTGATACCGGCCGGATCGAAGGAGACGGAACGCGGATCAGGATCAAGGACGTGACGAGAAACGGAGAGACATTCGTTCACGTGGGTGAGGCCGAAGCAGGCGAGATCAGAGATGTCGCGTATACGGGGTACGTGGATATCGCCCGGCGAAAAAGAATCATGGCAAACCATACCGCCACGCATCTGCTCCACTATGCGCTGAGAAAACTCTTCGGGCCCCACGTGACACAGGCAGGCTCCCTGGTGGCCCCCGACCGTCTCAGATTCGATTTCACCCACTACAGAGCACTCACTGACGACCAGATCACGGAGATCGAAAAGATCGTAAACGTGGCCGTACTCCAGAACCTCCCGGTACGCACACACCTCGATGTGCCCGTTGACGAGGCGATGAACATGGGAGCGATGGCCCTTTTCGGGGAAAAGTACGGAGAGAAGGTGAGAGTCGTACAGGTGGAAGAGCTGAGCACGGAGCTGTGCGGCGGCACTCACACCGCTCGAACCGGAGATATCGGGCTTTTCAAGATCATCAGGGAGTCGAGCATATCCTCGGGTGTGAGGAGGGTTGAAGCCACGACCCACATCTCGTCGCTCGAGATGATAGAGAAAAACGAATCGGTTCTGAAGGCACTTTCCGAAACACTCGGAGTGCCCTTTGAGGAGATCCCCGAAAAAGTCAACGCCCTCAAGCACCGGATAAGCGAGCTCGAGAAACGGCTGAAAAAGGGAAAGAAGCGGAAGTTCGAAGAGCTATTCGACTACGAAAAAGACGTGTGCCGTGCGGGGAAGTTCAACCTCGTGCTGCTCCGGCTTCCCGATCACTCACTCGATGAGCTGAGGGAGATCTCTGACAGGATTAAGTCAAATGTCACCAATGCAGTGGTGTTCCTCGCGTCTTCAGAAGGAAACAGAGCGGTCTACGTGCTGACCGCCACCGAGGATGCCGTGAAAAACGGCATTCACTCCGGGAACCTTCTGAAGGATGTGCTGAAGGAGTTTGAAGGAAGTGGAGGCGGTCGCCCCCACCTCGCTCAGGGGGGCGGCACAACGGCCGATAAAATCGAGGCGGTATTCACGCGGGCCAGAGATCTCGTCGCCCGCCTCTCGGCTTCCGGAGAGAATTGAACGAAGATCAGCATGCACAAGTATCCAGGATCCACTCTCCCTCATAGGGCGGTTTTCCGTCATTCCTTAATATACGGCACGCCGTCTGCTGCAGGCGGGGTGGATTTCCCAATCACTCCAGCGAGCACGACCATGGTGATGATGTAGGGAAGCATCCAGAGTATCTGCGGCGGTACGGGGATATCCTTTATCTGAAAGATGATCTGCAGTGCGTCCGAAAATCCGAATATGAGCCCTCCGATAAACGCCCCCACGGGGTGCCATTTGCCGAAGATCATGGCGGCGAGCGAAATGAACCCTTTCCCGTTTGTCATCATGTCGTCGAAGCTTCCGGTTGTTTCCAGAGAGAACCACGCTCCCGCAAGGCCTGCGACAAACCCGCCGAGGATGACGTTGAGATAGCGCATGCGGAACACGTTTATCCCCACTGTGTCGGCGGCCTCAGGGTGCTCTCCGATAGAACGGGTTCTCAGTCCCCACTTCGTCTTGAACAGAAGGATGGTGATGAGGATCACGAGTCCCATCATGAGATACACGATCGGCTGGTTGGTGAACACGATTATGCCGATGATGGGGATGCGGGAGAGGAGCGGGATCGCGATGATCGGAAGAATACCTGTACGGGAGAGCTTTGCCCTGAGCAGAAAGCTTCTCCGGATAAACCCCGTGAGCCCCACTGCGAGTATGTTTATCACGGTTCCGCTGATGATCTGGTCGGTGATCATGGTGACGGACAAAAAGGCGTGCAGAAGCGCGATGACCCCTCCTGAGAGCATCGCGAAGAAAATGCCCGCCCAGATGTTATTCAAATAGAGGCTTGCGGTGAACCCGATGCACGCGGAGGTGAGCATCATTCCCTCGATTGCGATATTCACCACTCCGGTACGCTCACAGAGGATGCCCGCGAGCGCGCCGAGCACAATGGGTGTTGAGAGCCGCAGGCTGAGGTCGAGAAGGCCCACGATGTCGAACACAGAGTCGATGCCTGCCCATATGATGAGAGACGAAACCGCGGTAAACGCAGTTACGAAAAACGAGAGGTTTAATTTCTCCCTGAAGCGGGGAATCACGGGAACAAGAGAGACGAGCATTCCGAGAATGCCGAGGATGAGCAGGGAGTTGGCGGTAAATACGGTGATCGAGCCGAGAGAACCGAAGCCCAGGAGGGTTTTTGTTACGCCGGGCTGAAAATGAAAGGAGAAACGGATGATGATGAAATTGATGATCACCGCCAGCGCAGCAAAAATGAATATTCGGAAACCCGATCTATCCACTGATATGATCCTTCCCTGCGAAAAAGATTGAGCCATCTTCCTTCGTGCCCTACCCGGATCCTGTCATTTTCCCATCTCTTTGTGAAGATAGTGCCTTCCTGTCATTTCCCCCATCCCTTCGTGAGGATAATGCCTTCCTTCCCCCGTTCGGCGCGGATCCTGTATATCCAGCGCACGATCTTTGGGGCTGCAATGAACATGATGACAAAGGCCTGAATGATGTTTATGAGGTCGATCGATATGCTTGCCCTGATCTGCATCAGCCCTGCGCCGTTGCGAAGCGCTGCCCACAGCGCGGCGGAGGGGATGATCCCGAAGGGGTTGCTTTTTGCGAGGAGTGCGATCGCGATCGCGTCAAACCCATACCCCGAAATGAATGCGGCGGGGAGGGTGTAATTCAGCCCGAGCACTTCCCCCGCACCTGCGCATCCGGCAAGCCCGCCTGATATTGCCATTGCAACAATGAAGTTCTTCGACACGTTCATTCCCGCATAGCGGGCCGCGTTCTGATTGAGCCCGACCGTGCGGATTTCAAACCCCAGCGTGGTCTTGAAGAGGAGAAAGTAGATGAAGAACACCGCCGCGATCGCGAGAACGAATCCCCAGTGCATGCGAAAGGCCGGGAAGATCTTCGGCATGTGCGCGGTCTCCATGATGTAGGGTGTGCGGGGGATGCTCGCGCTTGTATCGAGCATGGGGTTTTTCACGAGATAGTCGGTGAGCTTGATCATGATGTGGTTCATCATGATCGTGTTTATCACTTCGTGGCCCCCGGTTTTTGCCTTGAGGTAGCCCGGGATTCCTCCCCACACCGCGCCTGCTGCGATGCCGGCAAGCAGGGCGAAGGGAAGATGAATGAACTGCGGAAGCCCCTTGACCGCGTACCCGATGAACGCGGCCGTCACCGCGCCTGCGTACAGCTGTCCCTCCACTCCGATGTTGAAAAGGCCGCACTTGAATCCGAAGGCTACGGCAAGCCCGGTGAGAATGTAGGGGGTCGTGATGACGAAGGTTTCTGCAATCGCTCTGGGTTTTCCGAACGCACCCTCAAGCAGCCCCTGATACGCCCTGTACACGTTCGCTCCGGACGCCCATATGATCACCGCGCCGATGATGAGTGACGTGGCGATGGAAAGAAAGGGGATGAACAGTTCCTGATATCCTGATCTTTGTCTATTCAGCTTCATTGCAACCCACTCTATTTTTTTATTCCAGCCATGAGCAGGCCGAGCCCCTCTTTTGTCGCTTCTCTGCTGTCGAGGGTCCTTATGATTTCACCTTTGAATATCACACCGATGGTATCTGTCAGTGAGAGTATTTCCTCGAGCTCGCTTGATACGAGCAGCACACCGCACCCGGAATCCCGGGTTTCGATGATTTTTTTGTGGATGTATTCGATGGACCCGACATCGAGCCCGCGTGTTGGCTGTGCGGCGATGAGCAGCCTGTTGTCCCGCGAGAGCTCGCGGGCGACAACCGTTTTCTGCTGGTTGCCCCCTGAGAGTGTATCTGTGATCGTCGTGTGAGCAGGAGTGCGGATGTCAAACTCCTTTATGAGCTTTAGGGACTTTTCTGCAATATAGGGAGAATCGAGTATTCCGTGCCGGGAAAATGGTGATGTGTAGTAGGTGCACAAAATGAGGTTGTCCCGGACCGGATAGGGGAGCACTAGGCCGAACGTGTGGCGGTCTTCGGGGATGTGGGCGGTTCCGAGCCTGGTGACCTCCCTTGGACGGTTTCCAAAAATCGGCTGGCCCTGGATGCGTATCTCCCCGCTTTGAAAGGGAAGAAGTCCTGTGAGCGCCTGCACGAGCTCGGTCTGGCCGTTTCCCTGGACCCCTGCAACGCCGAATATCTCTCCCTGGTGAACGGTAAAACTGATTGCATTGACGACCTGTACTCCTCTGGTATCCTGAACAACGAGATCTTTCACCTCAAGGACCGGAGCCCCTTTCTTTTTTTCCGTTTTCCGGACCTTCAGGATGACTTCCCGCCCGACCATCATCCGGGCGAGCTCCTGCTCGCTCGTGTCTTCCGGTCTCACGCTCCCGATGACCTTTCCGTCTCTGAGAACCGTGATGATGTCTGATATTTCGAGCACTTCCTTCAGCTTGTGGCTGATGAAGATGATCGATTTCCCCTCATTTTTCAGTGAACGGAGAATCGAAAAGAGTTCCTTGCTTTCCTGAGGTGTCAGAACCGCGGTGGGCTCGTCGAGAATGAGGATCTGCGCTTCCCGGTAGAGCGCCTTAATGATTTCGACTTTCTGCTGCATCCCGATGGAGAGGTCTTTGATGATGTCTCTGGGATTGAGGTGGAAACTGTACTTTTCTGAGAGCTCGCGGATCCTGCTTTCAGCCTCCTCCCTGTCTATGAGCCCGCGTTTCTTCGACTCCTTTCCGAGGATGATATTTTCCGTTATATCCATGATCGGAATGAGCATGAAGTGCTGATGGACCATGCCTATGCCGTGGGAGAGCGCATCCGCTGGGGTCCGGATACTTACTTCTTCCCCGTTTATCCTGATCTCCCCCTCATCGGGTGCGTACAGGCCGTAGAGGATGTTCATCAGCGTCGTCTTGCCTGCCCCGTTTTCGCCGAGAAGTGTATGGATCTCCCCCCTGTTCAAAGAAAAATCGATGTGATCGTTCGCGAGAACACCGGGAAATGACTTGGTAATTCCGGTGAGTGAGAGGATTGTTCCGTTCATCGAACCAGACGCCATTTTCGTATCCCGCTATGCTAATCTTTTTTTCCTTTTTTTTCAATAGAATTCGTTGTGTGGAAACAGAGGTCTATGCATGGGCACGCATACCCGTCTGCCGCACATACGCGCACAGGCACATGTGCACACTGGCACATGTGCGCATAGTGCTTGACTCGAACAGGACACCGGGTGTATGGTGTGTGCATATTGCCAGCACGGAGTTGATGATGAGATTGAAGGACAAGGTAGCGATTGTGACCGGCGCGAGCCGCGGGATTGGAGCTGAGATCGCGCGGATGTTTTGCGCCGAAGGGGCGGCGGTCGTGTGCGCTGCGAGAAACATGGCGGACCTTGCGGCCGTACAGGATTCTATCAGAAAAGAAGGCGGCAGGTGTACGGTGATGAAAGTTGATGTGCGCGCACACGACGATCTGAAAAAAATGGCGGAAGACACATTCGCAGAGTACGGAGCCTGTGATATTCTTGTCAACAATGCAGGCCTCCCCCTTTTCGGACACGAGATTGACGATCCGGACCGGGATACTGAGGAGCGCTTTGATGCGATCCTCGAAACCAATCTGAAGGGGTACTGGTATGCTGCGCGGTTTGTGACCCCGTTTATGAAAAAGCGAAAAAAGGGGAGCATCGTGAACATTTCGTCGGTGCGCGGCCACGCAGGGCTGGCGAATGAGAGCGCCTACTGCACGGCAAAAGGGGGAGTGCTCATGTTCACCCGCGCGCTCGCGGTGGAGCTCGCCCCTCACGGAATACGGGTAAACTCCATTTCACCCGGTGCGATCCAGGTGCAGCTCGGCCACTGGGTGCGTTCCCGCTACGGGGAGGAAGCGCACAGAACATATGTGGAACGGTTTTCCGATGTGCACATGCGGGGAATGGAGCTCAACCAGCCGCTTCGAATGGTCGGGGCTCCCAGGGATGTCGCATACGCGGCGGTCTATTTTGCCTCCGATGAGTCACGGTTCGTCACAGGTTCAGACCTCCTCGTTGACGGAGGCCTGACTGCTGTCCTTCCGGAGCCCGGAGCCCTTGACATGGAAAGCCTTGCGCGGCTCCATGATGATTCGAGGGAGATGAAGGAGTGGTTTTCCACACTTCGGTGAGAGGACGAGATGAATGCAAAGATCGGTGAAATCCGCACCATATTGACCTGTCCCGGAAGAAACTATCTCATCGTAAGGGTGACGACCGAAGATGGGATCACGGGGTACGGGGACGCTACGCTCAACGGAAGAGAGCTGGCGGTGAAGTCGGTGGTCGACGATTACCTGGCGGACTGGCTCAGGGGGTACGACTCGGATAGGATCTCGGATATCTGGCAGATGGTGTTCAGAGGGACATACTGGCGGGGAGGCCCCGTGCTGATGACCGCGCTCGCCGGGGTTGACATGGCGCTCTGGGACATAAAGGGGAAGCGGGCGGGCATGCCCCTCTATTCGCTCATCGGCGGAAAATGCAGGGACAGGGTCTCGGTGTACACACACGCGCACGGGCAAAACGCTGACGAGCTCGTGTCCCGCTGCAAAGAGCTCGTGGAAAGAGGCGTCAGTGCGATACGCTACAGCTTCGACACGAAGGCCCCTGGCGGAAGTGACGTCTTTTACAGGCAGCCCCATCAGGATGTCGGCCTCAAAAGAATCGAGACCGATGATGTGAAACAGGAGGGGATGTGGAACTCCGAGGCCTATATGAACGATCTGATCAGGATTACCGCCAGGTTGCGAGAGGCGCTGGGAGATTACATACGGCTCATCCACGATGTGCACGGCAGGCTTACCCCCGCGCAGGCTGTGCACGCGGCTAGAGCGCTCGAGCGGTTTTCCCTGTTTTTCCTCGAGGATCCTGTCGACTCGCTCGACGCGGACGGGCTTCGAATGCTTCGCGCCCTGTGCGGCACGCCGCTTGCCTTAGGCGAGCTGTTCAATACCATGGCTCAGTGCGGCCCGGTGATCAGGGAGCGGCTCGTCGATTTCATCCGTGTGGACATCAGTCATTTCGGCGGGATCACACCGCTTCTCCAGCTCGCGCATTTTGCGGATTCGTGCGGAATCAGAACCGCTTTTCACGGGCCGAGCGACATTTCCCCTTTTGCCCATGCGGCACTCGTGCACGTCGACCTGAGCATACCCAATTTCGGTATCCAGGAAACCTATGTCCACGATAAGAACCTCTCACGGGTGTTCGAGCTTTCCTACCGGGAAGAAGACGGTTATTTGCATATAAAGGACGCACCCGGCCTTGGAGTGGGGTTCGACGAGGATGCAGCGGCGGATTTTCCCTACAGGAAGCAGTACCTTCCCGTTTTACGGGACGAGACAGGTTCAATCCATAACTGGTGAAAACATATTGCGAAATTGGTAACAGTGTGATACAACATATATGATTTTTTTTTAAGGGGGTTACTTTTATGAAAAAACACGGTATTTACAAGTTGAGTGCGGTTATTTTTGCAGTGTTCTTCATCTGTGGAGTTGCGTTTGCCACCGGGACAAAAGAGGCGGAAAAAATCGAGCCCGCAAAGGTAGGCGGTGCGGGGCTCGAGTTCAAGATCGTCATGATCACGCACGGCTCTTCCGGCGACCCCTACCACAGTGTCGTGAAGCAGGGTGCTGAGGATGCGGGGCTCGTGTACGGGTGCGCCGTGCAGTTTCTCTTTTCAGAGAGCGACAACGCAAAAGAGGTCGACATGATGGAGGAGGCGATCGCGGCCGGCCCTGACGGTATCGGAATTTCCATTGTCGACCCTGTTGCCTTTGACGGCGTCGTGCAGAAGGCAATCGACAAGGGCATCCCGGTTATTTCATTCAACCAGGATGACTCCGGCACACCGAACGCACGGCTCGCGTACATAGGCGCCACCGAGCGGAAGGTCGGCTACACGCTCGGGAAATACATGCAGAAATTCCTCAAGAGGGGCGATCACATCGTCATTCCGGAAGAGGTTCCCGGGCAGGCCTATGCGGTGAACAGGTCTGCGGGTATCATCGATGCGATGGATGAAATTGGAGTCACCGCAGAGGAGCTCGACGCAGGGTACGAAAGAGCAGAGACAACGAGACGTATTTCCGCCTACCTTCTCGGGCATTCCGAGACAAAGGGTGTGCTCTGTGTCGGTGGATTGACCACGGAAGTATCAGGCATGGTCGTGGAAGATATGAAAATGCAAAACAGGGTTGTCGTGGGAGGATTCGACCTTCTTCCCAACACCGGTCCGGCCATACAGAAGGGTATCACAAAGGCGGTCATCGACCAGCAGCCGTACCTTCAGGGATATTTCACCGTGATGCAGCTGGTGATGATCAACTACGGGAAGTTTGCTCCCTTCGACATCGATACAGGGAGAGGAATCGTTGATTCTTCGAACGTGGATGAAGTCCTCGAGCTTGTAAAGAAAAGGATCAGATAACGGCTCCTTTTAAAAAAAGGTGGATCCCCGCGGCCTCTCCACGGGGGTTCACCTTATTTTTTCACCAGTACAAGGAAACAGAATATGAGCGATACTCTCAACAGGGGTGCGGGGAAAAACGCCCATTCGAAGCGTCTTGGCGCCATACTGACGTACAAGGATGTGAGCATTGTCATCATAACCGGTGTACTCTTTTGGATATTTTCACTGGTAAATAACAAGTTTCTCACAAAGGAGAACCTGTTCATCATCATCAAGTCGATGCCGGAACTCGGAATCGTTGCAATCGGCATGACGATGCTCATCATTTCCGGTGAGTTCGATCTCTCGGTGGGATCCACCTTTGCTTTTGCGCCGTTTATCATGGCGATCCTCAACGAACGGCTTGGATGGAACGGTTTTCTCTCCTTCGGACTGTGCATCCTCATCGGGGTCGCGATCGGATTCATCAACGGTGCGATCACCACGAAGATAGGAATTCCTTCTTTTATCACCACGCTCGGAACCATGATGGCCTGGAGGGGCGCTGTCCTTCTCGTATCCTCCGGGTTCCCGCAGAGTTTTGTGCGTGACCAGCCTGTGGCAAAAATGTTTACTGGATCCCTTTCGGGGTTTCCGGTACAGTTTTTCTGGTTCATCTTTTTTACGGTGCTCATGTGGATCATACTGGAGAACTACCGGTTCGGGAACTGGACCTACGTCACCGGAGGAAACAGAGATGCCGCGATTGCGCTCGGCGTTCCAGTAGACCTGGTGAAGATCATCAACTTCATGATAGTGGGAGGGCTTTCAGCGCTCGCAGGCTCGATCCAGGTGTTCCGTATGGGGTCCGGCTATTCGATCGCCGGCCAGGGGATGGAGCTTCAGGCCATAGGCGCGACAGTAATCGGGGGTACACTGCTGACAGGGGGGAGCGGAACCATTGTCGGAACGATCATGGGGACGATAATCATATTTTCGGTTGAGGACATACTCATTCTGTCAAGGGCACCTGCGTTCTGGTTCAGGACATTCATCGGTGTGATCATCATCATCGCCGTGTCCGCTCATGTTCTCATTCGCGGGAGGAAAAGCTGATGGGTAACGGCAGAAGCGGTACACCCCTCTATGAGCTCAAGGGGATCAGCAAGAGTTTTGGTCACGTGGAAGCGCTGAAGAACGTCGATATGTCCATCTACGAAGGCGAGATTGTCGGCCTCGTCGGCGACAACGGGGCAGGGAAGTCCACGCTTATTAAAATTCTCAGCGGCATCTACCCACAGAAAAGCGGAACCATTGAATATCAGGGAGTTACACGGCGAATTACCAGCTACAGAGACTCCCAGGAGCTCGGGATTGCAACGATCTATCAGGACCGTGCCCTCGTGGACAGCGTGTCGATCTACAGAAATATTTTTATGGGAAACGAGGTCACGAAACCCACGGGATTTCTCGATAAAAAAACGATGCGCCGTGAAGCGACGCGTGTGCTCAACGAATCCATCAGCATCGGTATTGAGTCTTCCGAACAGCTGGTGGGTGATCTTTCCGGCGGTCAGAAACAGGCGGTCGCAATCGCCCGGGCGATTTACTTTCGGGCGCGCCTCCTCCTGCTCGACGAGCCGACGAACGCGCTTTCAGTGAAGGAGTCACGGCAGGTGATGGAGTTCGTGAAGAACCTCCGCGAGGAGGGGGTATCGAGCATCTTTGTTACGCACAACCTCCTTCACGTGTACTCGATAGCCAGCCGTTTCGTGATTCTCAGTCACGGGGAAAAGGTTGGAGACTTCGAGAAAAAACATATCACTATAGAAAAGCTCGAAAAAATGATCGTCACGGGCAGGTCCGACGTGGACTGACGGCATCTTTCCTGATTTATTTTCACAGCCCAAGGAACGCTTCCGCAAGGCCGATAATGAATCCGAGGACCGCACCGGTAAAGATGATGAAGTTGATTTCAGGGCCGGAAGCTTTTTTCATGAGCGATTCCAGTGTGCTCACATCGAACTCGTTGATCTTCTGCTGTACAATCCCTGATACCATCCCTTCGTCGATGATGCTCTCAATCACCCGCCTGCTGAAATAACCGTCCTTGTCGATGAGGATCGATATCAGTATCCTCTTCACCACGGATTTCAGAATGGGGACGTCCCAGAACTTGTACCGGTATTTTTCCACGAATCTGTCGACCGCTTCATTCAGCTTCGTTTTGTCGATCTTTTTCCTGAGCTCTTCGCTGTTGACGAGGTAGCCGTTTACGATCTCGCCGGCGCGCTGTGCAATCGCAGACTTTCTCTTCGGCAAAAGCCCCTGAATGCCGAGCGTCTTTTTTTTCGGTCGAAAGAGAAGTTTTATGGCAATGAAATTTGTAATGAAACCGAGCATGGACCCGACAACAGGGTAGACGATAAATTTTATGTAGTGCATGGCAGATGTATAATATAACAATCCGACTGTTTCAGTGCAAAGAGGTTTTACGGTTTCGGCCGGGAAGTGTTTCGTTTTGACACGGTTTGAGCGTATCAGATGTACACAATTTCCTTCACTAAAAGTGATATAAGGTATTAACTTATTGTATGTGAGGGAATTAGTTTTACTCTTTGTAGAAAATAGACTGGTATAAAAATTGCAGCTTTATTTATAGAGAATGAATGAAAAGGAGTATTCATGGATATAAGTAGATTTACAGAAATGGCGCAGAGCGCTCTCAGTGCCTGCCAGCTCCTCGCGGGGGAGTTCGGCCACCAGCAGCTTGAGCCCGAGCACCTTCTGCTCTCTCTTGTCAGGCAGAAGGAGGGGGTCGTGCCTCAGGTAATGAAAAAACTCGGCGTCGACCTTCCGACAGTGACCGATGAGGTGGAGCGTGCGCTGGAGCGGATGCCCAGGGTCACGGGCTCTGGTTCTGGCGGATCAATATATATGTCGCCCCGTCTGAACTCTGTTCTCGTGCAGGCGGAAAAAGAGTCCGGGGGACTGAAGGACGAGTACATCAGTACCGAGCACCTGTTCCTCGCGCTCCTCGACGACAGCGGAGAAGCGGGAAAGATCCTCAAGCAGTACCGGATGCTTCGGGGAAAGGTGCTCGACGCGCTGAAGCAGATTCGCGGAAACCAGCGTGTCACCTCACAGAACCCCGAGGCAACCTACCAGGCGCTCGAACGCTACGCGATTGACCTCACCGAAAGGGCAAAGATCGGAAAGCTCGATCCGGTGATCGGAAGGGACGAGGAGATCCGCCGCGTCATACAGGTGCTCTCAAGGCGCACGAAGAACAACCCCGTGCTGATCGGCGAACCCGGTGTGGGGAAAACCGCAATCGTGGAAGGGCTCGCACAGCGGATCGTGAAGGGGGATGTCCCCGAGGGGCTGAAAGAAAAGCGTATTGTTGCGCTCGACATGGGGTCGCTGCTTGCGGGAGCGAAATTCCGCGGAGAATTCGAAGAGAGGATGAAAGCGGTTCTCAAGGAGGTGGCCGAATCGGACGGACAGATTATTTTGTTTATCGACGAGCTTCACACTGTCGTCGGGGCAGGGGCGGCCGAGGGTGCAATCGACGCCGGGAACATGCTCAAGCCCATGCTCGCGCGTGGCGAGCTTCACTGTATAGGAGCCACTACGCTCAACGAGTACCGAAAGCACATCGAAAAGGACGCAGCGCTCGAACGTCGGTTTCAGCCCACCCTCATTACAGAGCCCGATGTTGAAGACACGATCTCTATACTCCGCGGTTTGAAGGAGCGCTACGATATTCACCACGGGGTGAAGATCAAAGACAGCGCACTCGTTGCTGCGGCAGTGCTCAGCAACCGGTACATATCCGACAGGTTTCTTCCGGACAAGGCGATCGATCTCGTCGATGAAGCTGCCGCAAAGCTCCGAACGGAGATCGACTCAATGCCCGTGGAGCTCGACGAAATTCTTCGAAGGACAATGCAGCTGGAAGTCGAGCGGGAGGCGCTGAAAAAGGAAAAGGACACGGCATCGCGTGAGCGGCTCGAAAAGATCGAAAAGCAGCTCGCAGACCTCAAGGAAGAGGGAAGCTCGCTCAGGGCGCGGTGGGAGGAAGAGAAGGCACAGCTGAAGGAAGTGCGGGAGCTGATGAGCAGTATCGAGGAGATAAAATTCGGGATCGAGAGAGCGGAGCGCAATTACGATCTCAACAAGGCTGCGGAGCTCAAGTACGGGAAGCTTATCGAGGTCGAAAAGCGGCTCGAGGAGCTGAGAAAACGGATGGAATCCGAAGGCGCTGATCGGCTCCTCAAAGAGGAGGTCGACGAGGAGGACATCGCGGCAGTGGTGGCGAAATGGACGGGGATTCCCGTTTCACGGCTCATGCAGGGCGAGATGGAAAAGCTCCTCACGCTCGAGGACCATCTGCACAAGCGCGTCATCGGCCAGGATGAGGCGGTCAAGGCAGTATCCGACGCGATCATCAGGGCACGCGCCGGGATCAAGGACCCGAACAGACCGATCGGAAGCTTCATATTTCTCGGCCCCACGGGAGTTGGCAAAACGGAGCTCGCGCGCACCCTTGCAGAGTTCCTCTTTGACGACGAAAAGAACATGGTGCGCATCGACATGTCTGAGTACATGGAACGGCACACGGTCGCAAAGCTCATCGGCGCTCCTCCCGGGTATATCGGGTACGATGAAGGGGGGCAGCTTACCGAAGCGGTGAGACGCAAGCCCTACTCGGTGATCCTGCTCGATGAAATCGAGAAGGCGCACCCCGACGTCTTCAACATCCTTCTGCAGATTCTCGAGGACGGACGGCTTACCGACTCACACGGAAGAACAGTGGATTTCAAAAACACTGCGGTTATTATGACCTCGAACCTTGGCTCGGAGTACATCCTCACTCAGGAAAGCGCAAACGGCAGGAGCTACAGCGAGATGAAGCAGATCGTTCTCGAAGTCCTGAAAAAGAGTTTCAGGCCTGAGTTTTTGAACAGAATAGACGAAGTGGTGGTTTTTCACTCTCTCACGAAGGATCACATCATCGATATTGCGCGTCTTCAGCTCGAGTACCTCAAAAACAGGATCGCGGAGAGAGGCATCTTTCTCGACGTTGACGACGGTGCGCTTGCGTTTCTTGCAGAAAAAGGCTATGATGTAAATTACGGTGCACGCCCTTTGAAAAGAGTGCTGCAGACATACGTTGAAACACCCCTCGCCAAACAGATCATTGCGGGAGACGTTAAAGAAAACGATAAGATCATCGCATACCATGCCGATGATAAAATCGAATTCAAAAAGAGTTAACACACCGCACACGCTCACATACGCACTCCGCAGGGATGGTGAAGAGGTCCAACATGGGAGTCCAAAAACCGACAGTGCTGTTTGTTGGAAAGAGGCTCAAGTTTCTTTCCCGCTCCGAAACCGCTCCCTTTCCCAGAGAGTGGTTTGAAAACGAGCAGGCGTTTCTTCAACACGTGATTGGGGAAAATACCATCCTGAGGGACGAGGTGGTATTTTTGGGATTCGACTCCGCGCCTCAGGCGGAGTCGTTCGTGAGGGATGCAGAGCAGAATATCCCCCAGAGCTTTCTTCTCACGCCATACGTTGCGTGTTTCTCGAAGGAACCGCGCGGCTGTTCTGACGACGCCCTGAAGAAGTTTGACTACGTGATGTGTGCCCCTCTTGAGGAAAAGGAAATCGAGTACATCGTGAGGTTTGTCACCATTCGAAAGCGTGAAATATTCGAGAAAACAAGCCTGAACTTTATCCGTCAGGAAATTCTGTTCGACCTGTTCGAGAAGCAGATCGACGCACGGGGAACGCTTTCGAAGGAAGCACTCACCTCCCCGCAGCAGTACTATGGGGTAGACCGGAGCGGTATCGTCAACACCATGGGTGACGAGGTCCTCTCAATTCTCGGATTTTCCCGCGAAGAAATCGTGGGGCATCATTTCTCAGAGCTTGTCGCGCAGGAGGAGTTCGAGCGGGTGAAAAACGCCTTTACCGAGAGGCGAACCGGCAGCAGAGGGACGAAAGAGATCACGGTAAAGCTCAAGACGAAGGAGGGCGGATACAGGGATTTCGTCATCGGCGCGCAGGGCGTACACGTCCCCTCCGTGAGCGAGCATCCGCAGAAAGACCCGCAAAGGGTGTACCTCGGAACATTCGGAAACGTGAAGCCGAAATCCACCCCCATGGAGTCGTTCGACGTGTTCGTGAGCTCTCTCGAGCCGATCATCATTTACAACCTGACAGACAAAAAGCTCATCGTCAACAGGGGGTTTGAGCGTTTTTCAGGCTACAAGCGTGAAGAAATCATCGACATGAGGCCCTCTTCGTTTGAAAGGCCCGACCGGTCGGCCTTTGACCAGTACGCGAACTCCGTGCAGGATAGAGGCCACTATGAGTATACAACAATCTTCGTAAGGAAGTCGGGAGAGGAGATCCACTGCGGGGTGTCCCTGGACCTTACCGAGTTCGAGGGGAAGTCGCTTTTAATAGGGATCTACAGCGACCTCACCCATTTTGTGAAACTGATCGATGAAGCCGAAACAATCATTCAGCTTTCATGGGATATAGGAAACACCACGTCGCTCGAAGAACTTATTGAGGCTGCGGCCCTCAAGGGGAGATCGATTCTCAAGGTACCCTTTCTGGCCCTCGGAGTGATGAAGGAATCGGGGCGGGAAATCGACCGCTACTACGTGCAGTCCATCAAGGCGCGGGACTGGTATGCGCCGCGACACGCGGGGTTTCACCGCTGCCTTCTCCCGTTGATGCAGGAGGCCTTTTTTGAAAAGAAGACCGTGTACCGTGCCGTGGGTGAAGTGTTTCACGGCTGCGATCTGATCCCATTTCTCGAGGGAGCGGAAAACAGCATTGTCGTCATCTCTCCGCTGATCGTGAGCTCGAAGGTAATCGGTTGCATGGTCGTGATTCAGGAAAAAGACTCCACCTTCACGCTCCAGGGGATACGGCTTTTGGAGCTTTCGACAAATGTCATTGCCTCCGGCATCTACAAGCTCCGGCTCGAAAGCGAGCTTCGGAAAAACCTCGCGCTGCTGGAGAGCAGAGTGCATGAGCGCACGAAGGAGCTGGAGGATTTCATCTACACGATATCCCACGACCTGAAGTCGCCTCTGCACGCTGCACGGGGATTCGCGGACATGGTGCGAAAGCAGTTCGAGCCGATGATCACGAATGATGAAGAGGGGTACATGCTCAGGAGGATCGGGGAGAACATCGAACAGTCGATCTCGATGATCAATGACCTGCTCATGCTTTCACGGATCGGAACACGGGAGCTGAAAATCGAGGAAGTCGACCTCAACGCCATTATCAGCGATTACCAGATTCAGTACAACGCGCTGAACAATAGAGAGGTGCGTCTGGATATCGAAGTCGGAGGAAAGATTCCTCCCATCCGCGCGGACGAGGTTCGGATGACGCAGCTTTTTACGAATCTGTTCGACAACTCGATTAAATACCGGAAAGAACAAACGGTGAAGATCGTCATCGAGTGGGAGAAAAACGACGGCACCCTGCGGCTCATGATCGGAGACAACGGCGTGGGAATCGAAGCAAAGGAACTGGAACACGTCTTCAAGGTCTTCTACCGGGGAAGCACTGCCGAGAAAGCGGTGAAAGAAGGCTCCGGCCTTGGGCTGACCATTGTAAAAAAAATCGTTCAGCAGCACGGCGGTACTATCGACATAAAAAGCAGACCGAACTACGGAACGACAGTATTGATCGACCTCCCGATCACATAAACAATCCGAGCGTTACTACCCGTTCAGATGAACCGCCTGTCGATTACCCGGCGGCCTTTCATGCTCCGCTGCACCGTTCGCGGCTCGACAAGCTTCACTTCCGGCAGAAAATCGAGCCTGTCCTCGATCTCTTTCATGATGTGATGCTCTAGATCGGTGAGCTTCCCCATTTCGTCGAAGAAGATGTCGCCTGAGACCTCCACCTGTATCTCCATCTTGTCGAGGTTGTTCTCCTTGCTCACCACGAGCTGAAAGTTCGGTGTTTTTCCGATCACTTCCGTGAGAATCTGCTCGAACTGCGATGGGAACATGTTCTGGCCGTTGAAGATGATCATGTCGTCGATCCGTTCGAACACCCGATCCATCTTCACAAAACTTCTGCCGCAGCCGCACACCTCGGCACGAAGGGTGGTGAGGTCTCCTGTTCTGTACCGTATGAGTGGGTAGGCTTCCTTGGTGATCGTGGTGAGCACAAGCTCGCCTTTGCTTTCAGGTCCGAGCACTTCACCGGTGTCCGGATTGATGATCTCTGCAATAAAGTGGTCCTCAGAGATGTGGAGCCCGCTTTTTTGTTCACACTCGAATGAGATTCCCGGACCGATGATTTCGGTGATCCCGTAGTTGTCCGTGGCGGTGATACTGAGGCTCTCTTCGATTTCTCCGCGAAACGCCTCACTCCACGGTTCCGCGCCGAAGAGCCCCTTGCTGAGCGAGAGCTCGGCAGGTGAGATACCCTTTTCATCCAGCGCATCGCAGATAAGCGCCGCATAGGTGGGCGCGCACACCAGAGCGGAGGTCCTGTAGTCTTTCATGATGATGACCTGGTTTTCAATGTCGGATTCAGAGCTCGGAATGACCGAAGAGCCGATTCTTTCAGCGCCGTAGTGAAACCCGAGCCCGCCGGTGAAGAGCCCGTAGGGGAAGCAGATCTGAACGATGTCGTCTTTTGTTACCCCGCCTGCGCTCAGGACGCGTGCGGTGAGTTCAGTCCAGTGCTCGATGTCGTTTTTTGTGTACCCGACGATGAGCGGCAGTCCCGTCGTTCCTGATGTGGAATGCATCCGCACCACTTCCCGCAGGGGAACGGCAAACATGTCGTAAGGATAGGCGAGCCTGAGCGTTTCTTTTGTGGTGTAGGGGATTTTTCTCAGATCGTCGAGAGTTGAAACTTCGTGAGGATCGAACTCGATCTTGTTGAAGATGTTGTGGTAGTACGACACTCTCCTGTATACCCTGATCAGGGTCTGCTGGAGCCGCTCGAGTTGCACCTGCACGAGCTCGTCTCTGTCAATCATTTCGTATTTTTCATTCCATACCGGCATTTTCACACCCCTTCAATAAAAGTGACGAGGTCTCCGGACGGATATCGTGTTCGGGAAAAACTGTGCCGGTGTTATTCACGGCCGAGATACGCCCTGAGCACCTCCTTGTTGTTTTTCAGTTCTTCCCGCTCTCCCGAATGGATGATCTGTCCGGTCTCGATGACATAGCCCCTGTCGCATACCTCGAGCGCGAGGCCCACATTCTGCTCGACGAGAAAGATCGTCAGCCCAGTCGTGCGCCTGAGATCGACGAGCGTTTTGAAGATGTTTTCAATGATTTTGGGGGCGAGCCCGACCGACGGCTCGTCAAGAAGGAGAAGCTTCGGATCAGACATCAGGGCCCTCGATATGGACAGCATCTGCTGTTCCCCTCCAGAGAGGGTACCTGCGAGCTGATTTTTTCTCTCTCCGAGAACGGGAAAGAGCTCGAAGATCCACTCGATTTTTCTACTGAGCAGGTGACGGGTTTTGATGCTGTAGTACGGGTATGCACCGAGAACGAGGTTGTCGTGCACCGTCATGGGCGAAAACAGCTGCCTTCCCTCCGGAACAAGCGCGATTCCCATCTTCACGATGGAGGAGGGCGCGAGCGTGTGGATCTCTTTTTCTTCGAAAAGAATCGACCCCGTGGTTTTTGCGACCAGGCCGATGATCGAGTTGAGGAGGGTCGATTTCCCGGAGCCGTTTGCGCCGATGAGGGTGACGATCTCCCCTTTTCCAATATGAAGGGAGACGGATTTCACCGCGCACAACGACTCGTAATAGGATCTGAGTGACCTGATCTTGAGCATAATGCCTCTTGCATCCGTTATTTCGAAAACTCCGTTCCGAGATACACCGAAATGACGCGCTCGTTTTGCTGCACGTCCCTGGGTAACCCGTCTGCGATCTTTTCCCCGAAGTTCAGTACCACGATCTTGTCGGATATTTCCATGATAAGATCGATGTCGTGCTCCACCACAAGGATGGATTTTCCGAGTTCCTTTATCTTGTAGATCGTGTCCACGAGGTGCTTTGTTTCCGTAATGTTGAGGCCTGCGGCAGGCTCATCGAGGAGTATGAGCTCGGGCTCACCCGCCACTGCGCGCGTGATCTCGACGATTCTCTGTTTTTCAAAAGGAATCTCTTTGATCTTCCTGTTCCAGATGTCCTGTATGTCCATGAACTCGAGCCAGAAGAGCGCTTTTGCACGGATCTCTTTCTCCTCCCTTCTGTAGCGTTTCAGGTTGAGGGCGCAGGGGAAAAAACCCGATGAAGACCGTGAGTAACGTCCCACCATGACATTTTCGAGAACATTCATGTTGGAAAATACACTGAGCTTCTGGAAGGTCCGTGCAATGCCGAGCGAGGGGATTTTGTACGGCCTGAGCCTGTCGATCCTGCGGTCTTTGAACACGATCTCACCGCTGTCCGGGCGGTGAAGCCCGCTTATGAGGTTGAAAAGGGTGGTCTTCCCCGCGCCGTTCGGTCCGATGATCGCGGTGATTGCCCTCTCCTCCGCACTGAAGGTGAGACTTGATATCGCCTTCAGGCCGCCGAAGGATTTGGAGATGCCGCGGGTCGAAAGAATGTGGTTCATCGTCCCAGCGCCTCCCCTATTTTTTTCCGTTTCAGCGGGATTTTAATCCCGTACAGCCCTTCAGGCCGGAGGAGCATGATCGTCATGAGTATGACACCGTAGATCAGGATGTCGAAATCGTGGAAAAACCGGAGATACTCCGGAAGTATGGTAAGCACTGCGGTCCCGATCATCGAGCCCCAGATGTTTTCCATCCCTCCAACCGCAACCATGGTGACAAGGAGTATCGAGAAGTTCAGCCCGAAACTGCCCGGACTCAGAAAGGTGATGTAGTGCGCGTAGAAGAACCCCGCCAGTCCGGCATACGCCGCCCCCAGCACGAAGATTGCGAGCTTCAACCGCGCAGTGTTGACCCCGAGTGTGGACGCGGCACGGTCGTCCTTGTGCACCGCCTTCAGCGCCCTTCCCACACGTGAATTGATGAGGTTCAGTGACATAAAGAGTACAAACGCGACACCCGCCCACACGAGCACGAAGTATTTATAGTCGTTGTCGAGCCCGAGCCCCAGTATGCGTATCACCGGAATGTTTCCGAACCCGGATGGGCCTCCGGTGAGGGGGATGAGCTCGTTAAACACGATGTGAACGATTTCTCCGAGCCCGAGTGTGGCCATTGCCAGGTAGTGCCCCCTGAGCCTCAGGGTCGGTATTCCCACGATGAACGCAATGAGCACTGTGAGAAGGATGCTCGCGGGAAACGAAACAAAGACGGGAAAATTGAGCTTTGTGGTAAGGATCCCCGTGGTGTATGCACCGATTCCGAAGAACGCCGCCTGACCGAGGGAGATCTGCCCCGCGTACCCCATAAGAAGGCTCAGTCCCATGGTGATGATGAGGTTTATTCCGAGAAACACGAGCACACCCACGTAGTAGGGGTTTCGAAGGGCTCCCATGAGCACGAGCGCGCCCGCAAAAACGAGCACGGATTTCGCGTAGGTTGTGTGCAGCCGGGTTTGGTTTCTGATCCGTCGTGTTCTCATTGCCTTCATGCTGTTTAATAGGTCTTCAGCGCCTGCTCCTCCCGCCGCGCGAATATGCCGCCCGGCCTGAAGAAGAGCACGAGCAGGAGGATGATGAGCGCAACCGCGTCCTTGTAGCCGCTGGAAAGAAGCCCTGCAGAGTAGGACTCAAGAAGCCCGATGATGAGGCCCGCGGCAACCGCCCCGCCGATGTTTCCGAGGCCGCCGAATATCGCGGCCCCGAACCCCTTCAGCCCGAGCAGCGACCCTCTGTCGTAGTGCGCGAGGGTGATCGGTGTCACGATTACTCCCGCAATACCGCCGATGAGCGCGCTCAGCGCAAAAGAGAGTAAAACCATCATGTTCACGTTGATTCCGACGATGCGCGCCGCATGCCTGTTGTATGCGCACGCCTTCATCGCCTTTCCCACCATGGTGAACCGAAAAAAGATCAGAAGCGCTCCCAGAATGAGAAAAAGAAACCCGAGTATCCAGAGAGTTTGTGGCAAAATTGTCGCACCGAGCAGGTGAATCGGCTCGTCACCGCTGAAGCTTGGAAGCACGTACGCGTCCTTCCCCCAGATGAACATCGCGCCGCCCTTGAAGAGAATAGAGGCGGCTATTGTCACAATAATGAGCGTGATGATCGATGCATCTTTGAGTGTGCGAATCGCACCCCTCTCCAGGAGGACCCCGATACACATGACGATGAGTGCAGCGCAAATACCCGACACAGGCAGCGGGATGTGAAGCACGTTGTGAAAATATACGGCGATCATCCCACCGAGCATGAGAAACTCACCCTGGGCGAAATTGATGATCCCCGTTGAGTTGTAGATGATGTTGAATCCGATCGCCACCATCGCGTAGATGCTGCCGATGGTGATGCCCGAGAGCGTGTACTGCAGGAGCTGTACTCCTAAGCCCATCAGTCCCCCTTTTTATGAGGCGAAATCCCTCATATAACGGAAGAAATCGTTCGTTGTTCACTTCCCCCGTACCAACCCTGTTCGCTTGCCCTTTTCCGACTCTTCGTGCTCCCGGTGAGAAAGTGTATTGTCTAGTCTCCAAGCACAGCGAACTTCCCGTTTTTCACGGTGAGTATTTCAAACGCTTCCTTTGTGAGCCCTGCGTGGTCAGTCGGAGACATGTTGAACACACCACCTGTGCCGACAAACCCGGTGGTGTTTTCTATAGCGTCTCGTATTGCTTCCTTGTCCCCGCCGGCTTTCTGGATTGCCTGAATGAGAATCCACATCGCGTCCCATGCATGCCCCCCGAAGGTGCTCACCGGATCGTTGAAGCGTTCTTCGTACATCTTTTTGTACTCTTCGAGCACTTCTTTTTGCGGGTGGTCTCTCGGCACTGTTTCCACCGCGAGCAGCCTGCCAGCAGGGAAGATGATCCCTTCCGCCGCGCCTCCTGCGGCCTCAACGAACTTTATGTTGCCGAATCCATGGCTCAGGTAGAGGGGGATGTCGATCCCGAGTTGCACCATGTTCTTTGCAACGATCACCTGCGCCGGAACGATCGACCAGTTGACGATTGCTTCTGCGTTTGTCCCGCGGATCTTTGTGAGCTGGCTGGTCATGTCCGTGTCGCTGGGCCCGTAGGTTTCATCCGCCACGATTTCGATTCCGTAGCTGTCTGCAAGATTCAGAAGCTGCTTTCTCCCCTGATCACCGAAACCTGTTGTTCCAGACATGATGGCGATCGTGTTAATCCCCCGTTTGTTCATATGCTCGTAGATCCTGTCCACTGCATGACTGTCGAGCTGTGGCGTTTTAAACACCCATTTTTTCACTGGATTGACGATCGACTCAGCCGCAGCACATGAGATGAGCGGGATCTCGGCCTTTTCCGCAATGGGGATCATGGCCATTGTCGTGCCGCTTCGCGAGGGCCCCACAACAGCGAGTACTTTGTCGCTGTTGATGAGCTTTTTCAGCGCATTCACCGCCTTTGTCTCGTCACCCACACTGTCCTCGATGATGAGCTCGATCGGGACTCCGTCAATTCCGCCATCCTTATTGACCATCTCAGCAATCATCACCGCGGTGTTTCTTTCAGGCTCGCCGAGCCAGGAGGCTGGACCTGTAATTGCGAACACACCGCCGATCTTGTAGGATTCGGCCTTTTCTTCCGTTCCTGCGATCAGGATAATCCCTGCCATTAAAAAAAGTAATACAGATATACCAATAGTTAATTTCTTCATTACTATTTCTCCTTTCTTCTTTCTTATTTTTTTTTGGGATCACGCAGTGCAGTTGAGATGTTAAACAGATATTGTATTGATATTTATAGATTTGTCAATGGTAAAAGAGTTGACCGCTCACTGATTTTTATTATTTTGTACTCATTATCCTGATATGAGGGGAAAAAATGAAGACATTCGTGGAAACATCTTCGATCCTTATGGAAGGAATTGACGAGATGATTGAAAACGGCTATTTCAACGACAGAACCGAAGCCGTGAATCAGGCGATAAAGGAAATGCTCGATCGGTACAAGCTGGGCAAATTACGGATAAAAGAGCAGAAAATGAACGGTAAACTGGGAGGATAACACTTTCCCTCATAAATTTTTATCCTGTTCCTGCCGAGAATCAAACAGACCTTCTTTTGCACACTGAAGTCTGGAAGCCCGTATGAAAAAAGCATCTTTATTGCACTGTATTATTTTCATTGTCGCGCTGTGTATTCCTTTTTTTGCACTGAGTGAAGTGATCACCACAGACACCAATTCGGACGGCGTTCCGGACGCCTGGACCTACATGAACGGCACGTTTGTGGAAAAACAGGAAATCGACATGAATTACGACGGCAAAGTCGACAGCGTGTACCTGTATGAAACCACGGGGAATGTGAAAGAGGAGATCCTTGACACAGACTTTGACGGGAAGATGGACAACTGGCGTTATTACGAAAACGGGCAGCTGCGCCTCGACCGGATGGACAGCAATGCCGACGGAAAAATAGACATATGGGTGCACGTGCTCAAGGGAAAGATCATCCTCATCGAAAAAGATACCACAGGCGACGGCAAGCCCGATACATCGACCGAATATTGATTTCAATTACTCTTGACGAATTTTTTCCCGCTCTTTATATTAGCTCGTGCGCTGCTGGCGTAGCTCAACGGTAGAGCAGCTGATTTGTAATCAGCAGGTTGCGGGTTCAAATCCCATCGCCAGCTCCAGGGGAGGTTCCCGAGCGGTCAAAGGGAACAGACTGTAAATCTGTCGGCTTTCGCCTTCGAAGGTTCGAATCCTTCCCTCCCCAAAGCTGTATGTTTGAAATTGAAAGGAATTACAAAACAACCTGTTTTCCCCTCCCTGTCTTGTAATCCGGTTTTTCTGCCACTATGAGCAAAATTCTGAGCAGAAATACGAGGGGGAAATATGGCTCTTAAATCCTTCCATCTTCACAAAAGACCTACCACGAAAAAAAACAAATCCATCTATTATGTGCAATTCATTGATGAAACCGGCCGTAGATTAACTGCCCGCAGCACAGGACAAACATCTCGAGGAGCTGCAGAGAGGTGGGCTGTCGAGCAGCTGCAAAAGGGAAATTATTCAAACCAGAAAGATATCACCTTTGCAAAATATGCTGAGAACTGGTGGGTATGGAACGAGTGTAAATATATACGCGTCCAACTCGCTCGCGGTAAAAAGCTATCACAAAGATACGCTGACGAGATGAGAAGTCTGCTTAAAAACTACATGCTTCCATTTTTCGGTAGATACCGGTTAAAGATGATAAATCGTTCCTTGGGCGATGATTGGCTCATATGGTTACATGAAAACCCTGGAGTTTCGGGAAGACACTTGTCAGTGACAACAATCAACAGGTGCTATGCATGTTTCCGAATCATGATGAACCAGGCGCGAAAGTGGGGCTACATAAGCGAAGTACCCATTGATGAAGATATGATCCAGAAGGGAAAGCAGAAAGAGCGCGGGATCCTCAAGATGGACGAAATAAAGCTTCTTTTTACTGATGATAGTCTGGAGAATATATGGGATAACCAATTGAAATATTTTGTGGGGAATATGCTTCCGCTTGTTACTGGAATGAGACAGGGTGAGGTGCTGGCTTTACTTGTGAAAAATGTACATGAGGATTATGTAGACGTGCTGCATAGTTGGTCGAAGAAGTATGGCTTGGGTCCTCCGAAATGGGGGAGCGAGCGCCAGATCCCCATTCCTTCAAAGTCCGTAAAGTATATAAAACAATTGATTGAGCTTTTCGCATTGGGGCCTAACCATTTCGTTTTCTGTAGCTCAGATAAAAACAAGCCCTTAGATGGAAAAACTCTGCTAAGGGCACTTTATAATGCACTGGACAACATAGGAATCGATGCGCAACAAAGAAAAGAACGCGGGCTGGTTTATCACAGCTGGAGACATACTTTCACAACAATGATGCGGAGCCGGATCGCTGACGTGAAACTAAAATTACTGACAGGTCACACAAATATAAAGACCATGGATGGATACACTCACATAGATAGTTTCCAAGATGTGCGACAGGTCCAGGAGGAGTATTTTGGAAAATAAATATTCCGTGGAGGCGTAGAATGGGAGAAACGGGAAGAGACTATAATATTACTCAGGATGGCAAGTTTTATTATTATGACCTTTCTGGAAAAATGATATTTACAGATGACATACCAAATGAACCCGATTACTGGCGTGAATATTCTAAATGCGACAAAAGGGCTGAAAAAATAATTCAAAGGATACCATATTCCGAGTATGCATGGGACATTGTAGAAGATAAATGTAAAAAAGAATACTTCGACTGTCCAGATGGACAAATAAATTATCTATCAAAGGTTTTAGATAAATACAAGTCTGTTATTAAAGAACTTAATGCTGAAATAAGGAAACAAAGATCTATTTTTGATAAAATCAATGAAGAACGTAAAAAATTAAATGAAACTACCTATGCAAAAAGAATTTCAAAATCATTGGGATTAAGAGATCGGATTTTTGTGGATTATGAGGAAATAAATCGTATTATTGAAAAATATAGAAAAAATATAAATCAAGATGAAAGCTATGTTTTTCGTAAGAATGGCGATATGTGTGAGATTACCTATAATGGTCAAACTAATTAGGGTTTCCTGAAAAAGTCACAATTCATTATATATTAATGA
>CAZOWM010000033.1:3592-38756 GCA_964583615.1 uncultured Spirochaetota bacterium | reverse complement strand
GTACTTTCTGCAATTTTTCTGATAGCTGCATAAAAATTCACCAGACACTAATTAGTCGTTGTTGATTAATTCACCAATGCAATCATTAGTTCTTTTTACCTATATATATTTTTTCGGTATCGGAACACAGAAGAAGTTCAGCTTCACGCACGAATCGGCATGGAATTCTGACCGTCTCGCACCTCTTCAAATACCCGCCGTATTTTTTGAAAATAGAGAGAAAATAAATATAGTTTATAAGTAGGAGCCACGAAATGCAAGGTATCCTCGGGAGAGTTTTAAAAAAAGGAGCGCAGGATCTTGTTACCCTGAAATCAGACGGTATCCCGTGGAATCTCAAACCTGTTCCCTCCCGTATCGTTGCAGTCGGCGATGTGCACGGGGACATCACCGGTCTGGCCTGTATACTGAGAGACCGTGATCTCATCGATAAAAAAGGACGCTGGACCGGAGGTGATACGCACATGGTGTTGAACGGTGATCTGGTGGGCGGCCGGAATACGCGACTTCTTCTCCAATTCGTGCTACGGCTGGAAACGGAGGGGGAAGACCCTGTTTAAAAAATACAAGGTCAACGGTGCGAAAAAGAAAACGGTTCGTGATGCGTTTCGGGGAAAAAAAGAAGCACACTCCGGCAACAAATCCCCCTTCGGTCGAAGACCATTCAAAAATACTGAAAAAATACAGGGCGACTCGAATAATAATCGGACATGCGCCGGTGTCGAAAAATAAAATACTTCTTTCGCACCCGCGGTTTGGGAAAAAGGTCGTGATGATCGATTCCTGCATTTCCAAAAAAAAGGAGGGAAGCCTCAGCTGTATGGAAATCAACGGGACTGAGATCACGGCCCATTATGCGAAACGAAACAGCGCAGGAGAAAAAATCGCAGACCTTTAAATGAAAAAATTGAAGAAAACAAACGGAAACAAACAATAACCCCTCTTTAGTAACCACCGCTTATGATGCCGAAATCCCCGGTCCGGGGATCACGGAAAAGAAAGATGTGCGGCGGGAAATACGTGAAAAAACAAAAACTCAGTACGATGACACTAAGAAAAACCGCAGCCACCGCACCCGTTCCCTTTGCCGCGCTCAATGGAGAAACCAGCAACAGTTTCCAGCTCAAAATATTTCCCGCAAGAATCGCACAGAAAAATATCGTGATGTCATAGGCCAGGTTGTGTGTGTGAAAAAGCATTTTGTAGGAGTAAAAGAGTAACACGATTAGAGCAGGTGTGAGGTAGATACCTGCTGCTTTGGCGAGGAGGAAGTTTGCAGGTTTTTTCCCTTTTCCAACAAGCTCGAAAAGAAACAGAAAGAACATCGGCCAGAAGGCGATTTTCAGATGCTCCCACGTGCTCTCGTTCACGGCCCCGATGAGCGCAAGTGGTTTCCATCCTCCTGCCATCTCAAAAATGAAGTGAAAAAGAGCTCCGAAAAAAAGGGCGATGACCGAGGAGACGATCTGCCATAAAAAAGTTCCGGTATTCAACATACAAGTGCTAACTCACTGTTAAAATTGATATGTTCTGTATCATTTCCTCTCCTTTTTCAATCCCGATGCAGGGAAACACACCTTCACAGACTTTTAGGAGCATGTCGGGGGAATCTGTCTTCAGCCGCCTGAGGCTCCGTTCTATCTCACGCTGGATTCCCGTGGATTCTTTCTGCATGGACTTTGAAATGAGGATGCCCCTATACCGCCTGCCTCTCAGTGCCTCTCTGTCCCGCTCATTATACGAATCAATAGAGATGTTCACAATAAGAATATTGTTTCTTTTTTTTACAGCTCTTCTTTGGAAAACACTTCCATGAGCTCGTCGATCATCTCAGTGCTCTGCACACCATCGTTACGGATAGCCTTTGAGAAACACTGCTCAATGTGCCTTCGGAGTATCAGCTTTCCAACGCCATTCAGAGCTGCCCGTGCGGCGGAGATCTGCGTCAGGATATCTATGCAATACTTTTCTTCTTCGATCATCCGTCTGATCCCTCTTATCTGGCCTTCGATGATACTGAGCCTTCTCAGGGCGCGTGTATTCACAGGATGAGGTCCGCGCTTTTCAGTGGTGTCGGCTTTTACCCTTTTTGGGGCTGCTTCATGTGGCATTTTTTTCCTCCTCGATTTTTTCTCTCTGTTGTAAGTGGCTTTCAATTCATCCTCCTATGATATTTCTACCTTCATGAGCCGCGCATTAATGGCCACGATGACTGTGCTCAAGGACATGGGGATTGCACGTTCGAGGGAAAAAGCGAAATCGTTCCCGACCGCAACAAACTAGAGCACAAAGGTCAGCACACCTGCGGTAAACGCAACAACTGTGAGCCAGAAAGCGGCCCGATCAGCCAGGTTCTGTGTTTTCGTCCTGCTTTCCTGCGCCTCTCTGACCAGATCGATCATTTGTGAGAGGTATGACTCCCTGCCGACCTTCTTCACCTCAACGGCAAGAGACCCCTCTCCATTCACGGAACCTCCGATTACCTGCCCGCCCTGATCTCGCTCAGGGGGATGTCTTCGGTATCTCCCCCGAATGCAGCCTGTGGGCCACAGAGGGAAGAATCTGCGCAAGCTTTTCCAGGGCTTTCGAAGCGCCCATGACCGACTTCATCTCGATCCAGTGCCCGAGGAGCATGATGTCGATGAGGGTCGCAAGCTCCCAGAAAAATACTTTCCTTCAATACCGAACACCACCGCAGCACTGTAAAAGTATGCCACAGAAAGTGCGAGCCCGATGAGGGTCATCATTCCAGGCTGGCTGTCTCTGATCTCATTGAGCAATCCCCTGAGAAAGGGATATCCTCCGAATGCGTAAATGAATGTGGCGAGTGAGAAAAGCACATAGACGTCTCCCGGAAAGTCAATGACAGTCTGTATCCCGAACATGTTCTGCAGAAAGGGGGAGAGCAAAAGCAGTGGAACGGTTGCAATCATGGATATCCAGAAACGTCTCCTGAAGTCCTTGACCATGTGCGCGTGATGGCTGTGATGTACATCCTTACGATGTTCTTCTCTTTGATGTTTTTCCATATCCGCGTTCTTCATCGAAACTCTCCCCTTTTATTTTGGTGTTACTGCAAGTCGTGCTTCAAAGTTTCATACTCATCCCTGGATATTTCACCCCGTGCGTAGCGTTGTTTCACAATGTCAAAGGGCGAAAAACCCTGCGAGACTGACGCGCTTTTTCCCTGTCTATTCGACCGCACAACGAGCCACACGACAACGGCGATTATCGCAACAAGCAGTATCCACATAGCAATCCTCCCGAAATAAAATGGGGAAAAACCACCCATCATCTCGTCCATGAGCTCGTGCTCTCTTGCATCCGGATGCATGAGCTCCATGACAGCCTCTCCGAGCTCTTCGAGATCTCCATCGCTCACACGATCGGGGTCTATCCTGTCATCAGGCCCAAGGTTATGCTTCTCACGTATCTCAGCGAGAATTTCCTCTACAGACCTTTCATGCCCTGCATCGCCAAATGCGATACCCGCATACATCAGGGAGGCAAGTGTGAGAGCAATGAGTGATACAATCTTGTATGTTCTCATTTTGGTCCCTTTCCTTTTGAAAAATACCCCGTAGGGGTATCATAAACATTGGGGAAGTACTTGCACGGTGTCAAGGGAAATTGCACTTACCGAAAATTGTGCCTGCCGAAGAAGCTCATCCCTCGTGTGACAGGAGCGGGTGAGGAAGTTTTACTGCTGCACCCGTTTTCTGGCGCTGAGAAGAACCACGTCACGAAGCCCGGTTCCATACAAGTGTTTTCACAGTTCTCCATTGAATACGGGGATGTTCAAGAATATTTTCGAATCCAATTGATACAACTTCATGATCGATTACATTTGACATGTCAGCACATACTTTTTAGTATAATGTGTATGCATATTGTGATTCTCGGCGCGGGGAGTGTCGGATTCCACATCGCCAAACAGCTCATCGATGAGGGCAAAGACGTCGTCATCATCGAAAAAGATGAAAAAGTAGTCAAACATGCGATGAATTACCTCGACTGTTTGGTGATCCATGACGTGGGAAACAACATCGAGGTTCTCAAGAAGGCGGACATCGACAAGGCTGATTTCTTCATCAGCGTCACAAACTCTGATGAGATAAACATGATCGCCTGCGGGCTTGTCGCAAGCAATACCTCCGTACCCAACAAGATCGCGCGTGTACGCAACATAGATTATTCCCGGGCGAACATCATGGAAAACCCGTTTCTGGGTATCGACCATATTGTAAATCCGGAACTCGAAGCTTCCAAGGTTATCATCCGGGCAATCGAGCACGGAGCACTAAGCGACATCCTCTTTTTCGAAAAAACCAACTTTCAGATACGGAACATGGCGGTTTCTGCAGATTCACCATTCTGCACACTCAAAGTGGAGGACATGAAGAAGAAGCTGGGCATCAGGTTCCTCGTTGCCTTCATTCTCAGAGACAACGATTACATAATCCCGTCCGGTGAAACCGTCATCAAAGAAGGCGACAATCTCTACATTATATCGACAGAGGAAAATCTCGAGAAGATATTCTCGATTGCAGGGAAAAACCGGTTCAAGCTCAATAAAATCGTGATCCTGGGAGGTGGAAAAATCGGCAGTTATGTGGCCGGTTACCTACTTCGAAAACAGAGAAGCAATGAGAGGTTTTTCACCAGGGTCTCCAAGGCAATTGTACACCGCTTGAAGCGGAATATCATCATCATAGACAAGGACATCGAGAGATGCAACGACCTCTCGGAACGATTCTCGGATGCCCTGATCATCAATGAAGATGTCTCGGATGAGGGTATATATGAGGAAGGGCAAATTTCCGACTACGATCTCATACTGGCATCCACAGACAACCAGGAACTGAACCTCGTGACTGCTGTATATGCGAAAAGCATCGGGTTCAAAAGGGCAATTGCGGTCGTGAACAAATACAATTACCTCAACATTGCAGCAAAACTGGGAATAGATGTCACCGTAAGTCAGAAAAACAGCATGGTCAATTCCATACTCAAACTGATACGAAGGGGAAATATCAAGAACATCTACAGTTTCGCTGACGGAAGAGTGGAAGTCATCGAGCTCCTGGTTGTAAACTCCCCCTTATCAGGCAGCACCATATCCGACATCAAGCTTCCTTCGCACACCCTTGTCGTCTCAATCACCCGGGATGAAGAAAACATACTCCCGGACGGCACGAGTACCATACATGATGGAGATCACGTCATCCTGATTGCAGAAAAAGAATCCATTCCGAAAATCGAAGCCATCTTCACTGAGAAGAAATGAACTTAAAACAGGTCCTGAGGGTTGTCTGTGCACTGCTTCTCATTATCGGTTTTTTCATGCTCATTCCCCTGTCAATCTCCGTGTACGAAGGGGATGTACGAATCATTTTCAGCTTCCTCGGTCCTGTGCTGTGCATCATTCTGATCGGCGTTACAGGATTTTTTCTTACGAGAAAGAACGTGAATCCTACCATTACCACGAGAGGCGGTTTGCTTCTCGTTGTTTTGAGCTGGGTGTGCTCTACATTCTTCAGCTGTCTTCCCTTTTATCTTTCCGGTGCAATACCCAGTTTCGCCGACGCCTTTTTCGAAACCATGTCAGGATACACCACAACAGGGGCCTCCATCCTCACGGAAATAGAAACTCTCCCCGGTGCGATACTCTTCTGGCGATCACTGACCCATTGGCTCGGAGGTATGGGAATCGTCGTTCTGACCGTTGCCATTCTTCCCCTGCTCGGTGTGGGAGGGCTCCAGCTCATCAGAGCCGAAGCGCCAGGACCCACTGTCGACAAGATCACACCAAAGATCACCGAAACGGCAAAAATCCTCTGGATCACGTACATGGCGCTGACAGTTGCCGAAACAATACTCCTCATGGCCGCGGGAATGAACACCTACGATGCGCTCACCCACACGTTCGGAACACTGGCAACAGGCGGGTTCTCGCCAAAAAACGCGAGCGTCGGGCATTACAACTCTGCATACATCGATGCGACTATTACTGTGTTCATGCTCATGGCAGGCACAAACTTCACACTCTACTTCAAGCTCGTCACCGGGAAGCTGGATTCGGTGCTCGAGAATACCGAGTGGAAAGTGTATTTGGGGGTGTTTCTCACGGCAGCGGTAGTAATCGCCGTAACGAATTACATGCAAGTCCACGATACGCTGTGGCGGAGCTTCAGATTTGCCGGATTTCAGGCGGCATCCATCCTCACGACAACCGGTTTCACCACCACCAATTATGCGCAGTGGCCGATGCTCTCGCAGGTGGTGCTCTTCATCCTGATGTTCATAGGAGGATCTTCTGGGTCCACAGGAGGCGGGATAAAGGTGATACGGATCGTCACCCTTTTCAAGCAGGGGTGGAACGAGCTCAAATACTTCGTATACCCCCGGGGTGTGTTTCAGATACGGGTCAACGGCAGGTCGGTGAGCAAGGAAATCGTGTATGCAATATCTGGTTTCGTGTTCTTCTATCTGTTTCTGATCATGCTCACTTCATTTATCGTGGCCACAGCAGGAAACGATATACTCACGTCGCTTACAACCGCGCTCGTTACTCTTGGAAACATCGGACCAGGATTCGGCAAGGTGAGCCCTGGAGGAAATTACGCCTTTTATCCGAACTATATAAAGTGGTATTTGAGTTTTATAATGATGGCAGGCCGGCTGGAAGTCTACACGGTGCTCGTTTTGTTTTCTCCGAAATTCTGGAAACGTTGAAAGGCTTGCGTCTTATCCCTGATAAGTAAAAAGTACTTCCAGCCGGCCTGTACCATGCTCATTATCATCCTCTCAAACCCTCTCGATGAGACGAAGCACATCCTCCCGGGGTATGGTAATGAATCCGGATGAAATCTCCAGTATGTCGAACCCGAAATTCCTGCACTCCCTTATGTAGCGATCCACGATTTCTGCGCCCTGCAGGAGTGCGTATTCAATGAAACCGCCGGTCGACACAAGCACATCATGGGAATGGCACACATCGATAAATTCCTTCAACTAATAAAAATTTGGGGTGCCAGGCGGGAAGAATCAACACTTATAAACTGTACCGGCACCTGTCTCTGTACCATCTATCCCGTGTTGTTTACCCGCTCTTGACAGTCTATCTTTTGTCGACTTTCCGCTCTTGACAGTATTTCCGTTTCCGGATAGAATGGCTGAGGAAAAGGGGAATCATGTGCTGAAGAGATTCATTTTTGTATTCTGCGCCTTCCTGTTCGTCGTCGTTTTTACCCTCATATCCTGTGACCGCTTCGTGGGTAAAAAACAGGAAGCGAAGGAGGCCTTTTCCCCGGAAGAGATGAAGCTCGCAGTAGAAGCACCCGAAAGTGAGGAGCGCGCCGCTCCTTCGGAATTAAAAAAGGCCCTGGTTGCTTCAGACACGAAGGCCGAAGAAAAGCCGCCTGCTCCGGTGGCTGAAGAACGAAAACGAGTGTATTCCGGATATGCGAAGATCCGCGTCGACAGTGTGGAAAAGCGAAAAAATGAGCTGTTTAACATCACCGAAACGAGCGGCGGGTATGTAGAGTCAGTACACGAGAACACCATTGTTATCCGCGTGCCGGCCCAGCAGTTCGAAGAAATTTTTCAAAGGATCCTCAATTTCGGTGAAGTGCTCGATAAGAGAGAGGAAACTTTTGACGTTACCGAATACTTTCGCGACCTGGAGACCAGGATCAGTATTCTCAAGCAGACCCGCACGCGCCTCTACGCCCTGCTCGAGAAGACGAGCGATGTTAAGGAACGCGTGAAGATACTGCGTGAGATCCGCCGCCTCACCGAGGAGATCGAGATCATTCAGGGAAATCTCAGGCTGATTGAGGAACAAATAGCATTTTCGCGAATTACGCTGGAGCTCGTATCCCGCCTGCCTCAGGAGGAACAACCCCGGGACCGTATCCCCTTTTCATGGATTTCCGAGCTTGACCCGCTCTACGTAAGCCTGCCCGATCTGAAAGGGAGCATAGAACTCAACCTTGGCGACAACTTTGCTGTATTCACGAAGGAGGATGCGTTCCGGGCCGAAAGCGCAGGTGGAATCAGGGTCAGAGTGGGAACAACCCAGAACAGCCCGGGTGGGAACAACGAATTCTGGCAGACCGCACTCTTGTACCACTTGGCACCCTATTACCGAAGCGCAGAGAAGCTCGAAGCGGGGCCGATCAGCGCGGTTGTTTTCACCTCAAAGGACGCTGAATCGTTTTTTTATCTCCTCGGGGTATACGTGGAAAAAAAGAAAATCTATGTTGTTGAAGTATTTTTCCCCCACGAAGAGGCAATGAAAGAAAATCGTGAAATGGTTCTCGATGCGCTCAAGGGAATGAAAATAAAATGATGAAGACGATTTGGAAACTTTTCACATCCGTGCCCCTGATGTTTCCTCCGTTTATGACGGTGCTGGTTTTTCTGTTTTCTCTGACGGTGCCCACCCAACTCCACGGCGAGCAGTACCTCTCGCGGAGCATGCGGGCTCAGATCATGGTCGCAAATCCAGAACACACTGTGCATCGAATCGCAGCGTGGACGGAGCGCCGTGGGGGGTACTACATTTTCAAGTCGATGGACCTCGTTGTTGTCAGGGTCCCCATGGAGGAGCTTGAAAAGCTTCGGGCTCTCACGGAAAAAGAGGCGGAGCAGGTTGTTTCAGTGAACTTCGAGGCACTGGACCTGCGTGAATCCATCCTACGCGCTCAATCGGGCATACAGAGCAGAGAAGAGATCCTGCAGAAAAACCTTCTTTATCTGGACAGGGCAGATGTCGAAGGCACCCTGGCCATTGAGCGGGAGATCTTTCGGCTGCTTCAGGAGATAGAAAACCTCAAGGGACGTCTGCGAAAACTCTCCACAGATATCCGATTCGCCCATGCGGAGATTCATCTCAGCTTCATCGAGCAGACCCTTCCGCAGGACGTTCCCTCATCCTTTCAATGGATCAATACCATTGATTTCTACGGATTCGTGCAGGGAGGGTATGAACCATGATGAAACCCCGCACTCTCATCCCTCTGGCAGTTGCAGTCGCGCTGATTCTCCTTGCCGCAGTTTTCACCCTGCCGCGCATGAGCGCACAGGTAATTATGCAGGCGCCTGAAGGATTTGCGGAGCAGAAAGCGAAAGACGAGTACAAAGCTGTAAGCCCGGAGGGGGTTTTAATACGGGTGAGGACCGCCCGCAATTATCCAAAACAGGAGCTCTCCTTCTGGAAAGAGGCGTTGCGCGCCCATCTCCTGGATGAGGGGTACCACCTCCTCAATGACGGAGAGGCTTTTTCAGCAGGCACGAATGCGGGCGTGCTCTACGAGTGGGGACTCCCGTATGGACAGAAAGATTACATCTATCTCACGGCGGTCATTCCCGCGGGCAGAAGAATCATCATCGCCGAGGCAGCGGGCGAGCACATCCTGTACCGAAGGTACAGAAAAGCCCTCCATGCGAGCCTGAAGACGATCGCACGGCGGTTTTCGTTATCCTAATATTTCTACCCGCTTTCCTTCCCGGTCACGATTTTCACCCCCGAGCTCGTTCCGAGCCTCGTTGCGCCGGACTGGATCATCAGCACGGCGTCTTTAAAGCTCCTCACTCCGCCGGCGGCCTTTATGCCCATTCCAGGCCCAATAGTACGCCGCATCAACGCGACATCCTGTGCAGTCGCACCTGCTTTGGAAAACCCCGTGGATGTCTTGACGAAGTGCGCTCCCGCCTTTTTAGCTATCTGGCAGGCGAGCACTTTTTCTTCATCTGTAAGAAGGCACGTCTCGATTATAACCTTGAGAATTGTAGTTCCCCTGCATGCCCTCAGAACAGCCCTGATATCCTCTTCGACTGTTTTTACATCTCCGGCCTTCAAGGCCCCGACATTGATCACCATATCGATCTCGTGCGCCCCGTTCTCGATCGCGTACCTTGTTTCAAATGCCTTCGTCCTCGAGTCCATAGCACCCAGCGGAAAGCCGACCACGCTGCTTATCTTGACACTCGACCCTCGTAATAGTCTTGCGCAGAATGGAACCCATGAAGAGTTCACACAAACGGAGTAAAACTTGTACTCAATCGCCTCCTTGCAGAGCTGCTCGATCTCCTCCCTGGTCGCGTCCTGTTTCAGCAATGTGTGATCAATAAACTGTGCAAGATCCGCCGGAACGTTCACGGTGACGCCTGTCGCGCTCTTCACCCCGACTGGAGGAAAATCAGTCGAGGGACTGCCGGCCGCAGTCTGGCTTATCCTGTTCATGACCTCTTCCACGATTTTATCTACCAGTTCTTTCTGGTCCATAAGACAATCCTTCACTGTTGATTATATGCACGCACTTCATGTTTCCCACAAATTATCACGTTCGTTCTATTTCCATGATCTTGTTCACGCGCCCCCAGTGCCTTCCCCCTGCGAACCGTGTTTCCAGCCACACCTTGACCATTTCACACAATTCATCAGTGCTGTGAAGCGGCCCTCCGAGCGTGAGCACATTCGCGTTGTTATGCTCGCGGCTGTTTACAACGGTCTTTACGTTATAACACAGTGCAGCCCTGATGCCCTTTACTTTGTTGCAGGCCATAGAGGAGCCGATGCCTGCCCCATCGATCATGATTCCACGGTCGCACTCACCGCTTGCCACTTTGCGGGCAACCTTGACGGCGAAGTCAGGGTAATCAACGCTCTCGGTGCTTTCCGTGCCAACATCCGTAATTCGATATCCCAGGGTTCTGAGATAGGTTTTCAGTGCTTCCTTTGCCTTGAAACCCCCATGATCTGCGCCGATTGCCACCCTTCTGACATTGTCTTTCTGATTCGTCGGTGAATCGGGCTGAACAGAAGGCGCGGTTCCCTGATGAAGGCCGCTGATGACGTTTTCAATGATTTTCGTCACTTCTCTTTCTTCCAAAAGGACCCCCCTTAGTCAAATTCCGGCATGTGGACCTCATCAACGATTGCGGCAACTACACATCGTACCGGAGCCATAGCGTCATTTATGATCACCCGGGCTGAATTGCCCTCATCGATCACAAGCACGACATCGCCTGTTCCTGCCTGCACGGTGTCTATCGCAAGCATCGTTTTTCCGACTGGTTTCCCGTCCGGCAAAACAGGCTGCACAAGAACGAGCTTATACCCCTCATAGATCTTCAATTTTATTGTGGATACAACATTTCCGATTACTTTCCCGAGAGTCATGTCACTCCTCTATATTGATGCTGTCTACAATTCCCATGATCGTTGCATCGGATGGATTAAACCAGTTCTCCAGACCAAGGGCTGCTTCTCTTCCGCCTTCATAAAAGACGATATCATTCATTCCGGCCTGCACAGTATCGCATGCGACAAGCGGCTCCCCTATCTCTTCAAGCTTTTCATTCAGCGGCCGAACCAGGAGAAGTTTTACCCCTTCAAAGGATTCATCCTTCTGGGTGCACACGACATTCCCTATTACTTTCCCGAGCTTCATATTGGCTCCAGTTTACACAATTCTGAAATAATCGATCAATGAGCAGCGCCTTTCCCTCGTGAATGTCCTGGCACGCGTCAGGCCTTCTCCCGTCGGGCTTGCAATCGTGTAGGATGTAAACCCGGCACCGCCCAGCCCCATCCCTGCATAGTTGGGCCCGTTTTTCACAAAAAGAGAGCAGTCCATCACCTTTGCCATTTGGCTCAGCTTATCGATGTTTCGCGAGTGAATACTTGCCGTGTGCCGGAACCCATGCTCACACATGACCGCAAAATTGATGGCCTTGTCTGCGTTTTCCATGCGCACGATCGGGATAACAGGCATGAGCTGCTCTGTCCACACAAGCGGATGATCACCCTCTACCTCACAGAGCAGGATTCTCGTCTCATCGGATATGTTCAAACCAATTTCCTTTGCGATGACGGATGCGTTTTTCCCGACGTACTTCTTGTTTGGTGCGCCTTCATGACCGGGTCTCCCGGGATCCGCAATAACCAGTTTCGTGACCTCTTCGATCTGATTTTTATTTAGCTCATAGGCATCGTTGTTTTTCATTGCTTCTTTCAATGCGTCGACTATACTGTGTACGGCGAGAATTTCCTTCTCGCATATGCAGATGATGTTGTTGTCGATTCCGGCTCCGCTCACAATGTCCTTTCCTGCCTTGGCAATGTCTGCGGTTTCATCAACCACACAAGGAGGGTTTCCCGGGCCTGCGGCAATGACCTTCTTTCCGCTGTTCATGGCAATTTTCACAACGTTCGGCCCCCCTGTTACCACAAGCAGTTTGATCCTCGGGTGCTTCATCATCGCCTGTGCAGTCTCCACAGTTGGATCTGCAATTGTGCATATGAGATTCGGCGGGCCGCCTGCTCCGGTTATCGCCGTATTTATCAATGAGATCACGTAATTCGACGTTTTCCTCGCAACAGGGTGCGGGTTGAATACCACGGAGTTCCCGCCCGCGATCATACTGATGCCGTTGTGAATTATGGACTCAGTCGGGTTCGTGCAGGGAACTATGGAGCCGATGAGACCGTACGGGGCTCTCTCAACGAGGGTCAGGCCGTGGTCATCGGTGTAGGAGAAAGGTTCGAGGTCCTCCACGCCCGGTGTTTTCTCGACTGCCAGCTTGTTCTTCAAGACCTTGTCTTCCCAGCGACCGAAGGATGTTTCCTCCAAAGCCAGTTTGGATATTGTTTCGAGATGCTCAGTCAGGACGGTGCGGATGCTGTGTATAATTTGCCGCCTTTTTTCCAGCGTCATTGCGATGAGCTCTTTCTGTGCCTTTTCCGCCGCATCTACAGCCTGTTCCATATCGGAAAAAACGCCGTCCCGATTTTCAACAATTTTTTCCTGTACATCGAGGGAAGAAAGCTCTTTTACTTCGTCAGCAGCCATTGTGCCCACGATCTTCTCCACGATCGTGCGTATATCTTGTTCGGATATTTCCATAGACCATTCCTTCTTGATCATTTACTTTAAAGCCTTGGCGATCCTCACAATCTCGCAGAATGATTTCGCCGATAAACTTGCACCGCCGATAAGCGCACCGTCGATATTTTGCTGCTTCAGCAGATCGAGGGCATTTTCCGGTTTTACACTTCCTCCGTACAGGATCCTTGTACTGTCGGCAATCGCACCGCGGGTAAAATCTTTTACCCTCTCCCGTATGTACGCGTGCGCCTCCTCTGCCTGAGCCGCGCTCGCGCTCTGCCCCGTTCCGATCGCCCAGACAGGCTCATATGCAATCACAGTATTGGCGATACACTCATCGTCTATTCCTTCGAACCCATAGGTGATCTGACCGTTCAGCACCTCAAATGCTCTGCTGCTGTCTCTTTGTTCGAGCGTTTCACCCACACACAGGATCGGAATAAGCCCTGCACTGTATGCGGCCCTCAGTTTCTTATTAACTATTCTGTCCGTCTCGCCGAAAAGGTTCCTCCGCTCGGAATGCCCCACAATGACGTACCTGCAGCCGAGGCTTTTGAGCATGGGCGGGGATATCTCGCCTGTGTATGCACCTTCGGTTTCATAATACAGATCCTGGGCACCGACATCCACGCCAGACTCCCTGCACGCTGAAACAACCATATCCAGATACACGAAAGGCGGACAGACTGCAACATCCACTTCATCATGACGGCGTACTCCGCCTACAATCTCGCCGACGAGGACTGAGGCTTCGTCCCGCAGCTTGTTCATCTTCCAGTTACCGGCAATGAGCATCTTCCTCACAGGGTTACTCCCCACCTATTCAAATGCGCCGGTTTCATCGTAGAAAAAAGCCCTTATGTCCGGATGAGGCTTCGCAATGACCACATCCTTGCACAGCAGCCCCTTTTGTTTGATATACTGCACCCCCGCTGCCATGGCTGCCTCCACCTCGTGGATATTGCCCATGATCTTGACATAGGATTTCCCGCCAAGGCCTGTTGCCAGGCGGATTTCGATAATCGATATATCTGCGGTTTTCGCCGCAATATCGCCGCTTTCAATGCTTGCTACGACGGAAAAGGATTCTATTATCCCTACAGCATCCCAGATCCGGCAGTAAACGATTTTATTTATCGCGGGAATAACCTGCTCATGAAGATTCGGAATGAAAAGCTCGTCAATGAGATACCCTTCACCCGAAATTTTGCCCCGCGTGAGTGACGCATCGACGGATGCAACATCACCCGAGAACATAATGACAAACTTCCCAGGGCACACCGTTTTTGCAAACAAAATTCGAATCGGAGCTGCCTTCACCATCTCATCCATTGCTTTAATGCCGACTGCAATACTGCTGAACTCCAGTACTCCAATAACAGGGATATCCAAATGATTTCTATCGGTGCTCACTTTGCAATTATTATCCTTTCTTCATCCAGATATATTACCCTGCCGTCGATACTCGCATGTACATTTGCTCCGCCATCATGAGGAGGAGCTTCAGCGATAAGGCTTCTTTCAGCGACTCTTTCACCAACCGCTACCACCGGCTTCAACCGAATATCCGGTCCCTGAACGAGCATTATCTCGACACGGGAAGGATCGGTTTCCAAACAGCGTTGAAACTGGACGTTGCCGTATCTGCTGATCCGCAGTCTCTCCATGACCTTTGACCGCGGGACCTTCCTCCATTCTCGCATTTCATTGACCGAAGGTATTATTCCCGAAAATGTTGGAGTGAACCCTTCTTCCCTCAATCTGCGCCTCAGCGCACTGTTGACAGCGGAGGGGCTGAAAAAGAGGGCGCCTGAGTGCATATCACAGATACCGCATCCACTGCAAAGAAACACTCCATTCAGAACAGAGACCGGCGCATCATGAAGATTGTACGTAATCTGCCGCATTATCGTCGAGGGGTCGATACCGTACCCGAGCAGATGCAGGGGACAGAAATCCGTGCAAAAAGTCCACAGGTAACTCTGCGCTTTACTCCGCGATACCGTCACCTCCAGCGGCAGCGTCAGTCTTTCCACAATCTCATGCTCTCTCGGCAGCACAAGTACACTTTTCGTACCCATGCCCACCGGCGCATCGAAATCAGTCTCGACATATCCCCTGAGCGGTCCCCCGATGACGGTGACATAATCCTCAACCGTTGATCCGCCGCAGAGTGAGATGATCTCACCGATTGTCGTGCCTATGTGCGCGTGGACAATTGATGGATATTTCAGCTCCCCTGCGCATGAGAGAAAGACTCTGGTAACCGGAATCTGTTCTGAAAAAGCATTCCAGATATCAAAAACCGTATCCACATTCATTACAATACAGCCGGCATCAAGCGTGCTGCCTCCTTCTGGGACAATCCTCCCTGTAATCTCGTACACGAGAACACGCTCATCGCCCGACGGATAAAAATCCTGTACAAATACCGCCTTCACATCATCCCTGTTTCGGAGAGCCCTGGTGAAAATTTCATATGCGTTACGGTATTTTTCATTTAACGCGATGAAGCTTCGCTCTGCGCCGAGACGTTCAGCAAGGAACTCGATTCCTTTGATAATCCTCGGGCTTTCCGTTTTCAATAGGTATCTATCGCACTCAACAAGCGGCTCGAATCCCGTTCCATTTATGATAATCGTATCCACGTTTTTCATCGTGCTCAATTTTTTATGCAAAGGAAGTTTTTCTCCAGGCTCCTCCTCCACGATTCCATACCTGCGGATGATGTCACTCAATCTGTCAGATGCCGTTTCCATCAGATTCATTTTTTCTTCGAACACTGAACGAGGGTACACGCACTCTTACTTCCTGAACACAATCTCACCGTTCTTCTCAACAAGATCAACGATCCCGACGATCAGCGCGTCTATGGGCCTCTCTTTCGTCATTTCCGTCTGCCTGCACGAGCTCCCCTGTGATATGATGACCATTTCATCCATACCCGCACCGACTCCGTCAAGCGCGACGAGATATTCACTCCCATCCTCTCCCCTGTAATTACAGAGACGCACAAGCTGGTATTTGGTTCCCACAATATTGTCGCTCTTTTTTGTTCCGACAACTGTACCCACCACTATCCCGAAAATCATATTTTTCCCTGTGTCCTTTTCACCTGCGTCTCCCGACTGCCTTTGGGCTACAGCGATGCGTCTTTCTGATACACGAACTCACCATTCATGTCAATTGAATCGACTATTGCAGTAATCGTTGCATCACTGGGCCGGCCCTGAGTTGTCTCAGTCATTCGGGAGCTGCTTCCGGAAACATAGAAAACAATTTCCCCCAGACCGGCCCCGACACTATCCATGGCGACAACGTAGTCTTTTTTCCCTTTCATTGTTTCCGGATTGACCTTCTCAAGGAGAAGAAACTTAATCCCCTCGATCTTCTCCTCCTTTCTCGTTGACACGACTGTTCCGACTACCTTCGCAAGTACCATATTCCTCATCCTCAACTTTCCGAATGAAATCTCACGGCAAAATGCCTGTGTTCCCTTTTCGGCCGCGCGCAGACGCAATGCAGTTACATGCATCAGCTCCGAAGCCCTGTCAGAGATCAACGGTTGGGGGTCAGTCTGTTTCCATACTCGACATCTTTCTGCTTCTCGCTCCCTTTTCTTTCGGGCCCCGGCCGAGAGGCAACACTTCATCAACATTTGCATGAGGTCTTGGAATGATGTGTACCGAGACCACTTCGCCAACCTTTTCTGCCGCCCTGCCGCCTGCGTCGAGAGCAGCCCGCACTGCGGCAACATCGCCGCGCACTATTGCAGTGACGTATCCGCCGCCAACTCTTTCATATCCTGTAAGTTCCACCTTCGCAGCCTTTACCATCGCATCCGAAGCCTCAACCATTGCAGCAAAACCCCTCGTTTCAATCATTCCGAGTGCATCCATGTAAATATCTGACATTTACCCGCTCCTTACTCTTCATGTAATATTCTCTCAATTGGCATAGTGTGTGATTACTCGTTCTTTCCACTCGCCTCGACACCGGTGAGACCACTGAGCCTTTTTTCAACAATATCCTTCGATACCAGCACTTCAGATTCATCACCGGCAATATAGATCCTTCCGAACCTTCCAAAACCGACCACCTCGATGATGTTTATATGCGACGCCTTCTCTGCCTCATTTGCCGCATAATAGGCATACCCTGCAGGTTCAATTTCGAGGATGTAAAGTGTATTGCCCTTCAATACCATGTTGCCATGCCGCACTCTATTGATGAGCTGTGCGTGGTGATCATCGATGTTTTTAATAAGCTGACTGGTCAGTATCTGAGGCTTCATTCGCTGTTCCTCTTTCAGGTTGATCGCCTCCAGTATCGCGTTTCCCGCCTGTCGGGCATCACCCTGATTATGGGAATGCACCTCGAGCATTCCAAACAGCCGCTCAACGATCTGCAGCCCCGGTTTCACATCAGTGGCTTTTACTGCGATATCGGTGAGCCTGTTGATCTCGATTCCGGGTGAGATTTCCACCACGCAACATGCCTGTTCCGCCACAGGGAAATACCCTTTCGAGACACCTGCGATAAATGAAGCCATCTGAAGCTGAAGTGAGTCCAAAAAGCTGAACGTCCTCAATTCTATGTTCGCCATTGCCGTTACCTACCCTTGTAATTTTTTATGCGCGTTTTGTACCCTGAACTGTCGCATAAGAGCATTTTTGCACCGACTGTTTTTCATGTGCACCCCGCGTTTAATCGTTCTTTTCCGGACCTCTCCCGAGTGGATGGACTCTGTCGACATTTTCATGAGGTCTTGGGATGATATGCACTGTTACAACTTCACCAACCTTCTCCGCGGCCCTGCTTCCCGCATCGAGCGCTGCACGAACAGCCGCTACGTCCCCGCGAACGATGGCTGTGACATATCCCCCGCCTACCCTTTCATAGCCGGTAAGCTCCACCTTTGCTGCCTTTACCATTGCATCGGAGGCTTCAACCATGGCAGCAAATCCCCTTGTTTCTATCATACCAAGTGCATCAGAATAGACATTCTCCATATACTTTCCCCTTATCTTAGTAATAAAATGCAGCTTATGAAAAATATGTGATAAATTCCTTTCATTTACATGAGTTATTTGTGTATATCATCAATTTCTGTTACTATTATAACATTTTATTAATGAATGTCAATAAACTTTTTTCTCAATTTTTTCATTTTCGAAATTCACCTATTTGGATAATGAATATTTCAGAAGTGTAAATATATAATTATTGTAATTAAAGCTTTATTTTTTTCTTATATATAGGTAAAATTGAAGAACAATGCGGTACGATACGGAATACGCACATATTTTGCACTGCGAACACTTAGAGAAAATTGTTCGTATAATAACAATTTTCATGGTATTATTTACCACATGAATATGGAGCAAGACATTGAATAAAAACGAACGCATTAAGAATATTATCAATATGCTCAAACATAAAAACGCGATCAGCATCAAGGAGCTCACGAAACGGCTCAACGTGTCTGAAATGACCATACGGCGTGATCTCAACCTGCTGGAAAATGATAACGTGGTGGAGCTCATACCGGGAGGTGCGATTTTCAAGGCGTATGTCGACTCGAAAGTTGACGATGAAAAGTACAACATTGAGAATGAAGAAACGAGAAGGACCAGGGAAAAGATCCGTATCGGGCAGAAAGCAGCGTCCTTGATAGAGGCGAACGATACAGTCATTCTTGACGTTGGATCAACCACAGAATATGTGGCAAAATTCATCAGAGAAGAAATTCCCGTCACTGTACTCTGTTATGCGCTGAATATTCTTGTTGAGGTATACAGAAAGAAAAACTGCAATCCAATTTTTGCCGGTGGATATTTCCACGAAAATACACTGATGTTTGAGAGCCAGGAGGGTATCAGCCTCATTAAAAGAACGCGCGCTGACAAGAGTATCATTTCAGCGGCCGGTTTTCATGAGACCCTCGGGGTAACCTGCGCGAATCCCTACGAAGTAGAGACAAAGAAAGCCGTTCTCGATTCATCAAAAACAAAGATTCTCATTCTGGACTCATCCAAATTCGGGAAAACAAAAGTCGGCTACTTCGCGGATATGAAAGATTTCAATATTATCATCACAGATAACGAGATCCCGGAAGAATACAGAGAAATCATCTGCGCCGACGATATAGAGCTCATCACCGTATGAGCACTGAGCATGCGCACATCCCTCTTCAGGCGCTCATCCTCTGAATCCTTGCTTTTTCCTGATACTTGGAAGTGATAAAATTGATAATCATGACAAGAATGAGCACAAGCCCCCAGATGAACCCTTTTGCATAGGGAGTAAAACCAAAAAGAGTAAACGCATTCTGAAGGGCCTGTAATATAATGATACCCATCACTACACCGATGACCCTTCCATGCCCCCCGTACGGATCGATACCTCCCAGGACCGCGACAACTATCGCCTGAAGAAGGTAGGTGTCTCCATAGCCGACTTTCGCCGAATTAAATCTGGAAATCATAATCAGTGAGGAAATACCGGCGAGCAGGCCTGTGGTCATATAGGTCCGCAAAATGGTGAAATTGATATTTATCCCGCAAAATCGCGCAGCGATCTGGTTTGCACCGACAAAGTACATATTCAGACCGAATGATGTTTTGCGCAGGACAACCGCAATGAGCACTGTCACCACCACAAAAATGATCAGGGGAATTGGTATGTGAGCGAAGCTGCCTGACCCGATTTCCAGATAACTTTCGGGAAATCCCACCACACCGATTCCTTTTGTTATTGCCATACCTACACCGGAATAGAAAATCATTGTGCCGAGCGTGGCAAGAATTGCCGGTACGCCGAGGAATGAGATCAGAAATCCGTTTATGAGTCCGCACACAATCGCCAGAACAAGCGCCGCAACGACTGCAACGATAATTATCAGTGCGGTATGAGGGCCCAGAGCTTCGGGAGTGACGCCCTTCGTCATGATAAGCGCTGCAATAATCCCCGTCAAATTTGCGGTTGCAATAACGGATAAATCAATGCCTCCGGTGATCATTGCAAGTGTCATTGCAAGTGCCAGCAAACCAAATTCAGGGAACTGAAATGCCATTGATTTAAAATTGCGGAATGTGAAAAAGTGCCCGGGGAGGAGCACCGAGAGGGTGAGAATAACGAGAACAAGAATTATGAAAAGAATTGTCAGATTTGTATCTATTTTTTTCAGTCCTTTTATACGAAACAAGGATTTGCCTCCAACTCACATAATATCCTACATCTTGAAGGTGAGAGACCGCATCGCTTTTAATTTATTCCTGTATGACGTGATCGCCACACTCGCGATGATGATTATTCCCACAAAAAAGTTATTCCACGCAGCAGATAACCCGAGAAGGACAAGCGTGTTGTACAAAATCCGTACAATACCCACGCCGAGTATTGTTCCCAGAATCGTACCTGAGCCTCCGGTGAGTTTTGTTCCGCCGATCACAACCGCGGCGATGATGGTCAATTCCGTGCCAACAAGATAGACAGGATTCACCCATCGTACCTCCGAAACTGAAATAACACCCATCACACCGGCCAAGAATCCAACATAGGAATAAATGAACATCTGAATCGCCTTCACATTGAGCCCGGCCCTTATCGCAGATTCCTTGTTGCTCCCAATCGCAAAAATACCGCGACCGAGCATTGTGTACTTTAAAATAAACCAGGTGATAACGATAACCGCCACAAGAGGTATTATGAATACGGACAGCCCGTAGGTCCCCCCCTGCTCATTCACAAGCTTTATGAGCCTGGCTGAGCCGAAATTGACAAAACACAAGGGCATCTCGCGGGCATTGACCGACTCCGTGCCGACAAATGTGGTGAGTGCACCGTGGAAAACGTTCAATGTGCCAAGTGTCGTGATAAGAGTCGGCAGCTTGAAATATGAAATAATTACCCCGTTTATAGCTCCAAGAGCGATTCCAATGGCGCATGAAATCAAAAATGCAACAAAAAGGCTGTCCCATCCGGTCGCCATAATTGTCCGAACGGCAATATATCCGCCGGAAATCGCTACAGCGGTGAAAGATACATCGATCCCTCCGGACAGCAGGACCACGAGCACTCCCATTGCCAGTATTCCCATACCGGCGCTTCCACGAATGATGTCGAAGAAATTCTCGAATGACATGAAGGATTTATTTACGGATGTGACGACAATGGAATATAAAATGATGATAATAAATAAATATGTTTCATGTCTCTTAAACATTCTTTCCAGCATGGACTTCCTTTCGCGTATATCTCATGAGTGTGTGATCAGCTTGAGGCGTGAGCGCTTTTGCTTTCTTTCTGCACCATTTCATAGAGCTCATCTTCCGTTGTGCTTCGTGCATTTACTTCCCCTATTTTCTCACCGTTTTGCATGATAATGATTCTGTTGCAGTTATGGTACACCTCACTGATCTCATCAGAGATCATGATAATCCCGATACCTTTCTCAGCAAGGCTGGTTATCATATGATGGATTTCATTTTTTGAGGCGATATCGATACCCACAGTTGGGCCGTCGAGGATAAAAATTTTCGGAAGGGTTGCCAGCCACTTTGCAATCACAACCCGCTGCTGGTTTCCTCCAGACAGGCTTTCTGCCGGTGCGTCGAGGGTGGGTGTTCTTATCCGCAATTCTTCTGCATACCTTTTCATGGATTTGTTCTTCTTTTCTTCTGCTATAAACCCGAACTTGTTCAATAATTTTCTCGTTATAGTAGCGATAATATTATTCCCGATAGATTGATCCAAGAAAAGGCCCTGAATGTGCCTGTCCTCAGGAAGGTAGCTAATTCCATGTTTTATTGCATCCCGCGGTGAATGAATGACAATTTTTTTCCCGTTCATGAATATCTCGCCCGAGCTCGGTACATTCAGGCCGAACAGTGAAAGCGCAAGCTCAGTCCTTCCTGACCCGAGAAGCCCCGTAATTCCGAGTATCTCTCCGGATTTGAGCGTAAAACTTATATCTGTATAATTGCCTCTTTTCGTAAGGTGCCTCACCTCGAGCAGAGGCTTTTCAGCAGCCTCTTTTTCTTTAAAATCAAACGTCGTGTGCTCTATTTTTTTGCCTGTCATATGGTAAACGAGTTTATCGGTATCCAGCTCACTTCTTTCAAACTCCCCAACCATTTTTCCATCTCTCAGGACAGCGACACTTTCTGAAATCTCCAGAACCTCACTGAGCTTATGACTGACGAACAGTGTGGGAATACCCCGGTTCTTGAGGTCCAATATTATCGAAAACAGAGAATCAATCTCCTTCTTCGTGAGCGCTGTGGTCGGCTCATCCATGATGATGAGATGCGCTCCCTGTGTGAGGGCCCGAACAATTGCAACAACCTGTTTATTTGCCATGGAGAGATCTTCCACAAGATCGTCAACGTTCAGATGAATCCCAATTTTTTCCAGCTCACTCAAGGAGAACTCTTTTACCGCTTTCCAATTGAGAAATGTTTTTCTTCTTTCAACCATCTCATTGAGAGATATGTTCTCCGCAATGGTGAGGTTTGGGAACAGGGACAGATCCTGGTAGATAACCTGTATACCATCACGTATCGAATCAATAGCACGGAGGTACCTGTAAGGGTGCCCGTTAATCACAATCTCACCTTCATCTATCGGAATGACGCCGGCGATCGCTTTGATAAGGGTGGATTTGCCGGAGCCGTTTTCACCGACAAGGCAGTGAATTTTCGCCTTCTGCACAGTAAGGCTCACTTTATCGAGCGCCTTTACCCCTACATAGGATTTGCTAATATTATTCACCACTAAAAAGTCATTATTCATAAGTTTATTCCCGCTGACTTTATGAAGCGTGTGTCCCAAGTATTTACAGGCCGGGTTGCCTTGAAAACCCATGTCTTCAAGCCAACCCGGTCAAACAACTTTCAATTATACTGACTTTAGAACTGATAGTCATCCACATTATCAGCTGAGAGCACCAGCGGCGCGTTCCCGAAAACGATTCCGCCTTCTATATTGCAATTCTCATATCCCGACTTCACAAGATTCACTCCATCTGCGATCTCTTCACCCATCAGTACCTTATACGCAATCAGACAGCTCACATATCCCGCATCAGCCGGCCTCCAGCAGTGCGCTCGATACAGAAAGCCTGATTTGAGGTACGGTCCATTTACGGAAGGCAGGCCCAAACCGGCAACCTTGACCCTTTCTATTCCACGCTCTTCGAGCGCAAGCGCCCCCATCGCGCAGGTGGCAACAGTACATCCATATATTCCCTTCAGATCCGGATAGGTTTTGAGAATCTCTACGACTTTATCATATGCGAGCTTCTCATCATTCTTATCTTCGATTGGGCCGTCCGTTACCAGCTGCATTTTGGGCCATTTCTGCTTTTGAAGCGCTACGCCCGCATTCCACCACTGCATATGAGTTTCCATTGTAAGCGCACCGACGCACCCCGTGTACTTCCCTTCATAATTCATTGCCTCCGCGAGGGCGCTGAACATCAATCTTCCAAAGTCCTCGTTCACGAACGCTTCCATATCCCAGTCAACGATTCCCTCAAGCTGCTGAGCCTCGTGGCTGACAGTCACTATTCCCGCTTCTTTGGCTTTTTTAAGCACAGGAACCATGGAGAGAGGGTCATTTGGAACAACAGCTATTGCGTCTACCCCTTTTGCAATGAGGTCTTCGGTCATTTGAACCTGCTTTGCGGGATCACCGCCCTCAGGGGCGATCTGATATGCATTTACCCCGTAATCCTTTCCAAATTGTTCGACCCCTACCCGCATGTCATCAAACCATGAAATACCCTCATGTTTTGCGACCATCACAATTTCAAGCTGTTCTTCACCTTTCTCTTTGTTCCCGCTCGCGAATAGAAATAACGCTCCGCACGCAGCGAGAACCATCACTCCCAGTGTAACAAGTAAAATTTTTCGAAACATTTTTTCCTCCATACATTTTAAACTTATTGAATAATTTGTTTAGTTTTTCCACCAATCTTCATAAACCGTACGTCACTTTTTTCTCTTTTATTCACCTCCTTCCGAAATTGATTGTGCACATGACAGCCCGCCTCGGCGGCTTACATAGCTCACAGGTACTTCAATCAGTATAAAAAACGTAAAGTTCACGAATCATAGTTATATGTATGTGAATATCTCTGCTTGTTCAATGGACAGGGTTGATATATATGTGAAATTCATTAATAATTACAATAAAAATATGGCATATATGTTATAAATTTTCACAATTTGTGTTACTATGCTAACTATACACGAGCGCGCCGTCAAGAAAAAAAAAGATCTCGCTTATCTTTACAGGGGGCGGTCCTTATACGCACGAACCGCGTGCGCAATTGCGTCCGAGAAACATTCAATATCAAGGCTGCATCCGCCGAAACCGACACCGTCAACTCCTTTCTGTGAATAAATATCAAAAACATTTTGCGACTGCACACTTCCTCCGTACACGACGGGAACACGTTCGGCGATCTCTTTCCCGTAATATTCGAGCACCAGCTCTTTGATATCCAGATGTGTCTTTCCAATCTCCTCCAATTGAGGTGTTACTCCTGTTCCAATGGCCCATCGAGGCTCATAAATTATCCAGAAATACTGATCTTTTTTCACTCCGTTGAAACATTTCTTCACCTGCCTCCCGAGCACAGTGTTCATTATACCCGCGTTTTTTTCTTCTATTGTCTCGCCAATGCAAACAACAGGAATAATCTCATGCTTCAGCGCGATCAGAAACCTGCGATTTATCTCTTCATCATCTTCCCCGAAATATCCCCTTCTAAACGAGTGCCCGAGCATAACATACGCACATCCAACGCATGCGAGCATTGGAGCAGACACTTCACCGGTATATTTCCCCCACTCATCGTGAAACATATTTTCTGCTCCAATATCTATGTTGGATCCCCTGCAAAAAGATGAGAGAGCTGCGATGTACGGGTAAGGAACCAGTATTACAATCGTGACACTCTTCTCTTTTTCGAACGCATCGCGTATAGTTCGGATGAATAACCGTGCTTCCTCAAGCGTTTTATTCATCTTCCAGTTGGCAATTACAAGTGCCTTTTTCATTCACTCCTCTTTTATCCCCAGTATTTATTTTGGTAATCCGCGATTTTCCTGTACAGGTTATTTTTCATAAGCACTTCAAAAACCTCTTTGAACAACTGAAATCCCTCTGTGTACATCGCGTGATTTTTTAAATCAGGTTCTATGGTATCATAGGTGTGAACCATTTTCTTCACCGCTTCTTCAACTGAAGTAAATATCTTACAGCCGACCGCACCAAGAATCGCTGCGCCGATTGTCGCGCATTCCGATACCCTTAACTGTTCGACCGCCCTGCCGTATACATCAGATTGTATCTGGTTCCACAGATGTGACTTCGAGCCGCCTCCTGAAATGCGCAGGGCATCAAACTTCTTGCCGATCACCTCTTCCATCGCGGCAATAACCATGTTAATCTCAAATGTCACACCTTCCATGATTGCTCGTGCCATGTCCTTTTTATCATGGATGAACGACAGCCCTATGCTCCCGCCCCTTGCGAAATCATGATAGTAAGGAGTACACTGGCCCTGAAAACATGGGAAGAAGATAAAACCTCTGCTCCCCGGAGGGCTCTTCGATGCCTCAAGTGTGATTACATCATAGACATCCAATCCCAGCTCACCCGCACAGCGAAGCTCCTCACCCCCGTATACATCCCTCCACCACCGCAGAGCAGCTCCTGATGTGTAATTGATTCCCTCCATGTTCCACTTGCGCGGTATTCCCGATCCGCCAATTAACACTTTTCTTTTCGGGTCTTTTCTCCGTGTGTCAATATGGGCGACAATTACCATACCCGTACCGATTGTAATCTCAGCCATTCCCTCTCTCACTACACCGGCGCCAATCGCGGCGCACTGTTGATCACCTGCCCCAATAGAAATGGGCATTCCCGTTACAAAACCGGTCTCCTCACTTGCTTTCTTCGATATTACTCCGACCTGCCGGGCTGTCGTTCCCATCGGCGGGAGCTTCTCGAGAGGAAGGCCGATCCTCTCGCATAGTTCTTCACTCCAATTCAGTTTCTCTATGTCCATCATTCCGTTTAAGGTGATCGATGCAGGGTCTGTTGAGATATCTTCAGCTCCGAGTTTGAAAAGAAAGTATTCCTGTCCATTGAGTATCTTGTGCGTTTTCTCAAACATAGTATTCCCGTTGTCGATATACCATTTCATTTTTGGGTATGCCCACATACCCGAGAGAGGGACCCCCGTTATCTCGTGAAATCGAACTTCGCCGATCTCCTCTTTTATCCATTCAACTTCACGATCCGCTCTCACATCAGCCCATACGATTGAACTGCCGAGAGGCCTGATTTCTTTATCCACAGGTATAAACGTTCCTCTCTGGCTCGAGATACCGAGAGACTTTATTGCCCGTGGGTCAATGCCATTTTTGGATATCACCTCATTCGTGGTCTCGCAGATCCTGTTCCACATAACATCCACATCCTGTTCCACCCAGCCCGGATGGGGGTATGTGCAGGGATACTCCCTGTAGGCCATTCCTATTTCATTTCCGTTTTCATCAGTAATGAGGGTCTTCACTCCTGTGGTACCGATATCCATTCCCGCCATATACATCATATCAGCCATTGGTTTTCTCCTTTTCTGTCATCCGTGAGGAAAAGTATATATTATTCTCTTTTATTGAGAATGATTATCAAATTCAAACAACACGATCAATATATACCATAAATTGTGATAATAGTAACATTTCATATGTGTTTGTCAACTCCTTTATCCACAGACGAGTAATGACATGCACTCGGAGAGGACAAATAATTAGTCGGTGGTAATGAATTCACCAACTCAATAATGAGCTCTTTTTAACTATATTTATTTTCATAGTTAAAAATTTAAAGATCCGAAAATCGTTTGAATATCTGAATTATTCGCCAAGAACCAATTATCCATGATTTTCATTTAATTCCTTTTGATTTCACCAATTCCATTATTATAATAGAGAAAAAGTTCGTGCCTCTCAGAGCATGATGTGCTCTGTGGTGGTATTTGTAAAACCGTTGTACAAAACAGTGTAATTTGTTTTGAATTATTTTTATAATTTGTTATATTTTAATCAATATATGTTAACATATTATCAGTACAATACAACTTAGAGAGAAGGAGAATATAGTCATGGCTGCACGAAGTCAGAATCGGTTCGAAGGAAAAGTAGCAATTGTCACAGGCGCCGGTCAGGGCATGGGAAAACAGGTTGCGGTTGACATGGCTGCCGAGGGAGCACAAGTGGTGATATCGGATATCCTCCAGGATAAGATTGATGATGTTGTCAAAGAGATAAACTCAGCGGGGGGACAATGCCTGGGACTGCTCTGTGACGTCTCGGTACGAAAACAGGTGGACGAAATGATTCAGAAAACCATAGAGAGCTTCGGCCGGGTTGACATACTCATCAATAATGCAGGGCTTCTGAAAACAGGGACCATTGAGGAACTGAGCGACGAAATGATCGACAGAACTCTTGACATAAACGTAAAAGGGGTGCTCTATGCAATCCGTGCCGTGACTCCGATAATGAAATCTCAGAAATACGGGCGAATTGTAAATGTCGCATCTATTACAGGTAAACGGGGAGACAATACAACCTACATCGTGTATGGAGGCTCAAAAGGCGCCGTCATTACCATGACACGGTCTGCCGCACGCGCACTGGGCCCTTACGGCATTACCGTCAATGCCATTGCGCCGCATGCAGTGATGACAACGATGATGAGCTACTGGGATGAAGAAAAGAAAAAGAGCATCGCAGATAAAATACCTTTGAAAAGACTCGGTACGGTACATGACATGTCCTATCTGATGATGTTTCTCGCATCAGATGAATCATCATTCATCACCGGTGAAACGGTAAACATCAACGGCGGATATTATATGGATTAACACACAGGAGAGGCAAAAACGCATCAACGGTGCTCTTCTGTCTTTATTGAAAAGAGGAAACAGAGCGCAAAACTTCTGAGGTTTCAGGGCAGTGTTTCACGCTTTTCCAGCAGTGATTTCCAGTTCACGTTTTTATAGCCGAGAAGGGTTGAAAAATCCCTCAGAAGCCTGACCTCGAGCTCCATCACTTCCTGGTTATTTCCTTCTTCGAGCGGAATGTATCCTCCTGCACTCATCTCGTGGCCGCCCACCGTGTTCATATTCGGGACAAGGCGATGAATCAACTCGTTCGCTTTCGCATTGGCGTTTGAGGAACGGATTGAGAGGATGAGCCTGTTCTTGAAGTGCCCGGTACAGAGGCACCATCCGATTCTTTCACGCCTCAGAAGAAAGTTCGCCATTTCCGAGACGGTTTCCGGATTGGGGATTTTGCCAATATTGGCACATATCGCGTTTCGGTATATACGTGCGCGGTTCAGGGTCTTTGCGAGCGCTTCATAGTATGTCTGTTTCAACCGGGGGGTAATGATCTGTGCGAGCTTTCGTATATTTGCCCTCTGGTACACAAACATATAGGCGCTGATGTCCCTCGCAGTGGTCTCTCTTGTCATATTCTGGGTTTCCGATGTGATGGCATAGACGAGTGCTGTCGCCAGGTCAGGAGGGATTTCAATCCCGTTTTCCCGCATAAGATCGACGAGCAGCGTCGAAGTCGCCCCTATACCCGGGTCGATGAGCTCGAACTGTACGCCCCTGCTTTTACGCTTCGGATGGTGGTCAATGACGATCTGGCATGATGCACCCGCTGGGAAAGAATTGTTGCCTGAACCGGGTTGTGTATCCGCGAGAGCGATACAATCGTATTTGGAAAGGCTTATTCTGCTGATCTGCTTCATGTGTATGTTCAGTTTACGGATCATCTCTCGGTTTTCAGCTCTGCTGACGATCCCGCCGTATGCGATACTCGTTTGTATTCCATAACGCTTTTCAACGATATACCCGAGCGCAGCGGCAGAAGCGATCGCATCCGGGTCAGGGGTATTGTGAATGATTATCAGGAGGTGCTGCTTGCCGCCGAGTATTCTGTCGAGTTTCGTTATTGCTTCTGTGCTTTCATCATTCTGGCACTGCACGGCTCCCTCACTCCGATCAATGTGAGCACAAAGGATTGTTGTAGTCAGACGAGGCGACCATATCGAGGAAAAAACTTCTCTTTCACTATATAACAGATATCCGAGCACAAAACAAACACAATATTTCAAAGAGCTATCTGAATGACTGATTAAATTCACTTGAATAGGATTCACACCTTATCTGATATGTAAAAATACACGTGTTTCGATTTTTATGCTTTCTTCATACCCTCTAGATCGGATGGGCTCATAGCCCATACATGATTCAAAAAAAAATTCTTTCACCGGTTTTACATTGATAAGATAGAATGATATAATGCCGAAAAGCAATAAAAGACCAAACTTTGATAAAAAGAGGGAGCGAACGATGCCTGAAGGAAAAGCAATCGTCCTGTTTTGGACAAAGAACGGGAATACGGAAAAAGTTGCGCGGCGTATCCACGATACCTTGCAGACGGCAGGAATGGAGGTATCTATATCCCGTATCAACAAAGAACAAAAGGTAGAATACCTCGACTACAACCTGATCTTTTTTGGAGCACCCGTTTATGAGAACTTAGCACCCAAACCTGTGCTCTCTTTCCTACACATAAACAGAAGACGGGATGGAGTCGAACTTTTGGCTTCCGCGCCTGAAGAACCTGGTGTGGCGGCCGTTCCTTTCTGTACCTACGGCGGCGGGCACACCGGCTACAACGAGGCGGTTCCCATGCTGAAACACATCGGACAGTACTTTGAGCACGAAGGCATCCGTGTGGTGGAAGACATCGCAGTTGTCGGGGTTTTCCCGGAGGCGGATGAATCTTACAACACCGAGGGGCGATTCGGAGATATTCTAAACCGGCCGGACGAGCACGACCTGACCGAGATTGAGGGGAGGGTCCGTGGCATTCTGCGCCGCCTGCACCGTGTTTTGCCCCTTGGAGATCTCAACCTGTAGACTGGCTGACTTTTTCTGTAGTGAGGGCCATCCCTGTTCGCTTACGGTATTCGACGAGGGCGTTTCTTTTCCACATTCGAAATGATGAATACAAGCCTTTTGGTTGAAAAAGGAATACCGTGTTTACCGCTCTTTTGACTTCCCGTAAAGGTGAACCTTCTCTTTTACCTCCCAGTAGCCTTCCTCAGGAAAGCGCGAGAGCGCATTGGGGATGATATGCTTTGCCAAAGTTGTGATTTTCTGATTCACACGCGCTGTGGTTGTTTCCGCAACCCAGGTATATTTCTCATTTTTGAGATTCGAAATGGCAATGATACGTATACTCTGCCTGTACAGGTCTCTTTCACTTGTTAAGAAATCACTTGAAATGAAAAAGCCGCTTCCCACCCCGAAAAGTACACCAAATCCTAACTCTCCTTCATTACGATCCTTTTCAGTTTCAAACTCAACACTGAAAATATAATCCGCGTCGTTTTTTTCCGTCTGCTCCCATCCCAAGTCGCTGAGGCTTCCGGCAACTATCTCCAGTAGATCTGATTCTGTAAAGAAATATCTTTTACCTGCGCCGATTTTTTTTTCGACCGCAAACGTTTTTTCCTTCACAGTTGACTTAAAAAAATTGCTGTGCGAAGAAGATATCGTATACCGGAGGGTATATGCGCACCCACTCGTGCCCAATAAAATTATCATCACAAAAAATAAGATAAGCCACGTTCTTTTCATTTTCTTTATCATAACCATTAGTATTTTAAAATTTAATATTACAGATAAAACTGACAAGTAACAATTTTTCAGGAAGAAGAATACAATAAGAGAGTGCTTGATATTTCTATAAATCATTCTTTATAATGACAATTTGGATAAGCGCTGCAGTTGAGCTGAAGAGACAGGGTTTTGGAGAACAAGCGGGTGCACATGGACTGTAATTTAACTGTACTTCATTGCAGATGAATAGACGCAACGTTTTTACAAAAAAGTCTCGCGGGGTAACAAAGTGAGAAGAAAAGAAAAAGAAATACATGACAAAGATGAATTAGAAGAGATTTTAAAAAATGGCACAATATGCAGACTTGGGTTGTGTGACAATAATGTGCCCTATATCGTTCCGATGAATTATGGGTATTCGGATGGGAACATTTACTTTCATTCTGCAAATAGCGGAAGAAAAATCGAGATGATGAGAACGAACAGTTATGCGTGCTTTGAAATTGAAGGAGGAACTGAAATAGTAAAGGCTGATAAGGCGTGCAGCTGGGGAATGAGATATAAATCCATTATCGGTTACGGAAAACTTGAAGAAGTAGATGATTTCAATGAAAAGAAAAAAAGTTTATCTGTTATAATGAAGCACTATTCCGGGGAGGAAACGTGGGAATTTTCGGAGAAAAACACCGAAAAGGTTCTGGTTTTGAAGTTGAGAATAGATACCATGAGTGGGAAACAATCTGGATAAAAATAAAGATAAGAAAGGAGAATAAAACCATGTCACTCTTTTTTCTCGAAGCATTTGAACGCGTTCATAAAAACAAGGTGGGAGAGTATGAGCGAATGGGTACGAAGGTAGACAATAAAGTCGAGGAAACTGAACCTGGAATGCTGATTCATGTTCAAACAAAGGTTTCAGAAAATGAACACGAAGTCGTATACAGATGGGTTGAAGTGTATGGAAAATACGAAGATTTTCAGGCGCATTTTGAAAATCCGGTCGTCAAGGAACACATTCAAAAATTGACGGAAAAAGAGATATTACGTTCGCCGATCGAGGTCGTGGTGTATTGCGATTGGACGGAAGAGCAAAAAGAACAATGGAAGCAAACTCCAGGGGTCAGTTTGAAATTCAGTCCTTTGGTCAATGGATATTTTCGGTAAAAGAAATCCTTAATACAGGATTACTTAAATGAAATTTGTATTTCTTGTTTTGAGCTGGATCTTTGGAATTTTTTTCTTCATTCTATTTTTACTCAGTTTATTTTCCAGGCACTATCTCTCATCAATTTTAATCTTCATCATTTTTGTTTTAATGATTCCTCCTCTGCGGCAATGGATACGTGATATCTTTACGGTCCCTCTTCCCATATGGCTGAGAAGCGTATTGATACCTCTGTTATTTATCGTATCGCTATTTCTGATTTTCAATAATATGGGCAACAAGTACTCCATTTATAAAAATCCGGAAATAGAAAAAAAGCTCATGGCCATTTATGAAAACCGAATGGCTCAGTGGCCGGTTCCTCATGAAAGCCGTTATATAGACACACAGTATGGGAAAGTTTTTGCAGTCATCAGCGGGTGTGAAGATGCACCTCCCCTTCTTCTTTTGCACGCTTCGGCTATGGCGAGCTGGTCATGGCTCTACAACATTGAGGGGCTCAACAAATATTACCGCACCTATGCAATTGATACGATTGGAGACGCAGGGAGAAGTGTGCTGGATAATATTGAAAAATTCCCAAAAGACGGGAAGTCATTGTCAGAACTGTACACAGAAATCATGGACACGCTCGGTGTTCAAAAAGCGTGTTTCATCGGCGCATCTCAGGGTGGATTTATTACAACAAACATTGCTCTTTATGCACCTGAATGTGTGGAAAAGATCATATTATGCGGTCCGATGGGATATACAGGCACCAATATTTCCGTACTGCGAATACTGTTCACCACGATGTTTCCTCTGAAACCAATTCAGAAGAGTGCGACAATTTGGGCTTTCGGGGATGATCCCGCAATCAACAAAAAAGTAGGAGAATGGTTTCGTTTGATACTTGAAGGTGTCATCTCCCGGCAGGCACGTCCGCAGCCTTTTACACCAGAGCAGTTGCAAAGCATCAATATGCCCGTTTTATTACTTTTGGGTAAAAGAGATGGGCTAGTTGGTAATCCAGAAAATGCCGTTCATTTCGTTCGAGATATTCCTAAGGTTCAGGTGGAGATACTCGATACAGGTCATCTCATAAGCGCTGAAAAACCAGCTCAATTCAATAAGCTTGTATATGAGTTCATTGAGAACAAATAATCCAATAAAGTTTGTTGAAAATGTATAAGATACCTTAATAAAAAAAACCATGGGAGTTTGTTACATACAGTAAAGATTTCGATGAAGAGACAAAATAATGGGAATACATAATGGGAGAGATAAGAAATTACAGATGCTCCTGAAACAATATCTTCTTGTGAAGCCCACTCTCAGGATGATGATCGAATGGCCGATCATTATCATTCTCGGGATTTTGGGTGAAATATTCTCGTGGAGCAGGTTGCCTCTTTCCCCTTACTCAAACTTCATCGGTGGAGCGATTCTCATCGGGGGGTGGGTTTTTCACGCACGCTGCCACAGGGCTCACAAACAGGCCCATGAACAGTCACTGCAAATAGAGGCAATCGTCACCACGGGGATGTTCTCAAAAATACGTCACCCCATGTATTTGAGTTTGATTCTCATGTATCTGGGCCTGGCCATCGCGTGGGGCATCGTATGGACGCTCATCCCTTCTTTTTTCTTTTCAGTGCTGACCGTGATGACAGCCATGAAGGAAGAAGAGTATCTGCTCCGGAGATTTGGCCGTAAATACGAGGAGTACATGCAGCAAGTTCCCTGGCGGTTGATACCAAGAATCTTCTAATTCTGCAAAAAAATATATGAGGAATAGAAAAAAATATTGCTGCTCTTCTGAGAGATAATATCGTTCAAGATAGAAATACCAGTCACATAATATTACGTCTCACGAAGGCGTGAGTCGCAAACGAAACAAAGCACGTGTGAGGTAAAAGAAAAATGAGTACACAGTGGAACCCGGTCGGTTGGTTCGAGATTCCAGTTACTGAAATGGCCCGTGCAAAGGCATTTTACGAACATGTCTTCAATCTGACGCTCGAGGAACACCTGATGGGACCACTCCTCATGGCGTGGTTCCCCATGAAGGAAGGTGTTGCCGGCGCAGCAGGAAGCCTTGTCAAAGGGAAAGGGTATGAACCATCACTTGAAGGTGTGCTGGTTTTCTTTACCACACTCGACATTGAATCTGTGCTCTCACGCGCAAGGGAGAAAGACGGATATGTACTCGCCGAAAAAACCAGTATTGGGGAGCATGGATTCATTGCCCTGATTCAAGACAGTGAAGGAAACCGCATCGGCCTGCACTCCCGGGCATGAGGAGAGCAGCCTGATTTCATCGCCACTGACACACGCTAAAAAAACATCCTTTGTTCAATCCAATGAAGCCGAACTCGTATCGAAAGAAAACCCCATAAACAAATCGATTTCAAGGATATTTATATCCGCCCTGTCCGACTTCTGACCACCTTTCATTTCCAGTGCAATTGAGTCAAACTAGTTGTTTGATCTGAAAATCGCGCCTCCTCCGGTTGATGCATCCATCCCGAAGTAAATGAGATTCAGAAACGATTCCATGGATGTGACGTTGACGTAATCGGCAGCACCAAACCCGTCGCTTCCGAACTGATTCCACGAGACCCCGTCCGGAGTTCTCCACACCTCCGCGCCTGATGTACTGTTTTCTGTTCCCACATAGAGGTAATTTCCGTTCACCTTCATCGTAGTGATCGTGGTATTGTTTTCGTCTTCCCTTCCGTTGAAATCATCGCCATATCCAAAATCAAGCACCCTTTCCCAGGTGAGCCCGTCCTGGCTCCTCCACACCTGGGCTCCATAGATATTTGTCGTCCCGATATACACATAGCCCTTGAACGCTGTGATGGACGCGGCATTTGTGTTGTAAAAATCTTCATGATGTTCATCTAAATCAACGGCGGCATCATCGTCATCGTATCCATCCATACCGATAACGCTTCCCAGCGTTGCATCGAGCACTATTTCAAAATCCGAACTGCTCAGCGGAAAACCTGCATTTTCTCCGGTGCTTCTGTACACCGCAATCGTCGATCCGTTCGTACCGCCGACATACATCCTTCCACCGAAAGCGACATAACAGCTAGGTGCGACCCCCGGTATGGAAAAATTCTCGTATGCGGGAACCGGCAGTGCATCAGGATCCCAGTAATACAGACCACCGCTCGTCAGTATGTAGAGGTGTTCGGAGGCTTCGTCGAGCCCGAAGACCAGCAGGTTGTTCGGTGAATCATTCCCCATATTATTCTCTACAGACCACGAATGCGGAAGACTCGCGATACCGTCCGGATTGAGGGTCTTGAAGATGTACGCATCATCTGAAGGTGCATCAGCAGTGCTTGCCAGAAGATCGTCGTCGTCATCGCCGTCGATGTCGAA
>CAZOWM010000033.1:0-3492 GCA_964583615.1 uncultured Spirochaetota bacterium | reverse complement strand
AAAATTGCCATTCTGGTCCTGGATCCCGTTGGCGGTCAATGTATAGGTAACCGGAGACTGGAATTCTGTATACAGGAGGAGCATGTTGTGATTGGTATCGTCACGGACCGCAGAGGTTATCCCAAGCACGTCCAGATTGGGATTTACAATGGTGTAGTTTGCACTGTTTTCTGCACTGGTCTCTTCCACAGGCTCGCTGAAAACGACCCGTATGAGAGAATCTGAGATGGCTTCCGCCCCCACCATCTCTGGAGCGTTCGTATCGCCTGACGGTGCCGCTGAGGCAGCCAGCGGCAAAACGACCCTTGACCCGCCGTAATTCTTGTTGTTCAGCACAGAAATATCCGAAATGCCAGTCGCCGTAATCCCGTAGTCATGTCCGGTTTCCAGAGGTTCTAATGAATCGAGCGTAATGATTACCTCTCTCTGAAATGCCTCATTACGGGCGGAGGAGATGACCGTACGGTTGTTGGAATAATCTGCAGCAATACGGGTAAACGTGATACTGAAGGTATCTGAATTGACGTAATCGATTGTTCCCGAACCACTGGTCCTGCGCGCCATGTAGACAGTATCATCTATTGAATGTGCGTGGACAGGTGAGCTGCTGTTCAGGTTCAGTACATTTGCGATACTGGTGGCAGAAACATCTGAAGCGCCATCATCCCATTCCTGATCCGTGACACTTTCACCATTAGCAGCCGTGAGTGAGAAAACATTCGCAGACGCCGTGTCGATAAAGGTCAAGAGTAATCCAGCCGAGGTACCGGTCGCTGTGAAGTCCATTGTTATTTGTGTGGGAGAGTCAACAGTAAAAATTGTCGCACCCGTAGGAATATCGATACCAAACACGTTCATTCCAACTGTGAGGTCGCTTGTGTCTCCCAGCCCATCGATAATTGCACTGCCGTTCGAAGTATTTCCGTTTTTGGTTATTGCACCGCTGTCATAATAGACATCCAACGTGTCGGGTGTATTTTTACTTGTACTCTCGTTAATTGTAACTTCTGAAATCTCCCTCTCTATTGCGTAATTTGTGGAGATATTGGCGGATAGGAAATCAACAGGCTCGTTAAAGAGCAGTCTTACGTGCGTCGAATCACCGGCGTACGCACCAATGAGGAGAGGAGCGGACGTATCTGTATCGCTTCTCACGGAAACAGGAGCTGTTGCCGGACTCAATACAGGAATCGCGTTTGCAGGTGTCGCCATATCTTCCACATTCACCACTTCAAGCCTGTAGAGACCGTTCGGCACGGTAAAGCCCGTGATATCGACCTGTGTGCTGTTTCCGCCTGACCTCGTGGCTGTCGTCGGGGTATATGATAAGGAGAAAATACTTACTGCAGAGATGTTTGAAATATTTGTATCATCAACCGTGATGTCACCTGCGGTTCCATAGGTCTTTGACATGAGCGCAACATCGCTTCCGTCCACATATGCCCTGACAGGTGAAAAGGGATCAGCATTGATGCACTTGACAATCGAGTAAGCGATATCTTGAGATGCTCCCGCATTGGAGAAAAATTGCTGAGAAGTATCTTCTGTGGCTTTGGCTGTTAATAAAATGAAGCCTGTACCACCCACATCGATCGAGATGTATTCATCGACAAGAGGCTGGCCTGTGACGGTAATGGTCGCGCTGCTCAGGTCAACGAGGGAGTAGTACGATGCAGTCTCCGCACTGGTCTCATCCACCGCTTCATTGAAATATATTCTCACAGCACTTTCACTCGGGGCAGTCACGCTCAAAATGCTCGGCGGTGTGTTATCGGTTCCGATCCCTGCAAACTCTGCGGTGTTGTTTCCCGAAATTACATTCCCTGTGGTGTCTTCCACGTCAGTTACCGTAACCGTGTAATTTACATAGAGCTGGGTTGATGTCGTTAAGACAACTTCATTTGAATTCGGCTCCGGCTGCCGCGATGCGCCCACTATTGTGAGCGACGGGTATCCGGAACTAGTGATCGAATAGTTGGCCGTGTTCTGGGCGCTCGAAAGCTCGACTGTCTCGGAGAACACGACCTTTACCGTGTTGGAATCGACCGCCACCGCGGACAGCACGGTGGGAAGACCATCCCCCTGAAAAGTGAAGGTGTTGTAGCCTTCGTGCAAAACATCCCTGTCTATTGCGGGCGGTGTTGGCTCAGGGTCTACAAAATCAACACTGTGAAAATAATAAGGAGGAGGATTCGACCCGACCTCCACTTTGAGGGTGTAAATCTGCTGAAGCTGGGTTGGAGTAGTCAACTGGATTTTGGACTTGTCGCTGTTGTAAGGCCAGCTCGCAGCAAGCACAGGATCACCGAGCCCGGGAATTGTAAAGTACGAAGCGGTATTTGCATTTGCTGAGTCATCGTCTCTGATCTCCTCGCTGAAAGTCACCACAAGTGTCTCTGGATCCAGCGGCTCAACGGAAACGATGGTAAACGGCCCGTCCCCGAGAAAATAGCCTGTTGTGTTAGCGGAAACATAGTTCCCATTGGAATCCTTTACGCCTGTGGTAGCGCCTGTCAGGGTCACCTAGTACCGTTCTCCTGTCGTCTGTGGGCTTCCGAGCTGGACGATCAATATCGAGCTGACTTCCGGGTCGAGGGTTACGGAGATCACATCCAGAAATTCAGTTGCACCGAAATTTTGGATTCGAATGTGGTCATTTGAATAAGGTTCAGTACCATCATCTACATACACCTCGGAAATATCCACATCCTCTGTGAACTGGATCATTATTTCATCAGTGGCAGTCGAGTTGACACGCTCTATTTTCGGCCTTCCATCACCTGAAAAACTTGCATGATTGTAGTACGGATCCATGTCGTTGAAATCGAGGTCCGTTACACTTCCCACTTCGACAGTGTAATTGGTGTTTTCCATATCCTCGCTGAGAGTCACATCAACTATATGGTTGTCTCCCAGTGTCTCAGGGTCTCTTGTGGCTGATGTTATTCCCAGTTCCGGGGAAAATGTGTAGCTCGATATATCCTGAGCTGAAATCTCATCAACCGGTTCAGAGAATTCCACCCTGACCTTCGCGCTTGACAGGGAGGTTGCATTCACGACTCTCGGGGCATCCTGTGATCCCTCGAAGGTCCCCTGATACGGTGTTCCCATTATATTCGTATTTTTATCCTCAATTCCTGATATGGTGACATTGTACGTAATGTATGATTGCGGCGTTACACAGGTGAGCCATGCAACTTTGGAGCTGGAATCAATAACGATGGAGTCGATATCAAGTCCGGGAATATCATAATTCGCTGCATTTTCCGCGGATGTCTCGTCAACACTTTCTGAAAACTCCACCCTCACTTCGAATAACCCGGTTGAAGACACAGAAACAACATCCGGGGGTGTGGTGTCCGGGCCTCCGCGGTCCGACGTCTTCATACCGCCGCCACATCCAAGGGCAAACAAAAGTATAAGAGTGACAAGATATCTGCCGTATTTTTGTGTTCTCATTATTGATCTCCTTATCGATCTCCCTGCATAAAA
>CAZOWM010000032.1:3721-39991 GCA_964583615.1 uncultured Spirochaetota bacterium | reverse complement strand
ATTAGTCATTCGGATGACTGTTATTATAAAGTTTTTATCATTTCTGTCAACTTTTTTCACTGGTTGACCGATGGGAAATATTAAAATAAGCTGAATGAATCTGAATAGACCATATACATCTTCGTGCCGTCATATTTCAACTTCGCATGCCTGTAATAAATGAGGTAATTTCGTCGATGGATGTTTCCCCCTTGAGTACATCACCTATCTTTTTCCCGTGTCTGAGCACGATGATGCGATCGGCCACCTGATAGATATGGTGGATATTGTGCGTGATGAACACGCTGGAGTGCCCCGCCTCTTTCGTGTTCTTCATAAAATTGAGCACACTCTGCGACTCCTGGACATTCAGATTATTCGTCGGTTCGTCCAGAATGATAAGCTCCGCCTCAAAGAACATGGCCCTTGCAATCGCGATGGACTGTCTTTCACCTCCCGAAAGAGAAAGGATGGCTGAATCAGGATCGATCTTCTTGAGACCGATATTCTTGAGGAGCTTGTTCGATTCGCCTTTCATGTATTCCATGTCCATCTTTCTGAAGAAACCCATTTTCTTGACCGGCTCGCGTCCGAGAAAGAGGTTTCGCGCGACGGAGAGCTGACCCACCAGTGCGGCATCCTGGTAGATGGTTTCTATTCCCACGTGAATCGCATCGCGGGTATTCTCTATGGACACGTGCCTGTCCTTGAAATATATCTCTCCTGAATCAGCATGGAGCGCTCCGGACAGTATCTTGATGAGCGTCGACTTACCGGCGCCATTGTCTCCAACAAGGCCCACGATCTCCTTTTTATATACCTTTATGCTCACATTGTCGAGGGCCTGAACCTTCCCAAAGGTCTTCGTGATATTTTTCATGTAAACGAGAGCGCCTGCCATTTTAATCCCCTCCTGTCGTCCTCTTCTCGATGAGGGCATGCACCGCCATCATAGCGAGAATAATCACGCCGACAAATATGTTATAGGCGAGTCCCGGAACTCCGACAACCACGATGCCGTTGCGGATCGAACGAAGCAGGGTCACACCGATGACAGTCCCCAAAACCCTGCCTTACCCGCCAAACAGTGAGGTTCCCCCAACCACAGTCATTGCAATGACCTCGAGTTCGTACCCGGTACCTGAGATGGGATAAGCCGATGCGATTCGTATGGAATCAATAATACCGGCGAATCCCGCCAGAAATGACGTGGCCATGAAAAGGCTAATCTTCACCATGCCGGTATTAATACCCCGCGCCCGTGCATTTCGACATCGCGAGTCCTGATGAAATGCCGAGAAAAAAAGGAACATCGCGGCTCGAGCACTGGCCGGCGCAACTGCACCTCATCTCGCCTCTTGCTCCTCAGTTCAAGGGCTCTGATGTCCTTGTAGCAGCGGACTGCACCGCCTATGCTGCAGGAGACTTTCACGAGGCCTTTCTCAATGGAAAGGTGCTTTTGATTGCATGCCCCAAACTGGACAGCGGCAAAGAGATCTATCTCGAAAAACTGCAGGCCCTCATCGACCACGCCAAGATCAATACAGTCACTGTTGTGACTATGGAAGTGCCCTGCTGTACGGGGCTTCTCATGCTCGTGAAGCAGGCGCGGGCTCAGACGGCTCGTTACGTGCTGATCAAGCACGTGCAGGTGAGCATAAAGGGCGTGATAGTGCACGAAGAGTGGATATCATAAAAGGAGGCTTAAATAAGGAGGATCTACATGAGTATGTTTTGCTATCAATGTCAGGAAACCGCACGGAACACCGGATGTATGGTGCGCAGAGTGTGCGGCAAAGACGAAACAACGGCAAACCTTCAGGATGTGCTCGTCTACAGCATGAAAGGGCTTGCCCTTGCCTCAAAGCGGAAAAAGGATGCCGGAATGTCTGTCACAGAGGAGAACACACATGGCTGAAAAAACCGCACCCAATATGAAAGGAAAGCCGCTGCGTATTCACGATATTGTCGACTTTCAGAGCGGTTCCATCGTTTCAAGATGATGCTCGTGATGATCAAATCGTAACGCTCCTGTGAAGGCGGGAAAAAAGGAAAATACATTTTTCACATTCTTCAGCAGAAACAATGATCTCTGAGCACCTAATCTGTGCACGGCTTCTATGAGAAACATTCCTTCAGCTCAGCTTCAGATGGAGCACGAACGAGCATGATCCCGCCTAAACCCAGCGGAAGGAGAGTTCACATGGCAATGCCATAATGATCCTTTATGAATTCGATATTCTTTTGCGCATTCTCGAACTTGACTTTCCCGTAATTGTAGTAATCGAACTCTATGGTTGACACGTTCTGCTGTATGAGACTCCAGAGAAACCAGTATATGTCCGGAAAAGGCTTGAAGAGATCGGTCATGTACCGGTGGAATTCCAGGTCTTTCCCCTCCCAATAAATTTCCAGCAACTTTGTTTCCACGTCGTATGGCACAAGAATCTCCTGGAACATGTCAGCGAATTCATAGTAATACGTATTCATCCCTGCGTATTCCCAGTCGATCAGATACATCGGCTCAGGGTATCCCTTGTTGTTGGTGAAAAGAAAGTTCTCCGCAAGCAAATCATTGTGACACAGAATGATTTCAATTTTTTCCGTGCCTGCTTTTGCATTGATCTTTTTCAAAGCCTGAATAGTCCAAGAAATATCGAATTCCGGATAGTTAGAATTGATTTCCTGCAATATTCCATACATGCGTTCGATTTCGTTCATCGGATCGAAGGTTTTCGTTATTTCCACTCCGCTTTGGTGCACGATCTTTATGGGACGGATTATATGTTCCCAGAGGTCCTCTTTTAAAAAATCTGCATTCTTTAAGGTATATCCGTTTATGAAATCGATGACCGTGATGTTCTGTTCGGGGAGATACCGCACAACCCTGGGCGACACTCCAAAGGGCTCCAGCGACTTCATTGTCTTCATTTCCGCGTCCCGGTCGATGAACATTTCCGTTTTCATGCCGTATATACGGAACACGTAATCGTGTTCATTTGAAGCTCTGACTCTGTACAGGGTGTTCGTAATGCCGCCTTTCATCTCGGTGATTTCAATTTCGAGCCCTGCAAGTTCCGAAATGAGCTCAACACAGCGTTCTTCGGTCAGCCCGGTATTCATTTTTCCCTCCAGAATAGCAATCTCGTTGCCCGCCGCGCTCAATTCAATGCGTCATTGCGCGATCAGCAGTGCACATAGTACAAATACAGTGAACAACGACTTCATACCCTTATTGACTCCTAAGATTCAACCTCCTTCGTCGGAATCATCTTTACAATTGTATTCATATATTCAAACCAAAAAAAAGTGCCGATTTTAGAAATGCATTGTCCACCTCTTCCCGAAAAATCTTTTATGACTTCCCATTTTACATTATTTATGATCTTTGTCAATTATTATGGTCTGTTACGGTATACTGGACGCTCCAGGATTTAAGGATTCTCCAACCGATACATCTTGAACATCCTGCTGATATTTTTCCACTTATAGCTTCGTTTCTGATTCACAGTCCACGAATTCATTGTCAATGATTGATTTCCTCGCTATTGTACAATGTATACGAACCACCTCTTTGTCCTTCTTCTACACTGGAAAAAAACAGGGAACAAAAATGCTCTTGAAGGTTGTTCTGCTCCGTGTAGGTGAACAACAGAAAGGAGAGCTCGATCGTATCGTACCCTACATAAAAGATTTTTTGCAAATCAGGAAAAAGCGGCGGTCTACGTATGCGAAAACTTTTCCTGCACGCTCCCGACAACGTGTGAAGACAGAATGCTCGAACTTTTGAAGGTAAGATCGTATATCCATGAATAGACGAAGCCGAGTTCACAGAGAAAGGAGATCACGCAGATGCGAATAATCGTAATAGGCGGAAGCGGCCACGTAGGAACATACCTCGTGCCCCGTCTCGTGGAAAAGGGACACACCGTGATAAATATTTCACGGGGAAAAAGAAAACCCTATCATCCTGACCCTTCATGGGAGAGTGTTGAACAGGTCTCACTCGACAGGGCTGAGGAGGAAAAGGGAGGTACTTTCGGAGAAAAGATCGTAAACCTGAATCCTGACATCGTGATCGACATGATCTGTTTCAAGCCTGAAAGCGCCCGTCACCTCCTTCAGGCACTCAGGGGACATATCCAGCATCTTATCACCTGCTGCACGATCTGGGTTCACGGTTACAGCGTGCTGGTTCCGACCAAGGAGGAGCAGCCGAAACATCCGTTCGGCGCCTACGGAATAAAAAAGGAGAAAATTGAATCGATCCTTCTCGAAGAGGCCCGTAAAAGCGGATTTCCCGCAACTGTCATACACCCCGGACATATAGTGGGGCCGGGCTGGGCACCAGTGAATCCTGCGGGTAATTTCAACCCCGCGGTGTTTGAAACGCTCGCACGCGGCGAGCCGCTCATACTCCCCAACCTGGGACTGGAAACAGTGCACCATGTCCACGCAGACGACGTTGCAAAAGTTTTCATCAAAGCCATGGAAAACTGGAGAAGTGCAACGGGGGAAAGCTTCCACGCTGTATCGGAGGCCGCCATCACACTGCGGGGGTATGCCGAAGCAGTCGCCGGGTGGTTCGGCAAAAAGGCAATTCTTCAGTTTCTGCCGTGGGGGCAGTGGCGAAAATCAGTCGCTGCGGAGGATGCCGAATACAGCTGGGATCATATCGCGCATAGTCCATGCATGAGTATCGAAAAGGCGAAACGCCTCCTCGGTTACCATCCCGGATACAGCTCACTCGAGGCTGTCCGAGAGGCGGTAATCTGGCTCATCAAAAACGGACGTGTCTCAACCGGACCAATTAATACTTGATCGAAAATTACGAGCGCGCTACTGTTAACCCTGTAAGAACATTCAAGACAAGGAGATTGAAATAGACATGCGTGTAACTTTTCCCGGTGGGAAAAGGGTCGATGCAGAGCACAAGGGTTTTACAATAAACACGGATCAGTCTGTCAAGAACGGCGTTGAAGGCCGCTGCAGAACTGTGCTCGGTGAAGAAACATCTCGCACAAGCGCCGTCTTTTAAACTGAATGTGAACATGGGGGAGGCATAAAAACCCAGATGATGTCGTTCACCTGAAAAATGGGAAAAAAGTTCAACATACACCAAGACTTATCAAAGACTTTTAGCAGAGCATTCCTGATCGTTTGCTGCGTGTTTATACTCAACACGCTCATCACTTTTTATGATTGGCTTCCGGAGTTCGATTTTTTACACCTCCTCAAAATTGCTCCTGAAACACTTGGTGTACTCGCTCTGCTTCTGGCTGTAACCTTTGTGAGAAAACGCAGGGAAAAACTCTTTTACTTTTCTTTGAGTTTTATTCTCACACTCTATTTTATCTTTACTTTGGGTGAAACCGTCACCCGTCATATGTATAGGAGAGGATTCTATCCGCTGATGGACCTCCTGTTTTTCCGGGAGGTGCTAAGACTCGTCAGTGACTCCGGTTCCGCTGTTGTGCAGGCGGGATACTTTCTGCTTCTCTGTATGATCGTCGCGGTTTTTTTCACGGCATTCTATTTTCTTCTTTCGGCCATTTCAAAAAGCATAACGCGGTCGAAACATCGTTTCATCCTCCTCTCCACGGTTACGGGATTCTTTATAGTATTTTCAGGATTATTCGGCCTGAAAGAACCGTATGTGGACAACATCGTAACACAGTTCGGTGTCCCGACACCTCCCGGCGGCGAGAAAACAGACATAACTCATGAAACACCGCACCCGGAGCACGGCGCACAAATCGAAGCTCCGGAGGACCACGTATTTCCCGGCTTAAAGGACAATAACATCTTTCTGTTCATCGTAGAATCCTACGGGTACACGGCGTTTGCAAAAAAAGAACACGTCGATATCCTCAAGCCAATCTTCCTTCGACTGCAGAAAAAACTCCAAGACAATGGATACGGAATTATTTCAAAATTCTTGGGATCACCGGTAATCGGTGGATACTCATGGATAGCGGACTCCACACTCCTCACAGGAGTCAGAATCGGCTCACAGGTGGAATATGACCATCTCCTCGAATCCGATACGCAGACTCTTGTCTCCTTGCTCAATGACGCGGGATATTTCACCATACTTTCCGCGCCCGGCACACTCCGTGAATGGCCTGAGGGTGAGCGTTTTTACGGTTTTGACCGGTATATGTATGCCAAGGACTTTCACTACCAGGGGCCGGAGTTTTCCTTTGTACCTGCCCCCGATCAGTTTTGCATCCACAATATACATACACATATCCTACAGAGACGTGAAGAGCCGTTTTTCATCCAGTATCTTCTCGTCAGCAGTCACGCTCCCTTCAACAAGATACCCAGTTACATAGAGGACTGGACAGAGATCGGCGACGGCTCCATCTATTATGAAACCAAGAATTTTTTATTTGAAAACACATGGTTTTCGGGAAAACAGTATACAGAAGGATATACTGCTGCGATTTCATACGTGCTCACTGTCATCACGGAATACCTCAACCGTTTTATCCACGATGAAGCGCTGGCAATCATTGTCGGTGACCATCAGCCAAAGTATCCCGTCACCGAGCGGGGCCAGCCGCTTTCAGTTCCCATACATCTTATCAGTAGAAATAAAAACTTTCTCCGCCGATTCGAGGGAATGGGCTATACACAAGGCTTTATTCCCTTTCAAGAACCGCCGCACCCCGGCCTTGAAACATTCCTTTTCGATTTTCTCACTGCGATTTCCCACGAAGTTCCGTAAAAGGATCTATCGATGAAGGACGATGTGCGCACATACTATGAAAAAAATACAAAACGATTCCTGTGGTTTGGGGGAGGGTGAAAAGTCGGTGCCATTTATCGCAAGGTCTGAGCGAAAGAAGTAAAACACGGCTGAAAAGCCTCCAGGTGGACAACCGGAAGTTTTTGATTGCTATTTCACCCACAGGGATATAAAATCAGATATTACTATCCTCGCACGGAGGCTGCACACATGGTTGAGAAGTCTACATTTATGGATTTCGATGCACTGAAAGTCACAAACCAAAAGGGAGATGAGCTTATCGTGATCACTGAGGTTGGCCCGAGAATCATCAGCTTCAGGCCCGAAAAAGGCGACAACATCTTCTATGTCAATGAGCAGGACTTCAGCCGAAAGGCGAAAGAGTCGGGGACCTGGCGAGTATACGGCGGCACGCGCTTGTGGATTTCACCGGAGTCAGATCTGACCTACTCCCCTGACAACAGCCGATCGGAAACGCTTATAGAAGACGAAAGAGTTCTCATCCGGGGCCCGGTCGATCCAAATACGAAACTGAGGAAAACAATCGACATCCGTGTTCTCCCCTGTTCATTTCACATTACCTTTGCAGTGAAAAACGAAGGCACGCATCTCTTCTCTGCCGGGCTGTGGGCGCTGACTTGTGTAACCCCTCACGACGGAAGCGAGATCTTTCTGCCCTGGGGCGAGATCTCGGAGTGGAACGTAAAGGATATGAAATACTGGAGAAGCTGGCTTGGAAGCAGGACTGCAGTAGGATCAGAACAGTGGTGCCCGACCGACGAGTTCTTCGTGGTCAGACCGAGCGGTGAAACCGGCAAGGTGGGGTTCGCGAACCGCCGGGGTTTCGCCCTGTATCGCGCAGGAGATGTCTCTTTTATTAAATGCGCTGACTTCATCGAGTCCGCTTTTTATCCTGACGGGGGGTGTTCTTTTGAGGTGTATACTTCAAAGGATTTCTACGAGATCGAGACCCTCTCTCCCCTTTTCATGATGAAGCCCGGTTTAACCTACACTCACTCAGAGGTCTGGTGGGCAGGTTTTGACGCTGTGGATGTAAGCTCAATCGATTCCGCTCATCGGTGGGTTGAAGCCGTCTTTCGTAAAGCCTGAGTAAATCTGTATTGACCGGTGACCCGGTGTCGGTATTATATTATTCATCTCATCCATCAATCAGAGAGGAGGGCATATGAACCTTTTTTCTGCTGACGAAACTCTGCGATTAAGCCGGGAAAAGGGCGTATCGATACACATCGAGCGTATTCTCGCGACACTCGTTTTCACGGTGGTCACGGGGCTCAGTGCAAAGCTCCGGTTTTATCTCCCGTTTACACCCGTGCCGGTGACAGGGCAGGTGTTCGCAGTTCTTCTCGCCGGAGTGTTCCTTTCAAAAGGCTACGGCTCCTTGAGTCAAATTTTCTACATACTATTCGGGCTTGCCGGTGTTCCCTGGTTCGTCATAGGCCCTGCGGGGCCCACGTGGGGGTATCTGGTCGGATTCATTCTCGCACCTTACGTAATCTGCCTGATCAGGGAAAGGGTAAACCATTTGACACTTCTTACGAATATTTATGCAATGCTTGCGGGTATTCTTGCCATATATACGCTTGGAACGATTCATTTCTCCCTGTACATGCAGAGCGGACTCATCAGGTCCTTTCAACTTGCTGTACTCCCCTTTATTCCCATTGACATCGGAAAAGCGCTCATAGCCGCTTTCCTCGCCCAGGGGCTTCTGCGGAAAAAAGACCTTTGAATTTAGGTCTTGATTTACAAGGACGTTGTGTTACACTTTGGGTATGAAATTCATCGGCAGGGCCATAATTAGAATACTCATTCTTTTTGTCATTCTTATTGTACCCGTCGGGTTTTTTATCACCTTCTTTGCACTCAATCAAAAAAATATACCCATTTGGAACATCGGAATCAGAAATGTACTGAGCTTTGGCGGATATTATAAGGTCCCGATCGTTGCCATAAGTTACTTCATCGCAACACTGATAACGGTCTCTCTTGTCGATAAAATGAAGATCCGTTCGTTGATTCTCCTTCACATTCCTCCTGTTCTCATCGGAGCAGCGCTTATTGGAGGCTTCTATCTGATTCAGGCGAAGCGACAGCCGTTCAGAATCATCGAACACAGAGTCAGGCTTGGATACGGCTCATTTCTGAAGGAGGGTGTCTTCAATGAGGTGGGCAACAGCGCAATGATGATCGAAAAAAATGAACAAAATCGGTTTACTCTCTACATATACAAAAGAGAGAGTAACGACCTATTCGTCATGGGCAGCATGTCCGGAAGCGCCATATCGATCGACCAGGCGGGTCAGAAAGTGTCCTTTACCTCGGGAAAACGAAAAATAATCACCCACACCGTTCCCTTCAAGGATTTTCATTCATATGAGGGAGTTGCGGACAACCGGATGTTTCGGCTCTATGTGAACCAGCTACGGAAAACCGTTTCCTCTTTTCGAAAATATTTTCAGCAGGCAGAAGGAGTGGAACGATTTCTTTTTCTTGGGGCTGTGTTCATCTCCGTACTTATGATCTCGATTCCTCTTACATATGCATTGAACGACGGGGGGTGGGGTTTTTCGGGAATCACCGGGGCGATATTTATCTTACTCGTTCTTCCTTTCCTGTACGGTGGAATATTTTTCTTCATTCAAAAGATGAGGTTCAGCTCTTCCTTTCTCGGCAGTTACGCTTATCTTTTCCCTGCCATAGTGTTTGCGCTTATTGGAATTGTGCTCGACATTTCCGTGAAAGTCAGAAGTATAAAGAAAGGCATCTAGTGATGAATCAGACGACGAAAAATGCGCTGATCTCCATTATCCTGAGTACCCTTGCAGTTTGCTTCTGCGTGTTTATGTTCTTCTTTTTTTATCACGAACACCGGCTGGATCCACAATTCGAGAGTATTAAAACCCTGAAGAATGCACTTCTGTTCAGGGAGGCGCTTTTGAGCACGCTGCGCGCTGTTCCCGTTGCAGTGATCTTCGTCAATGTGTTCTGTTTCTCCGTTCTGTTCACCCTCAAACCGTTTCAAACGGAAGAATTCACCTACAACAATGTTGCACTTCCCTCATTTATCATGCTGATTGTATTCATTATGTTTGTGGTTGCTTCCGAGTGTGTGATCGTACCGAGACTGGAAAAACAGAATGTATCTCTTAGGTACAGGATGCGCGTTGCCCGAAAAGCCGAATCCTATGCCCGTGAGCTCAAGACTGCGCAGGAGTACAGAAAGGCGCTGTCTGTTCTCGATTTGTATCTTGATATCGACACACAAAACGAAGGGGTGATTCGCCTCTACAACGACATCGTTGAACTTCGAGAGAAAGAGGAAGAATCCCGACCGCCGGTACCTGATGAGACAATGGAAAAAGGGGAAAAAACTCTCACGACCTACTACGAACGGGGAAAAGAAGAATACAATAGAGGAAACTATTTCGGCGCGCTCTACTATCTCGAACGCGCGCATGCTCTTCACGAAGACACCGCGGAGATAAAAGAACTGTACAGAATAACGAAAAGACAAACCGAAACCAGTCTGGGGAAACTGACAAGCGAGCAGGAAAAGAGAAAACAGCTCATAGAAAGCAAGGAAAAGGCACTCGAACACCTCAACAAGAAAGAATACTACGACGCGTACGAAATATTCGTGAAACTACACAATGAGTATCCGGAGATGCAGGACTTGGAGCTCTACCTCAAAGAGGTGGAGGGGGAACTCTCAAAGAAGGACTTTCTGCCACAGGAACTGAAAGAAGCTGCCTGGTTGCCCTCGATGGACAATATCGTCTTTCTCGATAAACAAGGCTATATCAATACTGTTTCCCGTGTCGTTCCCTATTACAATCAGTTTTATTTCTATGACATCAAGCGGTATAAAATGATGAAGGGGAAACTCAATACCGTAAGCTGGAAATACGGGAAATGGATAGAGACTTCAATCCGACTGAAAAACGAGGAAGGTTTCCGAAAGATACCCGAAAACAAGCTCGGCACCCGGTTCGTCAGCACCTACACTGATCCTGGCTACCTGATATATTCTGGAAACAGAGAAAAGCTGCTAAACCTTCTCAACATCTATGAGCGGTTCTCCCTCTCAGAGCTTCTCCGAAAAAGCGGTATCGACATAGACGGCAAATGGGTGTACCTCTCACGGAAGTTCGGGGTATTTTTTTCCATGTATGTTCTCACCCTCTTTCTCGCCTCCATAGCCTGGGCGAAACGGTCCATTTACGAATTCCCGCCTGTGCCGAAACTCTTACTTTTTTTTATTGTCGTCCCTGCGACCGTTTATTTTCTTCACCTGCTCTACATAGACATGAATAATCTCATCATTTACAGTCACCGTTACTTCACCCGTCTGATGTTCAAGGGGATGAATGTCACCGTGTACACGGTGTTTTTCAACATCGTGTTCTCAATCATTTCTACGCTTTATTTTCTTTCACAGAGGAGCGGCGTGGAGTAAGAATCGGTCTTGTTTAGGCCTGGTCCTGTTCGTACAGATCAAGAATCAGTTCCTTTGCATCCTGATCCGAACGATGGCTGATCGTGCATCTTCCTTTCAGTATGGTTCCATTTTGTATGATGAGCTCTGGTGTCTGGATGTCTCCAAGGATTCTGCTCGTGGGAAGCAGAAGCACCCTGTTCGTGGCCTGTATGTTTCCAATGAGAATGCCCTCAACAACGACACTCGAGGCTTTCACGTTCGTCTTGACCTTTCCTTTCGGCCCTATGAAGACTTTGTCCACAATAAGGGCGTCTCCCTCAAACTTTCCGTCAATGCGGATCGCGCCCTTTACCGCAAATCTTCCTTCAAAATGGGAGTTCAGCCCAATAGTGCTGTTCGTTTCTTCACTTCTTGTTTGATTCCCCATGTATGTCTTCCTGTTAACGAAAAAATATATGCCCCTTCTCCGGCAAATGCCGCTCACAACTTCGGCATTCCGAGAAAACGGAGAAACTCGCTCGTAAAGGCAAAGATCTCATTCAAGGAATCAATGACCTTTATTCCGTTAAGCCTGTGGTTTGCCTCAAAATCGCTGAACCGTAGTATATCATCGGGATTCAAAACGATGTTCCCGTTTGTCCTGTAATCGTCTACCAGTATCTCCAGAAAATTTCTCAGGTCTTTGAAATATACATCAAGAGCCATAAAGTAGCGCTGCCTTATCTTATAGACAACCGACTTGTCGCGATAAAACGCGATATTATTGAACTCTTCCCTGCTCAGTATGTCGAGCTCATAGTTGTACTCTTTGAGTATTTTCTTTATTTCCATGAATCTCGGATAGAACGTGTCTCGCTTTGTTGAATGGTTGAAATCAAGTTTAATGTAGTATTCGCTGAGTATGGAAAGATAGTTCTCTTCAAAAAACCGTATATAGGACACCACCGCATCTATTTCTTTGTCCTTGGATTCTTTCCTGAAGGGCGGTACACTGATCTCATCGAGAATCGATGCTTTCACATCTTTTATACCTGCCATATCTTCACCATCCTCGACGAACTCATGCTCGAATCCGTAAATCATCAGTTTCCCCCGAAGGTTCTTTATCGATTCCTTTACCGCCTCGATTTCTTTCGATACTCTGCTGCGCTGAGAAACATTCGTGGAAGTACGATACACTCCCTCAAGCTGTTTCAATGTCGTCTTTTTCCTTTCGAGTTCCATCTTTATATTGTCGAGTTCTCCCATGGGAGAGGAGTTCCCCCATAAAAAATAATCTCTATCCGCTCACGAATAGAGATTATTAATAAATAGTGCAGCTTTCAAGAATTTTTTACGTGATGTGCCTTTGGGAATTACCAACCATCCTGCATGTCGTCTTCATCTCTGTACTCCTCATTGTAGATGTCCGATACTGCTCTCAGCTCGTCGAAATACACATAGTAGAGACCGTACGTCTCGGACGGATCACAGGCCACGCTGAAGCCGGCAAAGCTCAGACCGCGCCATTCAGTATTGTGATAGTTGTCCTGCTCTATGGTTACGGGGACGGCAATCGACAATTTTTTCCAGCCTACAAAATCGAGGAGTCCCATGTCAAGAATCATCTCTATTCCTTTATAGTCGAGAACATTGAGATACAGTCTGTGCTTGAAACTCCGCCCGCATACCCACACCGTGACAGCTTTTGTGATACCCGGCACCTTGATCGGCTTGGGAGGACGAACTCTGAAATAGGAATATCCCCGCTGGTTGAATGCGACCTTGACACCAAGCACGCTTTCATTGGTCGTGCCGTCATTCGGATCGATCTCCATGACTTCGAGCGGTCTTCCCCTTCTTCGCATAGAAAAGATAATCCCCTGATCTATAGGCATGCCTGCGGACCAGGTGTCGGCGTCTTCAAAGTGGGATATTGGAATGTCCGCGAGGAGCTGGGTCCCTGTCTGGACCCCCACCTGCAGGTTCTCTACGTCCCCCTCCTGCGCGAAGAGCGTGAGGGGAATAAGCATAACGATAAAAAATGACACGGTAACGAATAGAAATTTATTCATTTATCCATTCTCCTTTGCACTCTATCCTTATTATTCTGTACTCCATATCTCCCTTGTTTCATCAGCGAGCACATCGCCGTCGAACCGCTCTCTGTACACGTCGGTTAAAACCTTCAGGTGGTCAAGGTAGATATAGAAATTGTCAACACGCTCCCCCGGCTCAGTCCAGATTGCAAATCGCACCAATGTGAGCGGTTTTTCCATGGGGAGGTATCGGATGAATTGCGGTATTTGTTTTGGGATCTCAATACTCAGATTTCTCCACCCGATGAAATGAAGGCTTCCGAGCGGGAGCTTGTGTACGATTCCCCGATAATCCCTGACGTGGATCTCCATGTTGTAATAGTAATTCGCCCCCCATACCCATACATCGATCTTCTTCGCGGCCCCGGGAATAACGATCTCTGCTTCGGGGTATATCCAGACCCTGTTGTATCCCTTTCTCGTAAATGAGGATCGCACCCCCATCACATAGTTGCTGTCACCCTCGGAAAACGATCCTCTCAGCGCGATCGGAGCTCCCTCTACCGCAGACTTCAGCTGGGGATAGTCCTCCACGGTGAACCGGGAAGCTGTCACCTGCCAGTTTTTATCGTTATTCTCAAAATCTTCCAAAATTATTGACCGAATGTCCTCCATTTTGAATCCCTGTCCCAGATACTGCGCAGGAAGTATCATCGGTACAAGAAGAAAAATAAAAACAGTCATGAGAATGAGGATTCTGAGCTTCATCACTCTGCTCCTTTTTTCATATAGAATAGCCCTGTTCATTATGGTAGAATCGTCTTTTCTCGAACGCGAACAGACTCACAAATGCATAATGGTTCTTATAATATATCGGTAAGCGGTGATCAAATTTTTAATGTAAAATTACACAAAATAATACACTTACCGATCTTTTCTTAAAGTATAGGAGGTGAAGTCCTGATATGTCAATAGACGATTTTTTTAATTTTTTCTGAGGAATTCGTATCCCTCGTGAGCCATATACGAGCTTCTCACGTAAGGACCGGCCGCAACATATCGAAAACCCATCTTCAATGCCGAACGCTTGTAGGAGGAAAATTGTTTTGGGGGGATGTATTCATGAACCGGTATGTTCCAGTGACTCGGCCGCAGATACTGGCCGATGGTGAGCGCATCGCACCCTGCTTTCCGCAGAGCCCTGAGAGTATCGAGGACTTCCTTCTCCGTCTCGCCGAGTCCGACCATCAGGCCCGATTTGAGAAATATTTCCGGGTAATGCTCGTGAATGTGTGAGAGAAGGTACACGGATCGCTCGAATTGCGCCCCCGGACGTACCGAGGGGTAAAGCCGGGGTACAGTTTCAACATTGTGGTTGTACACATCAGGCAAGGCTCTCGCCACCATGTCGATCGCCCGTTCATCGCCCTGAAAATCCGGGGTTAGAACCTCAACTTTTATTCCTTCGCCGATTTCCCTGATGCTTTCGATGGTTTGCACGAAATGCCGGGCTCCTCCGTCTTCAAGGTCGTCTCGTGTGACGGATGTTACGACCACATACCGCAACCCGAGCTTCTCCACCGCCATTGCTACCCGCCCGGGTTCCCCGGGGTCAGGAGGATCGATTTCTCTACCGAATGCTTTCTCCACAGAGCAGAACGTACATCTCCGGGTGCACGTATCTCCGAGTATGAGAAAAGTTGCACGCCTGTGCCGGTAACATTCCGAAAGATTCGGGCACCGCGCACTCCTGCAGACGGTATTGAGGTGAAGGTCTCCAAGGATGGAGTTAACCCGTCTTCGCTCATCGGTGTATTCGATCTTTTTCAGAAGCCATGCAGGTTTTCTGAGTGAATCGCGTTTCAATTCCTCGGAGGAGCCGCCCATTTAGTACATCTCCCGTTCATTACCGTTGATTTAAACTTAATAATAGGGCGTTTTACAGTCAATCGAAACCGGTACAGAGGAAATATGAATGAAGAGAAGGCGGCTAGGAATTTTTTTTCAAGACAAACGGATCTTTTATGTCGTAGCGGTGTTTCATTGCGGTCATGGTGTTTTTCGCAACGCTCTTCGTCTCGAAGGGGCCCACGCGTACCCTGTAAAACAAGGTTCCGTCGACCGTTGCTTCTTCGATGACAACCTTGTAGAGCTTTTTCTTGAGACGACCTGCAAGCGCCTCAGCATTTTCCTCTTTCACAAACGAAGCAACCTGAATGTAATAGGAGCCTGTTGCCGGTGAAGGATAGATTTCTCGAGGTTTCTGGGTAAGGGGCACATAGGCTTTTTTTTCTTCTTCTGCCGGTTCTTCGAATACATATTCGGGAACCTGAGCAGGTGTATACGTGTCCTGAAGGCCTTCATCTGCTTTTAGTTCCGGTTCCACTTCCAAATAACGAGTCTCTGCCTCCAGGTCCTTTTCAAAGAGGTCGACGAGAGGAAACTCCTCATCGGACTTCTGTTCGACCTCAACTGTTGTGGTTTTTTTGTTGAAAAACCCCGATTCACTGAGACTGGACAGACCGTTCTTCAGTTTCTCGCCTCCGATGTAGTATCCGAAGAGAAAGATTCCAATGACGACGATACCGATGAGAAACGCGATCCAGAAAATTCTTCCGGTATCGAGATTGATCTGGTAGTATTCCTTTTCTCTCCTTCTGTCATTTTCCATGATGTTCCTTCCTCAAGGAAAAATCGATTCCCCAAGGATATTTATCCCGGCCCGGCACTCAATCGCCTGACGAGATTTTCGACCTTCTTTTTCAGCTCATCAGGGCTCCCGTTATTGTCTATAACTATATCGACATAATGCAATTTCTCCTTTAAAGGGATTTGCGAGCGGATCCGCCTCAAAACCTCGTCGCGGCCGATTCCATCTCTCTTCACACCCCGTTTTACCGCGATTTCTTCCTCGACCGCAATCCCAACAACGAAATCGCACAAAACGTGGAGACACATCTCTATGAGGAGCGCGGCGTTTATTACCACAGCTTTTTCTTTTTTGCAGATCTCCTTCACCATCCGTATCATCAATGGATGGACGATTGATTCAAGCTTTTTGCGCTCTGCCTCGTCGCCGAAAACAATCCGCCCGAGTTTTCCCCTGCTCACCTTTCCGTCGGTAATCACCTCCTCCCCGAATGAGCCGATTATCGCCTCTTTCTTCTGCTCCAGCACCTCGTACCCGATTCGATCGACATCTATGACCCTGTATCCCTGCTCTGAAAACACGGAACTCGCGCTGTTTTTCCCCGCACAATAGCTGCCGGTAATGCCGACGATCATCTCAGTGCGCCTCTTCCCAGTTGTTTCCGACGGATATATTGACCTTGAGAGGAACGGTAAACTCGATCGCTGTTTCCATTTTTTCTCTCACAATCGTAACGATCTCATCGTATTCATCTCTCGGCGCTTCGAGCAGGAGCTCATCGTGCACCTGTATGAGCATTCTGCTCCGCATTCCGCGGTTCCCGAGCTCGTGGTCGATGTCCGCCATCGCCTTTTTAATGAGATCTGCGGCAGTTCCCTGCACCGGAGTGTTGATTGCGATTCTCCGTGCGGAATCGAATATGTTTCTGTTCTCGGAGTGAATTTCAGGGATATATCTCCTCCTCCCCAACAGCGTCTGCACATACCCGTTTTTCTTCGCTTCTTCCACTACATGCTCGAAATAGTGTTTAACTCCCGAATACTTCTGAAAGTACGTATTGATGAACTGTGAAGCCACTTTCGTGGAAACTCCGAGACGTTTTGAGAGCCCGAACGGGCTGATTCCATAGATGATGCTGAAATTTATCGTTTTTGCCGCTTGCCGTTGAGCGGTATCCACTCCGCCGGGCGCCACATCGAAGAGCAGCGCCGCCGTATCCCTGTGCACATCCCCGTCATTCATAAACGTATCGATGAGTGTTTCGTCCGATGCGAGTGAAGCGAGAATCCTGAGCTCAATCTGAGAGTAGTCTGCGGAAACAAATACCCACCCCTCCTGCGGAATAAAGGCTCTGCGGATCGCCCTTCCCTCTTTCTCTCTTATCGGGATATTCTGAAGGTTGGGATTGCTCGAGGACAGGCGTCCAGTTGCCGCGATCGTCTGATTGAATGAGGTGTGTATCTTTCCGGTTCGAGAGTTTATCATGAGGGGAAGGGAGTCCACATAGGTGGATTTCAGTTTGGTGAGTGTTCTGTGGCGAAGCAGAAGCCGGGCAATTTCATAATCCCTCGAGAGCGCCTCGAGCACAGACTCGTCTGTCGATATTCCTGTTTTCGTACGCTTGATCACAGGCAGGCCGAGCCGTCCGTAGAGAACCTCAGAAAGCTGTTTCGTGGAACGGATATTGAACTCTTCACCGGCAATAGAGTACACTTGTTCTTCGATATGTGATATCTCTTCACTGAATACCGTGCTCATTCGATTCAGATACTTGGTATCGATAAATACCCCTGTGTTCTCCATCTTCCCCAGAACAACGAGGAGGGGAACCTCGATCTCGTTATAGAGTGGGAACAGTTTCTCGTCTTCAAGTTTTTTTTCAAGAATGTGCACCAGACGAAAAGCTATATCGCTGTCCTCTCCTGCATATTCGGTCACTTTTTCAATGGGGGAGTCTGCAAGAGTCTTTTTTTTATCCATCACGACCTCATCGTAGTGGATGGTTGAGTAATCGAGATACTCGGCTGCAAGATCATCGAGGCTGTACCGCTGCTTCTGAGGATTGAGAAGATACGCGGCGATCATCGTGTCTCCGACAATACCTTTTGTTTGTACTCCATGCCGCAGGAGGATCACATAATCATACTTGATGTTCTGGCCGATCTTTTTTATTTGTGCGTCCTCGAGCAATGGTTTCAACTCCGCCTGAAGAAACTCCTGTCCAAGAGACGGACCTGTATGGGACATTATTGGGATATAATACCCTTCCCCTTCGCTTACGGAAATCGAGACCCCGATGAGATCTGCTGCAGTCGGGTCTCTACCTGTTGTCTCGGTATCGAGTGACATGTATTCCTTCTTGATGATTTGTTGCTTCAGCGCTGTGAATTCCTCCTTTGATGCTATCAGGTGGTATTTCCCCCTCTCCGATTCAATTTTTTTTGCAGAAATCTGCGAACCCCTCAGCTCAGACGCAATGCTGTTGAGCTCCCTGTCGATCAGAAGCTCAATCCCTTCATTTCTGGGGAAGTCTGAAAAAAGAAAATCCTCGATCTTGATATCTACAGGTGCGTCCTTCCGAATCATTACAAGCCGCCTGCTCAACAGCGCGTCCTCTCTGCCCTTCTCGAGGAGATTCCTGATTTTCTCCTTTTCCACGTCTTGGATATGTTCAAAGAGGCTGTCGATGGTTCCGAACTGCTGAATGAGCTCCTGTGCAGTCTTTTTCCCCACACCCTTTACTCCAGGCACATTGTCAGATGTGTCTCCCATGAGTGCGAGGAGTTCGATGATGTTTTGTGGCCAAACACCCCATGTATCGTATACTTTTTTCGGGTTCATGACTTCTACTTCCGAAATCCCCTTTTTATTTGCCAGAACGGTCACTCGATCATCAACGAGCTGAAGTATGTCTTTGTCCCCGGAGACAATAACACTTTTCACAGGCACTTTGGCCGCCTTGTCGACGATCGACCCTATGAGATCGTCGGCCTCGTAGCCTTCAACTTCAAGTACGGAGATCCCAAGGGCGGGCAGTATTGTTTTCATCACCTCCACCTGGTGCGCAAGATCATCCGGGGCTTTCTGACGCTTCGCCTTGTATTCCGGATAGAGTTCGTGCCGGAAAGTCTTTCCCTTTGCATCAAACACACAGATCAGATAATCGGGCTGTTCGTCGTGAATGAGCCTGAGAAGCATCCGCATGAATCCGAACAGAGCGGAAGTGTTCTCTCCCTTTGTGGTGAGAAGCGGGCGGTTTATAAATGCGTAATATGCCCTGTAGATGAGGCCGTGCCCGTCTATGATATACAAGGTATTTTCCATATTCTTGCTCTCGCTACTTTTGGATATCTTAGCATATCAGAATTCTGTAGATATATCAAAAAGAAAACCGCCTGTCCGCTGTGCATGTAATTGTCCGCGGAGCAAAGATGGGGCCTGTGGAGAAAATGAGAAAAGAAAAAACGTAAAAATTACCCTTCACGCACGGACATTGAGGATTGCCGGTGTCGGTGTTCTGGATGGTCTCGGCACAGCCGAGAGGCGATCGAGCTTTTTTTTCGTGGTAAACATTTTCTGCTCGATGTTTTCTCTGAGGTTCATGCTCTTTTGAATGAGCGAAGTCCGAAGGCCTTCGATTTCTCGAATTCCCCTGCTGATTTTCTCATCACCACGCAGGTATACAATGTCGGGGACGATGATTTTCAGAGTTCCGTTTATATCCTCTATAATTCTCCTTTCACTCTCCGACAGCTCGTGCAATACTCTATACGAACCGTTTTCGCAGGCCTCGGACTCCAGCTGCTTCATGGTGATCAGGTTTACGTAGGCTCGTTTAATAAAATCGATGTTTTCGAGGAGACGATTTCTTCTATCCAGCAATATCGAACCCTCCTTCCTTTTTCATCTCATCCAGGCCAGGATTTCCGCTCCTCTTCGCGATCTCTTTCCATGCGTCCCTCAGTTCGCACGCCATTGAACGAACGAAGCGCAACGGTTCCGGTGCCTTCTTCACATTTCCTTCTATGAGCTTATTGTTTAAAAACGTATAGATATTCAGCAGATGCGTACTGATTTCGCCTGCGTCGAGGTTCAGGGAGAGGATGAGTTCGGTGAGGATATCCTGGGCTTTGAGAACATTGGTGTTCACCGCATCGTACTTCTTTTTTGGGATGTTTTCCAGGGCAATGTCGAGAAATTTAATCAACCCGTCATAGAGAAGAACAACCAGCTGCCCCCGGGAGGCGGTTTTTATCTGCGTCTCCCTGTACGATGATATTCTCTTTTTGTCCATTGGGCTCTCCCCGAACTTTTACTCAATAAATATCGGAACCGAGCATTTCAAACTTTACGCCTCGATAGATCTATTTCCACACAAATGCGTTATTTTTCTCAAACAGTGCGCGCGCCGCTCCCCACGCTCGATCCGGATCCTGTATCCCCTGATAGAACCTGAACCGCAATGCAAGAGTGAGAATGAGAGGCTCGAGTGCGCGCCCTTCCTTCGGGAGGGCCCGGGGGATGGTGCTAACCGTTTGCTTTTCACCAATCTTTTTGCAGTTCGTGTCTGTGAACAGGCTGTTGGTTTTTCTTGCACCCCGTATGTAGGTTTCGCTCCGCAGTACAAAAAACTCCGCTCGTTTTTCACCTGCGCTTCTACGTATGAGCGCTTCCATCTCCTCGAGGTAACTCAAAAGGTTGCGGCTTGTGTACAGTATATGCGATTCAGTGCTCTTCCACTTCTTCCCTCTTCTGTAAATGCTCCGTATTTCCGATGTGACGCCCGTCGAAAAACGGGTAGTATCTCTCAGGAGATAGTCGTAGAAGAAAGTGTTCTTCGCATACACACGCATGCCTGGAAAAGAAAAGTCAAATCCCGCGAGATACACTCTGGAAAACCCCATCCGAACCGCCAGTGCAGCTGCAAGCGAGCCCACGGACCCGAAGTTCATTACCGCACTCCCCTGGCAGCGATCATTCAAGACCAGAGCGGTGGTCGGGTGACGCGTGAAAAACAGGTACCTGTGTCGAAATAACGAAAACACCTGAGGCGGGCTCAACGCGCTGACAACAGCGGGGACATTCAGAAGTACATCTTCGGGAACTCTTTCAAAATGGGAAACGATGCAGGGTTGCGGGTCCATGCTGCAGATGAGGTCCGGCCTTATCCCGTGTGCGAGAACCGGTTTCACCGCGGCATCCGTGCTGATGAGGAAAACATGTTCTTTTCTCTTTTCTATTTCATCGAGCGCTTCGTCAAGTGACGGCCCCGCACCCGCAACGACAACGCTTCCGCTCCAGGAATTGAACAGAGAGGATGCGAGCATGATCCTGCAGCCGGTTTTGATGTTTCTCGTGAAGTTTCTCAGCCATCTGGAGGCAAACCTCGCTATTGTCAACCCGTCGCCGATCAGCACGTCGATCTCGTTTTTGATCCGGCGCTCGAGCTCGGCGTACAGAGGTTCGACCGCGCGCATGAGAGGCCGGTAGACCAGCACTTTTATTCTGCTATAGAGAAGAAGCTCGTACCGCCCATTGAGAGCCCTGAGAAAGAGTTCTTTTTCACTTCCGGAATAAAGTTCCACTTTCTCGTTTTCAACGATTTCACGTACCTCCGGGACCGCCCTCACCCTTTCCCACACCTCATACGACGGCTCAATAACAATCACCTTTTTCACATTCGGTGGAGCAAGAAAAGGGGCAATCTGGTATCCGAGGCCCAGTCCGATGAATATGTAACAGTCGTCACCCTTCTCGAAGTATCGCCCGAAAAAACGAACTCCATCGCGAATCGGTTCGTACTGCGAATAGATGGAAAACCGCCTGCCTTGATTCTCGATGAGAAGGTTTTTATTGCCGGACCGTGTATTTTCGAGGATGACTTTCATTCCATTTCCGAATAGAAGGTGCGCCGTCGTGAAAAACACCGTTCAAACTCCCTGACTGCGAACTCGACGTCTTCCAGAACATCCTTCTTCGGCTGACCGGCAGCGTTCTTTCCATAAAAGATTCCGTACAGGTTTCCCACTGCGTTTTCGTTGCCGTGCGCCATTTCATCGATCACAGACGCGGTCCGCCGCAGATCGCTTTCAAGCACCTGCGGAGAGATCGGGTTTCCGAGCACCGTATCTTTTGACCCTGCCCCCATACGCCTGCCGCCCTGCCCGCCGGACCGTGCTTCCTGCGCAGGGAGGTATTTGATGTTTCTGATGGGCAGGCCGTGGTTCAGCCTGTAAAGATCGCTGCAAGCAGTTTCCCTTTCAATCCACTCTCTATACAGCATGAGCTTGTGCGTTGAAACCACAGGAGTTCCCCCTGTACTCCTCAGCTTCACAGGCCGATCCTGTCTCCAGCGTCCCACCACTTCGGTCTGCCAGTTTGCAAGCCGCGTCTGGGTCGAAAGAAACTGTGAATCAAATCCTGCCCCTTCATGGTGATCCTTTACTCCCCTGTATGCATAGTCGAACCCTCCCAACAAGAGGGGACTGAATCCCATCATCCGTGCAAGCACTATCAACACAGCGGCAGAGGTTCCCTGCATCGGGACAAGCACACTTTTCGTACGAACAGCGGTGAGATTTCTTTCGAATGGAAGGCCGTGCGAAAAAAGGTACACTGGCCCACTCCAGTGCTGCAGCACTGCAGGCGCAGTGGAAAAAGTCGCCACAAGCGGTACGCGTACTCCGCGCATCATCCTGTAGGTGTTCCCAAAACCCGCATCTGTGGTGAGCACGGCATCCGGAAGCACTCCGAGTTTCCGGAGGTAAGGAAGCGACGGAAGAAGTGCAATGAGCGGTATCTTCCTTCCAAGCCGTTGAAGCTCCCCGGCGATGTCCTCGAGAAAGGGTCCGGAGGCAATGAGGAGCGCAGCCCCACTGAACGCACCTGTGCACCTTTCGGTTCCGGAATATCCGTGGTGCAGCCTGCTCACGTTTCTGAGAATGTTTTTGAGCCACAGCCGGTGTAACATGCGTTCCGTGACTGAGGATGCCACACGCTCTTTCAACCGGGCCCTGATAAACTCCTCTATTTCGTCATAAAACGCACTGCAAAGGGTAGCTCCGCGTGGGTGCCTGTACACCGTCAGCCGTTTCGAAAGAACGTCCGTGAGCGCCGCACACACATACTCCACGTCGGCACCAACAACAGGCGTGAGACGGGAAATGAGCGAATGGTCGATTACATGAAGGGCTGCACGGAAAAGCGCTGCATCTTTTTCGATCACCGTACAGCAAGCGCTGTATTTCCGCAGGAACTCGTTTATGTGGTATCCGAGCCCGCTGCTCAGGAAAACCGCATGCTCAACCCGCGGATCCACAGATTCCGTGACGATGCCTGCACTCTTTTTTGGATCGTATCTGGATTCCACATAGATCTCTCCGATTTTAAGGGTGAGAGCACCGGATTTCGTCTTCTCGAAAGCAGGTGGCGAAAGAACCGCCTTCAGTATGCGGGCGGTATCAGGAAAGTTGGTCTCAATGAAACAAACATTTTTTCGAAAGTTATCCTCATAATAATTCCTCAGCTGTGTCAAAACCGCATTTCCTGTATCCCTTATTGGTTCAGTAACTTTTTCCTTGGTATATCCTTTCCAGGATTTCATGGGGATCCCTGGTGTCCTGCGGATACCTTATAATCAGTGAGGTGAGCGTGAACCTGTTTTCCTTTTTCTTTCGATAGAGAATCTTTCCGAACTCACGCCTGATCTTTTTTATGACTTCATCTGCTTCAACATCATTCATATCATCCGGCACAAAGAGCGATTTATTGAGGTCCACTCTTTTTGTCAGTATCCCGCTGGGATCGCCCATCTTCTTGATGAGCTCGTGAGTCTTTTGAACCAGGTCGAAAAAGAAGGCCCTGTCTTCCTTTGTCTCATGTGTCTTTTGATTTTTATCCATGTGGAGGAGAAACACGATGAAATGCAGCGAACCCCTCCGTTCCCGTGCTCGATCGATACGTTCGCGGAGGAACTCATTGACAAGATTAAACGGCTGAACGCCTGCATTTTCTCCCTGTAAAATGAACGGAATGAGGTTCTTTACCCCGTGGGCGAGGGAAGTTCTCACGCCTTTCGGGAGCGTTTTCCCCGCTCCTTTCATTCTATGAACAGTGAGAATTCCAAGTACCGCCTCGCCAAAGCGTATCGGAACAACAATAAATGTCTTCAGCTGTTCATCCTTCTGTTTCGAAAGCTTTGCAAGTCTTTTTTCCGCGTCTTTGAGAAGCGCAGGCTCGCCATTTTCTACGACCCTTTTGATTTCTCTGTCACTCTTCGAAAGGGTATAGCTCCTGAGTACTCTTTCCGGAATCCCGAGGCTTTCCACAACCGACATCTTACCCCTTTCGGACCACCCTTTCAAAAAAACCGCAGCTTCGATTCCAAGCGATTCACAAAGCACCTTGAAGGCTTCTTTTATCCCTCCTTGTACCGTATCGAGAAGTACCGAAAGTCGCAGGAGATTTTCCTGTGCAGTGCTCTCCTTTTCGAGCCTTCTGAGCTCCTTGGCGTGGTTCTTTTCTTCCGAATACCTGACAACGATCTGAGCAGTAAGGTGCGACAGCATGATGAGACCATCTGTGTCTATCCTCGGACGCTTCGGCTGGTTCCCAACCACCACGAACCCGTGCTGCCTCTCTCCGAATCCAAGCGGAATGAGCATCCACGGATCGAGTTGGCCGAATGAAGAGGCCTCCTTGAGAACGGCATCATCTTTCAGAGAGAAAGACCGAATTCCCTGGGTCTTCTCCTTCAGCATATCGATGAGCTTTGACTGAATGCGAAAAGTCTTTTTTGCACACTTTTTTACCTCTGAGCTCTCCGGACCGAAGTATTCCGCTTTGTACTTCGCATCGGACCTGATATAGAGAATCACGGAGTTGCCCCTGGCAAGACCTTTGAACACACCGGAAACCTCACTGAAAAAGGAAGTGTAACCTTCAGATCTGACGACATCCTCGAACAACTCAAGAATCCGAACCGAATCAGCTTCCGCTACCGCCTGTTCGCATAAAACTGCGAAGGTTTTTTCCTCTCTCTCGGAGACAGGTTCCTCCTGTTCTTTTTCAGCCGCCGCGCCGGAAGGCGCGGTCGTTTCCGTCTCTTCAAGGCGTTCATGTTCAATGACCGCCGCCTCTTCGGCTGCTTCAGCGGTTTCTGGTCTTTTTCCCGCCCGTGATATATCCGAAGGAAATTCTTCCTCTGAAGGTGGCCTTACAAACGACCGAACTTCCTCCATAGAAGGGGCTTCCTCTTGACAAGGTTCTTCCTGTTTTTTTCTCTGTTCCTGGATCAGAGACGATGCTCTCCCGAGCAATCCCCCCTCCGCATGAGGCTCCTCCGCCATCACGTTTGCACGCTGAAGAAGACCGCCCCCTGTTCGGATTTCCGCTTCCGAATCCTCCATTCCCTCATGCTCCGTGGATGTCTCCTCGATCTCAGTGTCATACGGTTCCTCTTGCGCCCCTGATTCAGACAGTGCGCGAGCAAGCAGACCGCCTGACTTTTTGTTCTGCTTTTCTTTTTTCTCTATTGATACTGTCTTGCTGAGTAATCCCATCTTCTCCTCACCGGCTTCTTTATGGTTCTTCTCTCGTGTACATTATCGGATGATCGATGTTCAATGTTAAAAAAAGGGAAACCCCCCGTATTCACGCAGAAGCCCTCCTGTATGACCCGGCTCCTCTCATTCAATGATAAATGATAGAACATCGGCAGTAAAGAATTTTCCGACCTTAGGATGGCGCTCTGCAAGTATGTATCAAATAGATACATATAAATATCACTTTTTACACACTATGTCAAAATGATACGTTTTCACATTCACAAAATCCTGCCGGACAATTATTCGCTGTAAGTCTATTTATGCTTGAAATTAAATTGAAAGTAAATATGGCACATTTTATGCATTAATAATAGTGATGATGATACTCAATGGAGGTGATAGTATGAATCTTGTGAAATACAGACCGGAAAGATTTATGAGTGTTTTGGACGGCGACCTGAACAGGGTGTTCGATTCTTTCTTCAGCGATTTTCCGAAAACCTGGCACACCACTCCTGCCATGGACATAAAGGAGAACGAGGGAGGCTATTCGATGGAGATCGAGCTTCCCGGAATGACCAACAAGGACATTGAGGTAAAGGTGGAGGGAAACCTCCTTACCATTTCCTCAAAGAAGAAAGATGAAAAAGAGGAAAAACAAAAGGATTACGTGCTGAAGGAAAGAAGAAGCTACAGCTTCAGCAGGTCTTTCGTTCTTCCTGAGAACACAGATTCTGAAAAGATCTCGGCAGAGTTCAAAAACGGCCTTCTCACGCTTGACGTGCCGAAGACCGAAGCTGCAAAACCGAAGCTGCTCGAGATAAAGGTAAAGTAAGTTCAAAAAAAGGGGCCTTATAGAGGCCCCTTTTTTTTCCTATATTCTCACAAGCAGTTCACCTTTTTCCGAAATCTTCACCATGAGCTGTTTCAAATTCCTCTGTGCAGGGCCTTTTATTACCGTTCCATCATACTCGAACTGCGATCCGTGGCACGGACATGCGTAGATGCCGTTTTTCCTTACCCTGACCGTGCACCCCTTGTGCGTACACTCAGCAGACAGAGCCTTGATACCGTCCAGCTCTCTGAAGACGATGACCGGGGTTTCCAGACCCTTTTCCACGAGTACAGGATCTCCCACCTTGAACTCCTCTAAAGGCCCAACCGACACCCAATCCACATCGTTTTTTGCGAAGATCGAGCGAAGGGGGGTAAATGCAATCACTCCCGCAGCAGCACCCGCAAGCTTCATGAATGTTCTTCTCGAAACACGTTCCATGATTCCTTTTCCTTTCTGAAATATGGAGTAAAATTGATTTTATTATTACAATAATTTCTTACATGAAGGAGGAAAACAGAATTCGACCATTTTTTACCTGAGTTCCCAGCCATGACCGCGAATCCGTTGTGCCAGTTCCTCGTGAACGAGGTTTGCCTCTTTTTCAGTGAGCGTTCTATCATTCCGTCTGTAAAAAAGATTGAAGGCGAGGTTCTTGGTATGCTCCGCGAGCGGTTTGCCCCGGTAGATATCGAAGAGCTCCACCCGCTCCATCAGCCGTGAGGAAACACCGTCGATTTCGAACTCTTGCGACAGAATGAAATCATGCACCTCCCGGACCGACACTGATTCGTCAACCACCACGGCAAGAGCGAGAGATACTTCAGGGTATTTCGGGAGTTTTTGATATTTTTTCGTTGACTCCGCCTCCTGAACAATCCAGAGCAGAATATCGAGATCGATGTCAAAAACCGCGGCACGCAGCTCGTTGAAATCCACCCCTGCGTCCCTCAGGAGTTTCGGATTCAGTTCACTGATCATCCCGAAGGCTGAACCTCCGATCGTCATGAGCGCCCTTCTTCCAGGGTGGAACATCTGCAGATTTCCGAGATTTGAGAGTTTGTACCGCTTTTCAAATTTGTCGATTGACTCGAAGGGGAGAAATTCCACCTCGTACAGGCCGAGCGCCTGAAGGAGTGCCGCAACTTTTCCCTTGAGGTCAAAAAACACAGAGTGCTTTCCGGTTCGCCGCAGGAGGAGCCCTGCAGCCATGCACCGTTCATCCGGGAGGGTTACACCATCTCTGATGATTCGATACCGTTTTTCCTGCGTAACTTCTCCTTTGTTTCTTGGAACGTAAACTGAGCCTATCTCAAAAATCGCAAATTCGCTGCGAAACGCGATGTTTCTCTCAACAAGCGCAAAGAGCCCCGGGATCAGGCTCCTTCGAAGACGTGATAGAGCGGTACTCACCGGATTCTGCAGTGTGACAAAGGAATCTGCAGTAGAGTAAAATCGTTCGATGTCTCTGTCTTCCTGGAATGAGTAGGTGTACACCTCCGTCATTGCAAGCCGCTCGGCGATCAGTGTTTTCATTCTCCGTTCAAAGCGAACAATGGGGTGCCTGAGAGGTGGGGCGTCTTCTATGTGCGGGAGTCGAGGTTCGATGTTTCCATATCCGTGTATTCTCCCCACCTCCTCGACAAGGTCCTGGGGAATGGAGATATCCTTTGTGGCCCTGAATGAAGGCACAGTGACTGTAATTCGCTCCCCGCCGGCATCTTCAATCCCGAACTGAAGCGAGCTCAGAATGCTCACAACCTTGTTTTTCTCCACCTGTTCACCGAGGAGCCTGGAAACCCATCCGATGTCCAGGGGAATACGGATATTTTTCTTTTCGGAAAGGTCTCGATCCAAAAGCGGTGAGAGTGCGAATGCATCCTGAAGTTCCTGCTTGATCCTGTACATTGACCCCACGATCCCGAGCACAGTCAGTTCCGGATCCAGACTCTTCTCAAACCTGTTGGACGCTTCGGTACGCAATCCAAGGCGAACCGCGGTACGCCTGATGCTCGTCGGGTGAAAGTTCGCCGCCTCGATAATGATTTTTTCCGTGGCATCACTTATCTCGGAGTTCAGACCTCCCATTACTCCGGCAACTGCGACCGACTTCACCGGGTCGGTAATGAGAAGCGTGTCTTCGGAAAGCTCCCGCTGCACTCCGTCAAGAGTGGTTATTTTTTCGTCTTTTCGCGCCCGTCGTACGATGATCTTTTCCTGTGCGATCTGTGAAGCGTCGAATGCATGGAGCGGCTGGCCGATTTCGAGCATGACGTAGTTCGTTACATCCACGATATTGTAGATGGGCCGTACACCGAGAGTATAAAGCCTTCTCCTGACCATGAAGGAGGACTTTCTTATCTTTATTCCTCCCACGATCAGCGCCGTATATCGCGGGCACAGCAACGGGTCGTCGATTTGGATCTCAATCCCTTCGCTGCCCTTCGCACCGTATACCATGTTCATGACATCAGGCGGGTACACAGGAGCAAGATCTCTCCCGTACACAGCGGCCAACTCTCGGGCGAATCCATAATGACCCCAGAGATCAGGTCGGTTCGTGATGCTCTTGTTGTCAATTTCGATGATGAAATCCCTTGTGGGAAAGAGAGAAGAAATGCGCTCACCTGGTTTCAGACCGCCCACATTTTCCTGGTCGAGGATCCAGAGCCCGGAGTGATCTTCGCTTATCTCGAGCTCCTTTTCCGAGCACACCATACCACAGCTCAGATACCCCCTCAGCTTTGTCTTTTGCACTCTGGTTCCACCAGGTAAAACGGCACCGATGAGCGCCACCGGCACGTGGGTGTCTTGCTTTGTGTTCGGTGCCCCGCTCACAATGTCCAGGATTTCATTTCCTACATCGATTTTCGTCAAAAAGAGATGATCAGAGTGCGGGTGTGCCTTCACCTGGAGGATTTTCCCCACCACCACCTTTTCGAGATCATCCCCCGATTCTTCAACATTTTCTATCTCGGATGTCGACATTGTGAGCTGCAACGCCACCTTCTCCGGTTCGATATCGTCGATTTTCACAAACTCCGAGAGCCATCTGTAGGAAAGCTTCATCGCCCTTGACCCTTTTATATTTTTTCGCTAAATCTAAACAAATAAAATGTGACAATCAAGGAATTTCATGCCACTTCAGGAATAAGAGTGCGGTCTCATACCATCGTTCCGGGATTCATGAGGCTGTCCGGGTCTACCGCCTGCTTCACCGCACGCATCTGTTCGATATACCGTGCAGGGTATTGAATTGCGAGATAGGGTTTTTTCAGCTTGCCGATTCCGTGCTCGGCAGACACCGAACCTCCGAGCTGCACCGCTTTCTCCGCAAACATCCTGTACAGCTCCTTGGCCCGTGCGAGCTCCCGGTCTGAGTCGGGGATCATGTTCACATGCAGATGGTTGTTGCCGATGTGCCCGAACGTGACTGCAAAGAGGGACTCCTTTTCGAGCACGCTTCGGTAGTAGTGCATGATCTTTTCAAGATGCAGGTCAGGAACCGCCATGTCTGTTCCGACCTTGTGTATATTTGGGTTCGAAAGTTTTTTATTCGCGATTATTGCATTGATCATTTCAGGCACAGCATGCCTGAAGCTCTTCAGCCGCATGTTGTCGCGCAGCGTGAGCGCACCCCACGCCACTGATGGGTCTCCTCCTGAATCCCGAATGAGCTCTTCCCATCTGCAGAGGTCTTTTTGTATGCGTGCGTCTGTGCTGTCATGCCCCGGTACGACAGACTCGAAATACACTGCCGCCCCAAACTCCTCTATTTCAGGAATTTCCGATGTGGGCCCCTGCTGGGATCGTGCCCTGTTCAAAAGGAGAAGCGCCTCTCTATCAAAATACTCGAGTGCGAGCGGTTTTTTTCTCTCACTGCGGGCTTTCTGCACGAACCGGATCGCATCCCCCTCTCCTCTGAAAAACGCCACGCTTCCATAGATCATACCGGGTTCCTCCACAAGCCGTACGCTCACCTTGGTAATGATTCCGAGAATACCCTCGCTCCCGATGAACAGATCGATCAGATCCATCGAAGGAGCGGAGAAAAGCCCTGCCGAATGTTTTGTCCGAGGGGTCTTATAACGCGGCGCAGGAATTACAAGAGGGCGGCCTTTCTGCTTTTGCACGCGAAACATTCCGTTCTTCTCATGAATGTCGCCTCTCTGTATTTTCAGAAGCTCCCCGCTCGGCAGAACCACTTCCATACCGCACACATACGCTCTTGTGGGGCCGAAGTAGAACGTGCGCGCACCGGAGGCATTGGTCGCGACCGTTCCTCCGATCGTGGCGGTCGTTTCCGTGGGGTCCGGAGGATAAAAGAAGTGTTTTTTTGAATCGAAAAACTCCTCGCACACATCAGCCGATCCAAGCTCTTTTGTTCTGAGTGCATTCGCGATCTCACTGAGCCGCACGCCAGACTCGGCGCTCAAAACGAACTCACCGCCCTTCTTGGTCACGGATATGATCTTTGCCATCTTCTCAAGGGAAACAAGATACCCTCCACAGCTTGGAACCGCTCCTGCGCAGATGCCCGTGCGCGCCCCTGAAACGGTAACCGGCATGCCGTGCGCCGCTGCCTCCTGTATTATGGATGATATGTTTTCCACCGATCTGGGAAAGAAAAGGGAGTCCACCCCGTCAGCCCTCACGTTCGATTCGTCCCTGAGATAGTCGGCGCACTCTCTGCACACCGTGTCGCGCCCTTTTACCACCTTCATTCCCTCCGGGCTGGGGTTTACCGGGAAGATGCCTGTTTCAGCGTTTTTCACCGTCACCAATCTCCTCAAGCAGCGCAGGTACGACCTCGTAGAGGTCACCGACAATCCCGTAGTCTGAAACCTGAAAAATGGGTGCGTCCGGATCCTCGTTTATGGCAATTATCGTCTCCGCGCTCTTCATCCCAACCACATGCTGTACCGCTCCTGAAATCCCACACGCGATATACAGCTTTGGGCTCACCGTGTGTCCGGTCTGCCCTACCTGGAATGCCGAGCTGTACCAGCCGAGATCCACCGCTCCTCTGGAAGCACCGGTCATCCCTCCAAGTTTTTCGGCAAGACGACTCAGGAGTGCGAATCCCTCCGGTTTTCCCAGCCCTCTCCCGCCAGAAACGATGATATCCGCCTCTGTGATGTCCGCCTTCTCCTGTTCGACGATGGACTCGACGAGCTCTGTCACTCTCCTCAATACAGGCCTGTACATCTTTCGAGTGAGTTCAGCCCTGGGAGGGGCGAGAACTTTTTCCATCCTGAACACGTGCGGCCGTACCGTTGCCATTTGGGGTTTGGATTCGGGACACTCAATAGTCGCAAGGATATTCCCGCCGAACGCCGGTCTGGTCTGAAGAAGAAGTTTTCTTTCCGGATCGATCGCAAGCTCAGTACAGTCCGCCGTGAGACCGGTCCCGAGCCGCACAGCAATAAGCGGCATGACTGTACGCCCGAAAGCGGTAGCCCCTGAAAGAACGACCGAAGGATGCAGTTCACTTACCGCCATACAGAACGCTTCCGCCATGGCCTCAGGCGACACGGCGAGACCCAGATCCATCTCTATCTCGAAGATCCGCTGGGCTCCGTACTGTTCAACAAGACGCAGTACGCCCTGATCGCTTTTTCCGAATGTGACGGCAACAAGTTCACCGCCGAGGTCATTGATCAACTCACTACCCTTTGTGAGAAGCTCAAATGACACGGGATGCACAGAATCGTTTCTTCTTTCCACCAGTACCCATATATCCGATGTGTCCATGTTTTGGTCTTTCATTTCTTTTTCAGGAGATGATGCCTTTTTCTCTGAACATCCCGATGAGTGTTTTCGCCTTTTCGGCTGTGCTTCCTTCCAAATAGTGCACGCTGGTGTGCTTTTTGGGGGAAAACACCTTTTTCACCCGGGTCGGTGAACCTTTCAGCCCGCACCGGGCACTATCAGCGTCAATATCATCTGCTCCGAGCCGCTCAACTTGTGTACCGAAACTGTCAATGATCGTGGTGAGCCGCGGTATACGCAGCCGTTTCTTTGCCTTCACCACGGTGAGCACGACCGGAAATCCAGAGCTCACAATTTCGCGCCCGGAGTCTATCATGCGCTCAACCACGATACGATCCCTCTGAATAGCACGCACTCCGGTCACAAAGGTAATGACCGGATACTCCAAAATGGAAGCCACGCCTGGGCCCACCTGGCCGGTGTCGCCGTCGACTGCCTGTTTTCCGAATACGAGCAGGTCGAAAGGCCCGATCTTTCGGATTGCCATGCTGAGGGTATATGATGTGGCGAGAGTGTCCGCCCCGGCAAACGCCCGGTCTGTGAGCAAAAACGCCCTGTCCGCGCCGAGAGAGAGCGCGTCGCGCAGAATGCACTCCGAATCCGGGATCCCCATGCTGAGGACGCTGATCTCACCGCCTGCGTCCTCACGTATTTCCAGCGCGCACTCAAGGCCGCTCTCGTCAAAGGGGTTTGTAATACTGGGAACGCCTTTCCGGACCAGCGTGTTTTTAACTGGGTCGATCTTTACCTTCTGGGTGTCAGGGACTTGTTTCATACACACGAGTATTTTCATCTTTTTCTAAAGCGGTTTAAACGTGGAAATGTTATACTAACATAATGAATATCAGGGCCAAAGCAAAATTTATCTGTTCCACAGCCCTCGCACAGAAAGAGAAAAAGGAGAGCACATGGCAGACCGGACGAGTGAAAGGGTCAAAAAACTTCTCGAGGAAAAGGACAGGCTCCTCAGGCATTTCGGAATGGAGGTATGTGCGCTGGATGGGGGAAACGCGACCGTGCGCATGACAGTCAAAGAGGAGCATTTAAATGCAGCAGAATACTGTCACGGAGGCGTTCTCTTTTCACTTGCGGATGTCGCGTTTGCGCTCGCGAGCAACAGTCACGGAAAACTCGCCGTTGCGCTCGACATGAGCATCAGTTTCATAAAAGCGGTCCCTCCCGGGGTGATCCTGACCGCGTACTGCTCGGAGCGGCACAGAGGGAAGAGCACGGGGAGTTACACCATCGAAATCCGTGACGAAGAGGACAATCTCGTTTCCCTTCTGAAAGCGACTTCTTTCAGAGTAGGAACGCCGATTGTTTGAGTCCCCATTCACTAATCTAATCCCATTATATTTCGATATTTCAAATAGGAACGGAAATGGAGATGGAGATGGAAAAGGTCATTTTCATCGTGGGGGCTGGTATCCTTCAGGCGCCCGCGATTCGGACTGCAAAAGAGATGGGGCTGCAGACTGCAGTCACTGATTACAATAAAAACGCCTACGGAATGAAGCTCGCTGACTTTCCCATCGTCATGAGCACGAGAGACGTGGACGGTACGGTGCGCGTGGCGAAACAATTCGCAAAAACTCATAGGATCGACGGAGTCATAACAGTGGGGACCGATGCCTCACTCACCGTTGCCGCAGTGCAGCACGCCCTCGATCTTCCAGGAAACCGCATCGATGTTGCGGAGGCAACCACGAACAAGATAAAAATGAGGCGTCGGCTCAGGGAGCACGGAATCCCGGAACCCGAGTTCCATGCATGCTGGTCCTACAACGATGTAATGGAAGCTTCACGGGAGCTGGGGTATCCATTCGTGATCAAACCCGCTGATAATATGGGTGCACGGGGCGTCATGAAGGTGAAGGGGCCTGAGGTTGTCAGATTCGCTTATGAACGGGCGAAAAACGCGACACCGCGGGGAGAAATAATCTGCGAGTCCTTCATGGACGGTCCAGAGCTCAGCATCGACGCACTCGTATGGAACGGCGAAATACATATAACCGGAGTTGCAGACAGGATCATCGAATTTCCTCCCTATTTTGTGGAGACCGGCCATATCATGCCGACAAATCTTTCCGAGAAACTGGTAAACGACGGGATCGAGGTTTTTAAAAATGGGATTCGTGCACTCGGTATAGAGATCGGAGCGGCAAAAGGAGACATAAAGCTCACTTCAAGGGGGGCGATGGTCGGTGAAATCGCCTCGCGTCTGTCCGGGGGCTTTATGTCCGCATATACCTATCCCTACTCAACGGGTGTCAACCTCATTCAGGCTGCCATTCAGATCGCACTCGGAAATCCTCCCGGTGATCTCAGGCCGAAATACCGCAGAGTCTCCGTCGAAAGGGCAATTATCCCCGGTTCAGGTGTGGTGCGGACAGTTGATAGGGTAGAGGAGGCCATGTCTCTGAAGGGGGTAAAAAACGTATTTGTAACCTGTGAAATCGGAGAAACCGTGCACATTCCCACAAGCAATGTCGAAAAATGCGGTAATGTGATCGCTGTCGGTAATTCACGGGAGGAGGCGCTTGCCAGCGCAAATCTCGGCGTGAAGACCGTACGGATTGTTCTCGGAAGCGAAGGTGAACTCAACGAAGGACTGATTAGGAAAAATGCGCTCGAAAAGTTATCGGGAGTCTGTTCCGTGTGCCGGGAGTGCAACGGAATTGAATGTGCCGGCTGGTACCCGGGAATCGGGTCCCGCGGAAGCGGGAAGGGCTTCCAGAGAGGCCTTGAATATCTGAAACGTTTTGTCGTTATTCCGGATTTGCTTTCAAGCATGGATAATGTCAACACAGGCACAACCATATTCGGGATGCCCGTGGATCTCCCTGTTTTACCGGCCCCGATTTCAAACATCAGGCTGAACATGAACGGTGTCTTCACGGAGGATGAATACAACAGTGCTCTTCTCAGGGGGGCAAAAAAAGCGGGGAGCATCGGATGCATCTCCCAGCGGGAGAAGGGGAAAAGCGATAGTATCGACACGGTTATCCAGCCGCTTGCCGACGTCTATGGCCACGGAATCCCATTTTTCAATCCCCACCACGGAGAGCGGGTCACACGAATGAACATCGAGCGCGCATTTAAAGCGGGTGCAAAACTGTGCGGTCTCACTTTTGAAATGAATGACAGCATGGGCGCTGCGTTCATAAATGAAACATGGCTTGCAAACCTGATCGAGTCGAGTCCGCTGCCTGTACTCGTGAAAGGGATTCTGACCGAGAAAAACGCGGTTCAATCGCTCAAAGCGGGTGCAAAAGGCGTCGTTGTATCCAATAGAGGAGGACGCGTGCTCGAATACCTCCCTTCGGGAATCGAAAAAACCGCATGCATCAGGAGCGCGGTGGGAGAACACGCGCTCGTCATCGTCGACGGAGGCATCAGGAGCGGTGAAGATGTGTTCAAAGCGATCTCCCTCGGAGCAGATCTCGTACTCATCGGAAGACCTGCTTTCATCGCTCTTGCCGGAGCAGGGGAGGACGGAGTGTGTTTCTATCTCGACAGGATAAAAAACCAGCTCGGAGAAGCGATGCTCGTTGCCGGTGCGAAAACGATAAAAGACATTAAAAAAGAGATGATCGAGGAACTTCCCACCTCCAGTGATCGATAAGACCTGTGAAATAACATACCCCATGCGCAGCCATCTCCAACATTACAACTTGTTGACATCTCGATTCCGTGGTAGATTTGAACATTGACGAAGGACTGATCTGATGAAAGCGCTTGTGACAGGAGCAAACGGCTTCATCGGGAGCCACCTTGTGGAATATCTGCTTTCGCGGGAATATGAAGTTCATTGCCTGGTCAGAACGACGAGTAATCTCCGGTGGATACGCGGTCTCGACATCACGTATCATTACGGAGACTGCTCTGAAAAATCGACTCTGTATGATGCAGTCAGGGGAACAGACTACATCTATCACCTTGCCGGGAAGATCAAGGCATCAGACTGGGAAACCTACTACCAGGCGAATACTACAGGCACAAAGAACCTCATCGATGTGTGCGCGGAAACAAACTCTGATGTAAAGAGATTCGTGTACGTTTCCAGTATATCTGCAGCGGGCCCTTCGGTAAAAGGGAGATTGAAAAATGAATCAGACCCATGCTCCCCTGTTTCAGATTACGGAAAGACAAAACTGCTTGCAGAACGCGCTGTCCAGGAATACAAAAATAAACCTGCATGGGTCATCATCAGGCCCTCCAATATTCTGGGCCCGAGAGAAGACGATATGCTTTC
>CAZOWM010000032.1:0-3621 GCA_964583615.1 uncultured Spirochaetota bacterium | reverse complement strand
TCCCCCATTTTCTGATCATGTCTATGGCCTTTCTTTCGGAAGTCCGTGCACGTACGTGTGGATCCGAAACTCTCTTCACACGGCGAAATATACTGCAACTGAGGAACAACTACGCGCTTTACGATGGTACCAGGGCATTCAGGGATTTCGGGTTCAGCCCTTCAATGTCGCTTGAAAACGGCATGAAAAATACTGTGCAGTGGTGCAGAGAACACGAAAGGCTGTAATCCATATACACGCATTTTTCTCACCGGGTTTACTTGACCAGTTCAAGCACCGTCGGTGGATGGCCGGGAGCTGCGCTGCTCTCAAAAAGAACGTAGTTGCCGTCTCCCAGCCTGTGCCACGAATCCCCACGCCAGAACAGAGACAGAAGGCTGTGAAAGGATACGGTTATAAGGAGCATGTGGTCTGAAGGTGTATTTAGTACATTCTAACACTGGAGAAATAATACGACCAAGAAAGGGGATTATAATTATGTCAGTAAAGAAAACAACAGGACTTGCTATATTGACGATCGGGTTAGTGATTTTGTTCATTTCAGCAACTGCTGACTTAACTAGGATTGGGAACTTGGATGGTGTTGTTTATAAGGGTTTTGGTTATAAGCAGGTAGGCGGAACTATTATAGGAATAATAGTTGCTGTTGTAGGTGCTATTTTGAGGTTTAAAAAATCAAAGATCAGGTGATTCTACCACCAATAACTTACTCCGAATATAAGTGCCCTATAACTCAGTAATTATTGTAATGAGATGATTACGGGTTTACAATAAAATTACATCTGGCTATTACACCTTGTTGGTAACAAACTAAATAACAAAAAGTAGGAGATAAATGGAAAAGACATGGAAGCCTATGGTAGCGGGGATTTTGGACATAGTTACTGGAGCCTTCGCCCTACTAAGTGTTATTGGGTTAGCTATCGGCATTGTTGTTATTGGGAGTGAAGTTGTTGGACCAGGAGTTCCTGATTTCGTAACCACTATCCTCTGGATACTCGCCATACCTTTCCTTATTATTGGAGTATTGGCTATAATTGGTGGTATTTACTCCATTCAGCGGAAAAAGTGGGGCATAGCGCTTGCTGGCACCATCGCCTCCACGGTTTTTTGGTTTTTTGTAGGGATACCAGCCATTGTATTTATATCTCAATCTAAGGACGAGTTTGAATAATTATCTATTATTGAAGTAATTTTTATAAATCGGGATTCGACGATTTTGGATAAGCTCTCTGCGAAAAGCCCCCTGATTTGCTCATTATTGATTTCCGACTGCTCTTACCGATGGAAAACGCCAGCCTTCTTTATAAACATGCTGCCCGAACAAGGATATTTTTTAGAAAATAGGAATCAAATATAATGCGTATTATTATGACCAGAGCTATCAGCTATTAGTAAACAAGTATTATTTAGGTGTTTTTTTCTATTCTTTTTTGGCGCACTTCTCCTTAGTATTATGCACAAAATACGTTTTCTAATTCCACCTTATAATCTATTAAATAATAAAACCAGCAAATTCGAAAATCTTGACAGAAAATAGAATAAGTATAAGATAGTAAATAATATCAACAAAAGTTTAATCGGTTTTAAATAGTTCTTTGATAATTACAGCTTACAGCTATCGTAATTATCATCCCATCGTATATTGACCTTATAAACTTACATGTAGTTATTTTGTTTCAAGCGCTCACCTAACTTTAAACACATCTTTATCTGCCTCAGTAAGTTTATTTTGCTTCCCCATTTAACGGTATTTATAAGGTCGATAAAAAATATTTTTAACAACTCTGAATGATTTCTTTTAACAGTTAAGTAGTTGAAAGTCTCTTAAGTTACACATCGAGTTATTGCACCGAGTTAGTAATAAAAATATCAAAAGGAGGCCGAAAATGAAGACTAGAACGTTAGTATCAATCTTAATTCTTGTTTCCGCCGTGTTAATTATTACTAACAGCTGTGCCACGACACCAAGCTTAATAAAACCAGCACAGAAAGGTAAGTATAGTAAGATTGAGGAAAAAATCGATAAAGGGGCGGATGTCAATGAGAGGGATGATGTGGGACGTACTCCATTAATGATCGCATCGTCGAAGGGCGATGTGGAAATTGTAAAGCTTCTTATAGAGGAAGGTGCAGATGTGAATGTTATGACTCATACAGTTCAGGTAGTTTCTCCTGGTAGTGATTCCGATGAAGATGCATTAGTGAGTTTCATAGCTTTAATGATGGCGAAAGATTTTAATAATCGCACAGCATTGATGTACGCCTCCGAACATGGTCATGCAGAGATTGTCCGGCTTCTCATTGAGGCGGGAGCGGACGTTGATACAAAGGGCTGGCGAAGTTGGACATCATTGATGTATGCATCAGAAGGCGGCGATGTCGAATGTGTCCGATTGCTCATAGACGCAGGTGCAGATGTCAATACACCGACAGACGAGGGAAAAACAGCGTTAACTATTGCCTCGCGTGCAGAACACTCCCAGGTTGTCACACTTCTGAAGGAAGCGGGTGCAGGACAGTGACAATTCCTCGCCATCGCTAAACTCTACACCAGTAACAGTTCTGTATCAAGGTGGCCATTCTTGAGGAATGATATACCAACGGGGGTGATTACATGAAGTCCATATCATTTTTGATAATACTCACGATTATAGTGGGACTATGCTTCAGCTGTCAAACCACGCAACAAATATATCACCCTAGAAACGTTCCAGCGGGATTTGTAATCGATAATGAGGGAGTGTTGATCCATTCCCACTCAGGCGCAGTGTTTCCTATGTATCTAGAAAAATTTCAACGTGGAGATATTCAAAATTTTGATGATGAATGCTATGACATCAGTGTTGGCTATTATTTGGATAGACCTGGTCCCGTGGAAGCAACCTTTTATTTATATCCTGCAAAGAATGCAGATGGTTCTGAAATTGCTTTAGAAGAAGAGTTATATAATGTAAATTCCGCAATTCGAACAATACACCCTGACGCAATATTCTTTGAGGAAAAAATGGATGCGAGCGAATTTATGTATTCATATTTAGCAGGGATTGAAGGGTTATATTCTAGCTGCGGTTTCGTCAGCAAATTTCATACTAAACAACGAGAATTAATATCCCAAACATATTTATTTAAGAAAAATGAATGGTTTATAAAGATACGCTTTACATCTCCGTGGAAAAAGAGAGCGTTTCTACAAAGTATAAACATGGTAAATGCTATTGATTTATCAAAAATATCCTAAACTTAAAGATTAAAATTACTGATAGGAAACGACAACTCCTGTCTTTACTGTCGTTTTTACTGCTTCGATGTAGTAATTGTGTATGATGGAAAACATGATCTTTGTAACTTCTTCGAAGAGGTTCCTGTCATATTTGAAATACGGCCGAAGGAGCTTCGGGAGTACGTTTTCTGAGAGGTGTTCCGAGAACAGCAGGAGCCTTTTTTGGTTACAGCTTGGGCAAAGATACCAGCTCTTGCATGCCTCCTTGAGCGAAGCGACGAAAGGACGGAAATATTCGTGGCCGCAGTTCGGATTGGTACACTTAATCCGTGCGATACCTTTTGAGTAGTCTCCACATTCAATGAAACGCTCGACTGTCTCCTTAATGTGGATGATCC
>CAZOWM010000031.1:37908-40942 GCA_964583615.1 uncultured Spirochaetota bacterium | reverse complement strand
GCTTCTCCTCGAGCCTTCCCTTCTCCCTGCGGATCTCCTGAAGCCGTTTTGCGTACTCCTTCTGGTAGGTTGCGCATCCCACCGGCTCCTGCCTGATGAGGAACTCGATGCAGTTGTCGCAGACCGTGCACCAGTTCACCTGGTCACTCTTTCCTGCCTGCAGCTTTGCAGGCATGAGAGGGTCGGCAAGCGATTGCCTCCCCACGGCTACCATATCCACGATCCCGTCGCGGATGTTCTTGTTGGCCCAGTATTCAAAGGAGCTCTCCTCGCGTTTGACTGCCAGGAAATTGTTCTGGCCGTTCCTGAACACCGAGTAGGCTGAGCCGATCAGCACCGTCTCGGGCTTCAGCACTTTTTTGATTTCGTGCTGGAAGCTCATGTGCAGGTAGGCGTAGTCCGGGAGGTCACGATCAGGCTGGGACAGGGCCAGGGTGATCGAAGGGCTGCCTGCTGACTGGATGATGAACTTTGCCCCCCGCTCCTCCAGGCCTTTGACCAGATCCAGGGTTTCAGTCAGATCGATCACCGGGGTGTCGGGGCCAGCAGTTCCGCATCCTCCCGGGAAACCCTCCCACGCCGATATTTTTGATCCCACGATGAAGTCCGGATCGTTGATCTCCTTTGCGATCCGCTCGTAGATCTGGTAGGCGAACCGTGACCTGTTTTCCCAACAACCGCCGTACTTCCACTTCCGGTCGTTGTAGGGCCGCAGGAACTGGGAACCAATGTAGCCGTGGCAGAGCTTGACGTCCACTCCGTCTGCGCCTGCATCATGGACGACTTTGGTGGACTCGACGAACCTGTCGATGATGCTTTCGGCCTCTTGTTCGGTCAGAAGATCCCCGCCGAAACCGAGAAGCGGTTTGACGCACACCCTTCTGGAGAAACCTGGCTCACTGAGCTCACCCGAATGGGTCAGCTGGATGAGGATGACAGGCTTATTGTTCGTTTTTTTCATCTCGGAAAACAGCCTGGAAAGCCCCTCCTGGTTCTGCTTCGAGCCGATAAGCTGGTTGAGCCGCCCCCTGCTCTCCTCGATAACGCTTATCGCCTCCACCACGATGACCCCGGGGTTTCCCTCCATACACCGCCTGTAGCGGCGGTGAGTCAGATCGCTGGGGTTCCCCTGCTTGTCTGCATCGTTGCACTCCATCGCGTTGAAAGCAATGCGGTTGTGCGCCGTCTTGTTCCCGATCCGTATGCTGCTGAACAGTACGGTATCTTGACTCATATTCCCCTCCTTGGAGAACTTATGTATTTTCGCCGGCGGTGCCTGCTATTCGAAGAGCTTGTCCCCCCGGCCTGTGTACTTCCCCTTGATGATGAGGGGCCGGAGGTAGCCGATGGTCTTTTCCAGGCCGTCCTCACGGCTCATCACCACGTCCTCGTGCTCATAGCTCAGCACATAGTCATATCCCTTCAGTACGAACTCGGTGAGTACCCGCTTCCAGGGAACAGAGCCCCACCCCGGTATCCTAAATCGGAATCCCCGGTCGATCCGGTTCCACTTGCCGGTAGGCTGGAGCCCGGACCGGCGAACGTTGTGCTCCACAATCTCTCCATCCTTGGCGTGGGCGTGGAATATCCGGTCTCCCAATTCCTGCACGAAGATGACCGGGTCGATCCCCTGTAGGATGATGTTGGCAGGATCGAAGTTGAATCCCCACTCCGGCCGTCCGCCCATCAGCTCCACGCTCCGGACCGCAGTTTCCACGTTGTACACATACTCGTTGGGATGGGGCTCGTGGGCGAAGCGCACCCCTTCCCTGGCGAAAACGTCAAGGATCTCCCCCCATCTGTTGACGAAGTCCTCTGCCATCTCGTCCCATCCCTGGGGGTAGGGCCATGGAAACCAGCGGCTGAATTTCTCACACCCGATGAACCCGCAGACCACCGGCACATCCAGGGCTGCCGCCGCCCGGGCTGTCTGCTTCATACGCTCCATGCCGAACTTGATTTTCTCAGCAGCACTCGCCCCAGGGTTCCCCGGGTACAGGGAATCGGTGTCGCTGGTGTGAGGACCCAGCACGAGCTGGCCTTCGGGGTGGTTGCTCAGTGCCGATATGACGAGGCGGTACTTTGCTGCCAGGTCCCTGATCTTCTTTGCCCCGCCGGGTTTCAGCACCTCGTCGATGTCCAGGTGACCGTTTCCATGGAATGCCGGAAGCTCAGCGGCCTCGTACCCGTGTTCTGCCATCATATTGAATACCGATTCCAGATCCCTGTCTAGGAAATTGGCGGTGAACATGCCGATTTTCATTCCTTCCCTCCCTGTGCAAAAGGTTTTTCACGGTATATGTGCCCGTTCATTAAGACTCGGTACAAAAAATCCGGTATAGAGGGGTCAGCTTGATAGGCAAATTTTATTTTTCGCCTGATGGAGATAACACCGATTGTTTTCACTGATTATACTATGCCCAAAAACTATATCAAGAAAAATCGTACTAATATCTCATTACAAGGTTTGATGGGCACCGATTGCGCCTATTTTGAATACTATTAATGCCAACAAAAATAGAATCTACAAGCGCTCAGCTTCATACTATTTAGACTTAGGTCTTATAGATTCTGAGCTCTGTAGGGTGTAAGAACAATCTTGATTCCTTTTCATGAATTATATGAATGTGTCATTCGAGAATGATTTTTCTTCAAGCAAAAATTATACATTGATCATTGGTATTACTCCGGTTACACTATTACATGAAAATCGTAATTTCAGTCCCTGCTGCGTTGTTTGAAAAAATTGAGTAAGCTGCAAAGAAAATGGAGGTCTCACGAAGTAAATTATTTTCTATGGCCATACGTGAGTTCTTGCAAAAGCGCCCGGGAATGCTCGGTAGTATCAACCAGATTGTGTAAATTTCTTTGTAAAGGTAAGATTATTTCTTCCCAATGGTGCAGATCTCCAGTTTAATTCCATTTTTAAAGCAACAAAACAAAGAAGCCAATAGGCAGATTCTTCACCAGCAAGAATCGGTTTTCAACGAATCACACAGTATTACAATTGATCATATCTTACAGAGGGCATTGG
>CAZOWM010000031.1:0-37808 GCA_964583615.1 uncultured Spirochaetota bacterium | reverse complement strand
GGCATTGGATCTACGTTGATTTTACGGCTAAACGACTAACGTGGGGGAACCGGCTTCGGTTGTAAACGGCCATAAAACGCTACAGACAGAAATAGGAGGTGATGAGCTTTGCGACTTCATGAAATCATCGTCCAGAATGCAATAGTGATGGAACTCCGTGGGCGAACCAAGGAAGAAGTCCTTGCAGAACTGGTAGAGGCTCTTAAAAATGCAGGGAGATTAAACCATCCGGATGTGGCCTTAAAGGACTTGATTGCCAGAGAAAGAAGGACTAGTACTGGTATAGGCCAGGGGGTTGCTATACCTCACGTCTGTACTACCGCTGTCCATCAGCCAATGATTGCCTGCGGGAGAAGCCAAACTGGTATTGATTTCCAGGCCATTGATGGAAAGAAAGTGAATTGGGTCTTTCTCATGCTGGGAAGGGTAAATGGGCAAGGCCTTCAATTGAAAATTCTTGGCAGATTAGCACGCCTGTTCAAAATGCCCGGCTTTCTGGCAAGTCTACAGAGGATCGAATCTCCAGGGGATCTTTTAGTTTTCTTAAAACGACAGGAAGAGAATTTGGGTGAAATAGAGGCTCCTGAGGATATGCCCTCGATATGTGTAGCTGGTGCAGGGAACGGTGGATTGGCAATGGCAGGGCATCTCTCACTCATTGGCTGTCGTGTCAATCTATTCAACAGAAGTGAAGAGCGGCTATCCGCTATCGAGACATCAGGCGGTATTCAGGTTACCGGAGAGGTAAATGGTTTTGCCAAATTAAATATCGTTACAACTGATCCTCGACTGGCACTCTCCGAAGTGGATTTGATAATGGTGGTGATCCCAGCTACTGGACACAAGGAGATGGCAAGAATCCTTGGTCCACATCTGATCGACGGACAAGTTGTCGTTTTGAACCCCGGAAGAACAGGAGGAACGCTGGAATTTGCCAACACCCTTCGTCAGATGAAGATCAGTACTTACTGCTTTCTTGCTGAAGCAGAAACCCTTATCTACGCCTGTCGTATTACTAATCCTGGACAGGTTCGGATTTTTGGGATTAAGAATGCAGTTCCAGTGGCAACCTTCCCAGCCTATCATATTACTGATGTGCTTACCACTTTCAAGAAGGTTTTGTCTCAATTTATCGCCGGCGACAATGTGTTGGAGACGAGTCTGAGTAATATCGGCGCAGTGTTTCACCCCGCTTTGACTGTTCTTAATGTCGCCTGGATTGAGCAACGGATGGGAAATTTTGAATACTATCATGAAGGCGCCAGCCCCTCTGTGGCCAAAGTTCTGGAGAGGCTCGATTCAGAACGGGTTAAGGTAGCAGAGGCTTTAGGTATACGAGTTCTTACTGCCAGAGAATGGCTATACCAGGCGTATGGTGTAGCCGGGGATAACCTCTACGAAGCTATGCAGGCAAACAAGGGCTACAGAGGGATTAAAGCTCCCAATACTCTTGAACATCGCTACATCGCTGAAGACGTTCCCACAAGCCTTGTCCCCATCGCCTCCTTAGGCGACCGTTTTAATGTGTCTGTTCCGACGATAAAGACGATCATTCACCTTGCCAGTGTTCTACACGATCGTGACTACATGGCAGAAGGGAGAACTATAGAGAGTCTCGGACTTTCAGGCCTCAGTGTTAGACAGATTCGCAGGTTGGTGGAAGAGGGGAGAATAGAATGAAATCACAGCGGATTTTAGGGGCCTGCCTGGGGAAATGTATTCATGTGGCAGGTATCCTCAACTTCTTGCGCCTTGCTGAAAATCTCGGCTACGAGACCGAGTTTATGGGTCCGGCTATACCTGTCGAAAATTTCGTCTCCCGGATATATGAAACCAAATGTGACTTCGCTGCGGTAAGTTACCGGTTGACTCCGGAAGCTGCCCTGGAGCTTCTTAAAGAACTTGAACAAGAACTCAAAAGACAGGGGATAAAGGGTCTCAGGCTTGTTTTTGGCGGTACTCCCCCTGTCGTAGAAGTAGCCCGGGCCACCAATCTTTTTGAAGCCGTCTTTTCTGGTGATGAGCCCCAGAATGCCATACTGGACTATTTAAAACATAAAAAACACCACGATAAAAAAAGACAATTTGCCCAGACTTTGGTGGAACGTATTCGTCAACAGCAGCCTTTTCCTTTACTTCGGCATCATCTTGGCCTGAAGACGGTAGAGGAGACAATAGAGGCAGCACACCGGATAGCGCTTTCAGAAGAGTTGGACATAGTAAGCATAGCCCCGGATCAGAATGCCCAGGAATATTTCTTTCGCTCCGTAGATATGCCTCCGACAGAGAGTGGTGCGGGCGGTGTTCCGATTCGTAAACCAGAAGATCTTCGGGCGATTTACGATGCCACCCGTTGTGGAAACTTCCCTCTTCTTCGATGTTACGCGGGGACAAGAGACCTCATTCAATGGGCAGAAATGAGTGTCAGGTTGATTAATATCGCATGGGGTGCTATCCCTCTCTTTTGGTATAGTGAGCTGGATAAACGCTCGGGGCGTCCGCTTGGAGAAGCCATTCGTGAAAATCAGGCAACCATCAGGTGGTACGCTGAGCGGGGAATACCCGTGGAGGTCAACGATTCGCATCAATGGAGCCTGCGCGATGCTCACGATGCCATTGCAGTGGCAGTTGCCTTTTTAGCAGCATATAATGCCAAAGCATTGGGTATTCGATACTACATTTCCCAATATATGCTCAACACGCCTCCTGAAACAAGCCCCGCAATGGACCTGGCCAAAATGCTCGCAAAAATAGAAATGATTGAGAGCCTTCACGATGGTCATTTCACATCTTTCCGCCAGATACGCACTGGGCTGAGGAGTATGGCTGTGGACCCACATCGAGCAATGGGGCATTTGTCAGCATCAATTGCATTCGGCATAGCTCTCAAACCCCATATTGTTCATACTGTGAGCTATTGTGAAGCAGATCATGCAGCAGGTGCAAGAGAGATTATCGAAAGCTGTCGGATAGTGAGAGGTGCAATCCGCCTGGGATTGAAAGGATTGCCGGATATAATTCGTGATCCTGTGGTCAGTAAACGGAAAGAGCAGCTTGTTCGAGAAGCAAATCTCATTATAGAAGCAATTCGGAATCTTGGAAAAGAAGACCCTTTAGCTGATCCTGCGGTGCTTGAAAAGGCGGTAAGGAAAGGAATGCTGGATGCCCCTCACTTGTCTGGATCCATGGTTGCGAAAGGCAATCTGGTTACAACTCCGGTTGAAGGTCGTTATGTGGCCATCAACCCAGTTACCAGGGAGGTATTATCAGAACAGAAACGATTAAAATCTCTATGATATATTTTGAGGAATAATATTTTGTGAGAAATACAGGCTCAGCAGGCCACCGGCGCTGTTGTTTGAAAAACTTCTTATCCTTTTCAGTGAAATCAATTATATTTACGAGAACATAATTTTTGCAACAAGGTGAGGGATTCGATGAAAGCTGCTGCATTCTTCGGAAAGAAAAACATACAGATCGTGGACGTAAAAAAACCTGACCTGGAGCCCGACGGTGTCATCATCAAAATGAAAGCGTGCGGGATCTGCGGATCCGACATGCATGTGTACAACTCGGACCTTCTCACCGAAGATTCGACAAAACTGATTGATGATTACAGAATCATCGGGCACGAGTTTACCGGTGAGATCGTGGAGGCCGGGCCGAAGGTGAAAAGTTTCGCACTTGGCGACAGAGTCGCGAGTGTGCACAACAAGGGCGGCATGGCCGAGTACATCGAAGTGCATGGCGAACGGCTGAAAAACCTATACAAACTGCCAGACGGACTGTCTTATGAAACTGCAGCCACACTCGAGCCTTTCTGCAACCCCACCCACTCATTTCATCTTCGGGAACCAAAAGATGACGAAACAGTAGCTATTTTCGGTTCCGGGATGATCGGTATCGGATACCTGCAAAACGTCAAAGCGCGCACTAGAGCGAAGACGATCATCGTTGATGTCTCCCCCCTGCGGCTGCAGATGGCGGAGAAGTGCGGCGCAGACGTGATCATCAATGCTTCGAAGGAAGATGCCGCAGAGAAGATCAAAAAGATGACGGGCGAACACTACGTTCGTTACCAGAAAAAGTCCGCGGGCGGCTGCGACATCGCGGTCGACTGCGCAGGGCTTCCGCTGACCCTTGGCCAGTGCCTCGAGGTGGTGAATCCAGAAGACGGAACGGTCATCGTTGCCGCGGTCTACGAACAGGAAATGTGCTTCGACCCGAATATCGTCATCTTCAAATATATGCAGATCCTGGGATCGATGGGTTACTACCCGCACGAGACGCAGGAGGCGCTCGAACTCATCGCGAGCAGAAAGGTCAACCGTGACATACTGATCACCCACAGAATTCCGCTTGAAAAGACCGCTGAAGGGTTCGAACTCCAGGGAAAGCCCCAGGAAGCGTTTAAAGTAATCATCATTGGTTCATGAGTGTGGTTCATGTTCCCGGGAGCAAAACAAGCGAAACTTCCTGTTTTTCAATGTCTTTTTTCAGACACTCCTCAACTTCCCGCTTGGCGCTGAAGTAGAGAATCTGCCAGCCGAGCGCTGCAATTTTTTTCAGGGTGCTGATCTGCGCTTTCAGCCTTGCAGAATCGGATCTGATGAACGGATCATCCATGATGAAGAATCCCCCCGCGTTTCCGAGGAGGCTTTCCCCGAGTGAAATCCGCACTGCAAGGTAGAGCTGATCAAAGGTTCCTGCAGAGAGCTTTTCCGCGCTCAGCGTGCGCCCGTCGCTGCTGACAACGTCGATGTGAAGCGTTTCGGAGTTGAACTGGACCTCACTGTACCTTTTTTCCGTTATGTGGGAAAAGTACCGTGACACCGAGCTCTCCTTTGCGAACAGTTGAGACACTGTCTCTCTCTTTTCGTTTTCCACCTCTCCCAGGATTTCCAGGAGGGTAAGGGCGTCGTCTTTTCGCTCTTCGTGCTCCTGGATGAAGCGCTCGAGCCTCGCATCCGCAGCGTTCAGGTCCATCGATGTCTTGCAGTGCTGGTAATCCTCGTCGAACTGGAGAACGCTATTTACTGAGGTTTCCACCTCGCCCAGGGACCCGCGGAAACTCTCGAGTTTCCCCTCAAGGTCACGGAGCTGATCTTCATATTGCTTTTTTTCGGCTTTTCGTTCTGAGAGTGTGTTTTCCTCATACACGGTATCCTTCGAGGTATTTTTGAAACCTGAGAGCTCCTCCACCCTCTCCCGCCAGAAATCACGAAGAGCGTCCGTACCCGCGTTCCCGTCTCCGAACAAGCTGAGCAGCACGCTTTCATGCTCGTGAACGGATTTTGCACGTTTCCGTTTCTTATTTATCTTTTCCGCATATTCTTCGCAGGATGAAACTCCCGCCTTCGTTCTTACGGCTTCAATCGTTTGCTCCGCGCCTTTAATTTTTTCTTCCAGTTCAGGGATACGTTCGTTTCGTATGCGCACTATTTCATGTTCTGCAACTCCCTGTTCGACCCTGTCCGATTCCAGTGCTTTTGCCCTTCTTTTGAACTCTTCGGTAAAAATTTGGAGGGTTTTCTGGATCGCCTCGAAGGTTCCTCCGCTCATCCCGTACTTAGAAAGCTCGGCACTCATGACAGAGATAGAACGGCGGAGCCACGCCTTTTTTGAAAGCAGCCTGAGCTTGAAAAATACCATAAGCAGAAAAAGAGCTCCGAACACCCCGAGCGGATACAGGTACAAAAGCTCTGGTCTGAAAAAAAGTCCCGCGAAAGACGCTCCCGCAAGAGCAGCGGACACACCAAGCACGAAGGAATAAAACGTGTTCTTTGCCCGCTCCCCCGCAACTGCAGCAATCTTCTCCCTGCAGCTTCTCAGGCGCGGCCTGATTTCCTCGTCAAGTGTATTTTTCTGTGCGGTCATTCCTTCGATAAAGTCTTCCCCCTCTACAACTCGGCGACGAATGTCCTTGAGTGCCTCCTCGTTTTCCCGCAGGGCGGTGTTCAATAGTTCAATCTGCCGTGTGTATTCTGCGATGTTCTTTTCCGCATCTTCCCACAACCGCTGCTCTTCCTCTCTGAATTGCTCGAGTGAAGAAAGCTCCTTCTCAGACGTTTCGAGCGACTGTAATGCGAACGCCCCTTTCTCAAACATCTCCCTTCTTCGGGCATTTTCAAGACGCTCGATCCCACGGTTCTGGGCTTCGATTTTTTCCCTGAGGTCGACACCCGCCTCGAGCATACCGTCGTAGTTATCCCGGCGCAGTTCAGAGAGGAGCGATTGTATTGTTTCTCTGCACTGCCGGGCGTTTTCCACCCTTGTCTTTATTTTTTCTCCCTCTTTGTCCCTGAACTTGCCCCCGGGCGTGAGGAACGCCATTTCGAGAATCGTGTTTTTCACATTTTCGATTTTTTCCATATGAAGGCCTGTCAGGCGGTCGGCCACCGAGGTGTAAAACTCGCCTTCTGAGGGAATTCCGAGATCACTGTTTCGTATGATGAATACATTTTTCCATTCCTTCGGCGAGAGTCTCGCAGACAGGGCGGAGATGGTATTTTTATCAAGCTTTATCTCCGACCCGTCTTCTTCCTCCAGCACAAGGTAGCCCTCGGGCATCTCCTGCACTCTGTCAATCGTTTGGAATACTCGCCCCTTCTTTCCGAGAAGAAATTTAATGAGAGCGTCAATGGTGAGAGTTTTCCCGTCTTCGTTTTTCCCGTAGAAGAGGGTGAAATTATTAAACTGCACCGGTTTCGAGTAGGATATCGGCCCGTACCTGCTGATCCAGAGCTCCTTCACTCTCACAGCTCCGCCTCCATCATCGCCCGGAGGGCGAATTTCAGCATCCGTTCTTTGTGCTCCTCCCCGAAGTTTTTATGATCGATCTTTTCGCGCACTTTTTTAAAGAGCTCGTCTTCGATTGTCGTCCATGTGTCTTTGAGAACGTAAGTACTCTTATCCGCTCTGGGACCCACAATATCCGCAATCCGGTCGATCACTTCCTTTTCACTCATCGCAATCCTGCTGCTGTCTATGTACCCGCCCACTTCAAGCAGAATCTTTGCCGACGGATGAATCTCGTCCAGCCGTTGTTTCAGAGCTTCAAAGGGATCCGAACTGCTGAAGGGATCGAAATCGAAGCGCACCGATTCGTAGTGGAAAGAATCAAGAAGAAACTCGCACGGTTCACCACCCGTGCTGAACAGGTTTATCCTCCTTCTCCCCGTTTCCCGTTTCGTAATGGAAACCGGAGACCCGGGATAGACGAAAAAGCCTCCGTCATGCAGTGATCGAATATCGAAGCTTCGGTGAAAGTGGCCTGCAAGCACATAATCAAAACCGGTATTCTCGAAATAGGAGAGCCGGACAGGCATGTAGCGCTCCTGCCCTTCATCACCAAAATCTGTGCGCTGAAAAAAGGAATCAAGCAGCTCCCCGTGTAAAAGCAGGATGTTGGTGCGCGAGCCGGTGAGAGAGGACGCAATTGCGCGTATTCTTTCGATCGTCTCCGTTCCGCTCAGTTTTTCGAACGGAATACCCCATACACTCACATCACCGATTTCAAATGGAGTTTTCCAGTCATTGACAATGGAGACATCATCGCCGAAAAACAACCCTTCTCTATACGCATTCTGATCGTGATTGCCCGGAAGGATCAGGATCCTGAACCCGTTACCGGAGAAAAGCTCCCGAATCTGCGGCCTGAGGCGTTCGGAGTCAATGCTCCGGTCGAAAAGATCTCCGCAGATTACGAACAGATCAACGGATTGTGCTTTCCCGATCCGGAGGAGTTCGGCGAGCGTATGCCATCTGTTGTCATGCACCCCGGTTAAATGCAGGTCTGCGGTATGCAGTATCTTCATGAAAGTATCATTGTGAGAAATGATGCGAACAGCTGCACCGGCTCCAAGAGGAGGCGCTATTCATTGATGTCGGAAATGTCCACTCCGATATCCTCGCCTGTTCCACGATCTATCTCGCCTGCTTCAGGAAGCTCTTCGACGGTTTCCTTCAATTCGAGAAGTTCCCTGGTTTCCACTCTCCCCTGTCTCGAGTTGAGATACCCGAGTACAAAGCTCACGATAAGGAAAAGAGCAGCAAGAATCGTTGTAAACCTCGTTAATATATTTCCCGTTTTCGTTCCGAACGCCGACTGGCTCCCCCCGCCGAATATCCCCATACCCCCGCTGCTTCCCGGCTGTATCAGCACGATTACCATCAACACGATGCTGACGATAAAGAACAGAACCGTGAGCGCTATGATCATTGTATACCACCTTAGGTCTGATATTTGATGATTCTTGTAAACGACTCTGAATTGAGTGAAGCCCCACCGACGAGCGCGCCATCTATGTTTTCCATGGTCATTAAACCGTCAACATTGTCCGGTTTTACCGAACCGCCGTAAATAATTCTCAGCGCCTCTGAAACATGGGCACCGTACAGGTCTACAACAAGGGTTCGTATAAAGGAGTGAACACCGTCCGCGTCTTCAGGAGTGGCGGTTTTTCCTGTTCCGATAGCCCACACAGGTTCATACGCAATCACAATGTTCTCCAATTCTTTTGCCGCGACACCTTTCAGCCCTTCGTCGACCTGCTCTCTCACGACTGTTTCGGTCTTCCCGGCTTCCCGTTCGTCGAGCAGCTCGCCGACACAGAGAACCGGTTTCAATCCGGCCTGCAGGGCGGCTGCGACTTTTTTTTGGATGAGATCGTTTTTTTCATGGAATATGTGGCGTCTCTCACTGTGGCCGATGATTACGTGGGAACAGCCAACAGACTGCAGCATGCGCGCTGAGACCTCTCCAGTGAACGCACCTTCATTTTCATAATACATGTTCTGCGAGCCAACAAACAAGCCGCTCCCCTTGACGGTACGTGAGACTACCTGTAGCAGGGGGAAGGCGGGACAGATCATGATGTCCCTGTCTTTCACATCTTTTGTGACGTCAACAAGCTCCTCTGCGAGCCTTTTGCCTTCGGCAGCATCGAGAAACATCTTCCAGTTCCCGCCAATAAACGGCCTTCTCATATATTCCCTCTCATTGCTTTATAGGTCCGAAAAAAAGTCGATCTATGCATCCTGCAGTGCCTCGATTCCCGGAAGCTCTTTCCCTTCCAGGAATTCCAGTGATGCGCCACCACCGGTTGAAACATGATCTATTTTGTCAGCCACTCCGATCTTGTTCACCGCTGCAACGGAGTCTCCCCCTCCCACAACGGTCATACCGCTGCAGCTGGCGAGCATTTTCGCAAGCTGATTGGTTCCTTTTGCAAACTTTTCTATCTCGAAAACGCCCATCGGACCGTTCCAGAGAATGGTCTTTCCCTTCTTGACTTCCTTTTTCAGCACACGAATCGTCTTGGGGCCGATATCGAGACCGATCATGTCGGATGGTATAGCGTTGGTATCAACCGTTCTTATCCTCGCTGATTCGTCCACTTTGTCCGCCACAATGTGATCGAGCGGGAGTATGAACTGAATGCCCCTCTCATCGGCTTTTTTTATCAATTCGAACGCCAGGTTTACCTTTTCGGTCTCCACAAGAGAATTGCCGACCTCAAACCCCTTCGCTTTGAGGAATGTGTAGCACATACCTCCGCCGATGATCATCACATCTACCTTTTCTATGAGTTTCTCCAGCACCCCGATCTTGGACGAAACCTTTGCGCCGCCGATGATCGCGACATACGGGTGCTCCGGCTGAAAAACAAGCTTTCCGAGAAACTCAATTTCCTTTTCGATTAAAAATCCACCCACTGCGGGCAGATAGTGGGCGATCCCCTCGGTGGACGCATGCGCGCGGTGCGCTGTTCCGAAAGCGTCGTTCACATAAATGTCCGCGTAATCCGCAAGCGCTTTTGCAAACTCAGGATCGTTTTCTTCCTCTTCTTTGTGGAAACGGAGATTTTCGAGCAACATCACATCTCCGGTCTGCATTCCGGAGACGATCTTTTTCGTTTCTTCCCCGATGGAGTCTTTGGACTGTATCACCTCTTTGCCAAGAAGCTCTGAAAGCCGTGCGCTCACAGGCGTGAGCCTGAGCTCTTCCTTGACCTGCCCCTTCGGCCTCCCAAGATGGCTCATGAGGATGAGCTTCGTATTCTGTTCGAGCACGTACTGTATGCTTGGGAGCGCTGCACGTATACGGGTGTCATCAATAATATTTCCCTCTTTGTCAAGCGGCACGTTGAAATCTACCCGCATGATCACCGTCTTTTCCTTGAGATCGACATCCCTTATACTTTTTTTCTTGATCATGGAAATGTTCTCCTGTCTTAGAAAAGTCTCCCGACGAGATCGACCACTCTGTTGGAATACCCCCATTCATTATCGTACCAGGAAACAACTTTCACCATACGCTTTTCGATCACCATAGTCGCGAGTGAGTCGAAAACAGAGGACGCCGGATTCTGGATCACGTCTGAAGAGACAATGGGGTCTTCGCAGTATTCCAAATACCCCTTCATCGAGCCTTCCGCCGCCTTTTTCATCGCTTCGTTTACCTCATCCTTTGTGACGTCCTTCTGGATTTCAACAACGAGGTCGACAATCGATCCGATCGGCATCGGAACGCGCATTGCCATTCCATCGAGCTTTCCGTTGAGCTCCGGAATCACCTTACCGATGGCCTTTGCAGCGCCTGTTGTCGTGGGGATCAGGTTTATGGCTGCAGAACGCGCCCTTCTGAAATCTGAGTGCGGGAGATCGAGCAGTCTCTGGTCATTGGTATACGCATGTATCGTTGTCATCAGGCCTCTGCTGATCGTAAAATTGTCATTCAGCACTTTTGCAACAGGAGCGAGGCAGTTGGTCGTACACGACGCATTGGATACGATCTGGTCTCCGGGCTTGAGCATTTCATCGTTGACGCCCAGCACGATTGTTCTGTCTATCTCGTCTTTTGCAGGAACTGTCAGAATAACTTTCTTTGCCCCTGCATTGAGATGCATTGCGACCTCCTGTTTCTTTCTGAAAACACCTGTCGACTCGATGACGAGGTCCACTCCAAGAGCTTTCCACGGAAGTTTTGACGGGTCTCTCTCCTTGAGGACCTTTATGTCCTTGCCGTTTACTCGAAAGCCGTCACCAGTCACTTCGATGCTTCCATCGAACCCCCTGTATATGGAATCGTACTTGAGTAAAATTGCAAGCTGATCCGGGGGAAACATATCGTTTATCGCGACAATCTCGACATCGGCTTTCTTTTCTGCGATTCGGAACACGTTTCTTCCTATTCTTCCAAACCCGTTAATACCGATTTTCACTGACATGAAGCTACCTCCAGACGATAAATTTTTCTAACAAAGTAATATTATTTTCTTTCGTCATCAAGCACTATCTGCTCTTCAGCACGGACATAAACGCCGACTGCGGGATTTCAACGTTCCCCACCTTTTTCATCCTTTTTTTCCCTTCTTTCTGCTTTTCGAGGAGTTTTCTTTTTCTCGTGATATCTCCGCCGTAGCATTTTGCCGTCACGTTTTTCCCCGTGGCACCGATCGTCTCCCGTGCAATAATCTGTCCACCGATGGCAGCCTGAAGCGGAATTTTGAAAAGATGCCTGGGGATCTCGTCTTTTAACGATCGAATGATCTCACGCCCCCTTTCAGAGGACTTTTCTCTGCGCACGATCTGAGAAAGAGCGTCGACCTGTTTCCCGGACACGAGGATGTCGAGCCGGACGAGATCGGAAGGCCGGTAGTCGAGATACTCATAATCGAGTGACGCGTACCCTCTGCTCACAGACTTGAGCTTGTCATGAAAATCGTAGATAATTTCCGCAAGCGGGATCTCATAGCATACCTCCATCCGCTTTTCACCGATATAGCTCATTGATTTTTGTACACCGGAGCGTTCGATCGCCACCTTCATGATGTTGCCCACGTATTCCTCGGGCGTGATAATGGTTGCCCGCACATAGGGCTCCTCAGCGAAATCGAACCGGTGCGCATCGGGAAAATGCACAGGGTTGTCGACGACCTTTGAATCTCCGTCTGCAAAATGGACCCTGTATTCGACGCTTGGAGCGGTTACGACCAGCGAGAGATCGTACTCCCTCTCGAGCCTCTCCTGTACCACCTCCAGATGAAGGAGCCCGAGAAAACCGCAGCGAAAACCGAATCCGAGCGCTTTTGACGATTCAGGTTCATAGAGAAAGGACGCATCGTTGAGCTTCAGTTTGTCGAGCGCTCCCTTGAGTTCCTCATAATCGTCAGTGGACACCGGATAAATGCTCGAATACACCATTGGCTTGACTTCCTTGTACCCGGGAAGCGGTGCTTCCGCCCCATTTTCAACGGTTGTTATTGTATCACCCACGCGCGTCTTGGAAATTTCCTTTATACCGGCAATAACGTATCCCACCTCCCCTGCCACGAGCCTCTCCGCCCTGGTCAGATCCGGTTTGAACACGCCGACCTCTTCCACGGTGTACTCCAGCCCCGTCGACATGAGCCGTATTCTCGTTTCTGGATCGACCGTCCCGGAAAACAGCCGACAACTGATGACGACACCTCTGTATGTGTCGAAGTGAGAGTCGAATATCAGCGCCCTGAGCGGGCCTTCTTCGTCGATGGACGGGGAAGGGATGCGTTCGATGACTGCATCAAGTATTTCTGTAATCCCTCTTCCTTCCTTTGCGCTCGCGCACAGTATCTCTTCCTCGTGAAAACCGAGGTCCTGCACGATCTGCTTCGCGGTGTTGTGCACGTCCGCTGCGGGAAGATCGATCTTGTTGATGACAGGAATGATCTCCAGGTCGTGTTCCATTGCCATGTAAAAGTTTGAGAGTGTCTGCGCTTCGATCCCCTGCGTGGCGTCGACGAGCAGGATCACTCCTTCGCAGGCGGCGAGAGACCGCGAGACTTCGTATGTGAAGTCCACATGGCCCGGCGTGTCGAGGAGATTCAGCGTGTAGAGCTTCCCGTCTGAGTACCTGTACTGAATCGTAACAGGGTGTGATTTGATCGTGATTCCCCGTTCCCGCTCTATGTCCATGCTGTCGAGAAATTGCTCTTTGCCCGAACCGGGCGTGAGGAGTCCGGAGACTTCGAGAAATCGGTCAGCGAGCGTCGACTTTCCGTGATCGATGTGCGCGATGATGGAAAAATTTCTCAGTGTTGACACTTTCCGCAAACCCATTCCCCCTGTGCGTCATATTTGAAAAAACGGATGGGTGAATACCCATCCGTTTCGTGCGCTGTAGTACTGGTAATTTTGATGGCTGCTCGCGCCGGTTATTCCTTTGCCTTCACTGCAGCCTGTGCCGAAGCAAGACGGGCAATCGGCACGCGGAAGGGAGAACAGCTCACATAGTTCATTCCCACACTGCAGCAGAACTCGATCGATGAGGGCTCTCCTCCGTGCTCGCCGCAGATACCGACTTTCAAGTTCTTTCTTGCGCTTCTCCCGCGCTGAATGCCGAGCTCCACAAGCTGACCGACTCCTTCCCGATCGAGCACTTGAAATGGGTCTTTCTCCAGTATACCCTTGTTGATGTACTCCGGGAGGAACACACCTGCGTCATCGCGTGAATACCCGAATGTCATCTGCGTGAGGTCATTTGTTCCGAAAGAAAAAAAATCTGCAAATTCAGCTATGCCGTCCGCCACCAGCGCAGCCCGTGGAATCTCGATCATCGTGCCGACGAGATACTTCACGTCAGCGCCCTTTTCCTTTATGACCCTCTCCGCTATACGCACCGTCATGTCTCTCAAGACCGACAGCTCCTTCACGGTTCCGATCAGAGGAATCATCACCTCAGGCTCCACCTTGATCCCCTTCTTCTGTACCGCGCAGGCTGCAAGAAAGATCGCTTCAACCTGCATTTCATATATCTCGGGATAGGTGATTCCCAGTCTGCACCCTCTGTGCCCGAGCATGGGGTTGAACTCCTTCAGCGACTCGACCTTTTGCGAAAGTTTCTCCAGCGGTACACCCATTGATTTGGCAAGCGCTTTTATCTCCTCCTCTTTATGAGGCAAAAATTCGTGTAGCGGGGGATCGAGCAGCCGAATCGTCACCGGGAGCCCGTCCATTACCTCGAATATTCCCTCGAAATCACCCTGCTGCATGGGCAGAAGCTTGTGCAGTGCTTTTCGCCTTCCCTGCTCGTCTTCTGCAAGGATCATCTCCCGTACGGTATCAACACGGTTCCCTTCGAAAAACATGTGCTCTGTCCTGCACAGCCCGATACCTTCCGCCCCGAGCCTCCGCGCGTTTTCCGCGTCCCCCGGCGTGTCGGCATTCGTTCTCACCTTGATCTCGCGGATCTCATCGGCCCACGTCATCAGTTCGGCAAAATTGCCCGTCGGCTCAGGCTCGACAAGTTTTACCTCTCCTTGGATGACTTCTCCTGTGGTTCCGTTGAGAGTGATTATGTCGCCGGCATTGAAGTGGTGCCCTCCGATCTCGCACTTGCGCTCATCCGAGATGTGCACATCCGAGCATCCGGCCACGCAGCACTTCCCCATTCCACGCGCGACCACTGCGGCGTGGGACGTCATTCCTCCACGTGCAGTGAGAATTCCCTGCGCTGCATCCATACCCCCGATATCTTCGGGAGATGTCTCGATTCTGACCAGAATGACCTTCTTTCCTTTTGCAGCCTCCTCTTCCGCCATCTTTGCCGTAAACACAATTTCACCGACCGCAGCACCGGGTGAGGCGGGAAGGCCCTTTGCGATGACATCTACCTTTTCCTTCGAATCGATCATGGGGTGCAGAAGCTGATCGAGCTGGGCGGGTGTCACGCGCATCACCGCGGTGTTCTTGTCTATGAGCCCCTCCTTTACCATGTCTACCGCGATTGTCACTGCAGACTGGGCTGTGCGTTTCCCGGTTCTCGTCTGCAGCATGTACAGCGTTCCTTTCTCTATTGTGAACTCCATGTCCTGCATATCTTTGTAGTGCTTCTCGAGATTTTCCTTGATCTGAAAGAGCTGGTCGTATATTTTCGGAAGATGTTTCTTCATGTCGTCAAGCGACTCGGGAGTCCGTGTCCCTGCGACCACGTCCTCTCCCTGAGCATTCATCAGGTACTCGCCGTAGAAGTGTTTTTCTCCTGTAGACGGATCACGGGTAAAGCAGACCCCGGTACCGGAATCATCACCAGAGTTTCCGAACACCATTGTCTGCACGTTCACTGCAGTGCCGAGAAGCCCTGTGATTTCGTTGATCTTCCTGTACCGTATCGCCCGTTCATTGTTCCATGAACCGAACACGGCGTCGATCGCTTTCCAGAGCTGCTCACGAGGATCTGTGGGGAAATCCTCACCCGTCTTCTCCTTGTACAGTTTCTTGTATTCGCCGACAATTTCAATCAGGTCCTCTGTATTGAGCTCGGTGTCGAGCTTCACTCCCCTCTTCTCCTTCTGTGCAGCGAGGATTTTTTCAAATTCATCGTGCTCCACCCCCATGACCACATCGCCGAACATCTGAATGAATCGACGGTATGAGTCCCACGCAAACCGCTTGTTCCCCGACATCTTTTCGAGGCCTTCCACCACGTCTTCGTTCGTTCCAAGATTCAGCACAGAGTCCATCATTCCCGGCATGGAGATCGCGGCGCCTGACCGAACGGACATGAGCAGGGGGTTTTTGGGGTCTCCGAACTTTTTCCCCATGACCTTTTCGAGTTTCTCGAGATTTTTTTCGACTTCCTCCCGCAAACCCTTCGGATACTGCTTGTTATTCTTATAGAACGCATCACAGACCTCAGTGCTTATCGTGAAACCCGGAGGAACCGGTACGCCGAGATTTGTCATTTCCGCGAGGTTTGCGCCCTTTCCCCCGAGAGAAGCTTTCATATCGGCGCGCCCCTCGGCCTTTCCTCCACCAAAGAAGTATACATACTTCTTGTTAGCCATTTATACTACCTCCGCACTTTAGATATTATTTTCCTGCTAAATATATACACAGTTTGTGGGGTGATCAACCTGTTTTGCTTTGTCTACTGGAGACGATCTTTGAAATATCGATGATCTCGGAAAAAACCTCGATAATCGTCCGTAAAAGCCCTATTCTGTTTTTTCTGAGGGCGGGGTCTTCATCCATGACGAGCACGTGGTCGAAAAATTTGTCTACATAGGGTTTGAAGGAAGAGAGGATGCTGTATACTTCGCGGTAATTCTTCACCTTGACGTTCTGCTTCACACTTTCACGGATCTCTGCAAAATACCTGAACAGTTCGCGCTCCTCATCTTCGCTGAGCAGTTCCTCGGAAAAAGAAAAAACCGTCTCATCCTTGATGATATTCCACATCCGCTTGAAGGAGACGAGCAGGTCTTCAAAGTCCGGATTTTTTCTAAACTCATGCAGAGCGTCGACTCTTCTGTACGCTTCACAGACATCATCCAGCACATTGGAGAGTGAGGCGTCGATTTCATCATAGGAGAAATTCATCTCTGTGAAAATCGACCTGATCCTGTCCTGAAAAAAGCTTTCGACTTCTTCCGTGTTCAGGTGTTTCGAAGAGTAGAGGCTCATGCTTTCATCGATCAGCCGCTTCATCGAAAAATTGAGCCTCAAAGAGAGAATGATGCGTACGATTGCGAACACGTTTCGCCGTAGAGCGAACGGGTCCTTTGAGCCTTTCGGTTTCAATCCGATAGAAAAGATGCCCAAAATCGTATCAAGACGGTCAGCAATCCCCACAACCGCACCGTGAATCCCTTTTGGAAGGGAATCCGCGGCAAACCGCGGAAAATAGTGCTCACGAATCCCCACTGACACGGTCTCCGGAAATCCCGACTCCTTCGCATAGTAATATCCCATGATTCCCTGCAGGTTGGGGAATTCGTTCACCATGAGAGAAACCAGATCGTTTTTGCACAGTTCCGCGGTGATCAGGATTTCCTTTTTCGTTTCTTCGGAAACAGAGAGCATACCCGCAAGAATACTGCAGATACTCTTGATTCTGCCGACCTTTTGGTACATGCTTCCCAGCTTCTCATGAAACGTCACAGGGTTGAGCCGCTGCGTGTACTCGGAGAAGGGATTTTTCTTGTCTTCCATGAAGAAAAACCGGCCGTCGTCGAGCCGCGCGCGTAAAACCCTCTGATACCCGTTTACCGTTTTACTGTGATTTTCAATATTCGAGATTGCAATAAAAAAATGTGTAATCTTCCCGGTTGCGCGTTCGGTGAGCGGAAAATAGTGCTGGTGCTCTATCATCTCGGAAGTCAGCACCTCCTGCGGGAGACAGAGATATTCACTGTCGAACTCGCAGAGTACCGCGTTCGGGTACTCCGTGAGATCGGTGTTCACATCGAACAGTCCCGCGGCGATATCCGGCACACTGAGGCCCTTTTTCTCGGTAAGCTCTCCGATCTGCTGCATCAGACGCAGCTTTCTCTTGTTCCTGTCCGCAATGACATTGCGGTCGCGCAGCGTGCGCTCGTATGCTGAGGGTTCTTTTATCGTAAGATCCGTATCTGTATAGGAGCGGTGTCCGTAGGTGCGGTTTGCGCTTTTCACGTGAGCTATTTGAAATTCGATCGTTTCCGTGCCGAACAGGAACAAAATCCAGCGGATAGGACGTGAAAAAAGAAAACCGCTTTCCTCCCAGCGCATGGTCTTTGGAAAGGAGATCGACCGCAGAGTAGAGTCCAGAACTCCAGGGAGGATCGAAGCCGAATTCCGCCCCTTGATTTTCCTGCTGAGGAATACGTACTCCCTGTTGTTTGTTGTGCGAATTTGAATATCCTCGAGGCCGACGCCGCTTCCTTTCAAGAACCCGAGCAGCGCCTTGGAAGGTTTTCCGTCGGGAAGGTACGCCTTGTCAACGGAAGGCCCTCTTTTTTCTTCTATATAATCGCTCTGCGTGACGGCCACATCGCGGTAATACAGCGCCATCCTGCGGGGCGTGGAAAATTCCTGAATGCTTCCGAAGGAGATCTTGTTTTCCTCCAATCCGCCGGTGAACAATGCCCGAAACGCGGACATGGCGTCCTGAATAAAGGAATGCGGGTTCTCTTCGATACCGATCTCGACGAGAAGATCTCTATGACTCATATACGCTCCCCTGTACTCAGAAGAAGCCGGAACCGGCTGCTGCGGGGAACCGGATAAATCAGTGTGCTCCGGCTGATTTGATGAGCGGGAACCCCAGCTTTTCCCGTGCAGCGATGTACCCCTCGGCAACGCTCCGAGCCATATTTCGCACCCTCTGTATGTATGCGGTTCTTTCCGTTACGCTCAGAGCTCCCCGTGCCTCGAGGATATTGAATATATGCGAGCACTTCATGACCATGTCATACGCAGGCAGAACAAGCTCTCTTTTCAGAAGCAACGATGCCTCCTCCTCATACTGGTTGAAGAAATCCACATGCTTTTCGATGCTCGCCACTTTAAAATTGTATGTCGAGAACTCGAACTCTTCTCTTTTTCTGATGTCACCGTAGGTCAGCGTATCGTTCCACATGATGTCGAACACATTGTCCCTGTTCTGAATGAACATGGCGATTCGCTCCAGACCGTAGGTAAGCTCCACAGATACGGGATCGAGCTCTATACCGCCGACCTGCTGAAAATAGGTGAACTGCGTGATTTCCATCCCATCGAGCCATACTTCCCAGCCCAGACCGGTCGCCCCAAGCGTCGGCGACTCCCAGTCATCGTGAACGAACCGGACGTCATGCTCCCGGTAGTCGATCCCCATTGCGCCGATGCTCTCCAGGTAGAGGTCCTGGATGTCAGGGGGCGCGGGCTTTATGAGCACCTGGTACTGGTAAAAAAGCTGGAGCCTGTTTGGATTGTCGCCGTACCTTCCGTCCGTCGGACGCCTCGACGGCTCCACATAGGCTGCGTTCCAGGGTTCGGGCCCGAGCGAGCGCAGAAAGGTTGCCGGATTGAAGGTTCCGGCCCCCTTTTCCACGTCATATGGCTGCGCAATGACCGAGCCCTTGCTGCCCCAGAAGGAATTGAGATGAAAGATGATGTCCTGCAGTGTCATGCGCGCCTTCATCTGATAATTTTCGAAAATATATTTATTCAGTGTAAGCATGTCAAGATATCTCTTTATTATTCCGGAGATAGGCCGAAAACTGCAATAGATATGGAAAAGAAACTGGTGAGACGGTTTAAACTGGTCATCGTTGTGATCGCGATCGCTTTCAGTATGCTCTTTGTGCGGGTCGTCAAGCTCATTTTTTTTCACAGCGATCTCGTGGCTGCTGTGCCTCGGCAGTCCGGATTGAGGGAACGCGGGTTCATTCTTGATAGAAACGGGGAAAAACTCGCCCTCAGCCTTGAAACCTACTCAATCTATGCCCGGCCGCAGGAGGTGGAAAACAAAAAGGAGACTGCAAAGATCCTTGCCTCAGCAATCAACACCGACTACACCGTCGTCCTGAGCCTGCTCAACAGAGACAGACCGTTCGTGTGGATTCAGCGGCAGGTCGACCTTCGCTACTGCAGTACGCTTGAAAACCTCGATATCCAGGGTGTGTACCTGGAAAAGGAGTACAAGCGATATTACCCGAACAGAAATCTCGCCTCACACGTAATCGGGTTTTCAGGGGTCGACAACAGGGGCCTTGAAGGGGTGGAATATTACTATGATGACGTGCTCCTGCCCGAGAGAATCGACGGCAAAAGCGCAAGCTTTCCGAGCTTCACAAGAGGATTTTCAGTTGTGCTCACAATCGACAAGTTCGTTCAGGAGATTGTCGAGGAGGAGATCGAACGCGCCCGCCAGGAGACGGATGCGCGTATTGTGTCTGCAATCGTTATGAATCCATCGACCGGTGAGATACTCGCGCTCTCCAACAAGCCCGACTATGACCTGAACAACTTCAACAGGTACTCAAACAGCCTGAAAAGAAACAAGGCGATCACGGATACCTTTGAACCGGGATCCACCTTTAAAATCTTTATCGGGTCCATCCTCTTGGACAGCGGGCTTGTGACGGAAAACGACCGGTTTCAGTGTACCGGCAGTATCAGTGTCGAAAACATCATAATACACGACACCGGAGTACATGGAGCAGTTGATTTCAGACAGGTGCTGGAGAAATCGTGCAATGTGGGGATGGTTGAATCGGTGAAAAGAATCAGCGTGCCCGAGCTTTACGAGAGGTTGAGGGCATTCGGTTTCGGAACACCTACCGGCATCAACCTGCCAGGTGAAGCACGGGGGATACTCAGGAATCCGAGGGAATGGAGCAGGATCTCAAAGTACGGGATCGCGATCGGCCAGGAAGTGTCAGTGACATCCCTCCAGCTTATCTCCGCCGCATCTGCAATCGCGAACAACGGAGAGCTGATGCAGCCAAGAATCATCAAGCAGGTAGAGAAACCGGATGGGTCCGTGGTCAAGAGGTACACACCCCTGACGGTCAGGTCAGTCATCGAAAAAGAGAACGCAGAGAAAATCCTTTCGATATTGACGGGAGTTCTTACAGAAAGAGGAACAGGACCGAAGGCGCATGTCCCGGGATACACAATCGGCGGAAAGACAGGAACCGCACAGATCGCAGACACGAAATACGGCGGGTACCTTGATAATGAGTTCTACTCGTCCTTTGTCGGTTTTGTTCCGGTTCCAAACCCCAGGATCGTCGTCCTCGTTGCCCTCGATCGTCCGAAAGGAGAGGTGTACGGAGGAGGCCAGACTGCGGCACCTGTGTTTAAGAACATCGTCGAGAGGATCGCGCCGTACCTCAACATTTACCCCTCTTTCACAGAAGTATATACACTGAACGATGAAAAAGAATAGTATATACGATTCAAACATAACGGTGCTGAAACAACGTTTTCCCGATCTCTTTAATGCGATGAAAAACAGCAGCGACCGCACCCTCCGCTGCAGGGCTGTACGAAACACCAGGGGGAATCCATCACTCGAGGTCGTGCGGGGTGAGGCCCGCTCTCTTCTCAATTCGAGAAGAGACCCGTGGGAAGAGGCCGCACGGCTCGTGTCTCGCTGTACTTCCGGAGACGAAGAGCTCATCATTGCGGTCGGCTTCGGCCTGGGCTATCATATCGAAACATTGTTGCAAAAAAATCCAGGGGCGCAGATCGCGGTGATAGAGCCTTCACCGCGCCTTCTGTTCGAGGCGCTCCGTGTGCGCGATGTCTCCCGTGTGCTCATGTCTGAGAGGGTTTCTTTTTTCCGCAGCGTCAAAAACCTTGCTGAAGACGAACAGGTGGACCGCTTCCCGGGGATAAAAACACAAACCATCGTTCTGAGATCCTATGCGATCGTTTATCCCGAAGAGATCGAAAAAATCAATAACGAGATACAGTCCTTCCTCAACAGGCGAAATATCAACACCGCCACACTCGGGAGGTTCGACAGGCTCTGGACGAAAAACATTTTCAAAAACGCACCGTTATTCTTCACTCTGGCCGGGGTCAAGCGCCTTGCAAACATTTGTAAAAACCTTCCCGCAATGGTGATCTGTGCCGGCCCTTCCCTGGACGACGACCTCGGAGAGGTCGACAGGCTTTCGAACAACACGGTACTCATCACAGTGGACACGGCGCTCAAGCCGATTCTCAGACAGGGCATAAATCCCGATTTTGTCGTGAGCGTGGACCCGCAGTATGTAAACAGCTTCTTTTCGTCTCTCAAAATTTTGCCCGGGGACGGAAAAAAACCGCCTGTGCTCGTTGCAGACCCTTCGGTTCATCCCCTCGTTTTTCGCTCCTACCCCGGGGCAAAGATCCTGACGTCCTCGGTCTTCAGTCCGGGAAAAACAATCGAACGGTATGCGGGAGCAAAAGGGAGCATTGCTGCAGGCGGGTCAGTCGCAGTCGCCGCATTCGACCTCGCGCGAATCATCGGCGCTGATCCAATCGTCCTTATCGGTCTCGATCTCTCCTACAGCACGGGGAAAACGCATCTGTCAGGGTCCTTTATCGAGGAGTATATTCTCAGCCGAAACAACAGGCTGAAACCTCAGCTGAACTTTTCGCTCGGGTACATGAAAACCGGGCGACCCGCGCCTGCGCGTGACAAACACGAACATATTGTCCTCACCGATAAACGCCTCCTGCTCTACAGGTCATGGTTTGAACAGCAGGCGAAAATGGAAAAACCTGAGGTGATCAACGCCGGAAGCGGGGGCCTACACATCGCGGGAATGAAAAACAGCTCGCTTCATGATCTCGCACACAGGCTGAAAAAGAAGAAGATCGACAGAAAAACCCTGCATGAGAGGGTCGAAAACATCGCACGCTCCGGTTCTCCTGATGCACACCAGGTGAATCTCTTCTGCGACCACCTCGAAACGCTGGGCGCCAACCTCAGAACCCTCAAAGAACTCGGACACAGAGGAACGCTCCTGACCGAGCGGCTCCTGGCCAAAAATACGGGTGAGAAGCCCTCCCTTGATGAAGCGCTTGACCGAATCGACGCGCAGATTCTCTCTTTCAATGAAGAAAACCGGCTCGTCAGCATGGTCACGCAGGCATCGATTTCAGAGGTCTTCGGCCAAAGAGCGGGACGCACCAGGGATGAGGTTCTTCGAAATGCGAAAAAATTGTACGCTTCAATCGCTGAGGGGTCTGCATACCTGCTCGGGCTTTTCGAGGTTTCCCGAAAAAAACTCATCAAATCCTTTACACCCGCCGATATTGATAACAGCTGTTAAAGGCGCCTATTGTAGATATCTTCCCTCCGCTATCTGCAATAGATGATAAAAACTGAGTGATGAGCTCAGCTTTTTTTATTTGTACACATCTCCGGTAGCCATGAACCAGAGTGTGAAATCAAGGTGTGCCGCCGGTATTCCGATCCGTTTCGAGTAATCAAGAAAAAGTTTTTCGATCCGCACATACTGCCGCCCTGTCAGCGACTCAGGGACTGAGCACAGCACTCCTGCACTGCACAACTTTCTCAAAATATGCCTGTCCAGTATCGCGGTTTCTTCGTCAAGGCCGATATTCCTGAGAAAGTGGCTTGCCTCCTTGTACCCCATTCCGCTGATGTTCTCCGCACACCAGTTTCTCCTCTCGAACCCGGATTCGAATCCCATGAGGGTCTCTCGCATCGATGCGGTCGCAGTGCCGAAAAACCGGTTCCTGGCCTCAACGATAAAGCGTGATTTCCTGTACCTGAACCGGACGATATTGAGATACTCGGCGATCTGCTCCGCGGACCCATTGAACAGGAGGTCTTTTTGCTTCAGCCGTTCGAGGGCCTGAGAAGCAGACCGTGCCCTCGATGAGGGAGTCAAGAGACAGAAGGCCAGCTCGTTAAAGAGATCTTTGTCGCTGCCCTGCTCCCATATTTTTCTGAAACTCAAAAGCCGCTCGGCGATTTTCCACCCTATGCGCGCGTAGGTCTGCCGTATTTCCTCATCGAAGTGTACCCCATCGTCTTTCATCACGCGATCATTTATTCCATGAGAAAGACGGATACCATGCGTTTTCTCAGAAGGGGGCAAAGTTGTTTTTTTCATAATACTCATCTTCAAGATAGGAAATCTCTTTGTATATTGCCTCGTAGTGATCGTTCTCCCAGTCCGCAAGCCGGTCGAAAAAGCTTTTAAGCTCTTCACTTTTGACTTCCTGTGCCATCTTTCTGTAATACTCAGTCGAATCGCGTTCGAGCCGGAGAGCCATGCTCAGGGAGGACATTTCGTAGTGCTTGTCCTTGATCCGTTCTTTGAACTCTCTTGAGAAGATGGGGCTTTCCGCGTCCTCAAACTTCAGCAGAGGTGAAACCGCCGGAATGCTGATCGGCTCTCCCCCCACGACGGAATCGTACATCTTTTTCAGAGACTCGAAGTGCATGTTCTCCTCCTGGGCAAGGGAAAAAAAGACTTCCTTTGCCTTCGAATCGTCAGTTCGGTCTGCAACAGATTTGTAGAGCTCCCTTCCTTCGATCTCTCCCTTCATTGCAGTTCCAAACGCTTTTTTCAGATCCATAAACCACCCTCCTTGGGTAAAGTACGTTATTCGACGATAAATTGTACCGGTACGCCGCCGTCAATGCTCAATGAATAGTGACCGCTCTCGAGATCATGGAAAAGAATCCGTTCTTCACGAATGCTGGTGCGGGCTTCCACTACCCTCTTGTCCCGAAACAGTGTGAGCCGTTTTCCGCGAACACCGGAAATCTCAATAGTAAACCGGTCCGGCGTATCGCTTCCGATATCGATACGTATCCCTTCTTTTTCGCATCTGTAGACTTTCCCCGTGCCTCCGCGTGCAGGGCGAAGGACAAAGGGAGTGAACTCTCCCCATCCGGCAACGGCTTTTATGAGCTCGATTCCCTCTGAAATCAGACGAAACACCGTCTTGCGCCGAGAAATCGCCGCTGGCAGTGGACGGTACTCCAGCATTTCCATGAGCGCGAGATCTCTCTGGAGATTGAAAAGAGTCTCAGCGCATTCTTTGCAGGTCAGCAGGTGCTCGGTAAATGCCCGCTCGGCTTTTTCATCAAGTGCTCCGTCGTGATAGAGCGCCAGATATTCCGGATCGTTGAATCTACATCCCTCCATTTCCGTGCTCCTCAATGTAGCGCTTGATACTCCTCTTCATCCTCTGAATACCCGAAGAGACCGTTCCCATGGGCAGCCGGGTGAATCGTGATATACTCTCATAGGATGGATTGAGCTTCACCTTCATGTATTCATCTAACACTTTTTTCCGCTTTTTCTTTACCCTTTCGGCCGCAGAAAAATCCTTTTCCGACTGAACCTTGAGCAGCTGACAGTATAAGAGGTTCAGCCTCCGGAGATGACTGTTTCGCATACGGTACTTGTGAGAAAGAGTGTACCGGAGCTCGCTGATCCCCGTAAGGGTTTCGCGAAGAGTTCTTCCAAGATAGATCGAAATAAATCCCGCATCCTCGGGCCTGAGTGTCTCGAGGTAGTAGAGGTGGAAGAAGATCCTCTGTCTTGCGCTCAGGTTCCGCACAACAGCGTCAAGCAGCCTGTCGAACCCTTCGCTGTTTTCAGCCGAGTAATCCCTCGTGTCGCCAAAAACATTGTAAAGATTCTGGTTCTCAACAAAATCGCAGTCAAGGGAAACGAATTGCTGGAGGTGCTCAGCTGCATGCTTCGACCTCTCAGTTCTTATGAAATTCAGGTAACGATTTCTCAGCACGACCGTGAACCAGGTGACGAACTTTGCCTCAGTTTCCCGGTACCCTTTGAGAATCGTGTCGAGACGAATAAGAAGATATTCATAGAAATCACCCGCCACGTCCTCGGTCGCACCGAAGACGATCCGGGGATAATTGTATATGTATTCAGAGAGCATGGTTATGACAGTCTCGCGGCCCTGCTCGTTTCCCTCTTGATACCTGCGTATGGATCTTTTAATAGGTGCGTCTGGTATTCTATCGCTCATAGATAATTCTGCTCTCACCGAGAAAGACATACAGTATGGGAGCCACGTCTCCCTTCACATAGGAACGAACGGCGGCTTTGTTGAAGGCGTACCCTGTCTCCATATTATCAAGAAGAAACGAGTAAAAAGAAAGCACAAAATCTGTCAAAGAGCCATCCGGCACCTGCCATCGCGACGCAACAGCGTTACTGACCCCTGCGCCGAGAAAGGAAAACCCGAGCCCGAGCGTGTCCCCGCAGGAACTGGAAAACACGAGCATGGGTTTCGGGCCGCTCTCGATGACATCTGCAGCACGAAAAAGTGATGCACCGATATCCCACCCGAACACCCCATCCCTGTTGCAGCAGTGTCCTGAAAAATGAATCACATCATAGTCCGGGATGACCTCTGCGAGATGGTGCTTCTGAATTCGTCTCGAGCACAGGTCGACACTCACCCCTTGTTTTGCGAGAAAATGAAAAAGCGAAGAGCCCTCCTCATATGCCCCACGGAGCGTTTCCGCGGGATCCGCGACTATGAGCGCCCTCTTCAGCCGTGCGTGCTCGTTCTTTCGCGCATTCTCCCTTCTGAACGTGAGCAGGTTCTTTTCAAAAAGAAAAGCGTCCCTGAACGCGATTTCAAGAGGAATCCCGCCGATTGCCTGCCGGCCGGTGAACTGGACTGTGTAACCGCCTTTGTCGAACACCCTGTCAAAATCCATGTGCCTGAGAACGTTCTCATACACGAGCGCTCCCATTTCCCGGAGAGTTTTTGTGAAATCCTCTTCCCGCCCCTCCAGAAGAAAACGCTCAGCCCTTGTTTTTTTGCTCTGGATCACTCCCAGCACGTTCTCGTTGAGCTCGAACCTGTAGCTCCCAATATCTGTTTGTTCTCTCACCTCCACAACCGACGCGCGGATATCTCTCCCGTACATGTCGATGTGTACAACGAGCGGGACATACTCCCTGTTGTTCAGCCTGAGCCGTTCGAGGAGCACGGATTCTTTGCCCTTCGAGAGGTGGAAGGAGGGAGATGAAGGGTCGATTCCTGTTTCACCGACTGGAACCCCCCTTTTGAACATCGATGAGCAGCTCACCTTCAGGCTCATGTAATGATAGTGCCTTTCCGCATTTTCAGGGCCATTGAACGGGCCCCCGCGGGGGTTTTTCTCATCCACTACGCTGTCGGAAATGCTCCGTGCCGGGCCGTAGACCCTGCCGTTCTCGAAATCGAAAAAATAGATCCCTTCTCCGTTTTTGACCCTGTGAATATCACAGGCCCCTTTCAAATATCGCGGGATTCTGATCATGCTGTGCCGGATCGACTGTAAGAGGTTTTTTCTGTTGGTATGGATGAGATACGCCATTAAAAATCCCGCACATACAGCGGCTTCAGGTAACGCCTGTCGGGTTTCAGTCCGCACTCCTCAGCATAGGCGAGGGCGACCCGTGACTTCGGAAATGAGAAGACTCCCTGCGCCTTCAACTCTCCGGCGTGAGGAAAAAACGCCCTGAAATCCTCTTCAGAGGATATGAGATACCAGGGGTTTCGCTCTGCGACAAATTGCCTGAAATCTTCTATTCTTAACGCGAGATAGTCGCTCGTTCTCTCACCATTGTCATATGAAGCGGTGTAGACTTCGTTTTTTCTCGACTTGATAAAGGGGATAACCGGATTATACCACCTCCCCTCTTCAAAAGCAAGAAGATCAAGGGACGGAAGCCCGAGAAGCGGAACCCCCAATGCCTGGAGCATGGTGTTTGCAAATGACAGCCCGATTCGGATCCCTGTGAAGCTTCCCGGACCGACTCCTGCATACACGGAAAAAACATCGGATACAGGCCTGTTCAAGCTCTTCAGCAGGAACTTCACTGCGCTGACGATATTCTGGGAATGGGCAATCTCATGAATGATTTCAACGGAAGCGAACACTTCCGAGTAACCTTCGCCAAGAGATATGGAAAACGCCCGTGTTGAAGTCTCGATCGAAAGGATCACCCGCCTATCCTCTCCACGGTGATTGCTCGTGCCCCGTCTTCGATCTCGAAGTGCACAAAGTAATACTCATCCAGCGTGGTGCGCACGCCTTCTCCCCATTCGATTACAGTCACCCCGTCCGTCCGGTAGATGTAATCCTCAAGGAGATCTTCCATTTCGGAGAGGGAATTAACCCGGTAAAAATCAAAATGAAAGAGCAGGACAGTTCCCTCGTACAGGTTCAGGATCGAAAACGAAGGGCTCGTGACCGACTCCTCAACACTGAGCGCCCTGGCAACACCTTTTGTAAATGCGGTCTTCCCGCTTCCGAGCACACCCGAAAGGATAAGGACCTCGCCGCCTTTCAGGGAACGGCCGACCTTTTCCCCAAAGTCGACCGTGTCTTCGAAGGACAGAGACCGAAAGTGCATGAGGGTAAAGTATTTGTTTTCGCCTGTAATGAAAAGTACAATTTTTTTTCATCTCATGCGATAAAAAGTAAATATTATATTTATGTTAATAATTATATAGAATACCTAATTTGTTGACATAATTCTGCAAGAGGAAGGGGGCAAGGTTTTAAAGGACCTTCTTATTAGATCATCAGCTCTGCATCAGTGTGAAAAAAAGGAGACCTGATAATGAAGACAAAAACCTTACTATCAATCTCCACTTTTATTTTTACTGTAGTGTTTATCAGCGGCTGTGCAACTACTCCCAAATACATCTCTCCTGGGAGATTCGAGCAAATCGAAGTTGGCGTAACCTACAGAGAGAACCGCATCGCGGCTGAAAGCGAAAACTACTACCGGTTCACCCCACAGAGTTCCGGTGTGTATACCATCAGTGTCACCGGCGCCGAATCTGACTTGAGCTGGGAACTCCATAACAATGCGAAAGACGCGTGGCTGCTCGAAGAGCGGTCGATCATAGCCGCAAGAGACGGCACCGGTACTGCAGACGAAATAGGAAGAACTCCTGAGCTCAATGCGGGGCAGGAGTACTACCTCATTGTACTCCAGTGGGATAAAACTTCCGATTATTATGAATTAAGCATTGTACCGGGCCGCCGGTAGTATGTTTTGATCTATTTGAAAATATATCCTGATATGTATCATTGTTTTGATTTCAAAGGTCTCAATGAAGAATTTCGATGGCAGCATCTCAAGTACAACGCCGAAGCGACAGCAGACGCAATTACGCAGACGAGAGATTTCCTCGCGAAATATCTAACGACGAAGAGGTGATGTCGTAGCTCACGACACTATTTCATGTTAACATTTACATATGGGTGGGTTTTGGGTGTTGATAATCAGAGCCTGGAGGAAATGCAAAAATGAAAATTCTTAAAGCGTTCATTATTATTTTATTCCCTTCTGTCATACTCTTTTTTGGAGGAACCAGTCGTAATGCTCGTGCTGAACTGCTAATCAGTACCCGATTATTATATCAGGTTACCTTGGACGGGCAGATCACCTCCCCGGAGGAATGGGCGGAAACGTATGATTATGATGTTTTGCTTGATAAGGCCTGTTGCTGGCCAAATAAACAGGTTGAAAGGAATGCTGCTGTACTGACCGTCCGGTTCAAAAACGACGATTTGTGGCTTTATATGTTGTATAAAATCGCCTGGCCAGAGTCGGAAACAGATCCAAAGGATGGGGCGTTCATCGAGATTTTTATCGGCCCTTACGGTCCTCCGTGGACTGAGAGTGATTTTAGTGCATTGTCTTTCAGCGGGGAGACTTTTGATTTATACGGCTGGGATGACACACGATGGTATTCGGACATAGAGGCCGGTGGGCAAAACGACGTGGAAGGTGCCGCATCCTATACAGGAAATTCTTACTGGTTTGAGTTTCGAAAAAAACTAAACTCAGGCGACTGCTGCGATTGGACTCTCAAGGCTCCCCGAATCGTAAATTTGATGGTGGGTCTATTTGACGATGGAAATGCCGTCGCCTACGAACAGAGTGTGATGTTGAAAATATCCAGGTAAAACCGTTACTGTAAAGAAAAGTCTTTATATATCCTGCATCTGAGATTGACAAAGAGAAATACTGGGAATCGATGCCATTAACAGTTGTGTGCCGTTCGGAATATACATCATCTGGAAGGAGAGCTTCATCACCGGTCCTGGCACCTTCCAAGCCGACAAGGGATTCCCAAACTTGTATATCTGGCTCATGCGGGCGGACCCCACCGAGCCGGGCTGGTACAGGTATGCCGAGGTCAATGAGGGGAGCATACCTTTTACCCAAGTTGGCTATCAGAGCGGTGATACTCTCGAGGGGAGATTCGAACAGCTCTCTCTGTACGATTGGGACGCAGAAACACATACCGAAGTTGACAACGGGACTTTCTGCTGTCGGGTGGAATAGTATTCGAATTGAAGACGTTTTTTAGTAACAATGGATCATATTTTTGTGAACTTTGTAAGAATTTTGGAAGGAAATATAAGGAAATTAATGAAGGGCGAAAATACAGAGAATGCCTGTTATGTTCGCTCGAAATGGAGAGTGTAATTCAGCTCGAACCCGAAAAGCACGATCATCCATGAAAAATAGAGCCAGAGGAGAAACAGTGGAATAAAAACCAGTGATCCGTAGAGAGCACTTATCTGAGGAATGAATTTGATGTACAGTTTCAGCAAAACCCGCATGAGGTACCAGACGGTTCCTGAGATCACTCCTGCGGCAAAACACAACGACACGTTTTTTTCTCCGTGAGGGACGAAGAGATACACCAGAAAAAGCAGTATCCAGTGTAAAAAAAGCGGAAAGACCACCTTCACGACTACCCCCCCGGAAAGTTGAACCGGAAAAAGAGCTCGCACCCATTCGAAAAGAAAGGTGGACTGAAGTACGAAGGTGACAACAATGATCGTCAGGGATACTGCAACGAGAAAGACAAATTTCAGTGCAGCAACCGCCACAGGCGTACGAGACCCTCCACTCCAGATTCTGTTCATCGTCCTGCTGAGCTCCAGAAACAGGAAAAAACACACTGCCACTGCCATTACCGCTCCGATGAACCCGATGGAACGCACCCTGTCGACCATTGACTCCAGGTGCACGAGAAGGATCTGCACCGTATCTGGAAGAAACACCTGCGTCACCGCACCTGCAATCTTTTCTCTATAGAAGGGATACATGCCGGAGCTTTGAAAAAAGAGGAGGGGAACAAGCGCGAGCGGGAAAAGACTGAGTATGGACACGTAACTGAGTGAACGTGCGTGAAGGGCACAGCGGTCTTTTCCGAACCCCTGAAAAGTTTTTTTAAGGACGGGCGCGGCACTAAATTGTTTGATAGTTGTAAAGAACCGCAAAAATCTCATTCCTGTGTTTCTTGTCGATCTTCGTGAACTGTATATGCATAATCCATGTTTTTCGTGCCGCGTTTCTCTCGATTCTTCTGACTTTTCCGAAGCCCACGACCTTGTATTCCTCTCTGAGCTCGAACTCGACTCTGAGATAGTTGTTTCTGTCAAAGGGAACGGTCGTCTCTATGGAAAGCCCACCCACCGAAACATCGACCACCGTACCCCAGTGAGTCTCCTTTCGGTCAACGAATGCTTTTTTCTTCCCGCCTTCCTCAGTGACACGTACTTTGGAATAGAACACTGGCAGACGGACATTCTGTCTGGGATAGAGTCTTTTCTGGATTCGTGTGATTTTATCGGTGTGTCTCAGGCAGATGGTCTGGAGAGAGTTGGTGATAATCACATCACTCACCTTCGTTTCGAAAACATACACCGCATCGTTTTCTCTGAAGTATGAGCAGCGTACTTTTTTCCGGTTCCAGGGGATGATCTTGCCCGGGGGGAGTACCGGAATACTGACCCCGAGGTAATCATGCTCGTTTCTCACAACAGTGACCGTGTAATAGCCGAAGTTTGACACACCGAGCCTGAGCTTTGCCCCAGTGGGAATCGCCCGTGACGAAGCAATTCCCCTCCCCTTTTTCCCGCGTGTAATCTTGTTTCTGAGCCTGTAGTACATGTTGATCATGTCATCTTTTGACTCGCCCCTTATCTCCTGAAGGCTCAGCCGCCGTATTGCTCTCTGTATGCAGGAGTCAAGGATCGTTGTGGAGGTAAAGATGAGTGTGGGTTTGGTAAGCCCCTGCGCGATGACAAGTTTTTTCAGCACCTCTGTTTCGTTCTTGGAAAGGCCTCTCACTTTTGAAATTTGATAGAAATTGTGCCATCCTTCTCCGATGGGTCTGCCCCTCTTTCGGTCGCCGCTTGCTATCTTTCGAGATGCAATGAAAAATGCGAGCCCCACTACAACGACCAGGATTACAAGTATTATGATCTGACCTGTGGTGGGAGAAGTGATTCTAAAGGCCTCTATCTCCACACTTGTCCCCCTTCATACGGACAATTATATCATGAATTCTATTTTTTTATAAGTAAACCCTAATTAGCTTATCGACACGGAAGAGTGAGATGATAACCGGTTACCTCATAATGGGAATATAGACACGGGGTATATCCTCGATACTGGTCCCCTCTCCGGGGTAATAGCGGTCCAGATAGAATATGATATCCAGGACCTTGCCTTTCGGGAGCTTGGAAGGCGCAACGATCTTGAGCGGAAGCTTGAGGTTGTCATCAGCCATGTAGATTTCGATCCCCACCCCCCCGATCTGCTGCAATTTTTGTGCCCGTATACTCCTTCTCTCTGATATTCTCGGCACCGTGACTCTCACTGTTCCCTCGTTCTGAAAATGGACTGTCTGCACCGAGCGTGCTTCGAGAAAATCAAAGGTAAATACATCATTGAACGCTTCAGTGTTTTTCCGGTAATAGTAGACCAGTGAAAACAGATCGAACACGGAATTCTTGGAATCGATCGACTTGACCGTTCCTCCGGATACATTGTAAAGGGTTACCTTTCTGGACTGCTGATCGATTTCATAGCGGTAGTAGCCTTCATCCCTGCCTTCCTGCCAGTCTTTTTCGACGCGTAGGGGAAGAAACGAATCCTTTTCCATGAATATGGTCCAATTGTCATTCAGCCTGTAGAAGATACTGAGAAACCCAGCTGACTTCGACAGTCCCTTCAGAATATACACTTCAGAATTGTTCAATTCCCCTGCTGTGCTGAACTCCAATGTCTGATAGCCGACTTTTATGCCGAGCGCATAGATCGAGTATCGAAGCTGTTCCCCGATACGAAAGGGATCGTCCCCGCTCAGTGCCGGCTGAGGAACTCTCAAACAAAGGATCAGCACACCGATGAAAACCCATTTCAATCTTTGCATGTTTCACGCCCCCCGTATTACTATCTGCCGAAAAAACTGCTGATATCATTCATCGTAATAAAAATAAGCAGAACGATAAGAAATAAAAATCCAAACGTCTGTATTTTTTGTACCACCTCGAGATTCGGTTTTTTCCGCACAACGACCTCATACAGTGCAATGACGATGTGGCTTCCGTCAAGCGCCGGAAACGGAATAAGATTCATTATGAAAAACGCAATGCTGATGTAACTCATTACCTGCAGAAAATAGACAAAACCCTCCTTTGCAATTACACCGGACAGGTAGATGAGCTTGGCAGGCCCTGCAACCGCTTTCCTCGCCTGTATCTTTCCGCTCAGCACAAGGTATACACCTCTGACCGTATCCCTGACACCCTCAAAAGACTTCATGATACCTTTTCCGACCGCTTCATGAAAGGGGTACTGTGCTGAGTGGTAGGTGAGCGTCTTGAACACAAGCCCTGCAGAAACATACCCGTCCACGAGGTGAGGAATCAGTGTGAGGTTCTTCGAAGCCCCTTCCCGGATGACCTTCACGTTCACCGTCCGGTCGCTTTTTTCTTCGAGCGCCTGATAAAAATCGACGTAGTGCACGATCTTCTCTCCGTCGACCTCCACGATCCTGTCGCCCGGCTTGATGCCTGCCTTTTCTGCCGGTTCACCTGGGAGCACGTTTCCCACAACAGGCTCGACCCAGGGTTGTATCCCGATGAGCCCGCGTCCTGTTTCTTCGTCGAGTTCCGGAACTGCGACTGTTTCAAAGGTCTCTCCGTCTCTGAGAACTTTGAGCCGAACCGGCTTCAGCGCGTTTCTCACGATACTCTCCGTGATGTCGTCCCAGTGCCTGACCTCTTTCCCGTTTATCTCTACAATGATGTCACCATCTTTCAGTCCAGCCATCCTCGCGGGTGTCTGTTCTGCGCTGAAATGCTGCTCATCTGACCGGAGCAGAATGATCTTGTTGGAATAGGTGTTTATCTCGTAACCGACGAACACGATGAATACAAAGAGCACTGCTGCGAATAGATAATTGAATGCCGGCCCTCCGAGGGCCACGAGGATTCTTCTCCAGGGAGCGCTCGAATAATATTCATCCGGAGTGCCTTTTGTGGCATCCTTGGGCGAATCTCCCGCCATCTTGCAGTACCCGCCGAATGGAATCCATCCTATCTGTATCTTCGTCCCCTTCCAGTTGAAGGAGACGATACCGCGTCCCCACCCGATCGAAAAAGTCTCCACCTTGATGCCGGAAGCCCGGGCGATGAGGAAATGCCCGAACTCATGAACGAAGATGAGAATTCCTACCGAAACAATCCCAAGAAGTATCGTAATACCCATAGTCACATTCCAAACACGAGTTTGATTAAAATATAATAAAAAGGCGCGCTCATCAAGATGCTGTCAAATATATCGAGCACACCACCGAGACCCGGAAGCAGATGCGAGGAGTCTTTTTCCCCTGCTTTTCTCTTGAGCACGGACTCAACAAGATCGCCGACCGGTGCACAGACCGCAATCAGGCCTCCCACAGCCAGTGTCTGCACCCAGTCAAAGGGAAACTTCCCCCCAAATATTCCGCGAAGAGAGACCGCGAGGAGTATGGTCAACACAAAAGCACCTACATACCCTTCGAGACTCTTGTTGGGGCTGGCCTTTATGAGCCCCCGCGTCCTCCCGAAAGAGGAACCGATAAAATAGGCGGATGCGTCATTGAACCATGCAAGAAGAAAGAGAACGAGAATATAAAACACCCCTCTGTTCTCCTGTCTCATAATAAAGATAATAAGAGGAAACAGCGCAGTGTACACGTAATGTGCGGAGTAGAGAAGAAAACTGCCTGCGGGTTTTCCGGTAATCGGCTTTTTCAGCGAAAAGAAGAAGAAAAACACCAGCGGGATCCCCGCGACGCTTCCTGAAACCACAGGTCCGAGCTGCAGAAAGCTTTTTGCGTAAAAAAAACAGATAACCCCTGCTCCTGGAATGGCCCACAAAAAAAGAGAGCGGTACGTGCGCGTTGTAGTTTGAAAAATCAGCCGGTTGATTTCAGACAGCTCTCTTGCAGCGAGGACCGACAAAATGAGGACAAAGAGAAACAAAAAAATACTATGAAGGAAAGGCACGTAAACGGCACCGATAATAATCGGAATGAATATGGAGGAAACGATTATTCTCTTGAGCATCTAGGTTTTTTTCTCCCCGGATGAACCGACCCTCCCGAAACGCCGCTCCCGCTTCATATAGTCCTTGATCGCAGCCCTGAAAATGTCGGCGCTGAAATCGGGCCAGAGCACATCCGTGACCCAGAGCTCCGTGTACGCAATTTGCCAGAGCAGAAAATTGCTCACCCTGAACTCCCCGCCGGTTCGTATGAGAAGATCGGGGTCAGGAATATCAGCTGTATAGAGAAATCGTTCTATGTCTTTTTCCGAAATCCGGGAAGGTTCAATCTCTCCCTGTCTGACAAGTGAGCACAGTTTCCGGCATACTTCCACAATCTCGTTTCTCCCGCTGTAGTTAAAAGCAATATTGAGATACAGTTTTTTATCTTCGGTATTGTGCGCATCTATATGGTCTAAAATCCGTGTCACGTATTTGGGAATACCCGTTCGGTCTCCGACATGAACGAAAAATACTCCCTTGTTTCGAAGCTTATTAAACTCATGCTTGAAAAAAAACTCTGTGAGCCGCATAATGCTGCTCACTTCTCTTTTCGGCCTCTTCCAGTTTTCCTTTGAAAACGCATATACCGTCAGGTACTCGATGTTCAGATCGAGGCACGCGTGCGCAATTTCCTTGACGCGCCCTGCGCCGACCCTGTGGCCTTCGGTTCTGGGCAGCCCTCTTTGTGCGGCCCACCTTCCGTTTCCGTCCATGATGATGGCAACGTGGCGCGGATTTCTTTTTTCAAGCTGCTCGCTCATGGGCGGTTACACTCAAACTTCCATTATTTCCGTTTCTTTTGCATCAAAAAGCTTGTTGATCTTTTCAATGTATTCGTCAGTGACCTTCTGGATCTCATCCATCACCTTTTTCGTTTCATCCTCGCTTATATGCTTGTTCTTCTCCGCTGTCCGCACCTCCTCATTTGCGTCCCTTCTGATATTGCGAATTGCGACACGCACATCCTCCGCTTTTCCCTTCGATATCTTCACGAGCTCCTTGCGCCTTTCCTCTGTCAGCGGAGGAATGGAAATACGGATCACCTTGCCGTCGTTGTTGGGATTCAACATGAGATCGGACTTGTGGAACGCCTTTTCTATTTCAGAAAGTGCTCCCTTGTCCCACGGTTGTACCACAATCAATCTGGGTTCGGGCACAGAAATGCCTGCAAGCTGTTTCAAAGGAAGACGGTTTCCGTAATAGTCGACCATGAGGTCTTCAACGAGAGACGCATTTGCCCTCCCTGAACGAATTTTCTTGAAATCCTCATTCAGACTGTCGATACTCTTGTCCATTCTCTGACGTGTTCTCTTCTTGATTTCTTCATGCATCACTTACTCCTTTACTATCGTTCCAATCGTTTCACCGCTCACAATCTTTTTCAGGTTTCCGTGTTGATGAAGATTGAATATAATGATGGGGATTTCATTGTCCCTGCACATTATCACTGCGGTCATATCCATAATTTTCAGCTTGCGTTTCAATATATCATCATAAGATATTTCAGGGAAAAAGATCGCGTCCTTGAAGGCCGCCGGGTCTTTGTCGAATACACCATCAACCTTTGTTGCTTTGAGGAGCACATCCGCGCCGATTTCACACGCTCTGAGAGCAGCGGCAGTGTCTGTGGTGAAATAGGGATTTCCCGTGCCCCCGGAAAAGATCACGATGCTTCCCTGCTCAAGATACCGGATACCGGTGTTCGCAGTCACGCCTTCAGTCACCGATGTCACCTGAAGCGCAGACTGGAGTCTTGCTGAAACGCCCTTTTGCTCGAATGCATTCTCAAAAAGCATGCCGTTTATCACGGTTGCGAGCATACCCATGTAATCCGACCGGTTCCTGTTGAATCCGGCGCCCGCGAGCTTCTCCCCGCGGATGATATTTCCTCCCCCTATCACAATCCCGACTTCTGTACCCAGAGTGTATACGTCTACTATTTCAGAGATCAGAGCATCGACAGTGCGAAAGTCGAATATGTCTGATGGTGAGGAAATTGCCTCTCCGCTGATTTTGAGAAGTATACGCTTGTATCTCAGTACGCTATTCTTCGCCAAGCTTGAACCTCGCGAACCTTTTGATTTCGATTTTTCCCTCTGCTTTTTGCCCCGCTTCCTCGAGATATTTTTTCACCGTGATATCGCTGTTTTTCACATACTTCTGCCCCTCGAGGGTGAACTCGGAAAGGTACTTTTCGATTTTTCCCTTGACGATCTTCTCGATGATGTTTTCGGGCTTTCCGCTCTCCTTTGCCTGTTTTTCGAATATGTCCTTCTGTTCTTCGAGAACATCCTGGGGAAAGTCATCTTTAGAAACCGCAAGAGGCCCCATGGAAGCGATCTGGAGCGCGATGTTTTTCGCTGCCTCCCTGAAATGCTCGCTTTCTGCGTGAGTACCGTTCTCGAGAAGGAACTCGACGATTACACCGACCCTCCCGTTGAGATGAATGTATGACTGGAAGACAGATCTCTCTTCATCGCTCTTCGTGAATCGTGCGACCTTCCTGACGAGTATGTTTTCTCCGAAAGACGCAACCGCCTCCTTGACCCTTGTATGGATCTCATCGGGAAGATCCTGCACATCCGCAACTCCGTTATCCAGAACCGAGTGGGCGACGTTCTGCACGAACTCCCTGTACTCGTCTGTTCTCGAAACAAAATCCGTCTCGCAGTTCACCTCAACTATACTGACTGTGTTCCCATCTTCACTATATATCACGGTAATGATTCCCTCTTTCGCTTCTCTTCCGCTGCGCTTTTTCGCCTCAGCAAGGCCTTTTTCGCGCAAATGCTTGATCGCCCTGTCCAGATCACCGCTCGTTTCAGCAAGCGCCTTCTTACAGTCCATTATCCCGGCACCGGTCTTTTCGCGTAATTCCTTTACAGATTGAGCACTTATTGCCACGGTCCACCTCCAATAATTGTATTAATCGGTTGTCTGTTTCTCCGCTTTCGCCTCTGTCTCATCCTTGTTCTCACCGGTTTCATCGAGAGGCGGTTCTTCTTCCGAGAGCTCTTCCTTTTGTTCAGGAGGTTCAGTATTTTCTTCTGCTTTCGTTGCAGAATCAGTTTCAGCAATTGAAGCCGTATGTTCTATCTCGTCTCCGGAAGCCGCCTCCTCAGCCGTTGTTTCGGCAACCGTCTGCTCTTCCGTTGTTTC
>CAZOWM010000030.1:35932-41556 GCA_964583615.1 uncultured Spirochaetota bacterium | reverse complement strand
TATTGAGGGGGGGCGAGGATTCGGAAGATTTTCTTGCAGGTTTCTATGAAAGAGGAAAACTTCGGGCCGCGGCAGGAGTGCGGAGGGAAAAAGAGATTATCCTCCTGAGCGAGATAATCAGGTTGGGCAGGTCGGTTTCACCCTCAACGTTCGCAGACCCGTACACGGAACTCGCAAAGTATGTATGAGCGGGGAATTGGTGCTTCCTCCACCATTTCTGTCTGAAAAAGTGAAAGGGGTCAGCGCCTTTCACGCTGACCCCTTTCGAGGAGTTGATCACTAACCATAATACACCCACTATTTTTATCGGTTTTTCCGGAAATTTGTAAACAGGGAATGAAAAAAAAATTGAGAAATGTTAAAGATGTGCATCGAGTTTTTTTACGAGCAGTTTCTTCGGCACCGCCCCGATCACCCGATCGACTTCCTTGCCGTTCTTGAAAAACAGCAGAGTGGGAATATTCATGACGCTGAACTTCACCGGAGTGTTCTGATTGTGGTCGATATTGATCCGTACGACCTTCACCTTGCCGTTGTACTCCTCTGCGATGTCCTTTAGTACCGGGTCCATCATTTTGCATGGGCCGCACCATTCCGCCCATAAATCAACGATAACGAGCTTTCCTGATTCGCTCACATCGTTCGTGAAATCAGCGTCTGTTGTGTTGATGATTTCAGCCATTTCCCCTCCCGAGTTTCATTGTTGGTAAAATAATATAGTGAACATATCAAACAGGGACAATGAAAAGTGGTGTAATAGATTCCATCGATCGGTCGATAAGTATGGTGAACAGAGAAATTTCACTCGAGGATCTGAGATGGTAAGAGGATTGTACACCGGTGCCTCCGGAATGATCGCGCAGATGAAGCGAATCGACGTTGTCTCGAACAATATGGCGAACGTCGATACCCCTTCGTACAAGAAGGATACCTCCATCATGAAAGCCTTTCCTGAAATGCTCATGCGCAGGATAAACGATGACGGAGTGAGGAAAATACCGATCGGTTCCTACGACCTCATGCCTGTGATCGGAAAGATGGGAACTGGGGTGGAGGTAAACGAGGTCTACACACGGTTTACACAGGGTGCGTTCAAACAGACCTATAATGATTTCGATTTCGCTCTCGAAGGAGAAGGGTTCTTCTGCGTAGAGACCGAAAACGGGGAGCGGTACACCAGAAACGGGAGTTTCCTGATTGACAGTGACGGGTACCTTGTAACAAAAGAAGGATACAGGGTACTGGGTGAGAATGGACAGATTCAGATCAAGAAACACAACTTCATGGTTGACGAGGACGGAAACATCTTTGTAAACGAAGAATATACCGAAGACCCGCTGCGCCTCGTGAGCATGGAGGAAAACGAGTGGAACGAACGTGTTCTGCTCGACCGGCTGAAGATCGTCGATTTTCCGAAGGTTCGATTCGTGAAAAAGATCGGTGACAGCCTCTACAGGGAAACGGAATATTCCGAGGAAGCATACATCATAGAGGACAACCGGCCCAAGGTTCGGCAGGGTTCCATCGAGGCGTCGAATGTGAATCCGGTCATAGAGATGGTGAACCTCATAGAGGTCCACCGGAGTTACGACGCAAATCAGAAGGCAATACAGACCAGCGATGCCATGCTCGGGAGAGCGATCAACGAGGTTGGAAAAGCATAGCGAACCTTTACACGGCTTCGTAATTTGAATGGAGGTGCGGACAGATGATGCGATCACTGTGGACTGCTGCGAGCGGAATGATCGGCCAGCAATTCAATATCGACACTATTTCACACAATCTCTCGAATGTCAATACCACTGGGTATAAAAAGGGAAGGGCGGACTTCGAGGACTTGCTGTATCAGACGCTCAGAGCTGCGGGTACGCCCGCGACCCGAGACACGCTCGTCCCTACGGGAATACAGGTGGGACACGGTGTCCGGCCGGCTGCAACGCAGAAGATGTACACGCAGGGAAGCCTTCAGAATACTGGAAACACGCTTGACATAGCGATCGAGGGAGAGGGCTTTTTCCGGGTTCAGCTCTATGACGGCACATTCGGGTACACAAGGGATGGCACGTTTAAGATCGATTCAAACGGCCAGATCGTGACCAGCAACGGGTACAAGCTCAGCCCGGAAGTCATCATGCCCGAAGGCTTTGTATATTCCGACATTTCAATCTCCCAGGACGGACTTGTCACGGTCAAGGTCGCGGGAGACGACACCCCGATCGAGGTCGGGCAGATTACCGTGTACAGGTTTGTGAACCCCGCGGGGCTGAAGAACATCGGGCAAAACATCGCAAAGAACACATCGGCATCAGGACCTCCAGTGGCTGGCAGACCCGGCTTTGCAGGTATGGGAAAGCTTCAGCAGGGATTTCTCGAGATGTCGAATGTGCAGGTCGTCGAAGAGATGGTAAACCTCATTGTGGCCCAGAGAGCCTATGAGTTGAATTCAAAGGCCATCACGACATCTGACTCCATGCTTGCAACAGCGAACGCACTCAAGAGGTGATTCTCATGATCGTAGAGAACAGGGGCGTCGTGGGCCAAAACCGCTTCGATTTTCTTGTTGATAATATAAGAAGCCGCCGCTCTCTCGATCGTGCGTGCGGCGCTCGCCGTTTCAGTGAAATTCTGCAGAACAAGATCGCTGATCAGCCTGACTCAGCGGAGACGAAAAACAAAAGGCTCCTCGAAGTGTGTTACGATATGGAGTCGATCTTTATCGGAAACCTTCTCAAGGCCATGCGAAGCACGGTGGAGGAGTCCGATTTTTTCGGGAAAAGTATTGCGAAAGATATATTTCGTGATATGTTGTATGACGAGTATGCGAAACTGATGGCGCGAACCGACCAGTTTGGAATTTCCCGACAGATATACGATCATCTCCGTGAACAAAAAACTGTTTAAAAAAAAAATCTCCCTTATCTTCATTTTTTTGGCTGCAGGTTCTCCACTTTTCGCTCAGTACGTTCAATCCGCTCCCAGTCCTCTGTTGAAAGACTATTATTCGTTCCTGTACGACACTTACTATGAATGCGCCTACAAACCTGCTCTGAGAGAGGCCCTTCTTTCCGGGTCCCATGAACCCGATCTCGTTTTTTATGCTACACATGAGGAACAAGATTCTTTTTTCTATCTCGACAAAGAACAGAAAATCAAAACAGACATCAATCTCGAGGGCGAGATCAATCTCGATCTCACCTACGGGAACGCGTTCTCTCTGAAAAAAGGCACTGTCGTCGGCGCGGGGTCTTCGGGTATCACCGAGGGCCTCGAATACGATCTCATAGAGAGAGTGATGCTTCAGGGAAATGTCGCAGACAGGCTCTTTCTGGAGTTTGATTATGACTCCGAGAGGGACGAGCAGGGAATCATGGTCGAGGAAAACACGTATTCACTCCTGTACCAGGGAAAAGAGGGTGAATTTGTCGAAGAGGCTTCGCTCGGGAACAAGTACCTCTCGATGGAGGGGAGCAGGTATGTGCAGATCGATGAGGGCACTGCTGATTCCTTCGCGCTTCGCGCACGAGCTGGATGGAAAAACTTTTCCCTCGAAGGGCTTCTGCGGTACGAAGTTGCCACCCCGGGGAAAAAAACCTTTAAAGGTTTCAGGAATAGTATGGATATGCGCGTGCTGGATGTCGATTACGTAAAGGGAAGATTTTTTCTCCTACCTGACAGTGACATCGACGAACCGTCACTCCTGCTGTACGTGTCGTCCGATATCACCGCAGACGCGGTTATTGACGGGAAAAATTACACCCTCCTGAGGAGGGGGATCGATTTCAACTTTGACAACACCAGCGGATTCATCTATCTGGACAACACCCTTGCTGTGAATGAAGAGCTTTTAGCCTATTATGAAAAAAATGCTACTCCGGTCGGAGACAGCTCTCTGGGGCAGAATGCAATTATCGATGAGACCGGGGTCAGAGACAATTTCAATGTTTCTGATTACGATGAATACTTCGACGGCAGTGATACGTATCTCTACCTGAAGAAGAACGCGTTCAACAGCTATTGGGAAATGAGAAATGCCTACTACCTTGAAGACTTCGAGGGAAGCACCCTGTACAACGTAGAGATCGAGCTTTTGTACACCATCAACGAGGGAATCAATGACAATTATGAAAGCCTTCTGGGCAGTTACAGGATAGACACTGAGAGAGGAGTCATTGTGTTCAACTTTGAAGACGGCACGGGCTTCTATCCACGTCCATTCCCTGGTGAGGAGCCCTACGATCCGGTTTCGGCTCCGTACGTAACATTTGACCCGCGTAATCCATTCGATCCAGACAACCCGGTATACGGAGGGATAAACTACTCGACTTCAGAGAGCTCTCTCAACACTATCAGACTGCAGTACGAGTATTCCGCCGAGAGCTTCTTTCTCGATTTCAACCTCGTACCGGGAAGCGTTGCAGTAACAGTGAACGGAACACTGCTTGATCCCGCATTTTACACGGTGGATCACGAGTTCGGTATCATCACTTTCGCCGAAAACGCGGTCAGCCCGACAAGCCAGATCGTGATCACCTATAATTACAACCCATTCGGTACCGGAGACCAGAACCTCCTCACGGCACTGGGAGTGGGCTATCAAAATGACTTTCTTCGGGCGAGAAACCTCACAGCATATTCCGGCGGTTTCAAGGGGGAGGAGGCGCCCGATATCGGAAGCGAGCCCTCGAGAAATCTCACGAACAGCACAGCAGTTGAGATTCAGCTCGGCGGTGATGAAGACGAGCAGGGATTCTCGGCATCCCTGCGTGGTGAAGTTGCGTTTTCATACTCCAATGAAAATGCATTCGGAAGCGCTATTGTCGCGGACATGGAGAGGGAGAGCTTTCTTTTTGAGCTGAGCGTCAATGCTGAAAACTGGATCATCGGGAGCACCTCTTCTCTCGGAACATTTCCGGTTTCTCTGGGTGAGAGGGGAGACGTATTATTTAAAAACTATTACAAGAAAACACTTTTATCGGGGGATACGCTGCAGACCCTCTCGTGGAGTATACCCTCGGACCAGGTGTTCGAGTATTCCGAAAAGGCAGGTCCGTACAATACCGCGGACAAACCCGCGGACGGAAACGACAGGTCACTGGTGGTCGATTACGAGTTTTCGACCGGAGACACAGCTCCCTATGTGGCGGTCGTCACACCGATTTCACAGGAGAACCTCACCGACTTCGAGCGATTCAATCTCATTGTGAGAGCGGACGGCGTGGCAGAAGACAGTGTGGTGCAGGTGTACGCAGAAGTGTTGAAAACATACAACGAGGACCTCGATCAAGACAGTGTTCTCGACAAAGAGAGTTCAATAAACGACAGGGGGTTTACGATTACGCCTTTCGGCGGGTCAGCAACTGTTATCGGTTCAGACAAAGAGGGCAACAGCAACGGCAGGATTGACTCCGAGGATATCAATGAAAATGGGTACCTTGATCTGAAAGGAGCTGCGGTTGAAGATGGTGTGGTGCTCACCGCAAGCGTGAGCCAGGAGTATCTCGTGGAGTTCAGCACGGGGGACTCGAGCTGGCAATACCTGAGCTTCAATATTTTAGACCTCATAGACAAAAATCGCGAAATGTTTCAGTACGCGAGCGCCTTGCGAATTACCGTCACTGCAGTTA
>CAZOWM010000030.1:0-35832 GCA_964583615.1 uncultured Spirochaetota bacterium | reverse complement strand
AATCGCGAAATGTTTCAGTACGCGAGCGCCTTGCGAATTACCGTCACTGCAGTTACTTTACCCCTCGCATCTGACGCACACGGAAAAATTCTCATCAACAAGGTCTGGTTTTCTGGTTCGAGCATCGTGAACAACTCAAAAGACTTCCTTGCGATCTCAGAGGTTTCGATCGAGGAGGACCCGGACGTGAAGGCGAACCGGTTTTCACGCACCTATCCTTCTCTGTACGAAGAGCTGCACGGTGATTCACGCTACAGGTCGCAAAACGACCTGGTGGAGAAGACCCTGAAGGTCTTCTTCGATGCAACGAGCACCACACTCACTCAGGGAAATGAGGCCACACTCTCCCGAAGGTTCGGCACACCTGCAGACCTCACCAATTACAAAACCCTGAAGCTCTTTCTTTACGTCCCGCCTTCAGAAACCATACCCGTAGATATGAGCTTTACCGTGCGGATCTTGAGCAGCCAGAATGAAAAGCTGGAGATCACGATTCCAGGGTCGAGTTTCACGAGCGGATGGAATGAGATAGCTGTTCAGCTCGGCTCACCCTACACGGTGCGGGTGAACGGCGGCGGGATCGGCACGATGACGGTCAGTGCCATCCTCTCAGTACTGAAGAGGGTGTCGGAGATACAGTTCGGATTTCTTGCCGACACCGGAGACCTCAGCTCAGCTCTCGAGGTCTGGCTCGATGAGTGGGTACTTGTGGACAGCGAGGGCATATTCGACACCGCACTGTTCACGGAGGGAACCTTTCAATATCGCGGAGACCTTTTGCGCCTTGAAAACTTCTCACTGATTCGAGACCCGACTCTGACCGTTGGGTTCGAACGGAGGCAGGGTGACCTGTATGAAGAACGGGATTTCAGGAGCGATACCTACTACATCGATGTTTTTTCCGACGTCTTCGATTACGTGGAAGCAGACATATCGATGAGCAGGGAAAAGATTACGCAGATCAGAAACGAAGAGCAGATTCCCAATGATCTTGCTTTTGACGGAGTGCTCAACACCTATTCCCACAGTTTCGGGCTCGACCTTGAAAAGGACTATATCCCCTCTTTTCAGCATGTCTACGCGAGGACCGTGTCGGACAGCAGCGACATAGAGCTCACAAAAGATGATTTCATCTATCGGAACACTAAAGTGTTCAGTGAGAGTCTCGGGATCGGTGAATATATGGACCTCCCCTTCGGATTATATCAGTCATACACCGTAGACAGGAGCTGGGAGTTTCAGGGCAAGGCTACCGGTTCCTCTCTCACGTCTTTTGTGCTGAGCAGTCAGGACTCTGCTTCTCTGAATCAGCGAAACGATTTTTTTATTTCCTATGGCTGGAACAGCAACTCGGTGAGCTTCAACCTGAAAAAGGACAAGACGTTCACCGGTTCATCGACTCCGCACATTGAAAACGGTTTTGATTCGTACATGTATAGATTACGGACACTATTTCAGCCTCCAGAACAAACTCTTCAGGATTCCACTCTTTCGACAAAGGTCGACTCGTATCTTTTCGATTTCCAGGTTCCTCTCGTGAGGAATGCGGGATTTTACTTTGCGCTCGGTACTGACTATTCTGAATCGAATTTTGTCACGAGCAGTAACACGCGGGATGTGGCTCCTGAGCATTCGCTCTATCTCTCCGTGCCTTTTACCCTCTTCGGGAATGAGAAAGTCCGGCTGAACCCCTCGATGGAACGGGTGTATACGGGCAACTACGAGTATGTAAGTGGCGGTCTCACACAGAGTGAGATCATTCTTCTATCCTACGGCCCTCTGTTCATGCCGCCTTTTTACTATATAAATCCGATAAAGGGACTGGGCAGAATCAAAGACTACGATGCTGTGGACCTGTTGAAGGATGAACCTCAGATTTCCGGGAATACCAAAAACACGCTCGTCAACCGATACTCGGTCGATACCTCTCTTGATTACGATAGGTGGTACATACCCTCTTCCTTGGAATACTCGGTATACGGGGAAACGCAGAGAGAAGGGGGAAGCTATACACAGAAGAGGATAACCGAGATTTCCGTGGACAAGTACTTCGATAATCTCGGTCGAGAGGACTATTACGACCACAGCCTTTCAGTTTCATTCGATTACAAGGACGAGAAGGATTACGCGACAAAGGTTCACGGCCATACATTTAGTATTCACACGGGGCTGAATCTGCTGAAGGAGGAGTGGAAGGGGTTCAGGTTTGAAAATTATTTTTCCCTTATAAGAGAAAAACAAAAAATCGGAAATGATAACTTTTACCTTTTCCCGGGACAGCCCGACAAAGAAGTGCAGGTTTCAGAAAAGCCCGACAAGAACAAGATCGAACATGAGTCGGCATTCGAATATCTGTGGGAATACAACCTCAAGAAATACAGGATCTTTTCACGCTTGGGTAGCGACAACCCCGCGCTCGGCAAGCTTCAGAACACAGAGCGCTTCGCCATTGAGAATATTTATACCTTCACAGATAGAGAAAAATCTGAAAGCTTCAGTAATATTCCGGTAAGAGTGACTGTTGAACACCTCTCGTCCTACCGTTTGACCCAGCTCATCGAATTTGGGATGAATCTAAAGACGGTGTTTGGTATTGAAGAAAAGATCATCCCGCAATCCACGTCAGGCAATACACTCACCTCGATGGGGTTTGAAGTAGGTATATCCACAAAGATCATATTCTGAATAGGTCCCTGCCGGAAGGTTACGGCGGGATGGGGCAAATATTTTGAAAATGCATATATGAAGGGATATACTGTATGTAAGAGAGGAGAGGGGGGAAGTATGTGGAAAAAGGGATTGGTTGTCGTTTTTATCTTTGCGTTTTGTGTGGGTGCTGTGTATGCCCAGAATGAACAAAAGTCTCAGGGCAAACCCAGGCTCGGGTTCGGAATGGATTTCAGCTTTGGATTGTCCAGCTATGAAGATGTAGATGGAGACCAGGTGAGCTTTCAGAAGTTTTCATTTTTTCCCCTGTTTACGTACGGGAAATGGGGGCTGGTTCTGGATTTTACGATCGAATTCGACGGCGATTTCAACCTCCGTGATCTCGACAAGGACGGGAAAGCGGACCGTTGGTCTTCTTTTTCTGATTATCTGTACAAAATTCATTATCTGCGCTACGGGTTGAAAACAGACCCTGTGTACGGACTCGTCGGGCAGTTTAAAAGTTACACGCTCGGACATGGATTGATAATGGAAGGGTTCACCAACACGCTCTTTTACCCGCAGATGATCAAGCTTGGCCTGAACTTCGATTTTGACGGCAGTGTGCTCAACTTTCCCTATTTCGGAGTCCAGGCTGTTGTCGACGACGTCGTTGACTGGGACATCGTCGGGATCAGGGCCTATATGAGGCCGCTGAGATCTGTGCAACACCCGCTTCTCAAGGAATTCACGATTGGAGCCGCGGTCGTAACGGACCTTGACCCCCAGGATGATCCTGCAGATCACCCGGGGGACAGCTCTTCGAGCAAAGAGGTGACTGAGTTTGGCATTGACGCGGAAATGCCGCTGCTTCTGCGCGAAAATATGAGCCTCATCGCCTATGCCGACTGGGCTGCCATCCTTGACAAGGGAAGCGGTGCTTTTATCGGCACCACCTATACGTACGACTGGCTGAAGCTTTTTGGGCAGCTTAGATTTTTCGGGAAGCAGTTTGTCGCTCACTACTTCGATCCCTTTTACGAAGTGGAACGGGCAGTAAAGTTCAGCGGTCTCGATGCCTTCGATGAGTTTTATGTCGGATATCTTCTCGGTACCGAACTCCGGTTGTTCAATTTTTTCAATTTCTCCTTTTTCTGGACCGACGGTTTCACAGATGTCGAAGGCCCCAGAATTCAAACGGGGATCGGCACACTTCCGGGCACGATACCGAAGTTCGACATCGCGGTTTCATACGATAAAAAAGACATCGACAGCTTCTCAGATTTTTTCGATGAGGAGCAGAGCCTTCTCGCAGCTTCTCTGATATATCACGTGAGTCCTTCTGCGAGCATCGTATTCCTCTTCGAGAGAGCGTATTCACCATACTCGGGGGCTGTGGCCGACAGAACTTTTGTGGAAACACAATTTTCATTCTGAAGGGGAGAAGACCATGAAACGGATCATCATATATATCTTCGCTCTGCTGATATGCGGTTTTTTCGGATTCGCACACGCTGGGGATGACACGAGCGGTTTCACGGCCTACATTTCTTTTCTCTCCGGCAATGTCGAAGTGGACCTTACACAGGAAAATGAACTGGATGACTTCGAACCCGCGGAGCTCGGCATGGAGGTGTTCGAGGGTACGCTTATACGCACCGGAAGAGAAGCGCTCTGTGAAGTACACATGCCTGACGGGAGCAGTTTAAAAATTTCCAATGGGTCCGTTTTTCGCCTGGAACAGATAGCAGCCGAAGAAATGTCCGGAGGAATTGCGCAGCGCTTCAAACTTCTTTTTGGAAGGGTGCGGGCCAAGGTCGAAAAACTGAAAACCCCGGACTCCCGGTTCGAGATCGTATCCGGTACATCACTTGCAGGTGTCCGGGGAACCGATTACGGGGTGTATTTCGACGGGGAGAAATCGGACATTCTCGTATTCGACGGAAAAGTGGGCCTCGAAAGCCTGACAGGGTCATTCGAGGCAATCGTGATCAATGCAGGTGAGATGGGCCTCGTTCCGACCCAGGGCGTACCGCAAGCCGTAAAAGAGATACCCGTGAATATGGTTGAAGAGTGGAATAAGGAACTGCAGAAGTTTCCTGCTGAGACGATAGAGGTAATCAGGGAACCCGAGGTTGAGGAGGTCGAAAAACATGTCGACGAAAAAAAGAGCGAAGGCGCGATTGGGAAATTTCTTGAGTTGAATGCCTATGTAGGCAGCATTACCATTGACGGCGATGTCTATGCACGCTGGGTTTTTTCTCCCGAGCTCAGCATCGGAAAGCTGGGAATCGGTCTCTTTCTTCCCGCGATCTTTGCCCCGGATGTGGGAATCTTCGGGTTTGAGGACTGGTACAATCACGACGAGTGGGATTTCAGAGACTTCGATGATTCTCTCAACGATCTGCTCACGAAATTCCTCTTTATACAATATGCGCAACAGTCAGACCCCTTTTATTTCAGGTTGGGGGGGATCGATGATTTTTATCTGGGGCACGGGTTTATCGTTGACGGCTACTCGAACATGATATATTTTCCGGAACAGATCAACACAGGGATCCAGCTGAATATAGACGCCGAGTCTTTCGGTTTTGAGACCATCGTGGCGCAGGTAGCTCGCTTTCAGGCTTTCGGGGGGAGGGTGTTTCTCAGACCTGCGGGATCCGATTTTCCTCTTGAATTCGGTGCAACATTGTTTCACGACAGGCCGAAACCGGAAAGCTCTTCATGGCCGGCAGCGGTCACCGACGAAGACCAGCTCCCGAGGCTTTTCTTTGTCGGTATTGATACCGGATTGCCTCTGTTGCGAAGCGACATACTCAGCGTGCTGCTCTATGCGGATGCCGCGAAGCTCGGGTACGGGTACAGGGAGGTTCCTCCGGCGCTCGCGAGTTACGGGGTTGAAGCGGGAAAGCTCGATTTTGTTAAAGGGCTCGGCACCGGCGCGGGGGTCAAAGGAAAGCTCGCGAATTTTATACGCTACAGGTTTGAATACCGCTACATCTTCAACTATTTCGAACCGGGGATCATTAATTCTCTGTGGGAAAACAGGCGGCTTACTTACGCGCAGGAACTGCAGGACCTCATCATCGCTCAGGAGCAGCCGACCTATGAAGACACGAAGACGTCGGGTGTTCTGATAAGCGGCGGGGTGGAGCTGATGCGCAAGCTCGAGCTCGGAGCCGAATATGGGGATTATAAAAGGGTTACCGGAAACGGTGAGGAGCCGGTGAAACAAGGGCGGTTGTACGCCCGGGTTCACGAAGGATTGATTCCCAGGATTTACGGCTCACTGTCCTATACGCGTACGGAAAACCTCGATGATGTGTTCGATGACCCTTTCAACGAGGACACGGTGCTCGAGGGTACGCTCACCTATCAGCTCGCACCTGTTGTCGCGCTCAGGTTCTCGTACAACCGGACCTATCAGTACAACGACGAGGCCGCGGTTTTTGATCCGGTGGATTCTTTTGGAATTACCACCATCTTCACATTTTTCTAGAAAACAACACGTGCGGATTTTTTGAAGAGAGGGGAAAATGCTGAAAAAGTATGAACACAATCCGGTCATTGCGCCGACGCATGTTCGGCCATCGAGAGAGGGGTACAGGGTTCTTGGAGCATTCAACCCCGGGGCCATAAAATGGAATGACGAGATAATTCTTCTTTTACGGGTTTCGGAATCCTGTGAACAAAAAGATGGGTATGTGCGCACTCCGGTATACAGGTTTGAGGACGACAAATCCTATCCTGATATCATGGAGTTCAGAAGCGGTGACCCGGACCTCGTGCTGAAGGATACCCGCGGAGTGTACTACAGAGGGAAGGATTACCTCACTTCCATCTCCCACATCCGAGTGGCGATGAGCAGAGACGGCGTTCATTTTACCGTAGAACAACACCCCTTTATTTATCCCGCAGACGAGTCGGAAAAATACGGCTGTGAGGATGCACGGGTAACCTGCATAGACGGGACCTACTACGTCAACTTCACCGTAATATCCGAAGACTCATGGGCTACCGCACTCGGGTGTACCGATGATTTCAGAAAGATCACACGCAAAGGGATCATTTTTCATCCGGAGAACAAGGATGTCGCGATCTTTCCTGAAATGATCCACGGAAAATATTGTGCTCTGCACAGACCGAACAACTCGGGCTTCGGGAAAGCCTCGATCTGGTACGCGGAGTCACCCGATCTCATACACTGGGGAAATCACCGCTGTATCTTGCGCCCGAGAGAAACGAAGTGGGAATCGATGAAAATCGGAGGGGGCGCTCCGCCGTTGAAAACTTCGGAAGGATGGCTGGTCATCTATCACGGAAAAGGAGATAATTCCGTATACGCACTGTTTTGCCTTCTCCTCGACCTGGACGAGCCGTACAAAGTGGTCAAAAGGGCTGAGCACCCGCTCATCGTTCCCACAGAGCCATTTGAGACCGAGGGGTTTTTCGGGAACGTCGTATTTACAAACGGAATTGTCGAGTTTCAAGATAAAGTATACATATACTACGGGGCTGCAGACGAGTCCGTCGGTCTTGCAATGACTGACATGGATACGCTGCTGGACAGCTTCTGAACTTCCCGCCGGTCCTTCATTGCCCGCATGAGGAAACCTATGGAAATATATCGCCTTGAAAACAGCGTACAGGAATATGCGTGGGGATCGAACACTGCAATAGCCGAACTGCTGGGTCGCTTTTCTCCCTCCCCCGTGCCGCAGGCTGAGCTCTGGATGGGGGCCCATCCAAAAGCACCCTCGATAGTCGTGTCGAGGAATCGCAGGATGACACTTCAGGAATTCATCGATGGTTCGCCGGAGAAGGTTCTCGGTTCTGCGGTTTCCACGCGATTTTCAGGTACGCTCCCCTTTCTCTTCAAGGTTATCGCAGCTGCGAAGCCTCTGTCAATACAGGCCCACCCGAACATCGCGCAGGCGCGTGAGGGGTTTCAGCGCGAGACAGCACAGGGAATACCGCTCAACGCATATGAACGAAGCTACAAAGACAGAAACCACAAACCAGAGATACTCTCTGCGCTTACGAACTTCTGGGCGATGGACGGTTTCAGGCCGCTTGAGGAAATGCTGGGATTACTGAAGCGTGTTCATTTCCGAAGCATCGGGCCGGTAATCGAGAGTCTTGAGAGATCGCCGAACCGAAGCGGACTAAAAACATTCTTCCACGCTTTGATGACGCTGCTTGAAGAACAGAAGCACGCCGCAGTCGGGGAGGCGGTGCAATGGGCGGCACATCTGCGAGATGAGGAAGAGACAGAAAAACGAAATGTCAAGCAGTGGATTCTCAGGCTCAACGAGGAGTACCCGGGAGATATCGGCGTTGTCTGTCCACTCATCCTGAACCTCGTAAACCTCCAGCCGGGTGACGCCTTTTTCACACAGGCGGGAGTGCTCCATGCCTATCTCGAAGGGGTCGGAATCGAACTCATGGCCAATTCCGATAATGTGCTCCGGGGAGGGCTCACCAAAAAATTTATAGACGTCCCTGAGCTTTTGAATATCCTCAGCTTTGAGCCGACCTATTTCAAAAAGGCGGCGGTGAGGGAACTCGAAGACGGTGTGTATGAGTACGAATCTCCTGCTGATGAGTTTTCTCTTTCGCGCATCTGCCTGCGCAGTAAAAACGTCTATGAGGAAAGGGCAAACAGAAGCGTTTCTATCCTCCTCTGTACGGAAGGCAGTGTTTCTCTTCATGCTCCCGATAAAAGAGGCGAGATGGTGATGAAAAGGGGAGATTCCGTTCTGGTTCCCGCATCCGCCGGTTCGTACAGGGCTTCCGGTCACGGTGTGCTGTTCAAAGCGTCGGTCCCCCGGGGGATACGAGGAAAAACAACCGGCCGCAGCCCTGAGGCTTCCACATAAAACCCGCACGGAGACGTATGTTTATTTTGGGGGGGTCTGCCCGGAGATTTCACTGTACAGAGAGAGGTACTCTTCTGCGGTTTTTTCCCAGGTGAAAAGCCTTGCCTGCGCAGGTCCTTTTGTTTTGAGATCTTTTCTGATCTTGTGGTCTTCGAGAAGCAGTCTCATTTTTGCTGCAATGTCCTCAACGTCTTCGGGGTCGGTGAGAAGTGCCGCGCCTCCCGCAACTTCGGGAAGTGCAGTGGCATTGGAGGTTATTACGGGGAGGCCGATCTTCATCGCCTCGAGTATTGGGATTCCAAATCCCTCGTAGAGCGATGGATACACGAAAAAATCTGCTTCGTGGAACAGTGTGTCGAGTTCGGCTTCTGTAATGAAGTTCGTGAACAAAACCCTGCCGTTCATCCCTGTTTCCGAAACTGCCATATCGCAACGTTTTTTCATTTTTTCTTGATAAGAGGTGCCCGATACCTTTCCGGTGATCACGAGTGTGCCCGCATAACCGGTCCGCTTCACAAATATGGCAAAGGCCTTGATGAGCCGCACGATGTTCTTTCGTTCATGAATACCGCCAACATTGAGGATGTACCGTGAACCGATGCCGTACTTCTTTTTCAGCGCGGAAGCCACGCTCTTTTTGCTGCGGTTCGGCTCTCTGAGACCGTTGTATATCACCCGGATTTTTTCCAGGGGAACCCCCACCTTCCGGGATATATCCTGTCTGGAAAACTCTGAAACCGTAACGATCACATCGTTGAGAGCGCACGCCTTTTTCATTCCAGGTTTGTACTTGAAAAGGTTGGTGTACAGACTCTGAGCTTCCCGGAATGTAAACGGTATGACATCGTGAACGGTGAGGACAGATGGGACCCGTTTCTTCAGCGGAAAGGCCCAGTTATAGGGAAAATGAATGACATCCGCACCGTTTTGTACGGCAAGGTCCTGGATTGTGTGAGAATCGAGAAGCACATTCTTTCTGCACATTACGTGGGTGGCGACATCGAGCGGCTCAATGTGAAGGTTTTTGCTGTCCTGAAACAGTTTCTTCACCTCTTCATATCTGTTCCGTTTGCAAAGGAGCATGATCAAGTGTCCGTGCGCGGTGGCATACCTGGTGATCTGATAAACTCCCTGCTCCACTCCCCCCACCACGCCGTCATACTTGCGAAAATCCATCACGATTTTCATACTTTTTCCCTCCGATTTAATGTATCGCAATGACCCGCTCAGAGCAAACCAAATCCTTTTACTCTGTTTTTACCGCAACAATATCCGTCTGATGCGTGATAAGTGAGAGCACGCTCAGATCCGTCTGACGGAGACGGTCCGCGTACCACGAATCAAGCTCTTTGTGGTCGATTCGATCAGATTTTTTGCCCTCCCGGTAGATCATCGTGACAATGGAGTTGAGAAAATATTTCTCTTTTCTGTTGTAGCGGCCCCCTGCAGGAAACACCTGCCAGTCTGAGCTTCCGAAATCTGCTATATCAAGGCCCGCTTCCCGCACGGCGCTGAAAATCAAACTTCCCGTTCTGCTGCCTCCGGTCCTGCAGCCGTGCACAAGGCGTTCGTCCATGGAATTGTCGTAGAGTGCAAGAAGCGACTGTTCAAAGGTGTGGTTTTGCCAGTGAGGCAGGAGCGCGGTGCGCCCGTCGTAATTGATCGTGGAATACAATATGCCGCCTTTTTCAAGGAGTTCGGAGATGTGTTCCATGCAGTTTTTCAGTGGGATAATATCCATGAAGGCGTTTGCGGTAATGCACTGTACGTGTGAAACTCCGAGAGAGACCGGAAACGAACGATCGAGTATGTCGGATTGCACGATGTGTACAGTAAGACGCGTGCCCGGCTTTTGGGCCACGATCCGATCGTTTTGAGTCTCCACCGCATACTCCAGAAGAAGCAGGGCTTTTTTTACGTAATCGAACGCAGCAGCGCAGCAACGCTGATCGCTGTCCACCCCGTACAGCACCGCATCACCGTGCAGTGGGAAACGCAAAAGCCTTCTGATCATAATGCCGGTACCTGTTCCGAGGTCCACGATCACGGGGTCTTTTTTCTTCAGGATGAGGTTCTTGAATGTTCGCAGAACCGTCCTGTTTATGCTTTTTTCGTCCACCTTCATTTTTGCCTCGAGGTACTCTGTTAGGTGAAACGTGTATGAAGATGGTCCGTTTGCGTGCATATATTTCAGCTCTTCCTGTATATGCCGGAACTGTGAAGTGCAGAAAAAAAACAGTTGCCCGTGTCGCGCCACATGCTCAGCGAGGACGCCAGACGCGATGACTCGGCTCCAAGCCGTTTCCTCAGGCCTGCATCTGTGATGAGTCTCTTCAGCGAAGTGTAGAGCGCAGCAGAGTTGTCCGGATCGGCGAGAAATCCCCCTTTCGTTTTTCTGATTCCTCCATTCTCCTTTCTTCCGGGTGAACCCCCACTCCCTGTGAGCTCTGCAACTGCACCGCTGTTCATCGCGACATAGGGCAGACCGAAGCTCATGGCTTCCGCAAGAGAAATGCCGTAGCCTTCATACTGTGTGGGAAACACGAAAATATCCGCCGAAGCGTAGAGTGCGGCAAGCCTTTCCGCACTTACGATTCCGGTGATCGCGATGTATTGCTCCATTTCAAGCTTTCGTATATTTGTTTTCAGCGTACGGGTGTATTTCGGGTCAGCCCTGTCGTTTCCTGCGATCGTCAATCTCCATTCGAGGCCGCGGAGCCGTGAGAGGACGTGAATGAGGAGAGTGTACCCCTTACGGCGAATGAGGTTTCCAACCGCAAGCAGCTCAACCGGTGTGTTTTTTCCGGCGCCTGTTTTTTCCCGATCTGTACCGGGAGGAGGCGATTTTTTTTTCTCAAAGCCGTACTGTGAACCGCAGAGGAAGGTGTCTCTGCCGGGAGGGCAGATCAGAACTGTGCGCGGTTTTCGCAGAAGCTGTTCAACCGAGCGCGCCGTCGTGCGGCTGTTCACGACGATCATGTCCGCGCTATTTACGAGGGTTTTCTCAAAAGCGCGCGTAAAGATGGTTTCCAGCTTTGCTCTTCGCTCCTTTGACCGCAGGTGGTGTACAAGGAGGACGAGCTTTGGACTCCGGCTGCCCTTGCGGGCAGCGGCGAACCATACAGACGGGTGCACGAGTTCGTCGATGACTATGCAGTCCGCAGGGTTGTTTTCACGCAGCCAGAACCCTTTTCTGAACAGTTTGATGAGCCGCGGTGAACACCACTGCAGCGCGGAAAGAAAGTACGGAAGCTGTCTGAGGGAGACGAACGTCACGCGGTCGTTTTTCTTCCGGAGTGCGGAGACAACCTCTCTGTCGTAAAGGTATCCACCTGAAACCTGATCGACACTTCCGTAAATGACGAATGCGATTTTCAACGAAATACCCATCCGGTGGTAAAATCCGGCATGTAGCGAATCATGACCATTCTTCTTTGAAGGAAGCCCACGCGTCATCAGACTCCCAGATCCTGACTTCCGATTGTGCGATCGAGGAAACGGGGTAATTCTCTTTCTCCAGTTCCCCTCTGAGCGTTCCGGCAATATAGCGTGATGTATTCTCTATGCTCGTCTGGGTGTTTTGAAAAAAAGAAAGATCGTTCAAGAGCACATGATCGAGTCGTGAAAGAACGAGTTCCAGCTTTTCTTTGAGCAGGTCGATGTTTACCCCAAAACCGTTTTCGTCGAGCTCGTGGACGGTACATATCCATTCGACGACATACTCGTGCTCGTGCGGGAGGGTTTCATCACCGAAATCTCCCACAAGCCGGTGTCGTGCGGTAAAAGAGCTTTTGATGCCCGTACAGAACATGTTCCCTCCCTGATCTTTGAGGTATTAAGGCACAAGAACAGCCTCGATAACCTCCTCCGGGTGCGCATTCAACAGATCAAATGCACTCTGGGCTTCTTCGAGTCTGAATCTGTGTGTTATATACTTTGATGGGTGTATCGCCCGAAGGAGCGCCACCGCAAGCGACGCCCTCCTCTTTTTGGTCCAGCGGCCCGCAAGTGACGGATCGATACGTGAAATCTGGCTTCCTTGTACATGCAGCCTTTTGCGGTGAAACGCATCACCAAGATTGAGAGCTGAAACCCTTGCTCCGTACCAGGATGCCTCAATGATCTTTCCGCTAAAGCAAGCGGCGTTCATCGCGTCCTGCAGAGCCCGGCTCGAGCCGCTGACATTTATCGCGCAATCCACACCCCGGCCCTCCGTGAGCTCGCGGATCCTCTGTATGAGATTTTTATCCCCCGAATCGAGAACAGTACACCCGATAGCGCTCGACAACTCTCTTCGTTTCGGAATCGGCTCCACACTGATGAGTTCCGCAAGGAGCATGCGGGAAAGTATCTCTGCCGTAAGGAGTCCGACAGCCCCCTGGCCGAACACAGCCACACAGTCTCCGGGTGATGGCGAAGCGTCCTGTGCGATTCCCAGCGCGGTTTCCATGTGAGCAAAGAAAACCGCATCTTCAAAGGAGAGCTCCTCCGGTAAAGGCACGCACGCGTCTCTTGATACCGCAAACACGTCCTGATGCGGATAAAATGCAAAGAGCTTTTCACCGCTTTCCGTCGTTCCCACGTTGATATACCCGTACTTCACCGGATAGTGAAAGGTCCCCTGAAGCGCGGTCAGCGAGACGTCAAGCGCAAGGTTATCAGGAATCTCATTGTTAAAAAAGAGGAGCTCCGTTCCGTGGCTGATTCCACAGAGCGCGGACCGGACGAGTATTTCGTCTTTTCGGGGCTGAACCTCCTCTTCTCTTATCTCCACCCTCTTTTCTGACACAAACCACACAGCCCTAGCGTGTGTCGGTTTCAAGATCGAGCTCCCATACGAGGTCTTTTCCCATCTTTTTTGTCTTTATTCGCAGGGGAGTGATGGCTTCTCTCAATGAGCGGACACCCAGATCTCCGACCGCTGGCACGCCCTGTCCGATGATGATCGGCGCCATTGTTATGTAGATCTTGGAAACGAGCCGCTCCTTCAAAAACGACGTTATGATTCTCGAGCCGCCTTCAACGAGAATCGAGTCGATTCCCCTGGCAGCAAGAAGCTGTAGCGCAGAGTTCAGATCCACATGCCCGTCTACTGACAGGCGAGCGTTCATCACCTCGACACCGGCGTTTGTCAACAGCTCTCTTTTTTCGTTTTGTACCCCTTCAGCGGTGATTATCAAGGTCTCGTAGGCATACGCGCTTTTCACGAGTTCGCTCTCCGTTGGAATTGAAAGATGCGAGTCGAGGACAATCCTCACGGGGTCTGTCTTGTGAGGAATACGGCAGGTGAGTTTCGGGTTGTCCTTCAGCACGGTTCCAACGCCAACCAGAATTCCCCTGTTCCTTCTTCGAAGCCGATGGGCAAGACGGAGAGTACTCTCCCCGGATATCCATTGAGATTCTCCACTTCGTGTTGCAATCCTTCCGTCGAGGCTCTGGGCATAACTGATCGAAATCCGAGGTAACCCGGCCATGAAAGATCATTATATCGTTCGGCAGAAGGATGCGCAAGAAGATTATGACGGAAATTATTAAAATTATGTTAACATCTTCTTTCCAGCCTATTATAATCTATAGTAAATTTTTTCGTTTTTTGCTTTGAAGAGAAAATAATGTTCGATAACGGTAAATTGAAGAAAAAACTGGGTGTTGTTCCCGATTTCATAGAGAGTGATAAGTACTGTAAAGATGGAACAATGAGAGAAAACGGGAAAACGTGTGTGCAGCTGGTCGCCCGTGCGGTGCTCCCTACACGGTTCGGTACTTTTATTCTTGCGGGTTTCTACGATCGTTCGAATAAGAAAGAACACACCGCACTCCTAAAAGGTGAAGTGAAAAACACCGAACGCTGTCCTGTTCGCATTCATTCGGAATGTCACACCGGTGATGTCTTTTTATCGATGAAATGTGACTGCCGAGAGCAGCTTGACGCGAGCCTGAACTACATTTCCTCGAAGCCCTACGGGCTCTTCATCTATCTCAGGCAGGAAGGGAGAGGGATAGGGCTTTTGAACAAGATCAAAGCATACCATCTGCAGGAGCTTGGGCTTGACACAGTTGAAGCAAACGAATATCTTGGCCTGCCCGACGATGCGAGGAGCTACACAGCTGCAGCGGCTATCATCGATCTTCTCGAGATCAAATCGGTTTCACTCCTCACGAACAATCCTGATAAGCTCCGGGGTCTCCAGGATGAGGGGATCAATGTGGTGGAACGAATACCGCTCATCATTGAGCCGAACAGCTACAACCGCGCCTACCTGAAAACAAAAAAGGAAAAGATGGGCCACCTTTATTAATCATCGCTTCGATACACCGAGTATTATGTTTCAATATGGATGAATTCCCCATCAAAAAATACTATACTATTAAAAAAACAACATGGAGAAAAGATGCAAACCTGTGATTTTCAAGAGAAAGATCTCATAATTGAGACACTCGGAGCTGCGAAAATCACATCCCCTCTCAAGCTCTCAACAGTGTACGGCGACAACATTGCAAACTATGTCGAGGATACTGAAAGTGTTCTTTTTTCACAGGACAAAAATGAGATCCTCGAGGCAATCGATACGAAGAAGCCCATTTTCGCGTTTGAGAAAGCAGGGCCCCGGCAGAAAATATTTTTTAATCCCTCCAAACTGAAGGCGGGTGTCGTGACATGCGGGGGGCTCTGTCCGGGGATTAACAATGTGATTCGCTCAATCGTCATGACGCTTCACTACCGGTATAACGTGAAAATGATCTTCGGGTTCAGATACGGGCTGCAGGGGTTTATCTCGAAATATGGCCATGAGCCGGTGCTTCTGACCCCCGACTTCGTCAAGGACATCCACGAAAAAGGCGGAAGTATTCTTTCTTCATCCCGGGGACACCAGGAGATTGGAGAAATCGTGGATTGTCTGGACCGCATGTGTATCTCCATTTTAATCATGATCGGCGGGGATGGAACACTTCATTGTGCGCAGGCTCTACACGAAGAGATCAAGAAAAGAGGACTGAAGGTATCAATCATCGGCGTCCCCAAGACCATCGACAACGACATTTCATATGTTGAAAAGACGTTCGGGCTCGAAACCGCATTCTCGGTTGCTTCGGAATCGATTCGCTCTGCATACATTGAGGCAAGCGGTGCCCCCTTCGGAATCGGGCTTGTGAAGGTAATGGGGAGGTTGTCCGGCTTTATTGCCGCAAACGCAGCTCTGGCGCTCAATGTGGTAAACTTCGTGCTCATACCGGAAGTACCATTTGACCTCGAGGGGAACAAGGGGCTTTTCAAAGCGCTGGAAAAACGCCTTCGCGCGCGGGGGTATGCGGTGATCATTGTTGCCGAGGGAGCAGGTCGGAAGTATCTTCGGGAGTTCGTTGAAGCCGAGGATGATTCCGGGAACCCAAAGCTCGGCGACATCGGAATGTACCTCAAAATGGAGATCAAGAAATATTTCAAGCAGCACACCGATATATACGTCAACCTGAAATATATCGACCCGAGCTATCTCGTGCGCTCGGTTCCTGCAAATGCGCATGATGCAGTTTATTGCATGCAGCTGGCGCAAAACTCCGTCCATGCAGGAATGGCAGGGAAAACAGGGATGATCGTCGGCAGATGGAACAGCCAGTTTATTCATGTTCCCATCAGACTCGCAGTTTCCCAGAGAAAATATCTTTCTCCTGAAGACCCTCTCTGGCTGTCTGTACTTGAATCAACCGGCCAGCCGATTCGTATGACGAATACATAGGACCTGATATACATGAACCGAAAAATCGATTTACTTCGGAAAGTCGAGCTCTTCTCCACGCTGAAAAACGAGGAGCTCGGCATAGTTGCACGGTACAGCGATTACTACTCATATAAATCCGGTGAAATCATCTTTCGGGAAGGGAAGCACGACGAAGAACTGTATATCATCAGAGATGGTGAGGTTCTCATAACGCGACATCGAAACGGGAACAGGGATGTGGATCTCGCGCGGTTCATCAGCGGGGAATGTTTCGGCGAGATGAACCTGTTTGATAGCGCACTTCGAAACACCGTTGCACGTGCAGAGCGGGATACCATCCTCCTCGTCTTTCCCATGAAAGGGGTGAAGTTCCAGGAGATCATTCACGAGCATCCGGATGTGTTCGCACATATTCTTCATAAAATCATTGCAGGTATTGCACGAAGAATTCGAACCGCAAATAGGCTGATTTGTGAAAAGGAGCCGTGGATACAGAACTTGAAGACTCAAATCATGAGAGACGAGCTTACCGGATTGCACAATCGGGCGTATCTGGAGGAAAGACTTCACAAGCTGTTTTCCGCAGGTGGAAACAAAACGAGTGTGCTCATATTGAAGCCGGATCAGTTCAAGCGGATCAATGACGAGTACGGCCACGAGGCTGGAGACCGGGTATTGCGATTGATTACAGATACGCTCAACTCGTTTGTGAGAAAAGACGACGTACTCATCCGTTTTCAAGGGGATGAGTTTTTGGTTGTGCTCCCCCATACCGACAGGAGCGTTGTATGTGCGATTGCCGAGCAGTACAGAGAGGGAATACGAGAAATGGACCTCAGTGAGATTGTGAAGGAATATTTCCGATTTACGGTAAGCATCGGAGTCGCAGCCCATAATGGACAGGCGGGACACTCCGAACGTACAATAAACGCTGCTATGGAGGCCATGCTGAGGGCTCGTGAGATCGGTGGAGACTGCGTGCTTGGTGGAGACTGCGATGAACATTGAAGATACATTGATATTTTTAGGGCATGTGGACATATTTTCTTTGTTGTCTCCTTCTGAGCGCCGCGTGCTTCTGGATACGATGAACTTCGTGGAGATCGAAAAAGGGCAAGTCATCTTCAAGGAGGGCGACAGGGGCAACACGCTCTACATCGTAAAGTTGGGAAAAGTCTCCATTTCTCTGAGACTTTCCAATGGGCAGGAGCGAGAGCTGGTTGAGTTTTCTTCAGGGGACTTTTTCGGAGAAATGTCTATTTTTGAAAACGCTCCGCGTTCCGCGACATGTACGACAAAAGAGCACAGCACGCTCTTCACGTTGAGCGGAGACGCATTTTTTCAGTTTGTGGAGAGCCACCCCTATATCGCAATAAAGATTATGTACCGGATGCTCAATAGTACGAGTCAGCGGTTGAGAAACACCGATGAGTTTCTTTCTGACATGGTACAGTGGGGCGAAAAGGCACGAAAAAGGGCGGTGACCGACGAGCTGACCGGCGTGTATAACCGCCGTTTTCTCGATGAAGCTCTGGAAGAATATTTCATTTCCTCTAAAACAGAACAGCAGGCTTTGTCTCTTATCATGGTTGATCTGGACAATTTCCGTGATATCAATGAAGCATACTGCACCGCAGTCGGAGACGCGGTAATCATTTCTGTGGTTGAGGTTTTCAGAAAAAAGCTCCGTCCTCAGGACGTGGTTGCCCGGTATGGAGGTGATGAGTTCACCGTTGTGCTTCCTGACACGGGGAGCAGAGAGGCAAAAAGGCTTGCAGAAGATATCTGCGTATGCATTGAACAACTGGATGTGCTGGAGAGACTGAATGGACCGATTACACGGGTCACGACGAGTCAGGGAATCGCCAGTTACCCTGAACACGCGAAATACCTGAAAATCCTTCGGGAGAAGGCGGATCAGGCGCTGTACAGAGCGAAGCACGAGGGCAGAAACAGGGTCATTATTGCGGATGCGTACATACCGCATTGAACACACTCGATTTTTATTGAGTAAGGCTTTCCATGAGGAAAAAGACAATTTTCTCCATTTGGGAGAAGAACCGGATCATCGATAATATCATCGAAGCAATGGTGAGCAGGAACCATTTTCTCCTCCTCGGCCATGAAAATCCTGATGAAGACTGTATCTCTTCGATGGTTGCATTTTCCCTTCTTCTGGGAAAGCTGTGCAAGGATGTGTCCATCTGTCTCGGCGGCCCTGTGCGGGAGCACTTTCAGTATCTTTTAAATATCTGCACCTTTAATTCCATCGGGCTTCTGAAATCCTGTAACACTGACTGGACAGATTACGACACTTTCATCATATGTGACACTCCGAAACCCGAGATGGTTGTCTGCAGCTCGTCGATCTGGGCCGGAAAAAGAGACACAGCGCGGCTGTACATTGAAATAGACCATCATATCGGCGCAGACAGTGAGTACATTGGTGATGCGGGATACTGTCTCGTTACAGAGGCCTCTTCTGCGTGTGAGCTGGTGGGACAACTCGCATTCAAGCTCTCGCACAGAAAAGATATTCTCAGGCAGTATCATATTCAAAATGTGTTTTCGAGGAATATCGTACTCGCGATTCTCACAGGAATCATCGGTGATTCTCAGATGGGGAAATATCTGAAATCTAACCGCGAAAAACGATATTACTCCATTTTCAGTAAGCTCTTCAACAACCTCCTCGTACGCGAAACGGTAAAAGAAACGAACTTTTCAAACATGGAACAAGTGTTCAGGGAGCTCCACAAAAACACCTCGGCGGAGAGGAAATGTTTCGATTACATCCTAAACAAAAAGCAATTTTCCTCCTCCATCGGATACGTGGTGCTGGATCGGGCGGATATGAACTACCTTCTTTCCGCCTACGATCTTGAAACCGTGGTCTCGGTGTCAAGAAATGCTGCAAACGTTCTTGCCGAAGAAAGCGGGAGGATGAGCCTTATAGCGTATCCGGAAAACATGGACCACACAGAGCTCGTGCAGTTCAGAATGCGTCGGAGTTCTACCTACAAAATGTTCGACCTGAGGCGAGTATTGGACCTCTTCTCCATCAAAAACGGCGGAGGGCATGAAGGAGCCATAGGATTTAGAATTTCCAGAATGGAAACCGGAGATATCCCTTCTTTCGTTTTATCACTCATCAACGGAATCGAAGAGGCAATCGAGAAAGAAAAAGTATCCTGAGGCGCGTGTCCACCTGAGCAGCATAAAAATTTGCAATTCATGCCTTTTCTCTCTATTATTTAGATACGAAACACGTGTTCGGTGTGTACTGATAGGGGGTTTATTTCACTCTATTTTTTCTGAGGGCCGGAGATCAATGGATATAAGCGGATGGCTTGTGAACTTGACGGCGAGAGCAGTGGCCGAATCCATGGATGTTCGTACGATGCGCCACCTTGCAAGCAAACTTCTACACAATTATGATATACACGAACGAACGGGGTTCCCGCGCAATATTGCGATACCAAACAAGACAGCAGCTGAACAGATCGTGAAGGATCTTCGGGATTCCGGTCTGTTTTTAGAGTTCGTAGACCTCCTGATCGAAATCGGGAACACCGGCCATATGGGGAGAAAGTACAGGGTTCCGCACCTCAGGGAAATCGTGCTGGAAATCAACAAAGCGGGTTTTGTGTACGACGAAGAGTTCAAGATGTTTGTAGAGGATTCCAAACTAAGAAGAACGAAGAACTGGGGAGTGCTTCGTGAAGCCGAGGAGTATGTTTTCACCTTTCTTCGTGTTGATACCGTCGGCAACTCGGACATGGTTCGAAAATACCCTGACGAGCTGATACAGTCCGCGTATTTTGACCTTCGCGCCATCGTGCAGAAGTCGGTAGAGAAAAGAAACGGGCGAATCTGGAGCTGGGAAGGTGACGGGGGAACAGTCGCATTTTATTTTTCCCAGAAAAACAATTCCGCAGCGTTGAGCGGTATCGAGATCATTCATGAACTGTTCTTTTACAATGCGATCAGAAGCAGGCTCGCTGAACCGCTCAGGGTGCGAATCGCCGTGCACAGCGGTCCGTGTGAGTTCCGGTTCAAGTGTGAAGATATTAGAAGTGAAGCGCTGAAAAAAATTGCAGAGATCGAGTCGAACTACACAAAACCGGGAAATGTGACTTTCAGCAGCAATGTTTACTACAGCCTTGACCCTATTATTGCAGAGCAGCTCAAACCCCTAGACTTCGAGGAAAATCCTTTATTTTTCAGGTATGAGCTGTGCTGGGAAGAAAACGGAAAAAGGGTCAGGAATCGGGTGTAAATCAAGGGCATGTATGAGGATTTTTGTTTTTACTGAAAACCACACAGTCAGAGTTCTCTTCAAGGGTTTTGAGAGAAGCAGAACCTTCAAGGTTTTTTATTTCAGCTGTTCGGAGATGAAAAGGCGGATCAAAGAGCTCGAGGGCTACGATTTTTTCTATGTCGATATTTCAGGACAAGAACAACAGCAGATAAAAAAGGTTTTGAGCTCTGTCTCCCGCTTCGGGACACACAGATACGGCATTATCGATCCGAAAGGGGCACTAAAGGATATACCGCTCCTTTTTTTCAAAGGTGCTGCGGACTATATCGGAACTGAGGTCTGCAAATCGGGAGTTTCGGCCGCGCGGTTGAAAAGTGCCCTGAGTTACTCCCCACCCTGTTCCGATCGTTTGCCTTCTGCTCCAAAAACGGGAAAAAAGAGCTATATTTTGTCCGGAAAAGACTGGAAAAATATCAAAGTCGGTCATGAATACACCTTCTGTATGATGTTCATCGAGCTCGACGACCATGTGGAGCTGAAAAAGAAAATCGGCGAGGATCTCCTGGATTCCATGCTTGCCTCATTTCGCAGATACATCGAGAATACTGCTGCTTCGATTCAAGGGAGACTCTGGATATGGAACGAGCACAATGGGCTCGTTCTCTATCCCTTCGATGGAGTGCGCTGCGACGCCGTTCTCCTCGGATTCAGGCTCATGCTTTTCAGAAAGTTAATATGTGCAGAAAACCTTCCCTTTGCTACGCTGTTTTCCTATCGAATTGCCCTTCATCTAGGGAATACCGTGTATAGAAAGAAGGGGCAGACCGGGACGCTTGTCTCGGATTCGATCAATTCGATTTTTCATATCGGTCGAAATTTTACCCCGCCCGGACATTTCTATCTCACAAAGGAACTGTTCGGTTTTGTACCTGAAGGGTTGAAACCCTACTTTATTCCTGCAGGCAGGTACAAGGAAATCGAAATCTTGCGGATGAAGCGTCCTCTCTAGATGAATGCAGACCTGACATTTTCCTCATTATCCATTTTTCATTGTTGTCCGACGCGGAGTACGACGTTAAGGTAGTGTGAAAAAGGTACGCAGAGGAGCGCATCGTGTACGGACGAAACAGGCTGTTTGCTGAGAAAAGCCCGTATCTTCTCCAGCATGCTGATAACCCGGTAGACTGGTACCCCTGGGGAGACGAGGCATTTGAAAAAGCCCGCAAGGAGCACAAACCGATTTTTCTCTCGATCGGATACTCGACATGTCACTGGTGTCACGTCATGGCTCACGAATCCTTTGAAGACAGGGAGATTGCGCGGGAGATGAATGAGGTGTTCGTGTCCGTGAAGGTCGATCGGGAGGAGCGTCCGGATATCGACGCAGTATACATGACCGTGTGCCAGCTTATGACAGGGTCCGGCGGATGGCCTCTTACCATCATCATGACCCCGGACAAAGAGCCGTTCTTTGCGGGCACTTATTTTCCAAAGGAAAGCATGTATGGCAGAATAGGGCTGAGACAGCTCATCGGTGAAATAGACAGAGTGTGGAAAAAACAGCAAGGCAGAATTGAAAGAATTACACAGGAGGTGAAAGCCTTTCTCGTACAGTTGAATGAGGAGGATACGGGTGAAAAGGCTCCTGACGCAGAGCTGATAGAGAGAGCCTATCAGAAAATACGGCAAAGCTATGATAGAAAAAACGGTGGCTTCGGTACTGCTCCGAAATTTCCAAATCCTTCACATCTCTTCTTTCTTTTACGCTACTGGAGGCGGACCGGGGAGAGGGAGTGCCTCGATATGGTAGTTGAAACTCTTGAAGCGATGCGATGTGGGGGAATATACGATCAGATAGGGTTCGGTTTCCACAGGTACTCCACTGACGGTCACTGGCTTGTACCTCACTTCGAGAAGATGCTTTACGACCAGGCGCTGCTTCTCATGGTCTACACAGAAGCCTTTCAAGCGACGGGGGAAAAAAGTTTTCGGAAAACCGCACAGGAAATTATTACCTATGTGCTCAGGGACATGACCTCAGGAGAGGGGGGATTTTTCTCTGCAGAGGATGCTGACAGTGAGGGAGAGGAGGGGAAATACTACCTGTGGACAATTGATAAGCTGCGCGAAGGGCTTAGTGCACAAGAGGCTGAAGCGTGTGCCGCTCATTACAACCTCGAGCGTACGGGCAATTACCAAGACGAAAAGACGGGTCAGAGAAACGGGAAAAACATCCCCTACCTGAAAAGAGAGGCGGCAATGGACGCTTCTTCAAGGAGTTCTTCACACCTACCGGTGGAACAAAAGGAGATGCTCAGAAAGAAGCTGTATGCACTCCGCTCCAAACGGATCCGCCCGCACAGAGACGAAAAGATACTTACCGACTGGAATGGGCTCATGATCGCAGCGCTCGCGAAAGCCGGACGGGTATTCGGCAAAAAAACGCCTCTTGAGGCTGCCCGGCGGGCGGCTGACATGGTCGTGGAAAAACTCACCGCATCGGATGGAAGACTCATGCACAGGTACAAGGACGGTGTCGCAGAAATCGGGGGTACAGCAGGGGACTACGCTTTCTTGGTGTGGGGACTGTTCGAACTCTATGAATCCAGTTTTATTCCGCGGTATTTAGAGAAAGCCCTGGAGCTCAACAAGATGTTCATGAACCATTTCTGGGATGAGCACAGAGGAGGATTTTTCATGACCGCAGACGACGCGGAAAAGCTCTTTGTGCGCTCAAAAGATATGTACGACGGCGCGATTCCTTCGAGCAGTTCAGTTGGAGTTTACAACATTCTTCGGCTTTCGCTCCTCACTGCGGATCCCGTGCTCCATGAAAGAGCCCAGCGGACCCTGAGAGCATATTCTTCCCAGGTGCGTAAAACTCCAGCAGGCTATACATTTTTTCTCTCCGCAGCACTCTTTGGACTCGACCCCGGAACAGAAGTCGTCATCGTCGGTGAAAGGGGGAAGGGAGAAACAGAGAAGATGATCCGGGAGCTCTCGGGAGGATTTTATCCCAATACCGTGCTGGCATTCAAAAACAGAGGAGAAGAACTGCAGCCTGTTGACCACCTCATTCCCTCAATAGGCACAAAGAAGAGCGTGCATGGCGGAGCGACAGCGTATGTGTGCAGAAATTTCAGCTGTTTGAAACCTGTCGACACCGCCGAAGAGATGCTCACGCTTCTGGAAACACTCCGCAGTGAGCCGTACCGTTAAAAATTGCACACCTGTTTTCGAATTTCCGTAATTACAGAACCGGAAGGTATTTGTCGAGTTCGAACTGGCTCACGTGGACCCTGTAGTTGTCCCATTCGATTTTTTTATTGTCTATGAATTTCTGAAAGATATGGTCGCCCAGCGCCTCTCTTACAAGGGCACTTTTTTCGGTCACTGCAATTGCCTCTCCGAGACTGCCGGGAAGAGAACTGATTTTTTTTCTCTTGCGCTCTTCATTGGACATTTCGAATATATCTTCCTCAACGGGGTTGGGAAGTTCGTACTCCTCTTTGATTCCTTTGAGCCCCGCGGCGAGCATCACCGCAAAGGCAAGGTAGGGATTACATGCCGGATCAGGGCATCTGAATTCCGCCCGGGTTGCGTTTGCTTTCCCCGGTTTGTACATGGGAACCCGAACCAGAGCAGAGCGGTTTCGCCGTGCCCAGGACACATACACAGGCGCTTCATACCCAGGAACAAGCCGTTTGTAGGAATTTACCCATTGTGCAACCACAATACTTATCTCACGTGCATGTTTCAGTAGTCCCGCAATATAGGATTTTGCGGTTTTGGAGAGTTGAAAGGGGTCTTTTGGGTCAAAGAACTCATTTTTGTCGTTTTTGAACAGGGACTGGTGTGTATGCATTCCGCTCCCGTTCTCTCCAAAAAGCGGTTTCGGCATGAAAGTGGCGTATACACCGTGCTTGAGGGCGATCTCCTTGACGATAAGCCTGTAGGACATTGCAGCATCCGCCATGGTGAGCGCATCGGTGTACTGCAGGTCAATCTCGTGCTGACTCGGGGCAACCTCGTGATGACTGAACTCTACCTTGATTCCCATTTTTTCGAGCGCGATCACGGTTTCATTTCGCAGAGGGCTTGCGATGTCGCTGGGTGTGAGGTCGAAATACCCTCCTGAATCGAGGACTCCGGGTCTTCCCGAGTCGTCCTTGAAGTAAAAATATTCCAGTTCCGGGCCGACGAAAAATGAGAATCCCATGTCCTGCGCCTTTCTCAGGTTCTCTTTCAGAACCCAGCGCGGGTCACCCGGATAGGAGGTTCCATCGGGTTCCAGAATATCGCAGAACATTCTGGCAATGAGAGGTTCTTTCCCTTCATTGGGGAAGGGGAGAATTGCGAAAGTGGAAGGATCGGGTTTCGCCATCATATCGCTCTCCTCAATGCGTGCATACCCCTCAATTGAGGAGCCGTCAAACCCCATTCCTTCGGTGAGCGCGCCCTCGAGCTCCTCCGGAGTAATTTCAAAGCTCTTGAGAAAGCCGAGAACGTCAGTGAACCATAGCCTGATGAACCGCACCTTCTTTTCCTTCACCGTTCTCAAAACCCATTCCGCGTCTTTTCTGATCATGTTTAAAGCCTCCGTATATTTAAAATATAATTCCTTTATCCAATCGCATCATGTCCCATTTCACCGCTTCTAATGCGGATACATTCGGGGAGATCGAGAACAAATATCTTTCCATCACCGATCTGTCCGGATCGTGCACCGCTGATTATTGCATCGATTGTTTTCTGTACGAAGTCCTCGTTTACGGCAATCTCCAGTCGCACCTTTTTCAGTAGATTGACTTCTATGTCGACTCCACGATACGACTCGCGGTATCCCATTTGCTGCCCGCACCCGAGCGTGTTGGTGACTGATATTTTGAATACTTTGTTTCTGTACAGTTCCTGTTTTACGTCATTCAACCTGTGCGGTTGTATATAGGCAATAATGAGTTTCATGTGAGTACATCTCCTCTTCAATCGATGGTATATATGTGTATAATAGAATATATTATCTAAGCAAGTTTTATGCCACTAAATTGGAAAATATTTAATTATATGTTATATATAGAATTATGGATAAATCACGATAAACCTTCGTAACGGATGAGGATAAAAACCTACCTTTATGTAGTATTGTATACCTAAATTCTACAAAAATGTAGGAATATTCTATTCTTCAGAATACCCCCTCGATTTCTCCGGTCTGTTTCCGGCTCTTATTTACTGAGTGGTGAAAATCTGAAATCCGCTGTATGACTCGATGCCGTGTTCGCCGATGTCGAGCCCGCGCAGTTCTTCCTCCGAATCCACGCGTAAACCCACGCTCACTCTTATCAGGCTGAACAATGCAACGCATGTCGCAGAAACCCACGCCCATACGCTCACAATTCCCAGCAACTGTACCCAGAGAAGAGACCATCCCCCTCCAAAGAAGAGCCCGTTTATTAATCCGAAACCTGCAGACTCCGCGTAAGAAGCCTGAGTAAACAGGCCGACGGCAAAGGTTCCGAATGCACCGCAGACTCCGTGTACGGAGACTGCCCCCACCGGATCATCTATGTGAAGAATTTTGTCGAAAAGCTGTATCGACATGACGACCAAAACACCTGCGAAGAAACCGATGATCACAGAACTTAATGGAGACACCACCGCACAGCCGGCGGTGATGGAAACGAGTCCTGCGAGTGCACCGTTGAGAGACATGCTGGGGTCCGGTTTTCCGAAACGGGCCCACGAATAGAACATTGCGCCGACTGCGCCTGTTGCAGCTGCAAGATTGGTTGTAACGGCAATTGTCGCAATACTCAAATTCGTGCCTGCGGTTGTGCTCCCGGCATTGAAGCCGAACCACCCGAACCAGAGAATGAATACACCGAGTGCCGCGATCGGAATGTTATGTCCGGGGATTGCCTTCACACTCCTCTTTCCGTTCAGGTCCACATACTTTCCCTTTCTGGGACCGAGCAGCATCGCCCCAATTAACCCGGCCCACCCACCAACAGAGTGCACAACCGTTGAGCCGGCAAAATCGATCATGCCAAGGTTTCCAAGCCAGCCTTCACCCCATATCCAGTGACCAACTACCGGATAGATCAATGCAGAAATGACTACACTGTATATAAGATAGGCAGAAAACTTTGTTCTTTCAGCCATGGCGCCGGACACGATTGTTGCTGCAGTTGCGGCAAATACAACTTGGAACATCCAGAATGCGAGCTGCCAGAGGCCTTCAAGTGTACGAGGATCTCCACTCACCAGAAAGAATCCTGATCTTCCGACCAATCCAGCCCAATCTGCCCCAAACATGATCGCAAACCCGCATGCCCAGAATGCAATTGAACCGACAGAAAAGTCCATTAAGTTCTTCATGAGGATATTGCTAGCATTCTTGGCACGTGTAAATCCAACTTCAACCATTGCGAATCCCGCCTGCATGAAGAACACGAGGAACGCGGCAATGAGTGTCCACATCGTATTGATCGCAACGGCATTGTGAGCTGCATTTATCTCGTCTGCATGGAGTACGGTGACAACAAAAACTACAGAAACTCCCATAAGAAAAACTTTCCATTTTTTCATACAACTCTCCTCCCATGTTACAGAGCACAGTAGAATTTGAGTGAAGGCAAGCAAAAGATGTGCCAGAACTGAAGTGATGGCTTTAATGAATTGTTATAACAGGAATTATATATTCTTTTGGTATATTCGGTTACGATATAGACGAATATTCCCTACATTTATGTAGGCAAAAGGGCGGGTTTCCAACGTCGGTGTGGGAAAAGTGGAAAAAATATTTTATACGCGAAAACGTCTCTGATTGATCCTGTATTTTTTCACACGAAGACCCATCTGCCGTTCAGTGAGCCCGAGCGCCCTTGCTGCTTTTGCCATGTTCCCTCTCGAAGACTTGAGCGCGTCCTGAATCATCTCCCGTTCGACGGCCTCGAGCGTTGCCTCAAGGGAGTTTTTCTGTGTGGTTCCGCTCGCCTCGGCGGTTTGCAGGGAAGGGGGAAGGTGATGGCCGTGAATCACATCATCATTGCTCATCAGGGCTGCACGTTCGATGCAGTTTTCAAGCTCCCTGACATTTCCCGGCCAGTGATAGGCCATCATCATGTCGATTGCCGGTGTTGAAATACGCCGGATGTCCTTGTGATTCGCCCTGCTGTATTTTTCAACAAAGAAGTCTGCAAGGAGGACAATGTCGGATTTTCTCTCCCTCAGAGGGGGGATATGTATTGGGAACACGTTGAGCCGGTAATAGAGATCCTGCCTGAACTCACCGCGTTCTATGAGTTTCTCCAGGTCCCTGTTTGTCGCAGTGATGATCCGTACGTCCGTTTTGATCGTATGCATGCCGCCGACACGCTCTATTTCCTTTTCCTGCAGGACACGGAGGAGTTTTATCTGGGTAGCAGGGGTCAGGTCCCCGATTTCATCGAGAAAGATGCTCCCATCGTGCGCGCGCTCAAACCGGCCCTTGCGCATAAGGTGCGCGCCGGTGAATGCACCTTTTTCGTGGCCGAAAAGCTCGCTTTCGATCACGTTTTCAGGAAGCGCGGCGCAGTTTACCTTTATGAATGCCTTGTTGGCCCGCGGACTGTTGTAGTGGATCGCGTGGGCGATGAGCTCTTTTCCGGTGCCATTTTCACCCCTTATGATTACCGTGGTATCACTTGCGGAAACCTGGGCTATGAGACTGTATACCTCCTGCATCGCATGGGAATTCCCGATGATGTTTGCAGGGCGAAACCGTGCTTTCAGTTCTTCCTGCAGCCTGATGTTTTCCTCGAGCAATCTCCGGCGCTCCTCCTGCGCTGACTGGCGGAGCCTCACCGCCTGTGCGATCATGGAGCCGATGATGGTGAGCAGGCGCACGCTGTCCCCGATGATTCCCTCAAAGGAAACAGACAGATCGGCACTCAAGGTACCGATGACCTCGTTTCCGAGCTTGATGGGCACGCAGATAAAGGACACATCCTTCCAGTCGATGTCCTTTCGTGCACCAGTCTTGTCAAGAAAGAGAGGTTCGTCGGATATGCGCGGCACGATTGCCGGTTTTCCTGTCTGCACGACTTTGCCGGTTATTCCTTCTCCGAGTTTGTATATTCCCCTTTTTTTCTGCAGATGTGAGATACCGATTGCCGATTCGACGGAGATTTCTCCCGTATTTCGGTTTAACAGTGTGAGTGCGGCCCTGCTCAACCCCGTCTCCTCTGAGATCGCATTCAGGACTGGTCCAGCGACTTCCCGAAGATCAATACTTGATTCCAGGATTTGGCTGATCTTGAACAGCAGAGAGAGTTCCCTGACTTCTTCCGTAATCTTTGCCCCTGTGCCGAAAGTAACCATCTCAGAAACCCATTACACTCTTGAGCGTTTGAATAAAGGTGTGTATATCTTCCATTTCTGTATTGTAGGAGGTCATCAGCCTTATAACGGGAACGGATTCATCCCATATGTAGAAGAAGTGCTCTTTTCGAATGTCATCGACGACATTTTGCGGCAGGGAGACAAAGAGTGCATTCGCCTCCACTTTCTGTGTAATACTGCACCGGGGAACCTTTTCCAGCTCTTCAGCGAAGAGTCGTGCCATTTTGTTTGCATGGCGTGCGTTACGGAGCCACAGATCATTGTTGAGAAACGCAAGGAACTGCGCGGAAATGAACCTCATCTTTGATGCGAGGTGCATCCCCTGTTTTCGTATGTATTTAAAATTTCCCGTCAGGCGCTTGTTGAACAGCACAACCGCTTCGCCGATCATCATTCCGTTTTTCGTACCGCCGAAAGAGAGTATGTCAACCCCTACATCCGCAGTTATTTCCCGCAGACCCACACCCAGGGCTTCCGCTGCGTTTGACAATCGGGCTCCATCCATGTGAAGGTACATGCCGTGTGTGTGTGCAAAATCCGAAAGATTCTGTATCTCCCCGGGAGTATACACGGTACCGAGCTCAGTGGTCTGTGTGATGGAAACAACTCGGGGCTGCGCGTGGTGTTCGTTTCCCACAACATGTAAAAGAGGCTCGATGTTATTGGCGGATATCTTCCCGTCACTTGTGGGTATGAGTTCGAGCTTGCATCCTGTGAAATTTTCAAGTGCCGCGCACTCGTCGACATTGAGGTGCGCGATTTCAGAGCATATAACCGATTCATAGCTCTGCACCGCAGCGCGTATTCCGAGCACGTTTGCCCCCGTTCCGGTGAACACAAAGTACACATCCAGAGGCTCACCGAACACTTCCCTGAATCGTGCGAGTGCAGCTTCGGAGATTGCATCATCTCCGTATGCGATGCAGTGCCCCTGATTTGCATCTTCAATCGCTTTCATGATCTCAGGATGAATACCGGAGTTGTTGTCGCTTGCGAACCCCCTTTTCAGATCCATCATTCGCACCTTTATTTTTTTGTGTTTATAGAATAAACAGATATGAACTGAAAGTGTAGAAAAATATGGGAAAGGAAGCACAGACTTGACGGCGCGCGCTGTCTGTGCTTATTCATCTTCGGATTCTATGAAGAGCCCGCTTCCTGCAAGCTCGCCAAAGTTCAGAAGAAACGCGAAGCTCGCGGCATAGAGAAAGCTCTCGATGATCGCCTCGATGATTTTTTTTTCGTGAAGCCGTTTCATGCCGTCGATGTGCGTGTCGAAGAGAAGCACCCCGTCGGGGTTCTGAAGTATCCGTTTGGTGGTATTATAGTCGCTTATAACCACGGAAAGAGAATTTTCAATCGTTTTCATCACGTCTGCAAGACGTATTCTCGCAGTCTTGCTTGAAACCGAACGTTTTTTCGCGAGCGCTTCCAGCGATATCTGTTTCTGATGTTCGGTCAATCTGAGGTTTTCCTCGGTTTTTTTCCCATCTTTTATGATGTCCATGTAATTTTTCACTTCTTCTCGCGCCTCGCTGAACAGAAGGTACGCGTTGCTCAGGTCCCGCTTTATATCGATCTTCCTCTGTTCCCTGTAGTCGATGTTGAACGCAATTTTACTTGTGGTGAGAATGAATGAGTATTGATCATCGAAGTCCTCGAAAAATACGATGCTCTTGAACATTTTGTCTTTCTGGTCCAGGAGAAAGACAGGGTTGCGCTCGTTTTGTTCGCGCTGCCTTTCGAGTCCATCGAGCACGCTGTTCATAAGTTCGAATCCGCGCTCCACGTGCTTCGGGACCTTGACTTCCTCCTTGCCGGATCCGCGTTCGTAGAACCGCTGCTGCCTGAGGTATTCTTTCTGCTGTTTCAGTTCTTCCAGTCTATTTTTTCTTTCCTTTTCCGTAATGGAGCCGATTCTGTCCTTCTCGGTCATTTCCAGAAAATCATCGAGTTTCTGAGAAAAAAGCGGGTAATACGTCCGGTCGATCTTGCACATAATGATGTGGATTCTCAGAAGAAGATCGGTCAAAATGCTGTTGATGTCTTTCTTGAGCTGCATGCGCATGGGAGGAACTATTGCCTCGTTGAGGAGCTTTTTTTTCACCTGCAGGTCCAGCGATTTGTCCATATAGAGCTTGCAGAGGTCGGAATACTGCCCGATTATGTACATCCGTTTGAAAAATGACTTGAATATATCAATAGATTCCTTTTTCGGAATCGTGCGTACTGAAATTGCATTGAGGATGAGGGTGAACTCCTCCTCATTATAGAGATCACCCATACGTATGAGAAACTCATAGAATGTGCTGTTTTCTGCTGTGGAAAGGCGCAGGATCTCCTTTTTGATTATATTTTCACCGTACAGAAAGGAATCGATGGTTACCTTGAGGTCGAGCAGTGATTCTTTGATTTGTTTATGCACGAAATGAACAAACCCTTCAGTAAACCGTCTTCCCGATGCGGTAAACACTTTGAGCATCAGCCCGCGAATGTAGATACCGATACGGTCTCTGAGCTTTGTTTTTTTTCTTTTCTTTGCTGCGTTCTCTCTTTCCGCAGCGGTTTCTTTGTTCATTCCTGCTGGGACAGCGCTCTGTCTCACGGGTTTTTTTGCCCCAGCCTCCTGAGGGTGCCCGGGAGCTTGTGTGCGTTGCATGCTTCGAAGAATTGTTCCGGTGGGATATTTTTTCTCCTCCTCGACTTTGCCGCCATGCTCGACAAACTCTTCAAAGAGTTTTTTCCTCTCGTCCGACGCGAGCCTGTCGATACCGGTTTTCTCCCTTATTCTGTCGATATCTTTTCCCATTATCTGTAATTATATCCCGCTTTACTCCATCTGTAAACAGAATCGTCATGTTATCATTTTCATCTAAATGAAAGGAAAATTCTGTCGAAAAATAGTCTGTGAGTGTGATAATGAACGGAAGCAGAATATTTTATGAACCCGTGACAAGAAAAAAGCCACATACATACGATCGGAAAAAAGCCCTTATAGAGGGCCAGAAAGTGCATTCGAGAAAACGGGAAAACAAGCAAAACTATCCCCGGGTTGCCTTTTCAAAGCAGCCGGTTAGAGGGAATGGAGGTCTTTCGAACGTTTATGAATTCGTAAAGTCAAACAAGACAAAGATTCTTTTTTTGACGTCCTGTTTCATGATATTTTTTTCGATGGTCCCTCTGCTCCTCCAGTTTCACGCGTACACATGGGAAAAGCATCGAACGCTGTACCGCGAACACGATATACTGTACCATCTTCTCCTCACAGAAGGGGTTTCCGAATCTACAGCGGAAAGGCTAACCGATTCAGACACTGAATATACAATTCCTTTCCTGAAGTTCGGAACATACACGGTCAAGAGGGGGGATTCACTGTTCGGAATATCCCACAAATTCAATGTATCCGTCGATACAATCCTCACTGCAAACAACCTCAAAAATGCGCAGTTTCTCCAGATCGGAACCCAACTGCAGATCCCGAATATGAGCGGAGTCTTCTATACGGTGAAAAAAGGAGACAATCTCTCCCGAATTGCAACATCATACGGGGTGGAGGTGAATGCGATAGCCGACATTAACGATCTCTCATCCGAAGTCATTCACGCTGGGGAGAGGCTTTTCATTCCCGGAGGCTCTCTTTCGGCATGGGACAGGGCAGCCCTTATTGGCACCATATTCAAGGCACCGCTGAAAGGAAGGATCACATCCAGAGTGGGGTTTCGTCCCGACCCGTTTACCGGAATGATGGCATATCATGCAGGAGTTGACATCGCAAACAGCGTTGGAACGCCTGTGCGGGCGGCACAGTACGGCAGAGTTACCTACGCAGGCTACAGGGGACACTATGGCAAAACCGTTATTATTGTCCACCCCCAGGGATATAAAACGGTCTATGCGCACCTCCATAAGATATACGTTAAGACAGGGCAGGCTGTCCAGCAGGGAGAAAAGATCGGTCTTCTTGGGAACACGGGGAGATCCACAGGACCGCACCTTCATTTCGAGGTACATCAGAAGGGCAAACTGCTCGATCCGCTTAAGGTTGTGAAACTGCGCTGATATGGTGAAAAAAAACCTTGCGGAAAGGAAAAGGTTTTTTATAATGAGAACGAACAACACACTCTTCTGATTTTGATCGAGTCATGAAACCTGCGCCCTTGAAAGCACGATATATTTTCATTGCGTTCAGAACACAACTTCTCGTCTATAAGGTACGGTTTAAACTCTGGATTCGAGCGGTGAGGACGAGAAGACTGGTCAATAGAGGCAGATCGAACGCACACAGACTGAACTGGAAGAAGACACTGAGCCAAAAAGGCTTTGGTGCGCTTTCAGTGAATATGAAAATCATTTTTCCTCTGGTGCGAATGGGTTTTTTCTGCCTTGGAATCGTCGCGTTCATCTCCCTGTTCCCCTGTTCCTACACGTTTTATTCTGAGGAAAAACCCTATTTTGGTGATTTTTCATGGAGCCCGACAAATCATGTGAGACTTTCCGCCGGGGATTTTTACGAGAATGGAAGGGGAGGGCTCGAGCACTACATACCGAAACTCAGATTGATTGATTACACGATCAAAAAGGGAGACACGCTCTGGAGCATCGCTCATGTTTTCGATGTAGACCCGGACAGCATTATCAGTAGTAATATCTTCAGCAATGTACACAGGATACATGAAGGAGACAGGCTTCTTGTTCCCAATATCAGGGGAATTTTTATCAACATAGAGGAGGGAGATACTATATTCGAGCTCTCGACACAGTACGAGGTCCCTCCGGATTTCATCATGGAGGTAAATGATCTAAGGTCCAACACTCTGGCTCCGGGTATGAAGATCTTTCTCCCAGGTGTACGATACGACACGATGGAGAGAGCCTACGCGCTCGGTGAGGCATTCGACAAACCTATCAGGGGAAGACTTACCTCACAGTTCGGATATAGAAGGGATCCGTTTACTGGAAAGAGGGCATTTCACACGGGAATCGATATTGCAAACAGGTACGGAACAAAGGTACATGCTGCCCGCGAGGGAAATGTAATCTTTACAGGTATCAGGTTTGGATACGGGCTTACCGTTATCATCCAGCACAATTTCGGGTACCGGACTCTCTACGGGCACCTCTCCGCCCTGCAGGTAAAGAGAAGGCAGCATGTCCGTAAGGGTGAAATAATCGGATTCATCGGTGTATCCGGGAGAACAACAGGACCTCACCTTCACTTTGAAGTCTGGCACAACAACCGGTTGATAAACCCTCTTACCCAGACAAACATGACGGTGCGCTGAAAGAACGTCCACATGAGATCCACAAAGATCATCTGTACAATCGGTCCGGCAAGCCATGATGAAGGCTCGATCTCTGCCTTGATGCAGTCTGGAATGAATATCGCACGCATGAATATGTCGCACGGGACATATCAATTCCACACAGAGACGATCCGACGCACGCGCAAAACTGCGCAACAGCTCGGCCTGCACATCGGTGTTCTGCTCGACTTGCAGGGCCCAAAGATACGGACAGGGAAATTGAAGAAAGAGACTGTCGTACTCAATGAAGGTGAGCGTATCAGGCTGACGACTGAGGAACGGGTTGGAGACTGGGACGAGCTCAGTGTTAACTATGAAAAGCTTCCCCAAGAGGTGCATATAGGAGAGCGTGTGCTTCTCGATGACGGGAGCATTGAGCTGAAAGTGATTGGAATCGGGGAAAAGAGCATCACCTGTAAAATCGTGAATGGCGGGATCATACGATCCTATAGAGGAGTGAACCTCCCGGATACTCAGATAAGCACACCTTCTCTCACCAATAAGGACTTCAATGATCTCGAGTTCGGGCTGTCGGAAGGCGTGGATTATGTTGCGCTTTCATTCGTGCGGAGTGCACAGGATATCGAATTCCTGAGGAATCGAATCTTGCAGAAGGGATATTTCACACCTGTAATCGCAAAAATAGAAAAGCCGGGAGCGATAAAAAATATCTCAAGAATAATCGAGGTTTCCGACGGAATTATGATCGCACGGGGAGATCTCGGGGCTGAAACATCACCCCAGGACGTACCTGTGCTTCAAAAGCTCATCATCAGGAAGTGTAATGCGGCCGGGAAGCCGGTTATCACTGCGACGCAGATGCTCGAGTCGATGATATCCCACCCCAGACCCACGCGGGCGGAAGCATCGGACGTCGCAAACGCAATTTTTGACGGAACAGATGCCGTTATGCTTTCAGCGGAGACCGCCATAGGCAGCTACCCCTGCGAGGCGGTGCGTGTCATGGACAGGATTGCGGAAAAGACAGAGACTGATATAATAAAAAGCGGGATGCCCTGCCAAGGGATACAGGAAACTGAGCGTGAAAAAAGTGTTGCCGAAGCGGTGTGTTATTCTGCTTACAGGATAACCGAACAGCTCAAGCCGAAATATATAGTAAGCTTTACGCTGTCCGGAAAAACCGCCTCACTCATGAGCATGTACAGACCACCTGTTCCCATCATTGCAATGTCACCGAAAACTGAAGTGCTGCGAAGGCTTTCTCTCTTCAGGGGCGTCCACGGTGTGGAAATCGGTATGGTGGAAAACACCGAGTATTTGATCGGGAGTGCTGAAAAAGTGCTCATAGAGAAGGGATTATGTAAAGTGGACGACATGGTGCTTATAATAGGAGGGGTCCCGGTGCTCGCCGGAGAGCCGACGAATATGTTGAAGGTACACCACGTAAACATGGAGAGAAAAAACATATAACAGTCTCAGATATACACACTATCGCCTGTCTTGGGACGGGAGGTAGATCAGAAAATCGCCTACCTTGAGTAGCACGGAGGAGATGAAAACCATTTACACCATCACACTCCCTGGCTTCTCTGGAACTCCGTAGCGGGAACCGAGTCAACAACCTAACCGTGTTGGCGAAGTTAAACGACGATAAATGGCTCATGGCTTCGCTCATGTAT
>CAZOWM010000029.1:0-41866 GCA_964583615.1 uncultured Spirochaetota bacterium | reverse complement strand
CGTCGGATGAAATACATTCGGACTTCTTGGAAGTTCTCCCATACTTTTTCTCCTTTCTTGGCCCCGGGAGTAAAACATTCCTCCCGACGGCACTCATTATTTCAAAATTTATTACATTTTTTTCAATGATAAAGTATTTAAAATCTGTTGTAAAGTTAATTCTGTGTAAACTTTTCCGACACGAGGCACTTATTCACCGGTCAGTGTATGGATATGTATATTTGTGTTCATCTATATATTTCGATTCACGCAAAAGAAAACTTAACTGTTTCAAAGTGCAATTTTACAAGTAAAAAATACACCTTTATCTCAATTCTTCAATGGTTTTATCGATTTCTTTTATAAAATTCTCAGCGTATGCGCGTTCCTTGAGCCGTTCGAACTCACCGATGATTTCCTGTTTTCGTGACGCACTTATCTCTTTTGTTTTAATCTCGTTCCGCAAGGCAGTATATTGCTTCCAGTCTCTGTCAAGATACTGTTTGATGAAATTTCTTGCGATATGCCATATGGTATCGCCTTTTATCACGGTGTGGGTGCTGCCGTCCGGAAGGGTGAACGTGTTTCCCGGATATATCCAGTCAGGGTCCCTCCCGAGCTTGTCGATGCTGTTGAGAGCAAAATAGCCGTTTGACACAGCGATTTTATTTGTGAGCTTGAAAACGTCTAGAATAGTGATCTGTATGTATCCGAGGGAAAGAAAGGATTCGATCTCCTCTTTTTCTGTTTCCGACAGAGCGATGTCATCCTTTTTTTCAGCAACTGCTGCTGGTGTCTTTTTATCCTGCACCACTTCAGCTTCCACAGCTTCGGGTGTTCCTTCCTGTGCTTGTTTGCCTGCAAGGAGCTGTTTTTCCGCCCTCATCCTCTGTGCGGTTTTCTGAACGAGAGAAAGTGGGGGAGCAAAAAGGACAATACCCAGCACTACGATTATCGCTGCAATAATGAGAAGGATTTTCGGTATATGTGTGCTTCTCTTCTGCGCGGTGAGCGATTTTCCGACAACGAGTTCCTCTCTTTCTGTGGTTTCTGAGAGCCTCTCTTCCCGGCCTTTTTCAGGGATTTTTTTCTCTTCTTTTTGTGCGGTCTTTGCTCGCTTCGGCCGTGCAACCGTGGAAAGCTTCGCAAGAAAATCCGACAGGCGGACGGTTTCCTGCTCAAAGAACACAAGATTGTCCCTTGTTACGCCCTGTATTGCTCCTGCTGCACCCTCCACTTGTGCAAAATCTTTCTGTCCGAGACCTCTTTTTACTCCTCGATAGAGCACATGGGCTCCGTTTTCGGATATGTAGCAATCGCCGATGAACGGAAAATGACCTGAAAAAGCGGCGGGGAAGCTGAGATGTTTTTTCAGAAGATCAAGAAGCTGTGTGTAAGGCCTGTGCGCTGCACCTTCGGACTGAGAAGAATGGAGGCGAATTGAACAGATTTCGCCGATGTTGTGAAGGAGCAGGGGAAGCGGGCTCGTATCTTTTACCCTGAGGGCTTTCAGTTGTTTTTTTACGTAGTCGAAGGTCTGTTCTGTATCGGCACCTGACTCGATGTCGCTGAGTGACTGCGTGAGATGTTTTACCAAAGATGTTTCTTCAGCGGTGAATAGCGCCTCAAGCGATGACGAGACATCATTGAAGTATCGCTCGAGGAGTGATGTGGTTTCCGGAGCTTCGGTGTGAATGACGTAGGGAATCCCTTTCAGGATTCTCACCTCTCTGCCCTTTGCGCCTGAGGGGAGAACCATGAGCATTTTTCGGGTGTCGAATACGAGAACAGGGGAGCTTATTTTTTGGGGTCTTTTTCCGATTGAAATTGAAAACGGAATGCCGCCGGATGAGACCGTATATCCGCCCTTTTTCCCTTTAATGGAGAATCCGTTTTCTGTTTTTTTTGCAGCGACTTTGCAGGAATCGACACTGAATTTCGGTACGCCCTGTGTGTGTGCGGGAAACAACCCGAGCGCATTACGGACAGGGTCAGGTTCCAGTGAAAGGAACTGCAGATTCTGTTTTTTGAACCTCTTTCGTTTGCAGAGATCGATGAAATCCCCGGTTACCGTATCGGTTGCCACGGCAGTGATGAGGTCCGGGTCGAAGCCCCGTGATACCAGAGCAGCAAAGTAGTTTTTCGGAATTCCGAAGGATACGAACTGCTGTTGATGAAAAACAACGCTACAATCGTTGACGGCGAAAAAGCCGTATCCGTCGAACTCGGAGTCCGTATACCTGAGTGGGTTTTTTATAAGCTCGGCTTTTATCCTCTTTGTCTTCTCTACAAAATGAGCATCATTTTTTTCCCGTGAAAAGAGATCGAACAGCTGGAATTTGTCATAATAAAGGGCGACATTTCCGTTCTCATAGAGATAAAACATCGCGTTATGATTTTCCGAAGGAAGGTCCTTTGCATAGGCGATCTTCTCGGAATCTATGCCGAAATGCTTCAGAAATTTGAGAAACCTCTCTACCGTCGGTCTGTCTCCCACATACTGTATGTCGGTAAGCGCTTCTTCATTGATGTTTGAGGGCTCCAGAACCGGATTTCCTGTATATGAATCGGTGATGACGATGCTGTAAATGTTGGAAATAATTTCTTTCGTGAGTTTGTTTGAATTCCCGATCCTCAGAAATGGTTTGTAATCTTCAGGACCTGAACCGAGATAGATCACATAGCACTCATCATCTATGTGAAACACGCGATTTTGGGGAGTGAGATTTTCAATTTCCATTTTGGCTCCTTGGATTCTCACTATATATTATATATGTATTTGTGCTCTTTTTTCAATAAAATGTTCCATCTCCAATTGCAACGATGACAAATTTTCAAATAATAATTATCGATGAAAAGGTACAGGGGAGTTTTCCTGGATACAGAAGAGATTTTGTCCTGACAGAGCTTCCGATATGGGCCGATTTTAGTGTCAGCGATATCCTGCATGTATCCAATATCGGTGAAGTTCCCAATGCCTATACGACTCTAGAAGACGATGAGTCGCTGGAGGCATTTCTCGCCATGCTGAAGAGCAAAAACAGTAAGGAAAATATCGTTCTCGGGAGGACGGGAAATATCGTCGTGCTCGATTGGCCTGCACTTTTTTCCCGGATGAGAAATCCGAAGAGCATCAAGAAGATACAGGTCGGGAAAGTCCCTTCCGAGTACTACTGCATGAAAAAAACTGATCTCATCAGTATTGTGGAGGGACTGGCGAGGCCCGTACTGCGAAACAGTGCAATTCACCATCTGTTCGAAGTTGTGCTTTTTTCCAGCTTCGAATCGATCGTCGATGTAGAGGGGTTTTCATTTCTCATTCGAAATGCCCTTGAATATTATCGTGAAAATCTCAAAACAGGTGTTCATCTTCAGCAAAGCGGATTTCTCGAGATGTACGGATCAATGCGGCCTGTTTCCACCTCTCAAATAGTGGTCGGAGAAGACGCAGTGGTGAAAAACAGCGTCCTGGGTAACGGGGCAAAGGTCAACGGGATAATCGAAGATTCTGTCATTTTCAACGGCGTCACAATCGGCAGAAATGTGCGTGTGAACAGCTCAGTTATACTTCCCTCAAGCGTTGTCGAGGATGGGGTAACGATTGAAAACGCTCTGGTTCTCGGTGGAGAAGGAGCGATCATTAAACGAGGGAGTGTTGTGGGGGAAAAAACTCTGGTAAAAAATGATACCTTCCCGGATATATTGAAAAACGGGCTTACCGTTGTCGGTGAAGGCACGGCGATCCCCAGGGAGTCAAGAATCGGATCCGCATGTCTCATCTATGGAAAAAATGAAAGGAATCAGCAGCCCCTGAATGTTTCAGAAGGTGAGACCGTGAAGACAGAGTGAAGATTTTGTCGATTGGCCTTTAGACTCCGAGCTTGGCTTTGAGCTCTGCAATTTCCCTAATGAACGTTCTGTACATCTCGGGATCCAGAGACTGAGATCCGTCACTCATTGCCGCATCAGGCTGAAAATGAACTTCCACGATAATACCGTCTGCCCCTGCAACGAGCGCCGCCTTGCTCATCGGAAGAACGAGCTTTCTGTTTCCCGTACCATGACTCGGATCGACAAACACAGGAAGATGGGTTTCCTCTTTGAGTATGGGAACGGCCGAAAGGTCGAGTGTGTTTCGGGTAGTTGTTTCGAATGTCCGGATGCCGCGCTCACAGAGGATGATTTGATCGTTTCCTTGTGAAAGGATATATTCCGCGGAAAAGAGTAACTCGCTGATCGTTGCAGACAATCCTCTTTTCAGAAGAACCGGTTTCTCGGCGTTTCCGATCTCCTTGAGCAGTGTAAAGTTCTGCATGTTCCGTGCGCCCACCTGAAGGATATCGACATAGGAACTCACGAGCTCCACATCGGTGGGCGAAACGACTTCTGAAATGAGGTAGAGTCCGTACGCCTCCTTCGTTTCTTTCAACAATTTCAGCCCTTCGATGCCAAGCCCCTGAAAGCTGTACGGTGAAGTCCGCGGTTTGAATGCACCGCCCCGCAGGATTTGTACTCCTGATTCTTTGATAAGGTTCGCGGTCTTGAAGAGCTGTTTTCTCCCCTCGACGGAACAGGGCCCCGCAATTATGGTGAAGGATTTTTCTCCTATGGTGACTTCGTCCATTCCCTGCCCTTTCAATACGATCGTTGTTTGCAGATTCTTTCTTCGTCTGCTGTAGAGGGGCAGGTGTGACCGGTCTTCTGCACCTTTTTCAGAAATACTCAGAGTCTCGACTCTCTTGGTGCCCGTCCACACGGGGTAACTTCCGAGAATTTTCATGTAGTTTGTCTGGTCCCTGAGTTCTTCCATCATCTCCTTCACCATTCTGTCTTCCACGTGTCCTTCAAAATCCAGATAGAAGTAATACCGCCACGGCTCTGTTTTGTGCGGCCGTGATTCGAGCTTTGTGAGGTTGACCCCGTAGTCATTGAACACTTTCAGTACTCTATAGAGGGATCCCGGCTGGTGAAGCGTTGTAAATATGATGGAAGTCTTCGCGTTTTTAAAATATTCACTCGCCGTTGTTTTCGTGATGATGATGAACCGCGTCTGATTGTTCGGGTAATCCTCGAGTTTTTCTGCGAGAATTTCGAGATTGTAGATTTTTGCAGCGTGTTTTCCCGCGATCGCCGCGACTTCGGGATTTTTTTCTTTTGAGACTTTCAAGGCACTTCCCGCTGTGTCGTAGTTTGGAATGATCTCACAGTGTTTTAGGCCCAGAAGAAAGCTCGAACATTGTGAAAGGGCTGCAGGGTGTGAGTAGATCTTTCTGATCTTTTCAGGAGGGACCTTTTTGATTGCGAGAAGATAGTGTGAGATAGGAGTGATGATTTCACCGGTGATCGAAAGGCTTGATTCGAGCAGGAGGTCATAGGTCGTGGAAATACTTCCGATGAGCGAGTTTTCAATGGGAAGCAGACCGACATCAGCATCGCCATTTTCCACTGCAGCGATGACCTCATCTGAGGTGTTTTTTGGAAGGGACTCGAACGCTTCCCCCCAGTACTGTATTGCCGCTTCCTCGCTGAAGCTCCCTTCTTCTCCCTGTATTGCAATTTTTGGAAGGAATCCCACTGCCATTCCCGGGGAACAATAATTGGTATTGTTATTCGGTAATGGATATAATAAGTATTATATTGATAAAGTAAAGGGAAAAAACTGTCCGTAGTGCCGGGATATTCCGGGAAGAGGGCGCGCGTGGGGAAGAGGTACAAAGCATTCACTCTCGTCGAAGTGCTCATCACGCTCACGATTCTCACAGTTGCGCTTCTTGCAATATTCAGGGGAAATGTGGTCAACCTGAGATCTGCGAAACAGGTATCGGACCTGGCCGTTGCGGTCATGGCGGCTGAATCACTGATAAAAGATGTGCTGCACGAGGGATTTCCCCAGTCCGGGACAACCGAGGGAACCTTCGAGGAGGAGTATTTCAGGGGGATAAAGTGGAAGAAGGTCGTTGAGTCCCTCGATCTCCCGTTTGTTACTGATCTCAAGATTATGACCGTGGAAGTGGAATGGGGCAACGGGGAAACCTACGCACTCGAGACTATTGTCTCTCGGTACTGAGAAGTGTTTATCGTTTGCAGAGGATACGGCAGGGATGAAAAGAAACCAACCAGCGTTTACGCTTGTCGAGCTCATGATCGCACTCGCCATCATCTCAGTGATAGCCACTCTTTCGGTCACGTCTTTTATTACCGTGAGAAAGGTGGCGGAGGCGAACAGAAGAAACGAGGAATTGATTCGGGCGGTTCGCTGGTTCGCAAACAGGCTTGACGTGGAGATTTCCGGCGCAGTCTGGGAAAGAGGAGCAAAACAGCTTGTATTTGAGTCGAAAAGAACAGAAGTTGAGGGGAAAAAGGTCAACAGCCTCGTGTTTACGACCATTTCCCCGCAGAGTGTGTTTGAGGTTGGGAAAAGAGAGGAAATAATAAAAGTTGAATATGAAGTAAAGAAAAACGAGGAAATGGAGCAGTTTCTGGTGCTCACGAAAAAAGTGAATTATTTTCCTCTTGCAGATGAAACGAACAGCAAAGCCTTGGAGATTCTGATTCGTGACGACTTTTATTCTTTTCAGCTCAGATTCTACAGGGCGGGGAAATGGTACGATCAGTGGGACGCGCAGAAGATGAACCATCTTCCCGAAAAAATCGAGCTCGTTTTTTCCCTGAATAACAAAGTGTACAGAGAAATATTCAATGTTTTCATTTCAGAGACCTAGAAAAACGGTGCGTGCATTTGCGCTCATATCCGTCCTCGTTCTTCTAGCGATTCTCTCGCTTGTTGCACTCGAATTTTCACAGAGAAGCGGAATAAACTTGAGAATGGCGATCAATGATGCGGCTGCAAAAAAAGCCCTCTATTATGCGTACGGAGGATACCAGGTCGCGCTTTCTCTTCTGAAAAACGACACAAATGAATACGACGGTTCAGGAGATTTCTGGTATGGGCTTCTTCCTGCAGTGCCCTTCGGGGATGGGAGTATCTCGCTTGTGGTCGAGGATGAACAGGCCCGATTCAACCTGACGACTCTGGTTACTTCATACGGCGAGAAGAATGAACGGCGAAGTGTCATGCTCTCACGTATTTTTGATGTACTTTCCATCGACGCTTCCGTGGTGGACAGCCTCGTCGACTGGCAGGATACCGATGACATCGAACTTGCCGGTGGAGCTGAAGTTTCATATTATAACTATCTCACACCGCAGATGGCCCCGAGAAACGCTCAGATGCGTACCACAGGCGAGGCTCTTCTGGTGCGGGGAATGGACCGGGAGCTTTTTTTCCTGCCTCCCGCTGCACGAAGTCCGTTGGGAAATGAGGAGTACCAGTCGCTGAACAGGTATGTGACTGTGTACGGAGACGGGAAAATAAATATAAATACCGCTCCCGAACCCGTGCTCCTCTGCCTGTCAGAAGATATGGACACTTACATCACACAAGAGATCATCGAAAAAAGAAACGAGGGAGCCTTTGTGCAGATCGAAGATCTGAAAAAAGTCGAGTCGGTGACCGATACTCTATATGATGAAATCAGTTCACTCATTACCGTATCCAGCGATGTGTTCAGAATACGGGCATCCGGGAGCGCGGGCGGGTTTATCCAGAATATAACCGCAGTGGTCAGGAGGCGGAGCGGGGGATTTACAGTTGTCTACTATAACAGATCTCTTTAGCATCGGCGTGGGATTCGGAAGAAAGGGTGTTTTTATCGAACCCCTGGAAACGCGTATCAACGTTCTCTACACAGACGAAAGGCTTCCCCTGAGGGCGGGATTCGAATATTCTTCACACACGGGTAAATCAATCGAAGATGTACTTGCACAAAGAGAAGTAACGAAGGAAAGTGTGTACTACATTGTACAGCCGTCACTCTACTATCGAAATATCCTCGGGTTCCCCTTTCATGACCGGCAGAAGATCGAAGGCGTAATCAAGTTTGAAGTGCACGATTATCTGCCTTCAGCGGAAACAGAATACATCACCGATTTTATTCCGCTCTGGAAAGAGCCCCCCGAGAGTTCCGCTCAGAGGTACGAAGTGTTTTCATATACCATGGAAAAGTCAGCCATAGAGGGTATTCTGGCGAGCTTCGGCCGCTTTCGAGACAACCTCAAGGCGCTCATTCCGTTTGATGTCACGGCCTATTTCTGCGCAACTGCAGTGCTCGACGCGTCGAGTTTTATCTTTGTCGATGTCCGGGAAAAATCCTCGTTCATCCAGTATGTCAGGGATCACAGGATCAAGAATACTGTCTATATACACCGAAACAGTAATGAACAGTTCACGGCCGGGCTGACTTCTCAGCTTATAACAATGCTCAAGCTCGCCGATTCTCCGCAGCTCTATATGAATACCCGTTCTTCGGCTCAGGAAGAGTTCAGAGGTCTGAATGCGAATGTGTTTGAACAGCTGGAAATATCCACACGGATGTTTCCGGTGCGAAACTTTTCCGATAGTGTGGAAAAAAGCGTACCGTACGACCATTCGGAGTTGATTGCGCTTTTCGGAGGGCTCGGTGTTTTGAACCAGCCGCAGCACCGGCGGGTGAACCTCCTGAAAGATGAATTCAAACCAAGGCTGAGAGGGCAGGTTCGCCTGAAGGATTTTGTTGCCTTGTCGATTCTTCTCATCGCGCTGTTAGCCGTCTCTCTGTCCAACCTGTTCATCGATATACGGTTCAAGAAGAACAGGGTACTGGAGCTGCAAAACAGCGTTGAAGAGCTGAGCAGCACTGCTTTTGGAAGCTCGCAGATAAGTGAAATAGATGCTGAGAAAAACCTCGAGGGCATTGGGCGCAGGCTCGATGTGATCGAGGAGAGTATCGACAGAAGGTTCAGCAGCGTGCAGCTCCTGAAGGAGGTGTCAATGTATCTCCCGGAAGACGTGATGATCGAATATACGGATTTGATCATTGAAAGAGACAGGATCAGATTTTCCGGGAAGGCAAAAACATTCGCAGACATTGACAGGATGAAGGAGTCCCTTTCGGTCTCGGACTACATATCCGAGGTGAAAGTGGCGAACACAGGTACAACGGGGAGCACCGAAGGATTTGCAGTGACATTTCAGTTCGATATAAAGATACAGGAAAAACTCTAACCCTCACGGGAGAATGGTATTGAATTTTCAGAACATGTTCAAAAACATTTCGAATAGAGAAAGAATGCTCATCTATAGCGCCGCGGCACTCTTGATTCTCTTCGCCATATATCAGGTCCTCTTTGTCCCCTTGCTCAACTCTCGCCGCGAGCTCGAGCTTGAGCGCACGCTCCTTGAATCCAGGTTCAATAAACTGAAGAGCCTCGCAGCTCAGTACCAGGAACAGCAAGAGGCATACGAAAACGTGAAGAGAATGCTCGATCGGAAAAAATCGCTGTCTGTGCTCACCTATCTCGAGGACATAGCAGAAGCCGTCGGTATCAGGGATAATATCGAGTATATCCGTCCGAAGGGAAACGAAACGCAGGATGGCGTTACAAAGGAAATTGTAGAAATTAAAATCGATGCGATTCCCATGCAGGACCTTCTGCGGTTTCTTTATGAAATCGAGAATAAAAGGCAGGGTTTGATCGTAAGTTATCTCAGGCTCAAACCATTTTTCAAAGAAAAAGGGAAGGCAGACGTCATTCTGAGTATCACGGATATTACGATTGAATAGGAGAACTGACTATTTTTCTTCTTCTGTCGCTTCTTTGATGATCTGTCCGATTTCCCAGATGTCTTCAACCACAGTCACTCCTGCGTCTCTGAACATTTTTTCTTTCTCTACTGAGATTTCCGGATCTTTTTCCTTGTCGAAAATGTACACGATGACCGGTTTGGAATAGCCCGATTCCTGTATGTAGCGCGCAGTGTCTTCCTCGAGTCTCCCCGTTGTCTCTCCTCCAATGACTACAACCTGTGTGTTTTCATCATTTTCCAGGGCCTGAAGGATCTCGATATATCCGGTGCCGATAATAGTATCGCCGCCGAGGCTGATAATTGCACTTTCTCCGATTTCCTCTTTGTAGAGGCTTTGACAGATTTGCTTCTCATTCCCTTTCGACCTGGTTATGACTCCGACCTCTCCTTTGATTATGTACTCGTTTGAGAGAATTCCAGCTTTGCAGTGTCCGGGGATGAGGATACCCGAAGAGCCCGGGCCGATGATGATCGCTCCCTTTTTCTGCGCAAGGTTTTTTATTTTTATGGTGTCGGTAATCGCAATGTCTTCAGTGATGATAATGATAAATTTCACATTCTCAGAGATTGCCTCAGTCACTGCTGAGAGAACGGCATTCTTGGGAACAAATACCACGGAGATGTCTATTTTGTGCCTTTTTGTCGCTTCGCTCACTTTGTCGAATACGGGCACGCCCATGACTTCCTGGCCGTAGCGTCCAGGGGAGACCCCGGCGACGATTTCAGCCTTGCACTCGAGCATATCGCTTGTGTGCTGTCTTCCCTCCGTGGTTGTGATACCCTGAATAAGTATTCGTGTGCCTCTGTTCAGCAGGATTGACATCCCATCCCCCACATATTTTTCGCAAAGAAATTAAAAGGTGAGATCGAAACGCACTTTTGCGAAGTATCTATAGACTAAGAGGTAGTATAAAATTAAATTACAAAATAATCAAGAAACTTTGGAAGGACGTTTTTCGCACAAACGCAGCGATGTATAATTTTGCAGATGATGATATACCTGATGAGAAAAAAGTGGGGTTTCTCTGCCCCTACACAGTCGAGGAACTGATCGATGCGGCAGGGTTTATACCGTACCGAATAATCCCTGAAAGCCCGGATCTTGATCTTGTCGACGCCTATCTCCCCAATAATATCTGTTCCTATTTGCGGCACCTCGTTGATCTCGCTGCTAAGGACGGGCTTCGCGGGTACGCAGGGCTCGTGATAAACAACTCATGTGACGCCGCTCGCAGGACGTATGATGTTCTCAAGTCTCATATGGGAGGATTGGAAATATTTTTTCAGGATATTCCAAAAAAATGTGACGCACCTGCGGTTCACTATTTTTCCCACATCCTCGGTGGGTTCGTCAATTTTCTTGAAGGTATTTCAGGGGTGCCACTTCAAAAAGACGCTGTTCGAGAATCGATCGGTCGTTACAACAAAAACAGAGCCCTTCTCAGTAAACTATTCAGTCTTCGCGCACAGTATCCCCGGCTCCTGCGCTCCGAGCCGATTTTGGAGCTTCTGGATGCAAACGTCCGGCGGCCGAAGAGCGAAATGAATATATTTTTCGAGCGGTTTATCGGAGAAGTGCGAGAAACAATGGAAGAAAGCGGGACGGCAGCAAGGAAGCGGGTGTTCGTTTCAGGCAATCTCATCAATCCTCACACATTCTTCAGCATCATCGAGGAAGCAGGAGGGGTGATTGTGGGAGACGATCTCTGTTTTGGGGGGCGGTATTTCACTCATCAGACCGGGGAGAATGGAGAGCCGTTAGAAAATCTTGCGCAGAGCTATCTGACCAAAACTCCGTGTGGGAGGATGGTGAATTCATCTGACCGCTACGACGCGGTCATGGATGCATTGAAGCGATTTCATGCACATGGATTGGTGTACACGAGCCTCAAGTTCTGCGACAATTTCCTGGTCGATTATCCCTCTTTGAAAAAGCGTCTCGACATGGAAGGTATTCCCTCCCTCTTTCTCGAGAGCGAATATTATCCCATGGGAAAGGGACAGATTCTCACCCGTATCGAAGGGTTTCTCGAGAGGATATCATGAGTCTGCAATCCCGTGTTAAACGCATGCTTTTTGACGAGCCGGACCCGAAGAAGATCATGCGCGGAATCGGGTTTATTTTGCTGAAGACGGCTCTCACACCCGCCGGGAAGTTCGATCTCAGGGCGGCGAAGCGTTTTTCCCTCATTCTGTACAATCACGCGAGACGGTTCTTCAAGTATCCACAAAAGGCGGTGTTCACCAGTCTTTTTGCACCGGTTGAGCTCGTTCACGCGTTCGGCCTCTGTCCATTTTCCCTGGAGATGCTCGCGGGTATTGCCGCATCCATGGATCTCGCACCTGAGCTGCTCGCCGGAACGGAGAAGGAGTGGCTCTCCACTGATTTCTGCTCGTTTCATCGTGCATATATTGAAATTGCACGGATAGGGTTACTGCCGGCCCCTGTGTTTGTTTTGGCAACGGCACACACCTGTGACGGCACATACAAATCTTTCTCAGAGGTCAGCTCTCTGATGTCACGCCCGTTGATTTTTCTTGATACTCCCTACCACAGCGACCGTGTGGCCGTCGATTATCTCACAGAGCAGTTGAAAAACGCGGCAGAGCAGATTGAGAAGGTGACCAAAACCACGCTTGACAGAGAAAAGCTCGAGCGGGCGTTTTTTTTCTCAAACAGGGCGCGAAGCGCGCTCCTTGAAATAAACGAGATACGGCAAAACGAAAGGCCGCTCCTTTTTGGCGAGGACAGCCTGCCTTTCCTTACGATATGGGGGAGCCTGCTCGGGCACAGAGAAGGGGCAGCGCTGTTCGAACGCTACAGAGACGAATTGAAGCGCAGAAGTGAAGAAGGATGGAGCCAGATAAAGGGAAAGAAACGGGTATTGTGGCTGCATTTGAAGCCCTTTTTCCCGAACCGGCTCCTCCGCTACATCGAACAGGAGCTCGGTGCGGTAATTGTTGCAGAAGAGATAAACAGCGTGTACTGGGACGAACTGGATATCCGCTCACCCTGGGAGAGCCTTGCATTGAAGATAATGCGCAACTACTGGGTTGGCGGGATCGAAAAGCGGCTTGACAACATACGGCGGACAATCGAATCTCATCATATTGACGGGGTGATTCACTTTTCACACTGGGGGTGCAGGCAGAGCAACGGCGGTGTCCGTTTGATCAGGGACACGGTGACGGAATACGGAATTCCCTTCTTGAACCTCGACGGGGATTGTGTTGACGAGCGGAGTTACTCCGAGGCCCAGTACCTCACGCGCCTCGAGGGGTTCATGGAGCTCCTCGAAAGATGAGCATTCATGGTGTGCTGTGAAAGGCAGCGGAGTGAGAAAACACCCACACCTCGTGAAACGGGGGCGAGCATGATCTTCGCAGGTATAGACATCGGATCGGTCTCAACCGAAATGGTGATTCTGGAAAACACGGTACCCGTGTGCAGCATCATAATGGAGACCGGAAGTAACAGCAGAGAGGCAGCTGACAGAATGCTTGCCGCGGCCTGCGAAAAAACAGGTTTTTCTCTCTCTGATTTTCATTTTATCGTGACAACCGGGTACGGCAGAAAAACTGCAGGTTTTTCTCACAGGGATGTGACGGAGCTTTCCTGTCATGCACGCGGTGCGTGGCATCTCAACAACAGTGTTCGCACGGTTATTGATATTGGAGGACAGGACAGCAAGGTTATCAAAGTAGGGAAATCAGGGAAGAGCCTCGATTTCATCATGAACGACAAATGCGCTGCCGGCACTGGAAGATTTCTCGAAGTCATGGCACGTGCGCTCGAAGTGGAGATCGAAGAGATGGGAAAGATCGCGACTGCTGCGAAAGAAAGTGTGAAGATCTCCAGCATGTGTACCGTGTTTGCGGAATCGGAGGTGGTTTCTCTCATTGCTGAGGGGCACCCGAGAGACCGCATCATCAGGGGGCTCATGGACTCGATCGCGAGCAGAGTTGTCGGTATGGTTCACAGGGTTGGTCTCGAACCCCCGCTTATGCTTACCGGGGGAGTAGCGAAAAATGAAGGCGTAGTGCGCGCACTCGAACAAAGACTCGGAACGTCGATACAGGTACCCGAGGAACCGCAGATCGTGGGTGCTCTCGGTGCTGCCCTCATTGCATCGGAGGAAACAGCAGGGAAAAAATGACCGCGCCCTCTCTTTCGGGCCGCCTGCGGTCATGAGGTTTATTTCAGCTTCAGAGGAATACCGCTTACGATTAGATATGCCGCTTCAGATTTTTCCGCAAAAATCTGGTTTACCTCCCCAGCAATTTTTCTGAACCTTCTGCTCTCTTGGGAAGCAGGCACGATACCCATCCCGAGCTCATTGGTGATGACAAGAGCAGACCTGTCTGCGGATCTGAGGAATTCGGCTGTAGAGGCCGCATATTCGAGAATTTCGTCCCGTTTCATTTTTCTGTGGAAGATCAGGTTGGCGGTCCAGAAGGTGAGACAGTCTATGATAATGCCCCGGTTCTCGGGAGACGCATTCTTCACCGCGGCAATCAGGTTGGTGGGCTCCTCGATTGTCTCCCAACAGTCAGGCCTCTGTTCTCTGTGAGCGTTGATCCTTCCCAGCATCTCTGGATCGGTTGCGATTCCGGTCGCAATAAAGGTCACATTTTTCCTGTTTTGAAGGTACTTCAGGGCATAACTGCTCTTTCCGGAGCTTGCTCCACCCGTCACGTAGATGTATGGCACGCAGAAATCCTCCGCGTGAATTGTTTCGTCAGGGAAGTGCGTTCAATATTCTGATATATTCAGAAGCTTCGATCTGTTCGATGACACTGAGAGATGCGTTATCGATTTTGAAGGGTGCTCTCGAAGCGTCTCCGTTGCCCAGCACGCCGAGCACGAAAAAGACGACAGGAGTGTAGTGGGTCACCACCACCACTGTATTCCAGTCATTTTTCGTGGCCAGCATCTGCTTGAATCTCTCGACCCTCTTTTTCACATCCTGAAATGACTCGCCGCCGGGAATCTGAAAGAAAAAGGGGTTTTTCGCGTATACCTCCCATTGAGGAGTGGATTGAAGATCGTCCTTTCCCAATCCCTCCCACGAGCCGAAATCCGCCTCCTGTAAGAGCGGATCTTCTATGATTTGAGCTTTCAGACGGCGCGCAATGTGTTCGGCAGTGGAGTAGGCCCTTTTCAAGGGGCTAGAGTAGACCATATCAACCGGAGAAAAACGCGTTTTAATATAGACTGCTGCTCTCCGGGCCTGTTTTATTCCGAGCCTGGTGAGCCCGGAATCTGACTGTCCTGCAATAATTCGGTTTCTGTTCGCGCTGCTTTCACCGTGCCGTACAAGGATGATCTTTCTTTTTGTCATTTTCCTGTAGGGTGTTATTTTTTCCGTTTCTTGCCTGGTTTTTGTTGAACCTGTTTTCTCGAAACCAGAAAGATTGAGAACACAAAGGAAGCCCAAAGCACGGCGAGACTGATCCTCGGGAGAATATCTCCAAATCTCGTGTAGATAGTCGTACGTACCTTCGGCCCTATCTCGCCCGTGAGATATCCAAGTTCCTTTATAGGGAGAATTTTGACAACTTCTCCGTGGGGATTTATGAATGCGGTTACCCCGTCGTTTGCCGCACGTACAAACCAGATTCTGTTTTCGATTGCTCTGAATTTCGTGATGGTAAAATGCTGAAAATGCCCCGCCTTGGTCTGTGTCCACATGTCGTTTGAAATGTTGATGACGAAGTCAGCCCCGTTTTTGAGATAATTTCTGATGAAATACCCGTACGTTCCTTCCCAGCAGATGACTACCCCGAATCTGAAATCCTTGTATTGGAAAACCGTATGCCCGTCTCCGGGGGTAAACCCCGCACTGTCCGTGAAATTGTTGAGAATTTTCTGGAGGAATGGTAAATTTTTTCCCAGCGGGAAGTGTTCGCCGAAGGGAGTGAGCTGAATTTTGTCGTATTTGCCGATTATCTCACCCGTATTGTCGAGAAAATAGGCACTGTTTGTCCAGATCTCCTCCTCATCCTTTCCGGGATAGATCTGATTGAGTTTATCAGGGTCGGGCGAGTGTAAACTCTTCACTGTATAATTGTCCGGAGACCCGATGATGAAATAGGCGTTCAAAGAATTAATGAGGCGTTTGATCCGCGTGTGATAGGCGCTTCCATATATCATATTGGGACGTAAGCTGGTTCGAATTGCGGTTTCAGTCCACACGATGAGATCTATGTCCGGGTCCTCTTTGTGGCTTTCCTTTGAAAGCATATCCAGACGGTTCAGGGTCTTCCACTTTTCTTTTTTCCACATTGTGCGCGGGCTGCTCAGGGCTTGAATCAGCGATAATTTCATTGATGGCTTCATGGGGATCGGTTCGGAAAGCCGGACATACCCGTAAACAATGGAAGCAAGGATGAGGAACACGGAAACAAAAGCAGGGGCGCACTTCCGGATAATGCGCGTTGATTCGATGTGCCAGTCTTTCTCCCACAGGAACACGATTATGTGCGCAATGGATGCGTTGAACAGAACGATTACGAAGGAGACGAGCGGTTCACCGCCGATATCCGCGATCTGAATAAAAGGGAGAAAACTGTGCTGAGAGTACCCCATCGAACCGAAGGTAAAACCAAGAAAACCGAAACTTCTGATGTATTCTACAGAGATCCATATGAATGGGGTGAGCACCGCCCTGTATCCGGGAAGGGCACGGGATGCAAGGTTAATGACGAGCAGAGCAATTACGAAATAGGATCCGTATACAATGGTGACGAATCCAACCCCCACCACTGCGAGATAAGCATTCATCCAGAAGAGATACAGGCAATAGAAGAGGTAGCCGCTTACGATTCCATAGACAAGAATCTTCTTTGTGTTGGTCGTGTACGCGAGAAAAAATACGGGAACAAGTGAGAAAAAACCAAGTATATGAACATCATATGTGGGAAATGAAAAAAGCAGAAGAAAAGGTGTTGCAACCGAAAGGACGAGTCCAATGAGCCATCTCAGTTCTTTCATCCTTTCCTATCCTTTGAGAAAAAATGCACGGAAATAATTGCTTCTAATATACAAAAGGTGATGAGGCGGGGCAATGATCAAATACGTAATGGTCCGGTAAAAGCTTCTCAGTTCTGCTTCAGTGACTGTTCAATGGCGAGCGTTATGTCGAGAATTGAGCAGGGCTTTGAAAGGAATTTCGATACGCCGTAGTTTTCGGCAAGCTTTTTGTTCCGTTCAGATCCGTAGCCCGTGATAATGATGATTGGTATGGATTTATTTTTTTCCCGTATCAATTTTATCAGATGTATTCCATCTAGTTTGGGCATTTTTAAGTCAGTAATGAGAAGGTCGAACTTGATGTTTGAAAAAACCTCGTATGCTTCGGAACCGTTGGCGGTGACTACTGCAGTGTTTCCCTTACGCTCCACGATTTCCCTGATCAGATTCCCGATATTCTTGTCATCTTCCGCGATTAAGACGTTTTTCCCCATTGTCGAGATGTTCCCGATACAGTCGTTACCATTATTGTAAGATATTTAAATATACTTTTCAAAAAAAACAAAAAACATTTTTCTTTCTCAAAATTTAATGTAACCTATAAAGTATGAATCGGGAAGTGAACGGACAAATATAAAAACTCAGGGCTTCTCTCTATGGACGACATACGAATAAAACCACCCATAACGGATCTCATGGAAAAAGAGTTCATCGTGCTCGACGGAGCTATGGGCACGTTTCTTCAGGAAAAAGGGTTGAGCCCTGCCGAACTCCCTGAAGAGTGGAATCTTTCTCATCCTGAGATAATCGTTTACATTCATCGTGCATATCTGGATGCGGGAGCGCAGATCATCGAAACAAACAGTTTCGGAGCGACCTCTCTCAAACTGCAGGCAAAAGGCAAAGCCCACCTTGTTCAATCGGTGAACCGTGCGGCAGCACGGCTCGCGCGCGACGCGCTGAACACATTCATGAGAGAATCAGGGGACTCTGCTGATCCGCGGTACATAGGGGGGTCGGTCGGTCCAACAGGGAAAATATTCGAGATGGATCTCTCGGCCGCGGACGTGGAAAAGGCCTATGCGGAGCAGGGGTTGTTCCTTGCAGAATCCGGGGTAGATCTTTTTCTTGTCGAGACCATGCTTGATATGCGTGAGGCAGAGATCGCTGTGCGGACCTTGAAACGTGAGACGAATCTGCCGATATTTGCAACAGCAGTGTTTAACAAGACCAAAAAGGGAGAATATCGAACGCTGTTCGGAGACACGGTTGAAGATGCGGTTGCACGCTACAAAGACACAGGGGCTCAGGGGGTCGGCGTGAACTGCGGGTTGATCGGAGAGTATGTCGAGGTTATAGCGAAGATGAGGGAGCAAACACGGCTGCCGCTGCTTCTGTATCCAAACGCAGGCATTCCCGTGCTGAAAGACGGGAAAACAAAGTTCAATCAGACCCCTGACCAGATGATCTTGTACCTCGATGCGTCGATCGAGGCTGGAGCAACGATCATCGGTGGATGTTGCGGCACAACACCTGCCTACATCAGTCTCATCGCAAACCGGATAAAGGGACGCCCGCTGAAAACCCCGTAGGCGGGAGGAGCTCATGAGAGTAATCATCGTTGAAGACAATCCGGATCATCAGCTTATTTTCAGAAAAAAACTGGAATCCTATTACGAGAGCATAACGGTGGACACCGCCGTGGACGTGGACGAAGCCCAGCGCCTTCTTCTGCAAAATACCTACAACGTCATTCTCCTCGACTACCGCTTGAGGGGAGCGAGCGGGATGGAGCTGGTGAACTGGGTTCACGAGCATTCTATTGACACCCCGGTCATCATGATCACGAGCCTCGAGGATGTTGAGATCGCGGTGAAGGCGATTAAACTCGGTGTCTACGACTACATCTGTAAAAATGCGGAGAGTTTCGAAAAACTTCCCTTCCTCATAAAAAAAGTGATGCAGGAGCACGCACTCAAGAAAAAGTTGAGCGAGGCTGAGTTCAAGTACCGTACACTTGTTGAAGGAATGAACGAGGCGGTGTTTCTCATCAAACCGAATGCCGAATTCATCTATGTGAGCAGTTCTGTGGAAAAACTTTTCGGGTATACCGAGGAGGAGTTCAAAGAGCATTTCGTACAAAAGCTTTCAAGCGCGGACAGGAAGACGTTTTTTCTGAATGTGGCGAAAGTATCGGACGGCAAGAAACAGGAACCCTTTGTTATCTCGGCCAGGGACTCGAGTGGGCATTTACGTTTTATAGAGATAAATTCGTCTCCTTTTTTCCCCGAAAGGGAGCCGAAGGGTGTCATCGGTACGATTCAGGACGTGACCGAGCATGTGTTGCTGGAGAGAGAGATCGAGTTGGAAAGACACAAAATCAACGATATCTTCAACACCATGATCGACTGGATCTACGTGGTCGATGAGGACTACAATATAAAATTCATCAACAAAATACTTGCAAATCAAATTGGCGATTCAAGGAAAAAGAAGTGCTATACGCTTTTGTATAACCGAAAAAAGCCTTGCCCATACTGCAAGTGGTCCATTAACAAGATGAACAAAACCGTCAGGTGGGAATTGCGCCGTGAGGATGGAAAGACCTTCGATATCATCTCCTCGCCTTTGAAAAATCCGGACGGGAGCCTCTACAGCATGAACATTCTTCGAGACGTTACGAAAAAGAAGGAAGTGGAAGAAAATTACAGGCTGATGAGCGAAAAGACCATGAAGGCGAATCAGGAGCTGATGCGTACCATCGAAAAACTGAAACAGACTCAGGAGCAACTCGTTCAATCTGAGAAACTCGCTGCGATTGGAAAACTCGTTTCCGGCGTGGCCCACGAGCTCAACAACCCTCTTTTCAGTGCAATGGGGTATACTGAGCTGCTGGCGATGGATTCCGATTACAGCGGTGAGTCCAGGGAAAAGCTCGAAAACATCCTTGATTCGATACGGCGTGCACGCAGCATTGTGAATGACCTTTTAAAGTTTGCCCGGAAGGAAAATATTGAAAAAGAAAACGTCTGTATAAATGAGGTGGTTGAGCAGACGCTATCTCTGCGCAAGTATGAGCACCGTGTGAACAATATTGATGTGACCTGTGACCTTGAGGAGGCAATTCCTCTGGTAAACGGCAATTTTGTGCGGCTGCAGCAGGTGCTGCTGAACATTCTGATCAATGCGGAACAGGCGATAATAGAGGAAAAAGAGGGGGGGGCCATCCGGGTCCGCTCATTCCACGACAAGAAGAAGCAGATGGTAAAGATCGAAATGTCAGACAACGGACACGTAATTTCGCACGAAATCATCGGGAAAATATTCGATCCCTTCTTCACGACAAAGGAGGTCGGGAAGGGAACGGGCCTCGGGCTTTCAACCTCTTACGGAATCATAAAAGATCATGAGGGCGATATACACGTCAGCAGCAGCAAAGACTGGACCACCTTTACCATCTCTCTCCCCGCAGTGGAGGCATCGGTCGAGCTCCCCGCAAAGGAGGTGTCCGAGTCCCGGGAAATCGTGGCCCACGGGGAGCCGATCCTCGTCGTGGACGATGAGCCGCTTATAGTGAAATTGCTCGAGGATTTTCTCAGAAGAAAGGGGTTTTCCGTCATCACCGCAACCACAGGTTACCAGGCGCTCAACATTTTGCAGAACAACAGGGTGGAGCTGGTTATAAGCGACATCAAGATGCCGCAGATGGACGGCAAACGATTCTACAGTGCAATCAAGGCGAACAACCCGGCTCTGCTGGAAAAGCTGATTTTTATCACAGGCGACACTCTCAGTGATGATACGAGAAAATTTCTCAAAACGATCAAGGGGAGATACCTGAAGAAACCATTTTCCTTTGATGAGATCATGAAGCTGATCGACTCAATGACTGAGGAAACGGTGCAGAAAGAGCTGTTTTAAAGTTCAGCGGAATCGAACAGTCTCCGAAGAAAATCTGGCATTCGCACTACTTTCCCGTAACTGTCCACAAAAGGATGGAGTGTATACCCCTCTGCGACGGGTTTTCCGCTCTCTTTTTCCCTGATTCTGTATCCGATCTTCAGACTTGCCCCACTCATTTGTAGCACTTCAGCCTCTATGACTGCGATATCGTCATAGCGGAGGCTGCGCATGTATCTGCAAAAGGCCTCTCGAACGGGAAGATAGAATCCCCTGTCTTCAAGCTCCCTGTAGCTCATTCCCAGGTCTCGCATGAGTTCGGTTCTGGCAGCTTCCATCCACGGGAAGTAGCTTGAGTGATGGGCCACACCCATCTGGTCGGTCTCCGCATACCGTACCCGAAGCTCAACCATCGTTTTTTTCATTTCATTGCCTGTTACGTGTCAGTATGCACTTTATTTTTTTTCTAATTTATTGTAATGTATTTCCGTTTACACGTCAGTACATTCCTGGAGGTTACATGAAAGAGTACAGACTCTGCGGGGTTCAGGTGGAAACAGGAAAAAGTCCGCGCGCCAATGTTGAGAAGGTGCTTCGGCTTACGCGGGAGGCCGCCTCTTTCAAACCGGACTTCGTTGTGTATCCGGAGATGTTTGAAACGGTTGCAAAGCCCGAGGAGGCGGTACGCCATACCCACAAGGTTCCGTCTGATTTCACAGAGGAGATAGCAGCGTGCGCACGAGAGTGCAGTACAAACATCATCGCAGGATCCATATTTGAGAAGGACGGGGATTGCGTTTACAACACCGCCGTCGTGTTCGACAGAAGCGGGCAGATCATCGGCAGGTACAGAAAGATGCACCTGTTCGATGCATTCGGGTACGGGGAATCAAAGGGAATAGCGAGGGGGGAGGAGCCGCTCGTATGCGAGCTTGACGGCCTGCGCTTTGGTGTCGCGATCTGCTATGATATCCGTTTTCCGGAAATATTTCGATATTACGCGCTGAAGGGCGTTCGTGTCGTTTTTGTTCCCGCCGCGTTTTTTCAGCCGAACCATGATCACTGGGTGCTTAACGTGCGGTCAAGAGCGCTCGACAACACGATTTACGTGATGACCTGCAACCAGACGGGGAGCAGATTTGTAGGGCGGAGTATGGTGACAAACCCATGGGGAATTCCTATTGCCTCTATGGGACTCGAAGAGGGATTTTTCAGAACAGACGTCGATCTCTCGCTCATCGAGCACATAAGAGAAAAACTCCCGTTTCTTGAGAACAGAAGGTTCGATGTGTGCAGAAAGCAAAATGAGTAGACGCATCTCATGCGGCTCCCATGGGCCTCTTTGCGGGCACACTGGATGGATTGTTCCAGTGTGATATATTGAAATATGCCTCGTGATGCAGGGAAAGGAGGAGTACATGAAAAAGGTATTTTTCTTCATCGCAGTTATGTTGGGTGCGCTCCCCTCTGTTGGTTTCTGTGAAGCGTATATCACCTACAGGAGCGGAGAATGCCGGGTGGATTTGAACGGAATGGTGACTGGCATGATGCGGATGTTGGCATGGAGCTGAACGCGTCTTCGTTAGTGAAAACCGGGTCAGATGGAGTTTTGGAGATAGAAGTGGGTGAGGGAGCACAGGTGCTCTTTCATGAAGGGCTGTACGGGAAGACAATTCCTATTTTTTCCGAAATAATAAGCAGCGAAGATGACGAAATGGTGCGTGCCGAGATCGCTTACTATCTCGGTGTGTCGCTCTTTCACAATCTTCGATATCAGGAAGCAGCGCAACACCAAACACTACATACGGGATTTATTGCTCAGAGTAATCCAAATCGGGTGGAACCGCACAGTACGGCGAGTACGAGCGTAACTGAGGGCGTGGTGTCGAAGTAGGGGATTGACCGTTCAGGATACGGTGCGCATCTGTTTACCGGTTATGGAGAGATCAGCGTAGAGCTCATTTTCTACAAAGATATCGACGAGATAAGGATCGAACTGTTTCCCCTTTCCATTTATCAGCTCGGAAATTGCGTAATCGAGGGGAAGCGCCTTTCTGTATGGTCTCGTTGAGGTCATTGCATCAAATGCGTCCGAGAGGGCAACGATTCGCGCTTTTGGGTCGATATTTTCTCCTCTGAGCTGATCCGGGTATCCGTTCCCGTCGTACCACTCGTGGTGGCTTCGGATGATGCTCAGGCATGGTTTGAAGAAATCGACGGTCTTCAGGATGTTCTCTCCGATGACCGTGTGGAGTTGAAAGCTTCGCTCCTCTTCAGGCGTGAGCAGTTCACGTTTGTTGAGAAGCCGCTCATTTATACCGATTTTTCCGATATCGTGAAGAAGGGCTCCATATTCGAGAGTTTCGAAATGCTCTTTTTCCATTCCGGTGTTTCGTGCGATGGCGGATGAGAGCAGCCTTACCCTGTTGCAGTGCCCTCGAGTATAGGGGTCCTTTGCTTCAATCGTTTCGGCAAGGATTTTCACTGTTTCGAGGTTCGTGTCCTTCAGCTTCTTGTACGCCAAGATGAGTTCCTCTGTTCTTTCGGTTACCTTTTTTTCGAGTGATTTCTGATACTCATCATTTTCGCGTGCAAGCCGTTCGTTCTCGATGAGAACATCCCTGTACCGGATTGCCTTCTTGATTGACTCGACAAGATGCAGTTTCCGCACCGGTTTTACGATGTAGTCGAATGCACCTTCCTTCATAGTATCGACCGCTATTTCAAGATCTGTAAGTGCGGTGAGCATTATAACGGGAATTATCGGATACTCTTTTTTCAGCACTGAAAGGACTTCGAGTCCGGACATCTTTGGCATACGATAATCGAGGATTATGCAATCTGGATTGAAGGTGCCGTCTTTGATCATTGCCAGCGCTTCAGTCCCATTTTCAGAAACTCCGACCTCATACCCGGATTTTCTCAGGCTTATTCCCACAACCTTTCTTATTGCAGGATCGTCATCAACAATAAGAATATTGCCGCTCGCCTTGTTCTCCATAGGTCCCTTCTCATGGCAGAGTATTAATTACAGTTTGTGAATAATTATAAATATTTATTGAAGAAATAACGCTCATTTGACCGATAAATTAAAAAAATAGGTAATTTTAGGAATACTCTCCGTGCATATATTTTTTTTTGTTCTATTATTATAGTATAGAGCAAAAAAGAGAATTTTCCATTTCCTCGGTCGTAAGATTTTCGCTGCCGATAGGATGATGTATGATTTTTAATCTTTCAACTCTTATACCTGCCATTGCGTCCATCTTATATATCGTTTTTACCATATTCGGTCTCTATCAGAGCAAGCGGGAGCGTCTGCACTGGCCGTTTATCTTCTATATGTTCCTCATGTTTCTCTGGAGTTTCGGGTCGTTCATGATGCACGCAAATACGAAGCTCTTTACCCCGCTGTTTTGGAACAGGTTCATGATGATCGGAATGCTCGGTGTGCCGATTACGATACTGCACACAGTGCTTGATCTCTTCGAAAAGAGAAGAAGAAAGTACAACATCTTTCTCTATGTCGGGTATCCGATCTATGCGTTTATGCTCTTTCTCAATTTCCGTGGCGCAATCGTGAGCTCCGCGGGATTCGAAGGCGGAAACTTCACGTACAGCCTCGGGAAAGGCTCCTATATAGGGTATATCCTCCTTTACGTGTTTCTGATCCTGGGTATCGTTGTTCTTTTCAGGGAACTGTACAAAACGAAAAACGAAATAATCAAGAAAAAGCTGAGGCTTCCCCTTTTTGGCGGTGGTTTGATGCTCATCGGAGTGCTTATAAATATCTACGAACCGATCGGGCGCTACCCTTTCGACATATTTACCTCAACAATAAACGCGTTTATCATATTCTACGCCATATACAAGTTCAGGCTCGTGCATTACTCGGCGTTCGTCATCCGGGCCATCCTGTATTTCGTGCTGGTGATCATCAGCGCTCTTGTTTTTTACGGAATCATATGGATCTCATTCAGGATGATAAGGGGAATTCCCTTTCAGTACAGTTTCCTGCTCTCACTGTTTCTCGGAGTGGTGGCTGCGATAATTTTCCAGCCGCTGCGAACCGGGACCCTCTCGCTTATCGAGAGACTCTACTTTGGCAAGCGCCTCGACTACTACAAGAATTTGAGAGCTTTTTCCGATAGTTTGACAACGATCGTGGAACTCGACCTGCTCTGTGACTCCACTGTTGATAAACTCGTGAATACGTTCAGGCTGGAGTGGGCGTTGATGGTTGTGTTCGACCATACGACGAGGAACTATAAACTGATCGCGGAACGAGGATTGTACATCGACAAGGATGTGATGAAGTCCATGACGCTCGCGAGAAATTCCGATGTGGTGAAAGTCGCTGCCAAACGAAATGGGCCCCTGTATTCTTCCGTCCACAAAAATTCACTTGGGTTCAGTATTATGGTGGGCGATGTCAGTGTCGAACCGGTATTGATCCTCCCATTGAAGTTCAAAGAAAAGCTGAACGGGTTCATCTGTCTGGGACAGGGGCGTGAAAAGGAGTACTACGACCAGTTCGATATGGAGACATTCGAGATTTTTGCAGGCCAGTGCTCGGTTGCCCTCGAAAACGCAATATCATTCGAAAAGGTAAAGAGGCAGCAGAAGAGATTACAGAACATGAACAGGGAGCTCATTATCAGCAGGAACAAGCTGGAGGCATTTTTCGACGGGATTACTACTCCCATCTCTATTCAGGATATCAATTACAACATCGTAACGGCGAATTACTCCGCGACACGCTACTTCAAGACGTCCTTTGACGATCTTGTCGGGAAAAAGTGTTACAGCGTCTATTTCGGCAGGAATAAACCGTGTGAGAACTGTATGGCCCAGGATTCTCTGCACACTCAGCTCCCATTCAGCATTGAGAGAAACGACAAGAAGGGCGGGATCATTTTTTCCATTCACTTCTATCCCATAAGTGTCCCTGTGGGTTCTGAGCGGATGTTTCTTGAATTTTTCCAGGACATAACGCAGCAGAAAAGGCTGCAGCAGGAGCTTATTCAGTCTGAGAAGCTTGCGGGTATCGGAACGCTTGCATCGGGAATCGCCCATGAAATCAACAACCCTCTCTACGGTATCATCGGGACTGCTGAAATAATGCTCGAAGAGGGCTCGAAGAGTAAAAACTTCAAAGAATACACAAAAGACATTATCGATTACGCGCAAAACGCCGCGGAGATCATAAAGGATCTTACAAATTATTCAAGGACTGAAGAGAGTACTGCCGAGCGGGTCAGCGTAATCGATATAATCGAGAACTCTCTGAAACTCGCGAAGAGGGGAATGAACTTCGACGAAATACGCGTGCGAAAGTTCTATGATGAACTTCCGCTGATCGAGGCAAACGGCAACGAGCTTCAGCAGGTCTTTCTCAATCTTCTGATAAACGCCGTACAGGCGATGAAGGGCAAGGGGCTTCTCACGATCGCTGCGAGACAGACCGAGCGCAACGCCCTTATCTCGGTCAGTGACACCGGCTCCGGCATTGAACGGAAAAACATCGAGGCAATCTTTAATCCGTTTTTCACCACAAAGGAACCCGGAAAGGGAACAGGACTAGGTCTGAGTATCGTGTATCAGATCGTGTACAACATGGGAGGGCGGATAAACGTAGGGAGCCAGATCGGAAAGGGAACCACCTTCAGCATCATTCTGCCGATTTCAAAGGAGGAGACAAAAAAAATCTCCTTCGTTCACATGCGCACTGAAAGCCAACTCGAAGACGTGTTTTTCCTGCAGAGAAAAATTCTCGTCGGAGAAAAGGGATATCTCGAAGAATCCATCAGGAGAGAGGTTGACGAGAAAGCCTATCACATTATTGCGTACAAGGGGCTTCAGCCTGTGGGAACGGTATCGTGCGCAACCGGTCGGATTTTTAAAAAATTTCCGATTGAAAACCACTTCAGCCTCGAGAGGTATAAGAAAGGGAGGCTGTGTGTGGAAATCGACCGTCTCGCAGTTTTGAAAGAAGAAAGAAGAAGTATTATCCCCATGGGCCTCATGACTCTCGCGTATCTTTTCGCAAAATCAGAAAATGCGGAGCGTGTTTTTCTCGATGTATTCTCGGATGAAAAAAAATACATCAATATGTACAGAAAGCTCGGGTTTCAGTTTATAGGAAACTATAACTGGCTGCTTCCTGTGTCCGTGATGATGATGGATTACAAAACCGATTATGAAAAGAAGAGCCAGCGGATGGAGCACTTCGTGAAGCCTTTCATGAGCAAGCTTGTGAAGCGGCTCAACTTTGAGGAAGACGAACGGGAGAGAATCATGAATGCTGTGGAGACCGTTATCAAGTCCTCCTCGGAAAGCGGGGTGGAAGGTGTGACGGGAAAAAGGGGAAACAGATAATATCCATCTCCCGCAGTCCGTTTTAAGTCATCGTAACCTCTTTTTATAGGATTCATTGAAAAAGAGGATCTTTTTCATCGGCAGGTTCGGGCGGTCTGTTGTCGCCCCTTCAGCCGGATACCCCATGGCGATCGTAGAGACTACTTTGTGGGTGTGCGGAAGGCCGAGAAAACGTTCTGCCCTTTTTACATTGAAAAAGTTTATCCAGCAGGTGCCGATTCCCATTTCTTGCGCCCTGAGAACGAGCTGCTCGCCTGCGATCCCTATGTCGATCAGGTGAATGTTGATTCTGGTGACGAGTTTTCCGAGGCGGTGAACCGCGAGATTCAGTTTTGCGAGCACCACGATGAGCGCCGGTGCGTTCTGGATGAATCTCGTCTTTCTGTACACACCCCTGCAGACAAAGTGCACATACTCCTTTTTCATCTCAGGCTCATCGATCACTATGAATCGCCAGGGTTGCATATTGTCGGCGCTCGGTGCGAGGCGGGCCGCTTCAACACATTCTTCGATCTTTTGCCGCTCGATCGTCTGGTCTGTGTATTTTCTCACGCTTTTTCTCAGCCTGATCACTTCCATGAGTTCCATTCCGTTCTCCTCTAAAGGAAAAATTCGCTACAGAGCTCATCAAGATCTTCATGCGGGTCCGTTTCTCTTTTGAGTGCTTTTTGTATTCCCGTATACACCGCCTCACCGAGAAGCTGTCCGTATTTCGTGTGTCCGCCCGCGTACTTCATCTTCCTCCCGTATCCGGATACGATGACAATCGCGTCTGTGCCCGTGCCGGTAGCCTGGTTTCCCGTAGCTACGCTCTTCACCCCCAGATCGAAGAGCGCGGCTGATTTTGCCTCAGTTGCCATAATCACGGATGAGACGAAACATTCGTCGAGAAGAAGAGCGTCCGTTATGACGATTGTATTTATTGTTCCCGGCGGCGCGTGCAACTCTCCCGTATATTCGGTGGGCGATTTCTCCGAAGCGTTCAGCGCATTCGATGTACCTGCGCTCACTACCGCGAGAATTCTTATCCCGTTTTCGTTTCTGAGCACGAACTGGCAGTACTCCAGCTGGGCCGCCGTGAGAAGCCCCACCGACGCAGGAGTGAGACCCTCCGATGTGAGAAAGTCGGTGACGAGCTTTTCCGGTGAGCTGTTTTGCGTTTGTTCTGAGTTTGTGCGGATATTGACGATTGTGTCTGCTTCACGAAAACCTCCTGAAAACGGAGCTGAGCTTAGAACGCGTTTCGTGGAGCCAAAGGTAATGATCACACTTTTCGCTGAGTGGGTGATCCGCATACTCCGTTTCTCCGGCGTAAGCATATTTCTTTTTATCACACCGATCAGAGGGTCAGTTTTTTTATTCTCCTGGCGGCTTCGTTTACTTTTTCAAGAGCGGGCACGAGAGCCAGTCTGATAAACCCCTCGCCGGGATTCACTCCGTGCGCTTCTCTCGAAAGCCAGCTTCCCGGAGTGGTCACAACGGCCACGTCTTTTTGAAGGAGCTTTTTTGAGAAATCGGCCGAAGTGTACCCTTCCGGAACCCTCTGCCATATATAGATCGTACCTTTCGGCTCGCACTTCTGCGAGCCGATTGATATAAACGCGTCGACCATAATATCTCTTTTAATCCTGTAATCCGCGCGGAGCTCTTCCACATGGGTTTCATCATCGAGCGCGGCAATTGCCGCATCTTGAATGAATGTTGCGGTGCCTGAATCGATGTTCGGCTTCACTTTTTTAAACCCGTCAATGATCCGCCTGTCTCCTGCAGCCCATCCGACTCTGTAGCAGGTCATGTTACTTCGTTTCGAAAGGGATTGAAAAACAATGACCCCCTCCTTCTTCAGTTCGAGGATTGAAAGCGGCTTTTCGTCGTAGTAATTTTCCGTATAGGATTCGTCTGATGCGATGATGATATTGTGGGCTTCACAGAAATCAAGCACCTCTCTGTAAAATGAATCCGCGGGAAACGCGGTTGTCGGGTTGTTTGGATAGTTGATCCACAATATTCTGGACTTACGCACGACATCGGCGGGAATTGAGGTGAGGTCGGGAAGGAAGTTGTTTTCAGGAAGCAGATTGAGAAAATAGGTCTTTCCTTCTGCAAAGTATGTTCCGCGCGACCACGCAGGGTATCCCGGATTGAGCGCCAGTGCGTATTCACCGGGATTGATAAATGCCTCCGGGAAGTTGAAGATCGCTTCTTTTGATCCTATTGTAGACATCACCTCAGTCTCCGGATCAAGATCGATTCCGAATCGCCGCTTGCTCCACCATGCGATTTTTTCGCGGTATTCCCGCTCTCCTATGTAGCTTGGATATCCGGATGACTTTCTTTTTTCCAAACCCCTGGAGCACGCATTCCGTATGAGCTCAGGCGTCGGCAGCGTGGGGTCTCCAACACCGAAGTCTATCGGCTCTATACCCTGCTTTATCAGGTCCGCGACAATGTTGTCCACATCCGCGAAGGCGTAGCTCCCGATTGCATTCACCCGGTCAGATGGACGAATATCCATTTTTCATCCCCTTTTTTTCATTCACTGCGTGCGGTGAAATGTAATCGATAAGATACAGCACGTGATTTCATATGTCAAACATTAGGAACCTGTTTTCTTTCCGCCATTACCAAACGCATCCTGTGGAGGGCAAATGTTGCTAAACTATTCTTTAAATAGTACTATAATGATAATAAGGGAAAACATGTGTAACGAATTTCATAGAAACAACTGCAGAATCCTCAGGCGTCCACGGCAGAGCATATCGATGGTGCGGAGTTGAGAAGTGCCGGATATCAGAGACATTGAAAAAATAGAAAAGATGCTCAAGGGGCTGGGTGAAACCGAGCTCGAGATCGGTGAAATCGGCGCAGAAGAATCATTTTACAAAAAAGCACCCCGGGAAAGGGAGCCGGAAGAGCTCTCGCTCGAAGAAGCCGGCGCTGAGGGTGAAGAGGCCGAGGAGAAACTCGGGCTGGAGGAGATGCTTTCAGAAATCAGGGAACCGTCGCTGGAACAGGAAAGCATGAAAGAAACTCCGAGCGTTTCGATACAGCCTGAGGACCTATACGCTGAAGAAGAACCTGCTCCTCAGGGAGGTGAAAAGGAAGGCGAGGACGACCTTACCTCTCTTCTTAAGGACATTGAGATCGGGCTTTACGAAGAAAGGGAACTGGAAGAAAAATTCAAAAGAGAGGAAGAAGGCCTTTCCGGCGCCGGGGAAGCAGAAGAAAAGGAAGCCCAGGCTGTTCCAGAGGAAGTGGCAGAGGGTATTACGGAAGAGGCGGGGTTTCCTGAAGCAGTGGTGGAGGAAAAGGAAGAAGAGGGTGTATCCGCCGAAAGTGAGGAGGAGGGATTCGACCTTCCGAGTGATTTTGACATGTCCAATCTTGGTGTGCTTGAAGGCCCTCCCGACGAACTGATGGGCAGGGCCGAAGAACAGAAAGAAGAATTCGAAGAAGTTTCCGAAGAGGAGGCTGAAGAAGCGTTTGAAGTCCCTGGGCTCGAGGAGCTCGAAGGTCTCGAAGGAGTGGGGGAGGCTGCAGAAGAAGAGTATGGGCTTGAGGGAGTTGAACAGGCTGGAGAAGAACCCGAAGCTGAAGTTCCTGAACTTTCCGAGGGTTTGCCAGAATTCGAGGAGCTCGAGGAGGAGACCGAGGTTACCCAAGTGCCGGAATCAGGTGAAGAGTTTGCAATTGCCGGGCATGAAGAGGGAGAGGTTGAGACAGGGGCTGGCGAGCCTTTTGAGGCGGAAGTTGAAAAAGCGCTTCCGGAAGAGGAGGCTGCGTATGAGGCTGGACCGGCTCCAGGCGCTGAAATGGATATTGTTCTCAGTGACGAAGACATTGTGCTGATCAAAACTAAGATGCGCCAGCTCAGCCCTCATGTTGCTTCGGTTGCGCGTGACATCATCGTCCAGGCTACGATCTCGATGCCACAGATGAAACAACTCCTCGAACTGCTCATTCGAGACGCTCCTGAGGCTGAAATTGTGCAGTTCATAGAGCGTGAGACGGGGAAGAGGGTTCTTCCTGTACGCAGAGTGGAGGCCCCTCCGGTTGAAAAACCACGCCGCCTTACTGCATTTGCGGAAAATGTCGGGCCTCTTATCCGTGTGACGGGGCTCTTCATCTCCGTCATTGTCCTCCTCGGCGCCATGTTCATGGTGTTCCTATACAAACCGATCAAGTCAATCAGATACTACAAAGAAGGGCTCGAATATATAAGGAACGAGAACTATATCGATGCAGAGAAAAGTTTTGACTATGCAACGAATATATATCCGAAGGTGAACGAATACGACAACTATGGGTTTGCATATCTCATGTTCGGCAATTACGATGCTGCGGAAAAAAAATTAGAGCAGGGAATCAACCTGGACGACGGAGTGAAAAATCTTCTGATCAGGGAGCATTTGGCGCTCCTCTACAATGTGCTGCAGAAATATGAACGCGCTGAGGAGCTGTACGATGTTTTGATCGAAAATGATCCGAGACTCTACCGCTACAAGAAACTGAAAGGGCAGAACCTTATAGACTGGGGGAAAGAGGAAGAGTCTCGCCTCGAGGAAGCGTACACGCTTTTCGAGGAAGAAGCTGCGAATAATTCGAGAAACAGCGATCCGATTTTCAGAATGCTTCAGATCGATCTCCTTCGAAGAGATGCTCCCAACACAAACTATCACTACGAAGTGCTGCAAAGGAGGTTTCCTGAGGATGTCGACAGGGAAGTGTATACCGAACTTGGCACTTATTACATCGAGATCGGGCAGCTCGCTCCGGTGTGGGACATTATGTCGTCTGTAATCAGTCGGTTTCCTGACTACCCTCCCGCATACTACATTTTTTCTCTCTACAACAAGGAAGTGAATAACAAGAGCGCTGAGGAAAATCTCCTGCGGACTGCGATAGAAACAGAGGAGAAACGCGAACTGCAATTTCCGTGGGAAACAAGAGACAGGGAGCTTCTTTCAAACGCGCGCAACAACCTGGGAGAGCTCTACGCCCGGACAGAACTGGTGGGAAAGTCTGCCGAGGCTATACGCCAGTTCAAAGAGGCGATTGAAATCAACGAAAACAACACAAAGGCCTATTTCAATCTTGCCCAGGAATATTTTTACAAAGAACGCAACTATGAGTTTGCCAGACGCTATTATGAAAAAGCAAAATCTCTCGGCTTTGAAAACAACGACCTCAGTTACAATCTCGGGCTGCTCTACTACTACGAAAGGGATTTCAACAAGGCGGTGAAACAGTGGTCATCACTCGCGGAGGTGATGCCGAGCAATCCGAACGTCAACTTTGCAATCGGGAGCGCGCTTCTTCACATGGGCAAGTACAACGCAGCGCTCGGTGAGTTTCTTCTTCTTTCCGAAATGTACAAAAGCCTGGTTGCAGAGCTTGGAGAGATAAAGCCCTGGAGCGTATATCACAAACGGCTGGTTTTGGGGGCCGCATCGGTATACAACAATCTTGGTGTTGCCTGCCAGAGGTTGTTCGAGCAGAATGGAAATCCTGAATACCAAAGAGAAAGCCTTGTTTATCTCTACAAGGCCGGAGAGCTTGCCGACATCATCGGAACTGATTGGGGGGTCATTCAGTACAACATAAATTACATAATTCACCCTGATGTCATCAGGGGAGGTATGGCAATAAACGACGACATCAAGGATGATTACCGCTTCGACCTGCGGTAGCCTGTCTTTCATGTATCCGCTCTCTTTTCTGCAGAACCACCTGAAATTCTTGCTCTATGAGATGAAAATTGTTATATTAATGCGAAACTCGGTGTACGATCGGCACTTGAGGAGTAATCGAGGGAAAGAGGTGAGGTGGGAGAAGATGATACTCAAAATGATTGCACATAAAAAGGGGATGACACAGATATTCGATGAAAACGGAAAGGTGATTCCCGTTACCGTATTGCAGTTTGTTCCTGGCCACGTGGTGATGAAAAAAACGGAAGAAAAAGACGGATACAACGCTCTTGTTCTCGGTTTCGAAGACACGAATGAAAGGAAGCTGAGGAAAAGTGAAGCCGGGCTGTATAAAAAGAGCAACATCCCGCCGAAGAGGATGCTCAAGGAATCCCGTGTGGGGAAGAAAGATCTTGACAGTTTCGAAATCGGCCAGGAAATCGGAATCGATATCTTCCGGAAAGATGAGCACGTGGACGTGTCTGCAAAATCGAAGGGAAGAGGATTTACCGGTGTAATGAAGCGGCACGGAATGGTTGGGGCAAAAAGGAGCCACGGTACTCACGAATACTTTCGGCATGGAGGATCAATCGGTTCTTCTGCGTATCCATCCAGAGTTTTCAAGGGCAAGAAGATGCCGGGAAGATACGGAGGGACAAAAGTGAAGATACAAAATCTTTTGATTGCAGGTATTCAGCCGGAAAAGAATATCATGCTCGTGAAAGGAGCGGTGCCCGGACCGAACAAGGGGTATATTACCGTTTCACCTGCAGTGAAGAAACAGGCTGTCCAGACCCGGACTTCTTGAAATCCTGTCAAATTCGTCACATTCATTCTCATGCACCTCTCTGTTCTTTCCCCTGTAGAGTTTTTACAGATAATGGTGCTTGAAAAATGTCGGGTCATGAGGCCGTGTTATGGGAAAAGAGGAGCGTAAAGGGAAAAAACGCCCGGCAATTGATAACTATTTCATGAACATCGCCCGTATGGTTTCGAGCAGATCGACGTGTCTGAGAAGGAACGTTGGTTCGGTCATTGTCAGGGGAAAACAAATTGTTTCCACCGGGTATAACGGTTCCCCCCAGGGAATGCCGCACTGTCTCGACATAGGGTGCGCTCGGGAGGGAGTGCCCTCAGGTGAGCGCTCGGAGCTTTGCCGGGGGGCTCACGCGGAACAGAACGCGATCAATTTTGCGGCACGGTACGGAATTGCAATTGAAGGGGCGACCATTTATACAACGCATCTTCCCTGTTCATGGTGTGCAAAGAGCATCGTAAACTCCGGTATAAAACGGGTAGTGTATCTGAAAGATTATCCGGACCCGCAGTCCAAGCAGATTCTAAGCATGATAACGCTCGTGCAGTTGAAGAATTTTGAACATATTGAAATTGAATGAACAGGTTATCCACAGCTCTCTGTGGAATGGAAAGGGAAAATGCGCGTAAAAGAAGACGCGGTACGGGTCTCACTGTATCTTTCGTGCGTGTTTAAATAACAAAAAGAAAATAATATTTATAAATATTATAAATGAATCGATAAAATGAGAGAGAAAAGCTTCACGTTACACAAATGGAGAAAGAAAATCGAATCGTCAAGTGGGGTGAAGGAAGGTATACGAATAGGCTGTTGTTCATATGTGTAAGGTTTTTCATATTATTCACATGTTTTCAACAGTAGTTTTGTATTTATTACTTTTGTATTAATGTTCTTCATTTTATCCACAGAGTATTCACAGGTGTAATGAACAGATACAGGCGTTTTGATATAAAAAGCATCGTTCTCACCCTGATAATTGCCAATGTCGTGGTGTTCTTCATTTCACAGATCAGTATGTTTCCGCTCCCCGAACGCTTTCTCAACACGCTCGTGTCCAGGGGAAAGTCACACGTTGCATTTGCACTGCAGCGGTACGGGCTTTTTTTGAGCCTCTTTTCACTGTTTCCCGTCATGATTAGAGATATGGGGTGGCTCTGGCAGTTTTTCTCGTATATGTTTCTGCACGGAAATTTTCTTCATCTTTTTTTCAACATGTATGTGCTCCTTCTTTTCGGCAGGCCTTTGGAACAGCGCTGGGGCTGGAAGGAGTTTTTTGTATTTTATTGTACTACGGGGGTGGGGGCGGGTGTATTCACCTATTTCTGGAATGTGTTTACGAACCCTCTCATACCGACTATCGGGGCCTCAGGCGCAATATTCGCTGTGGTCCTCGCCTTCGGGCTCGAATTCCCGGAAACGACCCTGCTTCTTTTCTTCCTCATACCTGTCAAGGCCAGATATGCCGCGTTCATTTTCGGAGGAATCGAGCTGGTAATGATACTGACCGGATCGATGCGCGGTATAGGGCATTTCACTCATCTTGCCGGTCTCTTTTTCGGGTTCCTTTACTATGTGCTGAGAATCCGTACGAAGTACGGATATAAGCGATGGAAGCTCTTCAAGAGGACCGGAAGAACAGGCGGAAAAACTCGCCTCACGTTTAAGAGCCAAAACGAAATATACGCGCAGAAAGCCGAGGTGCTGAAAGAAAAGCTGAACAGGGAAGCCCGCCTCACCGCCTTTGAGAAAAATTTTTTAAAACAGCTGAGAGACGCATACGAGAAAAATAAACATCGCGTCTGTTCTGAGGAAGAGTTCATACCTTCATCGGAATTCTGCAGGCGATGCGAGGACTATTATGCATGCCTCTATCGGTATGTTTTAGGAAAGAGATGATTACCTCCAGCCAGCGTACGGTGGGATAAAAAGTCCCGTGAGGGTAACAAATACTTGTATTTGTCGAACATTTTATATAATATACGACTATGGACAACAGATCCATCGTTCGACTGAACCGCTACATCGATTCCATGCCCTCGCTTTCCATCACCATGTCGAAAATTCTCGAAGTGACGAAGATTCCCCAGGTCACAGCAAAAGAGCTGAACAAAGTGATCAGTCTCGATCCGGTTCTCGTGGGCAAGGTTCTCAAGCTCGTGAACTCCGCGTACTACGGGCTGTCGAACAAGGTGACGTCGCTCGTGACAGCAATAATCATGCTCGGTATCAACACAATAAAAAATCTCGCCCTCTCAACCGCGGTGCTGGGAAACGTACACAAAGGTGCGAGCTTCAAGTCGTTGAACGTGGACGGTTTCTGGAGGCACTCGATCGGCGTGGGAGTTACCTCAAAGCTCATCGCATCCAAGCTTGGAATCCCATCGAACCTGCGGGAAGAGTTCTTCATCGGTGGGCTGCTGCACGACATCGGAAAAATTCCGTTGAATGTGCTCTTTGAGGAAGAATACGTCAAGGCTATTCGGCAGGCTGATTTTACTAAGTCCCAGCTCATCGACAATGAGAATGAAATCATCGGGATCACACACTGTGAAGTCGGTAAAATGATCGCCGAAAAGTGGAAACTCACCGACGAAACGTTCGAGTGCATTCTCCATCACCACAATCCGAATCTTGCATCAGACAAGAACTTCAAGCTGGTTGCATCTGTTCATATCGCAAACAGCTATTGTAATCTGAACGAAGTGGGTTTTTCAGGGAATCGGTATGCGAAAAAAATCGACGATTACCTTTTAAGCGAGGTCGGCATTACCGAGGATTTCCTCGATGACATTTTTGACTCGATTTCTGCAGAAATTGAAAAAGCGTCAGTCTTTCTTCAGATTTCAGGACAGAAGGGAGCCTGATGAAGAGAAAATTGATGGCGGCAACGTGCGGGTCCGGATAATTGTGGCAACTCTTTTTACACCCTCTTTTTCCCACAGCACACAAAGAGCGCTTTTTACATCAACGGCGCGAAGAATGGAGAACTCTGACAATGAAAATTCGGTTCTGGGGAGTACGCGGGTCGATTCCAACACCCGGCCCTGAAACAGTCAAGTACGGCGGGAACACCACATGCATTGAGGTTCGTCCGGACGACGGCAGTATTATCATCATCGGCGCGGGGAGCGGAATCAGAGGGCTCGGCAACAAACTTGTCGTTCAGGATATGAAAAAAGGACCCTTAAAGGTGAATCTCTTCATCAGCCACACTCACTGGGACCATATAATGGGGTTCCCGTTCTTTACCCCTATCTTCATACCAGGGAACAAGATAAAGGTTCATGGCCCCGTCAACATAGGTGACGAGGAACTGGAACACATCTTTTCGCTCCAGATGTCCTACAACTACTTCCCTCTGCGGGCTGACGAGCTTGCTGCAGACATCTCATACGAGGTCCTGAGAGAAAGCTCGTTTCAACTCGATAACGGGGTGCGCGTCACCACAAAAATCCTCAATCACCCGATTATTGATCTCGGCTATAAGATCGAGGCGGACGGGAGGAAGCTGGTCACGATCTATGATCACGAGCCGTTCAGCAACCTGTTCGACGGGAGCCCGGAAGATGACGATTACGATGAAGTGGCGAAAATCGAGGGTGAAAAGGCGGCCAGGGAAAACAACAGGCGCGTCATGCAGTTCATGCAGGGTGCAGACCTGCTTATACACGACGCACAGTACACGAATGGAGAGTACCAGTCATCAAAGATAGGCTGGGGACACTCACCCATGGAGTACGTTGTGTACAGCGGTATAAAGGCAGGTGTAAAAAGGCTCGCCCTTTTTCATCATGAACCGATGAGAAGCGACGGGGAGTTTGATACACTTGAGCGGGTTTTAAAGAAAAGAGCAGCAAAGATTACTGCACACCCTATGGAGGTGTTTTTTGCACGGGAAGGGCTCGAGCTGAGTCTCTGAAAACACGGGATCTGGAAAGAGGTATGGAACACGCACCTTATGTTCACCTGCACACACATTCTGAGTATTCGGTTCTTGACGGGGCATCGAAAATCGATGACCTCATAAAGAAGGCGCATCAGTGCAAGATGCCCGCACTCGCGTTGACGGATCACGGAAACATGTTCGGAGCTCTCGAATTCTACGAAGCTGCGGTGTGTAACGGGATAAAACCGATAATCGGTGAGGAGTTCTACCTTGCGCGGGGATCGATGAAGGAGAAAAAGCCGAAAGAGAAACCATTTCATCTCATTCTCCTCGCAAAGGATGAGGAGGGATACGGAAACCTCCTCCATCTCTCATCACAGGCATTTCTCCACGGCTTCTACTACCGACCGAGAATCGACATGGATCTGCTCGCGCAACATGCGAAAGGGCTTATCTGCATGAGCGCGTGCCTCGGAGGAGAAGTTCCCTCCCTCCTTTTGGCCGGCAGAACCGAAGAGGCGAAAAGCCGGGCCGGGGCCTACATCGACATCTTCGGCCGTGACGATTACTACTTCGAGCTCATGGACAACGACCTCGAAGAGCAGCGTGTCGTAAACAGAGGGCTTATCTCACTCTCCAAGGAGATGAACATCAAGACTGTTGCGACGAATGACATACATTACCTCAGAAAACAGGATGCCGAGTATCACGACGTGCTCCTCTGTATTCAGACCGGAAAGTCGATAAATGAAACGCGGCGGATGCGGTTTAAATCAGACGAATTTTATTTCAAGACCCCGGAAGAGATGATAAAACTTTTTTCGCACCATCCGGCGGCGATCAGAAACACACTGGAGATAACTGAGAAGTGCAACCTGTCAATAGAGCTCGGGAAGTTTCATCTGCCGCATTTTCCGATTCCGGAACGGTATACCGCCGAGTCGTACCTCAGGCATCTTACCGAAGAGGGCTTGAAAAAGCGGTATCCTGTGATGGATGAACAGGTGCAGAATCGTTCGGAAATGGAGCTGGGCGTCATTGTTTCAATGGGGTTCAGCACCTACTTTCTCATTGTCTGGGACTTTATCAGGTATGCGAAAAGCAGAGCTATCTCCGTAGGCCCGGGCCGCGGAAGCGTTGCAGGTTCCATTGTAGCGTATGCGCTGGAAATCACGAATGTTGATCCCCTCAAATACGGTTTGCTGTTCGAGCGCTTCCTCAACCCCGCACGTATTTCAATGCCGGATATCGATATAGATTTCGACGGAGACAGACGGGACGTGGTGATTCAGTATGTTCGAAAGAAGTACGGAAACGACAGAGTGGCGCAGATCATTACATTCGGTGCAATGAAGGCACGAGCTGTGGTGCGAAATGTCGCACGGGCAATGGAAATCCCAATAAAGGATGCGGATGCCATCGCCAAGATGATTCCATCCAGGCAGGATATCACGATCGATAAAGCACTTGAGATGTCAAAGGATCTTGGCTCCATTGTAAGGAAAGATGCAACCGTAAAAAAGCTCTTCGACGTTTCCCGCGGACTTGAAAAGCTCGTGAGTCATCCTTCAACCCATGCGGCAGGGGTAGTCATCTCACCGAAACCGCTCACGGAAATTGTGCCGCTCTACAAGGACGCGAAAAGCGGAGTCGTCTCGACTCAATATCAAGCAAAGTATCTCGAGCACGTTGGGCTCATCAAAATGGATTTTCTTGGGCTCAAGAACCTTACGGTGATCAAACACTGCCTTGCGGGGATCGAGAGTGCAGGGCTCGATGTTCCTGACATGGACCGTCTCGACCTGGAAGACAGGGAGGTGTACCGGCTTCTCGCGAGCGGCCGAAGCCTCGGAATATTTCAGCTCGAAAGCAGCGGAATGCAGAATTTACTCAAACGTCTCGTTCCAAACCGTTTCGACGATGTGGTTGCCGTTCTTGCACTCTACAGGCCGGGCCCGCTCGACTCCGGGATGGTTGACGAGTTCATCGAGAGAAAACATGGGCGTAAGCCCATCGTGTATCCAGACTCACGGCTTGAAGGTGTTTTAAAAGAGTCTTACGGGATAATCGTGTATCAGGAACAGGTAATGCAAATCGCGCAAGTCATCAGCGGATTTTCAATGGCTGAGGCCGACAACCTCCGCAAGGCGATGGGGAAGAAGAAACCCGAGATACTTGAAGAGGCGAAGGAACAGTTCATTGAAGGTGCGGTAAGAAGAGATGTGCAGCGGAAGGTTGCAGAGGATATCTTTGAGCTCATCAAGACCTTCGGAAGATACGGGTTCAACAAGTCACACTCCACGGCCTATTCGATTATTGCCTTTCAAACCGCCTATCTCAAGGTCCATTACCCGGTTTTTTATCTGGGCGCGCTTCTCTCCGGTGAATTAAACGACACGGACAAGATTGCACAATACATCAATGAAGCGCGAGAGATGGGCTTGGAAGTCGTTCCACCGGATGTCAACAAAAGCGGTGTCACGTTCGAGGTGGATGAAGGGAAAATCTTCTACGCGCTTGCAGCAGTGAAAAATGTTGGAGAAAGCGCGGCGCGGGTCATTGTTGGAGAGCGAAAAAACGGGCAATATACATCTCTTTATGACTTTTCCTCCAGGGTCGATTTGCGGCTTGTGAACCGCCGCGTGTTTGAAAGCCTCATAAAAAGCGGGGCGTTCGACAGTCTCGGTGAAAACAGGCGAACGTTGATGGAAAATCTCGATCGGTGCCTGGAATACGGTTCGTCTGTGCAGGTCGACAGGATTAAGGGTCAATCCGATCTTTTTGAGCACGCTGAAGGGGTGCTTGACGAACAGGAGTTCTTCAGACTCGAGAACCACGACGAGTGGAGTGAATCGGAACTATCTGAAAATGAGAAAGAGGCACTGGGGTTTTACTTCAAGTCTCATCCTGTGATGAAATATGAACACATGGCAGTACGGCATGGAGCGGTTCGAATCGCGGAGCTGGGGGAACTGCCTGAGGAGACGATGGTGACCTTTTTCGGAATCATTTGCTTATTGAAAAAAATTTTCACCAAAGACAAAAAAGAAATGGCATTTCTGTCTGTTGAAGACGTGAGCGGAAACACTGAAGTTGTTGTGTTCCCCAGCGTTTTCGAGCGGTTCGACGAATATATCAAAGCGAAGGATGTCATCGTGATATCCGGGAGGCTGAGCGGCGGGAAGGTGCTGGCGGACAAGATCATGTATCCGGAAGAGTTCGCAAAACAGAGCCTTTCGCAGATGCATATCCTCCTGAGCGATCCTCTGGAAGAAGAAAAGCTCATAAAACTTCGAGACATATTCATCCAGAACAAGGGGCGCTGCAGCGTATACATACATACACAGGAGCTCGACAGCCAGCAGAAAGCAGTGCGGGCTTCGACGTTTTTGCTGGTTGAGCCGCACGAGGAGCTGATTTCCCTTCTCAGAAGAGAAAACCTTGTCGAAAAGGTCTGGGTGAGCTGATGAAAATTTCTGAGCTACTGGCTTATGATATTCTCTATCCGGTTTCTGTGATCTTCTTCACTGTGGCTCTCTACGGAATATACTTCTACATCGGGAGCTCGGAGTTTTTTCACAGAAGAGTGTTCCCGCGATTCAGGACCGCAGATGCGAAGAATGGTCAGGCGGGAGGTGTTTACTACAAGAGGCTGAGCGCGTTTCTGTTTTTCGGGCTTTTTCCATTGCTGTTCGTCAAGCTCGTGTACAGGGAGAATCTCAGGCAGTTCGGGTTCTCATTTTCATCGACAAAACTTCACCCCATAGTGATCCTCACAACAATTTTTGCGATTTTCCCGGTGATCCTGGTTTCCTCGAAAAAGGCGAGTATTCGAAGACAGTACCCGGAGGTAAAGTCCGCCCTGATCTCAAAGCGGAGCTTCGCACTCAGTGCGCTCACCTACGTGTTCTATTATTTCGGCTACGAGGGGCTCTTCAGGGGATTTCTCCTTTTCGGGCTTCGCGGATACACGGGGGACTGGGTTGCCACCATGGTGAGCATGAGCTTCGCCACACTGACACACCTTCACACTCCGGGTCTTGTATTCATCGGTTCTCTCTCAACGGGTATCCTCTTCCCCTACTTCGTCTTTTTATCCGGCTCCATCTGGCCCGTGTTCGTGATGCACTCCTTCATCGGTGTGGGAACTGACTGGCTGTGTGTGCGGTTCCGGAGGTCTTATGCAGGGCGGCATCTGAAACGGAGTCCTTCGCAATGAATGCGCAATCCATAAGAAAATAAAGAGATTGACAAATACAGTGCTCTATTCTAAGATGGAGTCCGTTAATTTTGATGGATGACAAGGAGGGTGAGAGAAGTGAAAAGAAAAAATGTGAAGATCGGGCTTGCACCTACACGCCGAAGGGTGTTTTCCGTTGAAGATTCTCTGAAGTACAAGGCCCTGATCGAGAAAAAGTTGAAATTGTGGAATGTGGATTTCATCAATCTTGATTCCCTGAACAAAGAGGGCCTTCTTTTCGACAGGCTCGAAGCAGATAAAGCGGCGAAGATTTTTCTCGATGCCGGAGTGGATGCGGTTTTTACCCCCCATGTAAAT
>CAZOWM010000028.1:0-46798 GCA_964583615.1 uncultured Spirochaetota bacterium | reverse complement strand
GACCCTCGCGGAAAACAGGAGATCATTTCCGGGTCGCGTCTCCCCCGCAGGAACGTGGGCCAGCAGCTCGACGGGTCCAATCTGGCAAACCTCCTGACATACAATGAGTATTACTACTGGCAGATCAACGGGAAAATCAACACGTCTCACGGGTTGGAGTTCATCAGGGGGCCCATAAGCGCGTTTCTCTTCGTGGAGGACGGCACGCCGCTTGAAGACCTGGGGCTGAGCGAAGCGGAAAAGAGGGCGATCCTTGCGGAGCTCGAGATCATTTTGCAGGAGCTTCTGGGGCGGAAGGGGGCGCGAAGCATCATGGGGTATGAGCTCCTTCGGGCGGTTCTTGACGGGAACTATGTAACATGGAATGAAATCATGGCAATACTCGCGCTCATTAAATCCGGTGAAATCGATGTGAACGCCATTTACTTTCAATGATTTATCGAAAAATGCGGAGGTTTGTGATGAAATCAAAAAAAATCAGCTGTGTCTCTTTCGTACTCATATCCTGTTTTTTCCTGCTCATGCCGGGGATACTCTCAGCGGACGACATCATCGCCTATATCGGAGAGGTTGGAGGGGAGGTGAGCATCATCCGGGCATCCGAGGGCAAAACAGTCTCCGCCGCACTGGGAATGCTGCTTTCCCCCGGTGATGTGGTAAAGACAGGTGAAGAGAGCTACGCGAGTATCGTGTTTCAGGACGACGGGAGCAGGGTGAAACTCGACGAAGGTTCCCAACTCACCCTCAATGCAACCCGCCAGCAAAAAAAGCTTTCAAAGAGGATGTTTCTTGAAACAGGGAAGATCTGGGCGCGGATTTCAAAACGCAGGGGTACGGATGTTGAGGTGAAGACCCCCACATCGGTTGCGTCGGTAAAGGGAACGAAGTTCGCCCTTGAAGAAAAGGAGTGGGGGGAGACAAACCTCTGGGTATTCGAGGATTTTGTACTGCTCTCCGTTGAGGGTGATGAGGCCGTGATCAACGAGGGCCAGAAAGGGAGAGCGACGAAGGGGAAAATCGATGTTGAGGATATCGTCAAGGAGGATCTTCCTGTAGAACCTGGAAAGCATGAGCTGATAATCTATCTGAAAAGGGAGGACGATTCTTCGATGCTCAAAGAGCTCCATATTGAATATGAAAAAAAGTGACCAGGGGAAAAAAATGAAGAAAGGACAATTCTGTTTTTTCATCGGAAGGGCACTCTTTGGGAGTGTACTCTTTTTTTTCAGCGCCTTTTCACTGTTTGCGGGAACCGCCCCCACGCTTGAAATAATTAACCCTGCGCGGGGAGAGGAGATTCCCTTCGGAGGAGATGTGGTGATCGCAGTATCGGTTTACGACCCTGATGCCGACACAGACATCACGGCCGTGCAGTTCGAGATGGATGACGAGGACGTGACGCGGAATACAAATATTTCAGCGCTGCTCCTCACCTACACGTTCGAGGAAACGACAAAACCGGGCAGGCATACTTACACAATTACAATTGCGGACAGAGAGGGAAACACGGCGGAGCTCGAAAGCTATTTTACTATCACAGAGAGGCCGAAAAAAGAAAAGAAGTACACGGCAAGCGGGAGTATTCGTGCGGGTTTCGACTACGACAGCGAGGCGGAGCAAAACGCGGTGGGAATCGTGAGCCTCAACATGTACGGGAGGGCTGGTGAAACCATTGATTATTCTCTCATTCTTGAAGCGACCAACGAGAAATCCTCGGACGAGCAGCGGCTCTCCGTATACAGGCTCGATCTTTCCTCACCCATGGGAAGCCTGGTTCTCGGTGACACCACACCCGTGTTCAGCTCATACATGATCGACGGAAAAGAGGTGTTTGGAGTACACCTCATGCCGCAGTTCGGGACCTTCGGGTTCGAGCTCCTTTACGGACAGAGCTACAAGGCAGTGGAAGACCCCGAGATATTCAAACAGATGGCGTACGGAGGGCGGATCACGGTGGGAAGTGTGAACGGGTTTCTTTGGGGCCTTTCATTTCTCAAAGTGAAGGACGACGCGGATTCGATCACCGCCGCAGTTGAAACTCCGAAAGACAATATCGTGCTCGGCACGGACTTTACCCTTTCACTGCTCGGCGGGAAAGTAAGGATCAAGGGCGAGGCCAATGAGAGCCTCTACAACGAAGACATCACGGATGGCGCCTCGGATTTCGAGGACAAGGAGCTTCCATTTGATCCCAAGAGCTTTGAATGGCTGTTCACCATAAACGAGCACATGGTGCCGCTCGTTCCCGGTTTTTCTTCGCTTGCTGCAAAGCTCGCACTTGATGCTGGCCCCTTTTACAACAACACGCTCAACGCGGAGTTCAGCTATGTGGGGGCGAGTTACTACTCTCTTGGAAACGAGACGCTCGCCAACGACAAGGCGGGTTTCCGGGTGTGGGACAGCATCTGGATGCTGAACAGACAGCTCTATGTTTCGCTCTCCTACCAGAATTACTGGGACAATCTGCAGGACACTTTGACCTACAGAACGAACACGGTCGGTTATTCCGGGAGCACCTACATCTATCCCTCAGACTATCTCACTCTCAACGCGGGAGTCGATTTGCTCACAATCTCCGATGACGCCACGGTCGATTCGATGAACACGACGCTCAACGGCGGGATTTCCCAGAACCTCGAGCTCTGGGTCACCAATTCGAACCTCTATTTCGCCGCAACCGCCTCTCTGCTCAATGACAAGATCGATGACAGCAACAGTACAAATGATTTTACGACCAGGCTCGGACTGGTGAGCTATTTCGTGGATATGCCGCTCGACACAAAAGCAGTCGTGGGCTACGACTTCGGAGACTCTCAGGACTCACTCTACATTGAAGGAAGAGGGGGATATCGTTTCCTGAGAAACGAAAACCTCTACACCTACCTGGATGCGGTCTATGAGACGGGTCCCGAGGAACTCGACCTTCTTTTTGGGGTGACCTTTGACACGGTATACGACATTGTCATTGAGGGAACAGCGGAATATTTCTCCGCTCCCTCGACATCAGATGTCCTCCTGTCTGTGTATGCAACCAAGGAGTTCTAAATGACAACCGACAAAAAGAGGCTGCTTATTATCCTCGTCATCGGATTCCTCTCTGCTGTATTCATGATTTTTCTCTCACAGCTCACGTTTTTTCTCAACATCGAGCACCGCATCACGGACTTCAAGTTTTCCCTCAGAGGGGTAAACGCGGAGGGACTCGAGGATTCCAGCATTGTCATCGTTGCCGTCGATGACCAGTCCTTTGCTCAGATCCCCTACAAGTATCCGTGGCCGAGAACCTATCACGCGAAGCTTGTGGAAAACCTCAACAGAGCAGGGGCGGATACCATCCTTTTTGACATCGCTTTTACGGAGGAGAGCGCAATCGATCCGGAGCAGGACAGTATTCTCCGTGATGCCATTAAGAAATGGGGAAACGTGGTTCTTGCGGGAAAGATGGTTATCGAGGAGCGCCAGGGGTTCACCCTGGTGAGCCTTCTGCCGCCCATAGAAAAGCTTCATGAAGTTGCTCCGTTCGGTCTCACAGATACAAAATTCGACACGGACGGGTTTGTGAGAAGGTACATTCTTTTCAGAGACTACAACGAAGAGCGCTACTATTCACTGGGAATCGCCACGCTCGCAAAACACCTCGGTCTGAAGGGCGACCCCGCAGCGTGGTTTCAAAACACCGATGACGGGGACTTTGTTCTCGGTGGAAAATATCTGATAAAAAAATATGACGATCTCCCCTCCGGTTTCATCAACTATTACGGGCCCGCGTACTCGTTTAAAACAATATCCTACGAACAGGTCGTCGATGAGGAAGGTTTCCAGCTCCTGCTGGAGAGAAAAACCTTTCACAACAAGATCATTCTCATCGGCGCAACCGTTGATGAACTGCACGACCTTTTTCCCACGCCTTTTTACGTGTCCGGTGGCGAGACGCTCACTCCGGGAGTGGAGATACACGCGAATTTTATCCAGTCCGTTCTCGACCAGAACTTCATTACGGATGTGCACGACTTTCTGATTTACCTGATTGCGCTCATATTCGCTGTTCTCATTGCGTTTCTGATAAAAAAGACGCGGCCGCTGATCGGTATCCTCTCAGCAGTTGCAATCGCGGGAGCATATTTTATCGCAAATATTATAGTATTCGTACGCATGGACGTACTCATGAACTTCATGATCCCCATGGGAGGAATCGGCCTCGCGTTCGTGGGATGTAACACCTATCAGTACTTCAGCGAGGAAAAGGAAAAGATCTACATCCGGTCCGTGTTCAAGCACTATCTCGCTGAAAACGTGGTCGATTCAGTGCTGAAGGGCGCGGACGCGCTTACCTTCGGGGGTCAGAGGAGACATCTCTCTGTTCTTTTCTCGGATATACGGTCTTTCACTACATACTCAGAGCGGTATACACCTGAGGAAGTGGTGACGGTCCTCGGGGAGTACCTCACTGCAATGGTAGACGTTATACTCAGGTTTGGAGGGATGCTTGACAAGTTTGTGGGAGACGAGATCATGGCGGTGTTCGGCGCTCCCTTATATGTGGAGGACCATGCGAAAAAGGCGTGTTCCACCGCGCTCGAGATGATACGAACCCTTGACCGTCTCAAAGAAAAATGGACGCAGGAAGGAAAGGAAACCTTTGAAATCGGGATCGGGATAAATACCGGGGACATGATCGTGGGAAATCTCGGCTCGGAGCAGATATTCGATTACACCGTTATCGGTGATGCGGTAAATCTCGGCGCCCGTCTCGAGGGGATAAACAAGATCTATCAGACGGCAAATCACATCATCATCAGCGAGTTCACCAAAGAAGAGGTGGAGGGGGAATTCGTGACACGCGAGCTTGACCTGGTGCGTGTGAAGGGCAAGAAAAAACCTGTTGCCATTTATGAGCTCGCAGGTGAAAAAGAGATAATCGTGTATTCACAGGATTTTCTCGAGCACTACAACGAGGGGCTTCAGGCCTACAAACGCATGGAGTGGGAGCGTGCGGTTGAAGCATTCAATCACTGCCTCAAAACCAACAACGACGAAGTAAGCCGAATGTACATAAAGAGATGCAGGCACTTCATGAAGTATGCACCGGGGCCGGCATGGGATGGGGTGTTTACGCTTCAGACAAAATGATGCTTTCATGAGCCTGTGTTTAAAACCCTGAAGTGCACAGTGGTCAGCAGGGATCAATCCTTGTCAAGATTTTTGATGAGATGTTCTGCATCTTCGATGATCTTCATGATGGTGGGGTTCTTTATGCGGTAGCAGACTTCGTTTCCTTTTTTGGTTTTCTTGATTATGTTCTTACTTTTAAGGATTGCGAGGTGCTGGGATGTATTCGGCTGATTGAGGTGGAGCTGGTCGCTCAAATCATTGACGCAGAAATTCGAGTGATGGATTGTCTTCAGGATACTGATCCTTGTTGGGTGGGCTATTGCTTTGAAAAAGTTTGCTGTTTTATTTTCATCAACCACTATTTGTCCTTAAAAACAGGGGGCAGCTCCTCAGGGGCTGCCCCTTATTTTACTCGATTATGGCTAAAATATCGGATCTCTGAATGACGAGGTACTTCTTCCCGTCAAACTCCAGTTCATCGCCTGTGTATTTTCCAAACACAACCTTGTCGCCAACTTTGATGACCTTTTGAAGATCTTCATCAGTGCCAACTGCCACGACGGTTCCTCTTTGAGGTTTTTCTTTTGCAGTATCCGGAATGTAGATTCCACCGGGTGATTTCTGCTCTTCTGACTCTGCAACCTCAACGAGCAATCTTTCGTCAATGACCTTTAATTTCATTTATGTGCCCTCCTGATATATAGTATATTATTTTGATTTCTATTTTATCCGCAAAAGGCGGTCGATTTCCTGCTTGTTGAACCCCACCACAGGTCTGTTGTTGATAAGCGTGACCGGAACACCCATTTGCCCCGTCTTTCTCACCACATCCTGTGCTGCTTTCGGGTCTTTCGAAACATCCACGTCTCTATACCTGAAACCCTTCTCTTTGAGGTAGCTTTTCAGTCTTCTACACCACCCGCAGGTCGGTGTAGAAAACACGATGATTCTTGGCGCCGTGCTGATACGCTTCTCCTCGAAGTCTATAAGAATTTTCGAATAGTAAGGTAATATTAAATTTTTTGAAAGTAAACTAAAAATTCACAACCATTAAAAGCGATGGTGTTCTCTAAATACGGTGAGAAATTTCAGGCAAGTACCAATTCTATCCCGCGTTCAGCACACTCCTGTACAAAGGAACGCTGGAGGTTTTTATCGGTAACCACCACATGCACATCCTGGGGCATTGCAAATGTCCGGGATGAAACGAGGCCGAATTTGTGGGAATCGATCAGAAGAACAACTTTCCGGCTGGATTTTATCATTGCCTTTTTTATTGATGTATCGAGCCACTGAGGATCGGTCAGGCCGTTTTCGAGAGAAATACCCGAAGCAGAGAGAAAAAGGACGTCCGCGTTTATCTCCTCATACATCCGCTCGACTTCACGTCCAGTGAAGGTCATCGTCAGACGGTTGAGTATGCCGCCGGGAACGAGGAGGGCATGATTTTCGTTTTCAGAGAGGATCCAGGCGATGTTGAGAGCGTGGGTAATGATCTTCAGCTTTTTGTGCGGGTCCAGCTGACGGGCAAAGACCTCGTTCGTTGACCCTCCGTCGATGATCAGGGTGTGCCCGTCCTCCACAAATTCCTGGGCCTTTTTCCCGATCCGTTCCTTTTCAGGTTTGTACTCCTGGTTTCTCTTGAGAAACGTTGTTGCCAGATTGATTTTTCCGTCATCGGAGACAGCGCCCCCGTGAACGCGCTTCACCAGGCCGAGATCCGATAGGTAATCGATATCCCTCCTGATCGTCATGTCCGTGACATCGAATCTTTTTCCCAGGTTGGATATCCTGATTGACCCCTGCTCCTCGACGAGATGCAGGATTTCCTGTCTTCTCTTTTCAGCAATCATCGGTCTTCGGTATCAGCAGCGTGCATAAATTTTAACAGAAATTAACATTAAGTCAAGTTAACTTACAGGATTTCAACAGCATTGCCTTGACAATAATAACATTTTCTTATATCATATAACATAAATTAACATATTTCATTGAGTAAGTGAATTACAGAAAACAGGACGGGTGAAGATGAGAGAAATAAACGTATTGCCCCGATTCAACAGGGGAGCGATCAAGATCGCGGATATACCGATTTTTCAGCGTGAAATGTCGCTGAAAAAGATTCTGGGCAAGAAGGTGTCGGAAATGCAGGGAGTTCAACTCTTTGAGGCAATGCTGTACATTCGTATCTTCGAGGAAATGATCATCAAACTGAAGAGCGGAAAGTTCGTGCCGAAAGAGGGGTTCAATTTCATCGGCGCCACGCATCTCTCAATAGGACAGGAGGCTGTTGCCGCAGGAACCATGTCTTCGCTCAAGCCAGATGATTATATCACTTCAACGCACCGCGGGCACGGGCACTCAATTGCAAAGGTCCTCTTTCGACTGTACACAATGAGCCGTGAAGAGCTCGTTGCATACCTCGGTAAACAGGACAGAGGAGAACCGGATTCGGAGCTCCTTACAGCAGCTGTTGACCTGCATTTGTTCAAAACGATGTCTGAACTCTTCGGGAAAGAAGAAGGCTACTGCAGAGGAAGAGGCGGGAGCATGCACATCGCAGACTTCCACTCTGGCCATCTGGGTGCAAATGCAATCGTCGGCGGAAGTATGGCAATTGCATCTGGGGCGGGGCTGAGCTCACTTCTTCTTGAAAACGGAAAGGTCGTTGCATGCATGGTTGGAGACGGTGCAGCGAACAACGGCATCTGTCTGGAAGCCATGAATTTCGCCGCAATGCCTCAGTTTGGAAAAGGATTTCCCGCCATTTTTATTTTCGAAAACAATCAGTACGGAATGTCAGGGCAGCAGGAAGGAGAGGTGACGGGCGTAAAGTATCTCGCACAGAGAGGGGCGGGATTCAACGACAGTAACATGCACGCAATGGCCGAAAGTGGCATGCACGTGCTCGCGGTGAGAAGCGCAGTCACGGACGCAGTCGAAATATGCAGAAAGGGAGAGGGGCCCGTACTCATCGAATTCAAGACCTACCGCTATGCGGGTCATTCCCTGAGCGATAAACGCATGACCTACAGAACCGCCGAGGAAGAGGAAGAATGGCTGAAGTATGACCCCGTCGACCTTTTCGCAAAGGAGCTGATCGACGCAGGTGTCAGCTCGGAAGCGCAGATAAGCGAGCTTCGTGAAAGTATCCAGAGCAGAATGGAGGAGGTAACAAAAAGGGCGGCGCGTGCAACGGATCCCGATCCCGCAGGTATCTACGAAGGCCTGTTTTCCGACACAACAAGTGAGGATATCGGTGATACATATAAAACCGTGCACTTCAACAAGGAGATGAAGAGTTTCCGGAGAGACACCGAAGGCCGTATCCTCTACAGGCATGCGGTCATCGAGGCGCTCATGGAGGAGATGGCGCGGGACAGCAGGGTTGTGCTGTACGGTGAAGAGGTCGCGGAATATGGAGGCGCATTTCAGGCGACCGTCGGTTTATACGATATCTTCGGGAGAAGGCGGGTTTTCAACACGCCGATCTCGGAAGCTGCGATCATAGGAACAGGTCTCGGCGCTTCGATGACCGGGCTCAGGCCGGTTGTGGAGATCATGTACATCGACTTCATCCTCATGACCGGCGACCAGCTCGGAAATCAGGTTGCGAAGACAAAGTATATGTTCGGCGGAAAGGCGAAGATCCCTCTCGTCATACGCACCACTATCGGTGGCGGCAGAGGGTATGCAGGACAGCATAGCCAGAGTCTCGAGGCATTACCCGCGCAGTTTCCCGGACTCAAGGTCGTGATCCCCTATTCAGCGTATGACGTCAAGGGGCTTCTGAAAACAGCGATACGAGACGACAATCCCGTGTTTTTCATAGAGCACCAGCATCTGTACATCGAAAAGGATGTCGTTCCGGAACAAGAGTACACGATCCCCTTCGGAAAAGGAGTGATTCGCAGGGAAGGCAAGGACATCACACTCGTTTCATACTCCTTTCAGCTCAAGGCGTGTATAGAGGCAGCGGAGATTCTCCAGAAAGAAGACGGAGTCAGTGTCGAAATCATCGACCCGAGAACTCTTGTTCCTCTTGATATCGAGCTGATCGTCGATTCTGTGAAGAAAACAGGGAGGGCGGTCGTCGTTGTTCAGGCGCCCGGGAGAGGAAGCTTCGGTGAGCACATCATCAACAAGGTTCAGCAAAACGCCTTCCAGAGCCTGAAAGGCCCGGTAAAATTGATAGCGGCGCACGAGGTTCCGCCACCCATGTCGGCCCCGCTCGAGCGGGAAAACCTCCCGAGTGCCGGAAAAATAGCTCGAAACATACGGGAGATGCTCGACTTATAAAAACACTATTCGTCTTTTTCTCATCCTCCTTATGTTTATAGAAAAGGGGCGGCGCCTGAAAAGTGTGGCGCCGCCTCTTTCACAATGTTCGGGAGCCAAAAGCATGAAACTCGTCCAATTCGGAGCAGGGAATATCGGCAGGTCATTTGTCGGACAGATATTCGCCAATGCGGGGTGGGAAGTCGTATTCGTGGACATCGACGAGCGGATCATCGAAGAGCTCAACCGCACTCACCGCTACAGGGTTGTTGTAAAAGAGAGGGTTGAGCGGACCATAGAGGTTGCAAACGTACGGGGATTGCTGGGCTTTCACCGTGAGGCTGTTGTCAAAGAGGTTGCCGCGTGTGATCTTGTTTCCACTGCTGTAGGGCAGGAGGCACTGAAAAATATCCTCCCTTTGATCGCCCGCGGCATTGTCGAAAGGGGTTTTGACGACCCGGGACGAACACTTGACATAATCATCTGTGAAAACATGAGGAATGCCGCATCGTTTTTCAGAAACGCACTCCGAGAAACGTTCGAAAAGCACCCTGACGTTCCGGATCCTTCTGCGGCTCTCGCACACGTGGGGCTTGTTGAAACCTCGATAGGGAAAATGGTGCCGATCATGCACGAGGAAGACCGAAAAAAAGATCCTCTCCTCGTATTCGCTGAAGAGTACAACAGTTTGATTCTGGACAGGCACGGTTTTCTCGGGAAAATCCCGGACGTGCCGCAGCTCGAACCCAAGGAAAATATGAAGGCCTATGTGGACAGAAAACTCTATATCCACAATCTCGGGCACGCAGTTTTAGGGTACACTGCCGGTGTGTTCGGCAGAGACCTTGTGTATGTGTGGGAGGCGGCAGAGGACCGCACTCTTACGGACGTCACCAAGCAGGCGATGTGGGAGGCCGGACATGCCCTCATTGCAGCCTATCCTCATGAGTTTCATGAAAAAGATATCGGCGAGCACATCGAGGATCTGCTCTCGCGGTTCAAAAACAGAGCCCTTGGCGACACGATTTACAGAGTCGGGCGGGACCTGTACAGGAAACTCGGGCCTGATGATCGGCTTGCCGGCGCGGTCCGCCTCTGTGAAGCGCACGGTATCACACCGAAAAACATCTGTCTGGGAATTGCCTGCGCACTGTTTTTCAAGGAAACCGATGAAAAAGGACGTATGTTTGAAAAAGACATCGAGTTTCATGAAAAAGAGATGAAAAAAGGCGCAGATCATGTCCTGCAGTCCGTGTGCAGGCTGAAAGACGAGGCGTCACGTCCGCTCGTCCTTCGTTACTACGCCGGGATACTGCATGGCGAAAGAGATATTGAAAAACTGAAAGAAGACTGAATGGTTAAACCATGGTGTATTTACGGCTCGGGATAGGTCATCCCCCCAAGAGAAACTGTTCACCGATCGATTTCGACTTCTCGGCCGCCTTCTTCACCGCTTCCATGACCATCCCTTTGAATCCTGCCTTCTCGAGGTGCAGTATCCCTTCGATAGTCGTTCCTCCGGGGCTCGTCACCTTTTCAATCGCAGAACCGGGATGGAGATTCGTGTCGCGCAAAAATGAGGCCGCGCCGTATACCGTTTGCACTGCGAGCTTTTGTGCCTCGTTTCGCGGCAGTCCCATGAGAACACCCCCGTCCGACATCGCTTCGATCATGAGGAAAACGAATGCAGGGCCGGAACCGGAAAGGCCGGTCACCGCATCGAGGTGATGCTCTTCGACGATTATCGTGCGGCCGATACTTTCCATTGTTGTGCGAGCGATTCCGAGAGCGGTGTCAGACACTGCGCTGTTGGGGCAGAGCGCCACGGCCGCCTCTCCAACCTGTGCCGCGATGTTGGGCATAGTTCTGATGAGGGGAACCCTTTTTTTCAGAATGGCCTCCATATACGAAAGAGTAACGCCTGCAGCCACCGATATGAGAAGGTTTTTGTCTGTGACAATTGAAGAGAGTTTTTCGAGAACCGCCGCTACATCCGTGGGTTTCACCGCGATGACGATCACTTCGTATTCAGCAATAGAGCTGTCGATCTCCCCCGATGTGAGAATTGTGTACGTGGTTTTCATTTCCTCTCTTCTGGCGTCGAATATTTCGACGAGGAGAATGTCGGAAGCGGCTCTTCCCTGCTTTACCATTCCTTTGATGATGGACGACCCCATGTTTCCGCCGCCGATAACGGCAGTTTTGTGCGTATCCATACAGTGCTCCTTTTGAGGTGTGATGATATTGTACAATGGAATCAATCTTTTGGAAACAGTTTCACCGAAGAGGTAACACTTCGTGTTGACTTCACAGGATAGGCGCAGTATGATGTGGGAGCACTGGAGGTGGGACATGGGCGGAAATGTGTTGCGGGTTGGTGTTCTGGGAGCATCGGATATCGCAGTGAACACCGTTATCCCCGCATTGAGGAAGTCCAAAAAGGTGAGGGTATCAGCGCTTGCCTCGAGGGATGTGCACAGGGCGAAACAGAAGGCGGGCGAGCTTGAAATCGAGCACAGTTTCGGTTCTTATGAAGAGCTGCTCGACAGCAACAGCGTGGACACGGTGTATGTTTCCGTTCCCAATTCGGTGCACGCGGAATGGACGCTGAAGGCCCTGACAAAAGGGAAGCATGTGATGTGCGAGAAACCGCTTGCCATGACAAGTGAAGAGGTGATTCGGATGATCCGTCTCTCACGGGGAAAGTCTCTCGTTCTGATGGAGGCGTTTATGTACCGGTTTCATCCGAGGAATGAAGCGGTTTTCCGGATGATCCATGAGGGGAAAATCGGTGCGGTACGTGCGGTCGAGTCGGCGTTTAGTTACGTGCTCGACAACGAGAACAGCTACCTCATGAGCAGAGAGCTCGGAGGGGGCGCGCTGTACGACGTGGGATGTTACTGCGTGAATGTTTCGCGCACGGTCACCGGAATGGAACCGGTGGAGGTATTCGGAACGATGAACATGTCGAAGACCATGGTCGATATGACGTACGCAGGAGTCATACGCTTCCAGAACGGCGTTCTCTCCTCATTCCACGTCAGCATGAATGAAGAGCCGCGGTTCTATTATCGAGTGATCGGAGAAAAAGGACTCATCGACGTCCCGTGGGCGTTTGTCTCGTTCGGAAAGCAGACTCACATTGTTCTGCAGAGAAATGAAAAACAGGAGATGATCGAATTCAAACGAACCAATGAGTACCGCCTCGAGTTCGAGCACTTTGCAGACGTGGTCTTCGAAAAAGCTCACCTGAGGTATGATACCGAGGACGCGCTGAAGAACACCTATGTGATCGAGGCCCTGATGAAGTCAGCGCAGGAGGGAAAACCGGTGAAGATGTAGGCGGTTTTTCTTTTGGAGCGTATTAACGGCGGATTCGGCAGATTTTTTCCACCGCGGCAGGAGCGAACCGTGTGATCGTCCCCCTGTAATTAAGACCTCTTTATTCTCACATCTCCGAACATACAAATGAAAGGATCGTGAAACCATGGCGCGCGGCCAATACATCGTGCTGGAAGGTGCGACCCAGAACAACCTGAAAGGTGTGAGCCTTCGCATTCCCTTGAATACAATGACCGTCATTTGTGGTGTAAGCGGTTCGGGAAAATCCTCCCTCGCGTTCGACACGCTCTACGCCGAAGGACAGCGCCGTTACGTGGAGACGTTTTCCACTTACACGAGGCAGTTTCTCGACCGGATGGACAGACCGAGGGTCGATTGTATCGAGGGAATCCCTCCGGCAATAGCCATCAATCAGATAAATCCGGTGCGCACGTCCAGGTCCACAGTCGGGACCATGACGGAGCTGAACGACCACCTGAAGCTTCTCTTTGCCCGCGCTGCACGGCTTTACTGCAGCGGGTGCGGAAAAATTGTCAGACGCGATACCCCTGAAAGCATCTGGGCGCAGCTCATGGAAGAAAAAAAGGGGGCAAAAGGCGGGGACGGGCACAGAGTACTGATTACCTTTTCCCTTCATATACCGGAGGGATTTTCGGAGCGGGAAATCGAGGAAATTCTCGCGCGTCAGGGGTACCGGAGAATTCACAGGAGGGGAAAAACGACTGTGGAGGTGGTGCAGGACCGCGTGCTGTGCGCCGAGAAAAACCGGCACAGAATTATCGAGGACATCGAGGCGGCACTGAAATACGGACGCGGGCGCGTCAATGTGTATCGTCTCGACGAAGATGGCAGCCCACTGGATCAGCGGCGTTTTTCAGCGGATCTTCACTGCCCCGACTGCGAAATTCACTACCGCGAACCCTTCCCGAATCTTTTCTCATTCAACTCACCGATCGGTGCGTGCGAGACCTGCAGGGGGTTTGGAAGGACGATCGGCATCGACTATGACCTCGTTGTACTTGACGACACAAAGACGCTCGAAGAGGGGGCGGTGAAACCGTGGCAGAGTGAAAGCTACGGGGAATGTCAGGATGATCTTATTGCATTCGCGCGGGAAAGAGGAGTGCCGACCGACGTGCCGTGGCGCAGAATGACGAAGGCGCAGAAAAGATGGGTTCTGGAAGGGGAGGGGGAGTGGTCCGACGGCAAGTGGTACGGAGTGAGCAGGTTTTTTCAATGGCTGGAGACAAAGAATTACAGGATGCACATACGGGTGCTTCTTTCGAAGTATCGGGCATACCGGCTCTGTCCTGAGTGCAGAGGAGCGCGTCTCAAGCCGGAGGCGCTGCTCTGGCGGATCGGTCCGGGAAATGGCCTCAACATCCATGAGGTCATGCTCCTCTCAGTGGAACGCTGTCTGGAATTTTTCAACCATCTCCGTCTTCCAGAGCCGTTTGATGAGGCAACAAAGCTGCTCCTCAACGAGATCAGGGCACGTCTGGGATATCTCGTTGAGGTCGGACTCGGGTACCTCACGCTGGACCGACAGTCACGGACCCTGAGCGGGGGAGAGGTTCAGCGAATCAATCTCACCACCGCACTCGGCACTTCACTCGTCAACACTCTTTTCGTGCTCGACGAACCGAGTATAGGGCTTCACCCGAGAGACATCGGACGGCTGATCCATGTGCTTTACCGGCTTCGAGACGCGGGAAACACCCTTGTTGTCGTGGAACACGACCCGGATGTCATCCGTGCTGCTGATAATATCATCGAAATGGGACCGGGTGCAGGCGAAAGGGGAGGGAGTGTCGTCTATTCCGGTTCACCTCATGCGCTGTTGCGATCGAAGAAGTCTCTCACCGCGATGTACCTGCGTGGGGAAAAGAACGTTCTCGGCGTGACCGGGGTGGAGAAGAACGTGGACCGTGACAGGGCGCAGAGCGGATGGCTGGAGGTAAAAGACGCTGCCGAACACAACCTCAAGGACCTTGATGCACGGATCCCACTCGGCAGCATTGTGTGCATCACGGGAGTAAGCGGATCGGGAAAGTCAACCCTGCTTCAGGACGTGATATACAATGCGGTGAAAAAGATCAAGCACAAACCCGAGGGGCAGCCGGGAAGGTTTTGGAGAATCACGGGACACGAGCTTGTCGAAGACATCGTACTGGTCGACCAATCACCCATCGGAAAGACGACCAGATCCAATCCCGCGAGCTATGTGGGTGCGTTGGACGGGATCAGAAAACTATTCAGTGAGGAACCGCTTGCACGGGAGAGAGGCTATACCGCCGGCACGTTCAGTTTCAATTCGGGAAAGGGGAGGTGTCCCACGTGCGGAGGAAACGGTTTCGAGCGAATAGAAATGCAGTTTCTCAGTGACGTGTACATTCGCTGTCCCGACTGTGACGGGAAACGTTACAGGCCTGAGGTGCTCGATGTGAAGTTACTTCCGCTCACTGCTGAATCCAGAAGGAATATACCAGAAAACCAGGACGCAGCGCGCGCGGTTTCCATTGCCGATGTATTGGAAATGACGGTAAACGAGGCGTGCGCATATTTTTCGGGGGCCGGGGACGTGCTTCGCACACTTGAGCCGCTGCAGGAAGTGGGACTGGGATATATTCGGCTTGGACAGCCTGTTCCCACACTGAGCGGTGGAGAAGCCCAGCGGCTCAAGCTTGCTGCTCATCTTGTCGGGCGCCCGGAGCGAAGAGGGCAAAAAAGCCGTGTCCTCTTTCTTTTTGATGAACCGACAACAGGATTGCACTTCGACGACATCGCACTGCTGCTGAAAGCCTTCAGAAAGCTCATCAGTCAGGGCCACTCAGTTGTGGTGATCGAGCACAACCTCGAAGTCATCCGTGCGGCAGACTGGATATTGGATCTCGGGCCTGAAGGAGGGGAAAGGGGGGGAGAGCTCATGTGTGAAGGACCCCCGCCCGATATCATGAAATGCACAAAAAGTCACACGGGAAAAGCACTTGTGAGGCTCTCTGAAGAAGAACGAAAGCGGGTAACCGGTGGTGGCGAAACGAGTGGTGTTTCATGGCTGAGAAGAGACGAAGCCCCTTTTCAGAGGGTTGCAGAATCGCTGCCCCACCGGTACGGAGATGTGGGCCGGTCGATTCTCATCCGCCGGGCTCGTGAGCACAATCTCAGGAACATCGATGTGAAGATTCCGCGTGACACATTCACGGTCATTACGGGCGTGAGCGGCAGCGGGAAGAGCACCGTTGCTTTCGACATACTCTTTGCAGAGGGGCAGCGGCGCTATCTCGAATCGCTTAATGCCTATGCTCGGCAGTTTGTTCAGCCGGCAGCGAAACCGGATGTGGACGGCGTAGTCGGCGTCCCTCCAACGGTGGCAATAGAGCAGCGTGTGAGCAGAGGCGGCAGAAAGAGCACGGTTGCAACCATGACAGAGATCTACCATTTTCTCAGGCTTCTGTTTGCAAAGCTCGGAACTCAGTACTGCCCAGACTGCAATGTGCCGATAGAACCGCAGACCAGGAATGTGATCCATGCACGGATCATGCGCGAATACAGGGGGAAACGCGTGTGGTTTTTTGCCCCTCTGGTGATGAACCGAAAGGGGTATTATACAGACCTTGCAAAGTGGGCTGCTGCCAAGGGGTTCTCTGAACTGCGTGTCGATGGTGTGCTTGTTCCTACACGCAATTGGCCGAGGCTCGACCGGTTCCGTGAGCACTCCATAGACCTTCCAGCCGCACAGGAGACGGTTTCACCGGAAAATGACGGAAGAATCGGCTCCCTCCTCCACAGGGCTCTCGACCTCGGAAACGGCACTGTGTACGTGTCGGTCGAGACGCGGGACAAGGGTTCAGGCTTCAGCCGCTGGTCGGATGCTATTTTTTCAACAAAGAGGGCCTGTCCCGTGTGCGGAAGGAGCTTTGGAGAGCTCGATCCCAGGCTGTTCTCTTTTAATTCCAAGCACGGCTGGTGCCCTGCATGTTACGGCACGGGCGTGCAAATTTCGGGATTTGATGAAAACCAGACTGGAGAAGAAAAGGCTTGGATCGGCTCCGGGAATGGAGACGAACAGCTGTGCCCGCGGTGCGGCGGGCGAAGGCTTCGTTCTGAAGCGCTCGCAGTGAGGTTTCGTGATCGCGAAATTACCGGTATTACGCGAATGACCGTTTATCAGGCGGTAGAGTTTTTTCAAACACTGAAACTGAAGCCCTCGGAGATGGAGATTGCACGGGATATTGTCGCAGAGATCAAAGCGCGCCTTTCCTTTCTCAAGGAAGTGGGCTTGCCCTACCTTTCGCTTGAACGTGCAGCACCTACGCTGAGCAGCGGAGAAGCACAGCGAATACGGCTCGCCTCTCAGCTCGGTTCAAACCTCCGCGGTGTATGCTACATTCTTGATGAACCGACCATCGGCCTGCACGTGCGCGACAACCGGATGCTGCTCGGCACCCTCCATCGGCTGAAGGAGAAGGGAAACACGATCGTTGTCGTGGAGCATGATGAAGAAACGATCAGAAATGCGGAGCACCTGATCGATCTAGGCCCGGGTGGAGGTATTAACGGCGGCAGGCTGGTCGCGGAAGGTGAGTTGAAAGACCTTTTACGCAGCAGAGAGTCGGTGACCGGAAGGCTTCTGAAGCATCCTCTTCAACATCCCCTTGTACGGAGACAAAAAGATATAGCGAAGGAAGCTCTCACGCCCGGGCGCCTTCTGATATCGAATGCCTATCTGCACAACCTTAAGCACCTCGAAGTGGCACTGCCCCTGTTCAGCCTCATATGTGTTACAGGGGTGAGCGGCAGCGGAAAGAGCACCCTCGTGCACGATGTTTTATACAGAAACCTCAAAAAACTGATCACCGGAAGGCGCATGCGGCGGTTTGAGGACACGGGTGCGCGGCTGCACGGGTGTGAGAACATCACTGGGTGGGAGGCGATAGCCCGCACCATGGAGGTGGATCAGACGCCAATAGGAAAAACGCCGCGATCCTGTCCTGCAACCTATGTGGGCATATGGGGCGAAGTGCGGCGTCTGTATGCGGCAACACCAGTGGCGCGGATGCGCGGGTACACACCGAGCAGGTTCTCCTTTAACGTTGCAGGCGGGCGCTGTGAAGAGTGCGCGGGACAGGGTATGAAGAAAATCGAAATGAGCTTTCTCCCGGATGTGTCTGTTGTGTGTGATGTATGCGAAGGGCGCCGGTTCAATTCTGAAACCTGTACGGTTCGCTACAAGGACAAAAGCATCGCAGATGTGCTCGCCATGAGTGTGGACGAGGCGGTTGATTTTTTCGCTCCAGTTCCCCGGATACATCATGCGCTGAATCTCCTTCAGGATGTGGGACTGGGATACCTCACACTCGGACAGCAGAGCCCGACCCTGAGCGGCGGGGAGGCGCAGAGAATAAAGCTCGTTGCCGAGCTCGCGAGAACCCGTCCTGCATACGGGAACAAGGCGGGGAAAGCGCATCAGTCCGCGCGGGGCACGTTGATCGACGGCCATTCCCTCTACGTGCTTGATGAGCCGACCATCGGATTACACATCGCAGATGTCGAGAAGCTCATTCGGGTGCTTCGACGGCTTGTTGATTCAGGAAACACAGTCGTCATAATTGAGCACAACCTCGACGTGATTGCAGAGGCGGACTGGATCATCGATCTCGGGCCGGAAGGCGGAGAAGAGGGTGGAAGAATCGTTGCAGAAGGTCCGCCATTTGAACTTGCAAAGGCAGGGCGGAGTTCCTACACCGTCCAGTATCTTCGTGAATTTCTCAAAGAGAGGAGCGATCTGTCGCACAGCGGCAGCCCGGGGGATGATTGGCTTGGGACGCAGGCTACTCATGATCCGGAAAAAGAGAGCTTGACATGAGACAGTCCATGCGCCTGAGCCTTCGTGAAATTTCACGGGCGAGGTTCAAAAGAATGATCGTATAGGTCTTGAGATTTTTCTTGGAAATTTTATAGAGATCCAGATTGTTGAGCGTGAGCACGGAAGTGTCTTCCAGGGCACGCACCGTTGCAATACAGGGCTGAACGTCGATAAGCTCCATCTCTCCAAAAGTATTCCCAATGCCAAGGGTCGCAATTTGCCTGAGACGGGTCGGGTCGGAAGTGTTCACCTTTTTCACGATTTCAACCGACCCCGAATATATAAAATAGAGCTTAGCTCCCCGCGACCCTTCTGCTACAATCGTTTCTCCCTTTTTGTAATGCTCTGTTTTAAGGAAGGGCCTGATCATCTTGATCTCTTCTTCTGTCAGCCCGCCGAACAGGGCATGGGATTTGAGGAATTTGTACCCGATCATTTTCGAACTTTCGCCCAATACGGTTAAATTATCGAACAAAATATCAATTTGTGAATATATATTCGGGGGGAATTTTCAAAGATTTCAGGATGTTTCCGATTCAGCCAAAACGAGACGGATACCGAGCTCATGTGTGAGCTCTCTGTAGGGTTCGGGGATGCCTTCATCTGTCACCAGTGTATCGATTTCTGAGATGTCCGCAAAATAGGAAGGTTCGACTTTTCCGAATTTGGTCGAGTCGGCAATCAGGATAACCTCTTTGCTGGATTTCATGATCTGCCGTTTTAAACTCGAGTCCGATACATTGAAGCACGTCAAGCCCAGCTTTTGTTCCACTCCCCCCGGAGAGATAAACACTTTGTCAGTCCTGATTTTTTTCAGAGTGCTCAAGGTTTCATCGCTGCAGAAATTGTTGCTGTCCCTGTCGAGGTATCCGCCGGGCATGATGATGTTTACGTTTCTTTTTTTATACAGCTCAAGCGCGCAGCGGAAGGTGAGGCAGAGCGCATTGATGGCAATGTCCTTGTCCAAATGAAGCGCAACGAATATGGGAGCAGATCCGTTGTCGAATGCCACCGTCTCTCCCGGTTGGATGAGTAATGCGGACTTTTTCCCGATCCTGTCTTTCAGTTCTCTGTTCAGCTCCATTTCCTTCTCGAGCACATACCTGTTTCTTCTGTTGATTACATAGTTTTTTATGAGTGTAGCGCCTCCATGGATCCTTCGTATTATCCCCTCGTTTTCGAGCTCATTGAGATACCTGCGGACAGTTATTTCTGAGGTATTCAGGCTGGATGAACATTCCTTTACCGTGACCCTGTCTTTCTCGGTGAGAAGCGCGATGATCTCCTTCATCCTTTTTTGCTTTATCGACATGATGCATTACCCTGTAGAATGTTATAATATATTGATCGTTTTTATCATATTAGTACGTAAAAATAATAATTTAAATCATTTTTTTATTATTCTTTTCGTTTTTCCTTGACTTCCGCTCAAAGGTAAAATAGAATAACGGCAATTTTCTGAAAACAGTTTTATCTGAAGGAGGGTAAAATGAAAAAGAAGCTGGTATTTTTAGTACTGGGATTGGTTTTGTGTTCCTGTATTCTGGTCTTCGCTTCAAGTGACAAACCAGGAGCTGCAACTGCGGAAAAAGAAAAAGAGTACGAGATCGTCTACGTTGCAAAGCTGATCGGCATTCCCTGGTTCAATATCACCGAAGATGGCATGAAGGATGCAGCAGCGAAGATCGGAAATGTGAAGGCCCACGTGGTGGGTGCTCCGGATCCGGACCCTGCACAGCAGGCTCGTATTGTCGAGGACATGGTGGCAAAGGGAGTCGATGCGATCTGCGTGGTTCCGAATGATGCGGAAACCGTGGAACCGGCGATGAAAAAGGCCAAAGAAGCCGGTATTGTGGTGCTCACCCATGAATCCGAAAAATCCAGGAACAACGATTATGACATCGAAATGGTGGACATTCAGGCCTTAGGTGCCCGTGTAATGGAAAAGATGATCGACTTCACCGGGGTCAGCAAGGGCGGCTATGCAGTGATGGTCGGCGGGCTTACCGTACCAACACACAATGCGTGGGCGGATGCAGGTGTTGCCTGGCAGGAGAAAAACTACCCGGACTTCTATCAGGTTACAGACAGACTTCCCTGTACGGAGAGTGTCGAGCTTTCTCACGACAGAACGCTCGAGCTTATAAAGGCCTATCCCGACCTGAAGGGGCTCGCAATCTACGGGAGCCTCGGCGGTATCGGTGCTGCACAGGCGCTCAGAGAGAAGAACATGACCGATAAAATTTCCGTTGTCTGTACGTCACTCCCATCTCAGTCGGCGCAGTATCTGGAGGACGGGTCAATGGACTGGTCTGTGCTCTATTCCCCCTATGACTGCGGTGTGACGGTCGTTAACGTGGCTCACTGGCTGCTCGAAGGAAACGACCTCGAAGACATGAAGGAAATACCCGGAGTCGGAGGGTTCAGGCTTGATGGGAAAATCATCGTGGTCGAGGGCCTTATCGATATCAATAAGGAAAACGTTGATAGCTACGGATTCTAGTTGTATGATATACCCGTGCAATGGCTGGCGCGCGTGTTTGCGTGTCCAGCCATGCTTTCTCCATGTGATTGATCACGAATAACAAGGGTGGTCTATGGCTGTCCTGTTTCTACAGATGTCTCGAATCAGTAAATTTTACGCAGGGGTCCGTGCCCTTGACAATGTGGATTTTTCCCTCGACAGAGGGGAAATACACTGTCTTGTCGGTGAGAATGGTTCCGGGAAATCGACTCTCATCAAGATCATCTCCGGAGTGGAGAAACCGGAAGAAGGGGCGGATATTCTCCTGGAAGGCAAAAGACTCGACATCGAGCATTTCACTTCAAAAAATTCCATAGACAACGGTGTTCATGTTATTTATCAGGATCTCTCTCTTTTCCCCAATCTTACGGTTCGTGAGAATATCGGGTTCAACATGCACGTGGAAAAGGGCAAAAAGTTTGTAAACTGGGCGGATATCAATAAAATTGCACAAGAGGTTGTGGAGGACATCGGAGTCAACATAGAGCTCGAAAGAGAAGTGGGCACCCTTTCCATTGCGGATCAGCAGCTCGTCGCGATTTGCAAGGCACTCATCGGAGATCTGAAGCTCCTCATAATGGATGAGCCTACCTCTTCGCTCACGAAAAACGAAGTGGATTCGCTGTTTTCTGTGGTGAAGAAGCTGAAGAAGCGGGGTATCACCACGCTCTTTGTCAGCCACAAACTCAATGAGATTCTCGAGATCGCCGAAAGAGTTACTGTGCTCAGGGATGGAAAATGTGTCGGGGTGTATGACCCGGATGAGCTCGATCATGAAAAACTGACCTACCTGATGACAGGGAAAAAAATCGAATATATCAAACCCGATACCGATTCGGTGTTCAGCGAAAAGCTGCTCGAGGTCAGGGGGTTCTCCAAAAAGGGCAACTTCAAGGACATTGATTTGACACTGTACAAGGGGGAGATTCTCGGGATTATTGGGCTCCTCGGTTCCGGGCGAACGGAGTTTGCGCTCTCGTTATTTGGAATCAATGCAGCAGGAAAAGGGCGCATCTTGATCGAGGGAAAGGAAGTGAAAATACGCGCGAACAAGGACGCGCTCAATCATGGGATAGGATACGTTCCGGAAGACAGGCTCGAGCTTGGGCTCGTGATGCCGCAATCTATCGGGAACAACATCACGATCACGATTTTGCAGAAGTTACTCAATAACCTCAATATGATCGACAAGGGTAAAAAGGAAGACGCAGTAGAGCGGGGAGTGTCCGATCTCGCGATAAAGGTCGCGTCAACGGAATCTGCCGTTATGACGCTTTCCGGGGGGAACCAGCAGAGAGTCGTGCTTGCAAAGTGGATTTCAACGGAGCCGAGAATACTGATTCTTGATGAGCCCACTGTGGGGATCGATGTTGCGGCAAAAAGCAGCATTCACGAAATCATCAAAAAACTCGCAGCGCAGGGCATCGGAATAATTCTCATTTCCGACGAGATTCAGGAAGTGCTGTATAATTGTCACAGGATTCTCGTCATGCGGAAAGGCAGAATCACAGGGGAATTTCGAACAGGTGAAATAACAGAAGAAAAACTCTTTCAGGTTGTGAACGCCGGATAAATCCAACAGGACATGCAGGTGAACATGAAAGGAGTGGGACTCGGAAAGAAGCTTCTCAAACGGAATGAAATCTACCTGTTTTTTGTGATAATCGGTCTTTCAATTATCCTCTCGATCTTTAACCCGAACTTTTTCACCCTGGAAAATCTGTTTGACATTCTGCGCAGCTACTCATTCATGGGGATCCTGGCTGTCGGATTGCTCGTGGTGCTTCTCTCCGGCGGGATTGATATATCGTTTACTGCGAATGCGACGGTCGCTCAGTATGTAATGGCATATCTGCTCGTGAACAATCCAGAGATGAGCATTTTTCTTGCGATATTTATTCCCTGCACCATCGGAATCGTGCTCGGAGGAATCAATGCCTCTCTCATCTATTTTCTCAATGCTCCCCCGATTATCATTACCATTGCGACCCTGAATGTTTTCTTCGGTGTCCTTCAGTTTATTTCAGGCGGGAAATGGTTGTATAATTTTCCCGTTTGGTTCAGGAACTTCTCAAAAATCACGGTCATCAAGCTTTTCAATCCGGAGGGAATCCCCTACGGATTGTCCATTCTCACGATTATTTGGATTGCAATTATTTTGGGCACCTTTTTTATTCTCAAGTACACGACGCTGGGGCGGAAAATCTACGCGATGGGCGGGAACATAGAGGCGGCAAAGCGAAGCGGCCTTAATATTTTACAGCTTCAGATGTTTGTGTACTGTTTTATGGGGTTATTTGCCGGGATTGCTTCTATAATTCAGGCCCTGCTCGCACAGACTGTAGCCCCCAATGCGATCATGGGGCGCGAACTGGAAATAATTGCGGCGGTTGTGCTGGGTGGGGCAAGCCTTGCCGGTGGCTCCGGAAGCCTCATAGGGACGCTTCTCGGTGTTTCACTCATCGCGGTGATCAGCAACGGGTTGACGCTCATGAGAGTTTCCTCCTACTGGCAAAAAGTGTTCATCGGGCTTATTATCATCATAAGTGTGAGTGTTACTGCCCTTCAGCGCAGGGCAGTGGCAAGGAGGGTTGCGGTCGTTGATGTGGGGGAGTGAGAAAACAGGATCACAGGATTGGTTCAGGAAAAACCGTGAATTCACGACTTTACCGTTCGTGCTTGTTGCGGTGTTTATTCTCATGTCTGTGCTTGCTCAAGGGCGATTCCTCAAGGGGAGCAATTTCCAGTCTATGGCTTTCCAGCTCCCGGAAGTGGGCCTGTTCTCACTCGCAATGATGATCACGCTTTTAACCGGGGGCATCAATTTATCGGTTATCACGACCGCAAACCTTTCGAGCATCGTCACCGCACTTATCATCACACGCTCCTGTGCTCCCGGGGACACAGGAGCGTACGTCACACTTGTGATCATGCTTGCAATCGCTGCCGCACTTGCAACCTCTCTCGTGCTCGGCCTGATAAATGGTGTTCTCATCGCACATGTTGGTGTATCTGCAATCCTGGCTACTCTGGGTACGATGACGCTGTATGATGGATTGGGGATTGCGATAACAAGGGGGTATGTGATATCGGATTTCCCGAAGAGTTTTCTCTCTATCGGGAACGGAACGATTTTCGGAATACCGATCGCACTGCTGATTTTTGGCGTCTGTGCGTACATTATGTCTGTCATCCTGAGCAGAAAACCGTACGGCCTCAGTGTGTACATGATCGGGTCAAATGAAAGGGCGACGGAATTTTCAGGGGTCAACAATAAAAATGTTTTGATGAAAACATACCTCCTCTCCGGTTTTCTTTCCGGAGTTGCGTCCGTTATTATGACTTCCAGGTTCAATTCAGCCAATGCAGGATACGGCTCCTCCTATTTACTTGTAACGGTGCTCATCGCAGTGCTCGGCGGCGTTGATCCTTTTGGCGGTTTCGGCAAGGTCGCGGGCCTTGTTATGGCTCTCGTAATCCTTCAGTTCATATCAAGCGGTTTAAATCTTCTCGGCGTGACCGCGTTTATCACCATTTCCCTGTGGGGGACGATACTCATTATGGTGATGGGAACGAATAATTATCTGGAAAAACGAAGGTTCAGGCAAATCAAAAAGTACTTCGCCTCCTGAACGATGGCACGAGAGATGAACTCCACCAGCCGCGTGTTGTGTGCCCTTGCACACGGAAAACCGGACAGGCCGCCGGTCACCATCAGCAGAAACCTCTTCGATCGGAGCGCATGGTATTCAAAGGATGAGAGCTATGCTGAGCTGCTCGATTTTGCCAGGAAAAACACGGATGTGATCTACAAAAAAGAAGACTTCGGCTCACTCTCCTATCGTTACTTTTATCCCCGTTTTCATCGAAATATGAATGTGATAACCGAGACGGAAAACGGTACCTCCGTGATATCAATGGAAACCCCAAAAGGCACGCTGAAGAGCGTGAGAAAAGCGGTTCCCGGTACAGTGCTTAACCCGGTTGTTGAAAGCTTTATCAAGGAAAAAGCCGACTTCGAAAGGCTTTCAAGCATACCCTATGATCCGCAATTCGACAGCGAAGGGTTCATCCGGGAGGAAAGGGCGATAAAGGGGAGAGGTGTGGTGTGCCTTGTGACGAACCACCCGGCGGGCTCTCTTTACGATCTCTGTCAACCGGAACAGTTTGCGATCTGGTCGGTGACTGAAAAAGATTTTCTGAAAAGGATGTTTGACTGGGCATATGAGATCGCCTCCTGGGAGCTGAAGACTGCCCTTTCCGTAGCATCCCGCAGCGGGCTCGAGGCGGTTTCGTTCTATTTTCACGGGCATGAAAATGCGATCCCCCCCATGCATTCCCCCGCATTCTATGATGAGTTCGTTTTCCCTTATGACATGAAGCTTTTTGATATCGTGAAAACGGACGGGTACCGGGTGATTGTCCACTGTCACGGGAAAGTCAACAACTTCATTGAGCGGTTCATTGACTCAGGTGCTGATGCAGTGCATCCACTGGAGCCTCCTCCGAAGGGCGATGTACTACTCAGCGAAGTTCGGCGGAAACACGGCAACAAACTATGTATTATCGGAAATATCGAATACGAAGATCTCGCACAAAAAAAGGAGGAAGAGATAGAGGTTCTCGTGAAGGGTGCATTGTCCGACGGTGCACGAGAGGGGGCGTTTATTCTCAGCCCCTGCTGCGGGCTTTATGAGAGCCCCCTTCCGCAAAAAACCGCTTTGAATTACATTCGGTTTATTCACGCCGGCGTACAATACGGAAAGGCACTCTACACCTGAAACTCCATGTGCGGTATAGAGGGTTTCCCTGCGGAGAAATTGAAAGAAATTTTTATTTATACAGAGAAACGATACTGTTGTATCTCTCATAGGCTTCGCCCCATCCGTTTTTTTCCTTCGGCTCAATGCACTCCAGGGGGAAGGAATCCGCGATTATCTGGCGTCCCTCATCGACACTGCTGATCTCCCCATCAGCCAGCATCTGCATCAGGACGTTCCCCAGGGTCGTTGTTTCAGGGATGCCTTTATATAGCGGGAGCCCGGTTGCGTCTGCGATCCACTGGCAGAGGATGTGCATTTTTGAACCGCCTCCGGTGACGAGCAGAAGGTCGAATCGGGAGCCTGTGATTTTTTCAAGGTCTCTCACGGTTTTTACGTACTTGAGCACCAATCCTTCATAAAACGTCCTCGTTATCGAAGCCGTGTCGAGATTTTCCTTTTGACCGGTCTTTTTGTAGTACATTCGCAAATTTGATTTGATGTTGTTCGACTTCAACTGGAACATAGAGTCATCAACATCGATAAAATTTTTAAAAGGCGGGGCATCCTTGCAATAGCCGCAGATTTCCTCCCAATCAATATGCCGTGCCTCGGATTTCATCCAATAGCTTCTGAATTCCTGTATGAGCCACAGTGCCTGAATGATCTTTTGAAGTGAGTACCTGTCCCGTGCACTTGCTTCATTTGAAAATCCGTGTGAAAATACCGAGTCATTGATCAATGGGTTCATTTTCAGCTCAACACCCAGGGTCGACCAGGTCCCGATAAGAAGAAAAGCCCACTTTCGATTTTTTTCCGTACGATTCACAGGAAGCCCGATAACCGCCGATGCGGCGTCGTGGGAACAGGGGGCCACCACTTTGAGTTTCTTTGTTCCAATCTCTTCATCAATGAGTCTTTTCGATGCCCCAACCTGTTCTCCCGGGTACACGGTTTTCGGAAAGATACGGGAAGGAATGCGCAGCAGTTCAAGCACGCGCTCCGACCAGCATCCGTGAAGCTGGTCATAGAGCTGTGTGGTCACGGAATTCGAATATTCGATGGTTTTTTCTCCGGTCAAGGCGAAGGTGAAAAGATCCGGCATCATAAGAAGAGTATCGCCGGCTGAAATGTACTCGGGATGCCGCTCCAGCAGTGAGTGGAGCTGAAAGATAGTGTTGATTTCCAGGGTAGCCTCACCGGTTTCTTGAAAGAGCTCCTTTAGAGGAATTATTTTCCCGATCTTCTCAACCGCTCCTTTTGTTCTCTTGTCTCTGTAGGAAACCGGATTCGAACGTAAATCTCCCTGCATATCGATGAGACCGAAATCCACCCCCCACGTGTCTACCGCGACTGAGGCGGGTTCACATTCACCGCTCTGTATGCACTTTCCGATCCCACATTTTAGCTCCGCGAGAAGTCGCAGAACGTCCCAGTACAGCGTGCTGCGAAAGAATACCGGTATGTTTTCAAATCGATGCAGTTCGTCAATGCTGATACGCGCTCCATCAAAGCGGCCGGCTGATATTCTCCCGTTGCTCGCTCCAAAATCAGCCGCAATGTACGTTTTTTCTTTTCTCATACATTTTCCTCAAGAACGCAGAGCACCCGTTCTCTCGGTGCGCAAAAGCATATTTTCTATACTACAGCGTTTTTATCTGTTTAAAAAGGTTTTTATTGATTTCCTGTGCATGATAGTTTAAGTTTATAGGAAATTTTTTCCTTTGGAGGGCTTTTGTGACATCAAGAGAAAGGGTTTTTCAGTCTTTGTCCCATAAAAGCGGCGAACTGCCGATCGATTTTGGAGGGCTGCATTCATCTCTGCACCTCAAATCTTATATGGGCGTGACAAAACGTCTTGGGTGGGAACTCCCCGAACCGGAGATACAGGACTGGTTTCAGATGATCGTGTTTCCTCATCAAAAATTGCTCGAGTGTTTCGGAACCGACTGCCTCCCGATATACGCAAACCCGGGAGGAAAATGGAAATTCAAAATAGAAAAAAAAGAAGGAAGTGAATTTTTCACCAATGAGTGGGGGATCGTGCTCAGAAAACCGGAAAATGGGTACTTTTTTGATATGCACGAATGCCCTTTACAGAAGGCGGCTGATATCACCGAAGTAAAAAAATACAAGTGGCCGGATCCAGAGGACCCTGCGCGCATAAAGGGGCTTCGTGAGAAGGTGAAACGCATCAGTGAGGAAAACGATAAGGTGCTCATTTTATTCAATCCGATCGGCGGAACCCATGAGCACTCCTATTTTCTCAGGGGGCTTGAGCAGCTGCTCATGGACCTGATCATAAATCCTGACATCGCCGATTATCTCGCGGCAAAGGTTTCTGAATGGTCTTCTGCGTATTTTACCTATGTGCTGAAGGAGATTGGCGATTTTGTGGATATCGTGCAAGTCGGGGATGATCTCGGCACAACAAACGGGCTCATCTTTTCGCGCGCTATGTATCTGAAATATTACAAAGAACGCGAGCGATCCCTCATCAATGCGATTAAAAAGGTATCTGACGCCCGGATTTATTTCCATAGCTGTGGATCGATTCGAGAAGTGATCCCCGACTTAATTGATATTGGAGTCGAGATTCTCAACCCTGTGCAGATACAGGCACACAACATGGAGAGTGCGGATTTAAAAAAAGATTTCGGGAAAGATCTCACGTTCTTGGGGGGCGGATGTGACCCCCGAATATTGACCACAGGGACGAAAAAACAGGTGGCGGCGGAAGTGCGAAAGCGGATCGAAGATTTCTCAAAAGACGGGGGATTTGTTTTTGCGTCGATTCACAACATTCAGGCCAACGACCCTCCCGAAAACATCATAACGATGTTCGAAACCGCGCTCGAATATCGGTAGAACATCGACAATTCGGTTTCTTCACCCTGCGTTGTTCAAAAAGAGCTCAGGCAACCGGATAAGTGAGTTCTTTTCATAACGGCTGAGAGAACGCCGGCGGGCGGATATTCTACACGCTGAGTTTGTGGAAGCACTCTTTCAGCCCGGGGTAGAGTGATCTGTATATGCTGAAATATTCATCGTAGAGCGAAAAATTTTTGTTGTCAGGATCGTTTGAGGTCTCAATCTGCAGGAGCGCTGACGCCTCGTTGAAGCTGGACCACACGCCAAGTCCGACACCGGCAACGATTGCGGCACCGTACGCGGCACCTTCCCTGCTTCCGTTCACGGTGACTACACGTTTTTTAAAGATATCTGCGTGTATTTGTCTCCACAGGCGCGACTGCGCGCCGCCGCCTGAAGTTGCGATGTAGTCGAAGTTCATCCCTATCTGAGAAAAAATATCCGCCACGTCCCTGAAGCTGAAAATGACCCCCTCCATTACGCTCCTGAATAAATCGCTCTTATTGGTATTATGGCTCAAGCCGATGAACGCTCCTCGTGCTTCAGGGTCAGTATATGGGCATCGCTCGCCCTGAAGGTAGGGAAGAAAAATGAGCCCGTTTGATCCGGCATTGGAGTGTTCGGCTTCCCTGCTGATCACTGCATAGACGTCATCGTGCGTGAGCCGCGCGATCTCTGTTTCTGAGTGCGCCAGAGCTTCCCTGGCCCACCGCATCGATCCGCCGGCGGCAAGAGTGACTCCCATGGCGTGCCATTTGGCGGGCATGACATTGCAAAATATCTGAAGCTTTCCTTCGGGATTTTCCCGAAACCTATCCAGAGCGGTTGATATGATCCCTGCCGTCCCGATTGTCGTCATGAGCACATTGCTGCGCGTAACTCCTGTGCCGAGTGTCTGAATGACGGAGTCGCCTCCTCCGCCGACTACGGGAAGATTTTTCGGCAGCCCAAGTTTTTCAGCTACATGAGCCTGAAGGGTTCCGCTCACTTCCACGGACTCATAACAGTCCGGTACCCAGTCGGAGGGTATTTCGAGCACTTCCAGAAGTTTTTTCGACCACGAGCGGTTCTTTACGTCAAATAATCCTGTACCGGAGGCATCGGAGACCTCTGTAGCCACCTCTCCGGTCAAAAAGTACCTGATATAGTCCTTCGGATTGACAAATTTTCTGATTTTTTCATACTGATCCGGTTCGTTTTCTCGAACCCAGAGGATTTTTCCACCGGTGTACCCCGGGAGCATCCTGTTGTTCGTGTACTGAAGAAGCCCTCCGACCCCCCCTGTTCGTTCGTACACGTCGTTGCACTGCTTTTCTGTGCGCTGATCATTCCAGAGGATGCTTGGCCTGATCACATGCATATTTTTATCAAGAGCTACAAGTCCGTGCATCTGCCCGCTCAGTCCGATTCCACACAGGTTTTTGATATCATCCCTGTGGTGCGATACTATCCTCCCAATTGTCCGAGCCACCGCCTGCCACCAGTCGGCAGGGTTTTGTTCTGCCCATCCGTGCTTGGGGGAATAAAAAGGATACTCATCCATCTCCCGCGCACGTACTTCTCCCTTTTTGTCAACAAGGATGGTTTTGCATCCCGTCGTACCGATATCAATACCCATTACAACTTCGTGTGGCATCGTGCGTGTCTCTTTCTTTTTATTTCAAACTTTTCGACCTTGCCGGCTAACGCTTATTTTTTTCCTTTCTCGCTGTCTTTTACGGTAACCCATAAAAGCTGGAGGGGGAGAATACCGGTGTTGTAGGTTGTATGAAAAAGCCCGAAAGGCACGTACAGCGCGTCACCGGTTTTGATGTCATATTCGGAATCCCCGACAACCATTTTTCCCCTCCCCTGGATTACATAGTAGACTTCTTCATGGTCTTCGTGGGAATGACCGGTTGTCTTTCCGTTTGCATACACAGTTGTGTACCCCATCTTGAGATTCTTTGAAGGTGATTCTTCAGGATCTATGAGAAAATAGGTATCTCTGAGGGTTTCATTTTCTCTTTTCTTCGTCGCGTGGCGGAGCGATCGGTCGCATACATCAGGTTCCATATCTTCGATGTTTCTCACATACTTCATCTGACTTGTCCTCCAATTGTATGATTTAAAGAGCATTTATTTTAATCGGTTGAAATATCTGATTCTTACATGTTTTGCACAAAGATACTGTTCGAGCCCCTCCGGGCCGTGTTCGTATCCCATTCCGCTTTCTTTAAAACCTCCGTACGGAGCGTTTATAACCCCTGCATCGGGGTTGTTGATTGCAACATTTCCAGAATCGAGTTTTCGGGCAAATTCATCCGCTTCGTGGAGGTCATTTGTGTACACATAGGAGGCCAGTCCATAGGGGGTCGAGTTTGCATACTTTATCGCCTCATCGATCGTTTCAAATGGCATGATCCCGACTACAGGGCCGAAGGACTCTTCACTCATGACCTTCATGTCATGGGTGACGTGTGTGAGAATCGAAGGTTTGAAAAAATACCCCTTCTCATACTCTTTGCCTTCAGGTTTTTGGCCGCCGTATATGAGTGTGGCGCCTTTTCTCACCGCATCTTCGATGTGATCGATCGTCTTTTCGATGCCCGCTTTGTTTGCCATGGGGCCGAGATCTGCGTGCGGGTTTTTGAGCCCGTTGCCGATAACGAGTTTTTTTGCAGCATCTGCGAACGCATCCACGAACTTTTCAAAAATCGTGTTTTGCACATAGATTCTGTTGATTGCGATGCAGATTTGCCCCATATTCCTGTATGTTCTCCGCACGGCTCCGCGCACCGCATCTTCGAATGCGCACTTCTCGCTCACAATCAAAGGGCACTGGCCTCCGAGCTCGAGAGACAGCTTTTTCATGTGAGCGGCGCACATCTTCACAACCTCTTTTCCCACTTCGGTGGAACCTGTGAATGCGACTTTTTTGACAAGAGGGTGTTCAATGAGATAGGGGCCAACCGTGCTCCCCCGGCCGAATACCACGTTTGCCACACCTTTTGGTATCCCTGCGTCAACGAGACATTTTACATAGTTCACGGGTGAAAGCGGTGTCTCGGAGGGAGGCTTGACCACAACTGTACAGCCTGCGGCGAGTGCGCCTCCGATTTTCCACCCGACAAGTTCTATGGGGTAGTTCCATGGAGATATTGCTGCAGATACGCCGACAGGTTGATAGAGAACATAGCTCGTTGTCGTGGCGTCATAACCGGGGACGACCCTTCCATATACCCTTTTTCCCTCTTCTGCATAGTAGCGTAAAATGTCAGCCCCTTTTCGAACCTCTCCCCTTGCTTCGTCGAACGGTTTTCCCTGTTCGGTCGTCATTATTCTGGCGATCTCATCTTCACGCTGTAAAACGATCTCGCTCGCCCTGAAGAGATATTCGGCTCTTTTTTCCGGTGATAGCCCAGACCACTCCTTGAAAGCTCTGTGTGCCGCTTCAATTGCGCTATTCACATCTGATTCAGAAGCTGACGGCACTTTTTCAAAAGTTTCACACGTCGCAGGATTCTCAACTTCTATATGAGAACCATTCGCACTTTCAACCCATTCACCATCAATCAGCATCTTGTTTGTAATCATCGCAGGCTCCCTCCTGTGCTCTATAGAATTGAATGTGTTCTGCACGCTCGAAATTGTTGCCGGGCAAGATGGAATAATTACGCAATAATGAGTTCAATGCCCATGTTTTGTACAAGCTTTGCATAGCTTTCGGGTATATTGCTGTCGGTGATAAATGAATCTATTTCAGAGATATCCGCATAGAATGAGGGGGTGATCTCTCCGCATTTGCTTGAATCGGACACAAGGATTTTTTTCTTTGTCGAGTCCATCAGCGCACGTTTTATCACGACATGAAAGTCGTGATAACAGGTGAGTCCCAGTTTGCTGTCTATACCGCCCGCAGAAAGAAACACTTTATCCGTACGAATCTTTTTTATGATTTCGATTCCTTCATCACTGCTTATCACATCCGAGTCTCTGTGCAGGTACCCTCCTGTCACAATCAGTTTTGTGTTCTTTTTATTGTAGAGTTCCATCGCGCATTCGAATGTGACACAGAGCGCATTGATATCTATGTCTCTATCAACGTATTTTGCGATAAAAAGCGTTGTGGTTCCGATGTCGAATGCGACCGTCTCGCCCGGGCGTATGAGGGATGCGGCTTTCAAACCGATTCTGCTCTTCTCACTTACATGTTTCTCGATTTCCGCACCAATGAGGTATTTGTTTCTGTCGTTTATCGTATAAAAATCCAGCAGGATTGCGCCGCCGTGAGTTCGCCTGACCATCCCCTCTTCCTCGAGGTCGCTGAGGTCTCTTCGAATTGTCATATCTGAGGTATAGAGTTTTTCTGAAAGTTCCTTGACAGAAACCTCGCCCTGCTTGTTGAGAATGCTGATTATCTCTTTCAATCTGTTCTTTTTTTTGGACATATTAAAAAATCAGATAAAAAAGTAAATTTTCATTGAAAATGTATTTCATATAAGTATAATTAAACAAAATATAATGTTCGTTTGTTTAAAATATCATAATTTATTTATTAGTACAACAATTTATTTTCTTTTTATTCATGGTTTATAGAAAAATGCAGGATCTTTAAAATATATAATAAGGTGGAGGAGGGTAAAATGAAAGCATGTTTTAAATGTATCTGTGTGATGTGTTTCATCCTTCTATTTACATCCACTCTGGTATTCGCCGGAAGTAAAGAGAAGGGAGAAAAGGGTGAAGTTGTGCTGGTACGGTGATAAGGACAATTGACAACCCTTATCATGTGCGATGGAACAAGGGCGGAGAAGAGTTTGCAAACAGCATCGGGTATCCCCATGAGCTCGTCACGTGCGGGGGAAGCAGCGAAAAGCAGAACAACGATATCAAGGCACTTGTTGCGAGGACAGGCGGCAATGTCGTCTTCAACATCGACCCGAACGAATCTCCAGACTGTGTTCCCATTGCAAAAGCGCTGGAAGATGCCGGTGTATACTTTTTCACCTGGTGGAACAAACCCCCGGAACTGAATGTCGTGGACTATCCCCACTGGGTGGGGCATTCAGCTTTCAGCGGTGTAGACGCAGGGCACTATGGAGCCGTCGAGCTTTTCAAAACCTTCAAGACTCCGAACAAAGGAAAGATTGTCGCGATACAGGGAAGGCTTGCAAATCAGATAGCGATTGATCTTTTCGATGGACTGAAAAAAGCGCTCGCAGAGAATCCCGGTATAAAAAGAGGACCCCTGTTCTTTTTTAGAACAGGGGTCTTTTTAAATATCAAGGTTATGATAATTATGATACAATAGAAAAAACGATGGGGAAGGCACAGGATGAAGAGAGATTTCACCAAAAAAGAGGGTTCCGGGAAAAAAAATGACAGAACGATCGGCGCTCGGATTATCAACGGATTTCAATTTATTATCTCTCACAATGTAATAGGACCCTTATCGGTATTGGCAATTGTCTATATTATTTTTACCGTTGGAACACTCGGAACGTTCTCGTCACCTGCAAATATTCAGATAGTATTCAGCCTGTCCGGCCTCTTGGCAATAATGACTTTGGGCAGCTCATTGGTGATACTGATCGGCGCTATAGACCTGTCACTGGAAGCGTCATTGCAATTTCTTCAATGATATGCGGCTTGCTTCGAGTACCATGATAAGCACGGGCTATCTATTCCCCTCTATTACTGCTGCAGTTATTGAAATGAAGAATCTAACGAAAAGTTTCCCAGGTGTGAAAGCTCTTGATAATGTCAATTTTACAGTGTATCGCAACGAAATCGTCGGTCTTGTCGGAGAAAACTGAGCGGGGAAATCCACACTGATGAAAATATTGATCGGTTTGTACAAGCACGACAAAGGGGAGTTGAGAATCCGTCATAAGCCTGTTGTTTTGACCGATCCCAATATGGCGGTACGAATGGGAGTTGGAATGGTTTTTCAGGAAGGAAGCCTGCTCCCCAATCTCACTGTGGCTGAAAATATATTCCTGCGTCATGAAAAAGTATTCAGAAAGAACGGAATTCTTTCAATGAAATCTATGTATAAAGAGGCGCAGTCCCAGCTTGAAAAGGTCGGTTCAAAAATCTCACCAAAAACCTTTGTGCGGGATATTCCTCCTGTAGAGCGACAGATGATTGAAATCACACGTCTTTTATGGCTTTCCAGCATTTCGGGTGTTGAAAATCCGGTGCTGATACTCGATGAACCAACTACAGTGCTCGTGGCGGATGAAATCGAACGGCTCTTTCGTATTATGAGAGGGCTCAAGGAAACCGCCTCTATTCTATTCATTTCTCACAGATTGGAGGAAGTATTAAGCGTTTCAGACAGAATTGAAATCTTAAAGGATGGGAAAAATGTAACAGACATAAAAACAAAGGATGCGAGAATACAGTCAGTGGAACAGCTGATGGTAGGAAGAGAGCTTGCTGCTGATCATTACAAGGCATCAGAGCAAAAAGAACCGACGGATGTTACTGCGATTAAAATTACCAATCTGGGGAAAAGAGGGGTGTTCGCTCCCTTGAGTTTTTCTGTTCGGCAGGGAGAAATTTTAAGCCTTGTCGGAGTTCTGGGATCAGGCAAGGAGGAAGTGTGCAGATGTATCGCAGGAATATCGAAAGCCGATACAGGAAGTATAGAAATCCAAGGGAAGAGAAGAAAAATTTACACCCCTAAAGATGCAATCAAGGCAGGCATTGGATATATACCGATCGACAGAAGGGATGAAGGACTCGCTCTGCAGATGGATGTGGTGTCCAATATTACATTGATCACATTGAAAAACCTCATAAACGCCGGCCTGATAAGCCTGAGAAAAGAACGAGAAGAAGCGACACACTGGATTCAACAGCTCAATATCAAAACTCCCTCTTTGAAAACGCCGTGTGTAAACCTGAGCGGCGGAAATCAGCAAAAAATCGTCCTGGCAAAATGGCTTGCAGCCAGGATCAATGTGCTCATTTTTGACCATCCAACAAGAGGTATCGATGTGGGAGCAAAAGAAGAGATTTACCGGAGGATACGCCGGCTTTCTGCGGAAGGCATTGCGATCATCGTAATGTCGGATACACTCGAAGAAGACATCGGCTTGTCAAACCGGATGATTGTCATGAGGGACGGAGTGATCACAAATGAGGTACAGTGTCCTTCGAAAGAAAAACCGAAACCTATTGAGATAATCGAATACATGGTTTGAAGAAGTATAATAAATAAGGAGGGCGCATGTGCTGACAAAAGAGAACCGTCACGGTGGCTTTAAGCCTCTTTCAAAAAAAATAGGCGATTTTTTTCGAGGTTTGCCGGTTATCTATTTTTCTCTCATGCTCCTCTTTTTCATCGTTCTTTTTTTTACGATCGGAAATAAAAGTTTTCTTTCTCCATACAATCTCAAGACTATAGGAAATATGACCGCGATATTGCTGACCATAGGCTTGGGACAGCTCTTTGTACTCCTTACAGGAGGGATTGATCTCTCGGTGGGGGGCATCGTGTCGTTGATCTCCATCGTCTACATACTCAGCCTGGCACAATTTGGTTTTTTCGGAATTGTCATCACCCTCGTTGTGGCACTCGGCACTGGACTCCTGAAAGGAATCATATTCACTCGGCTTCGTATACCTTCATTTATTTCGACACTGGGGACGGGAGGTATTTTTGGAAGCATCGCCTATCTTCTTCATGCAGCACCTCTTGCGGCCCCGTCTGGAACCTATAAATATCTGGACATCGTCAATGGCTCGATTGGAAAAATAAACAACAGCTGGATTATCGAATTAGTCGTTTATTTTATATATTTCGTGATCCAAAAATATACCTACCTGGGAAGAACAGTTTACGCGGTGGGAAGCAGTGAGAAGATGTCTTGGATGTCGTGCATCAATGTGAAGCGGACAAAACTTTTTGCATTCGTACTATCGGGTATGGGAGCGGGGGATCTGCGGAATCATACTGGCCAGCAATCTCTACAGCGGTTCGGCTGTCTTTGGTGAGCTCTATGTGCTGGAGTCAATTGCCGTGGTTGTCATGGGAGGAACAGCGTTGACGGGCGGCGCTGGGGGGTGTTCAACACGCTTGTCGGTGCGCTTGTTATATGAGTATTATAAAGAACGGAATGACTGTTGTGGGAATTGACATCTACGCACAGCAAACATTTCTGGGTATCCTGATCATCCTTGCAGTTGCGGTGACATTCGATAGGAGCAAGGTGATCATTGTGAAATAGAAGAAGGATTTAAAAAACTTAAGGAGAAAACTATGTATAAACTGGGAGTCATCACCGATCAGGTAAGCATGGATTTTGAAGAGTCTTTACGGTTTATCAAGGATTTGGGGCTTGAGTACATTGAAATTCACGCCCTTTGGAATAAAAATATTGAGGAACTAAGTGATGAGGAAGTGGCTGAAGCAAAACGGCTGGTGAAAAAATATGATCTGAAGGTTTCACTTATCTCGTCAACGCTTTTTTTACAATGCCATCTTGATGAGAGTGATAAAGGATTCGAGAGCATCGATGATTATTTTATCACCATATCCGGGGATTATAACACTCACCTGAAAGCATTACAGCGTTGTATTGAGCTGTGTGATATATTTGATTCGGATAAGTTACGCACATTCGGCTTCATTCAAGAAAAAGAGTACGATGATGAGGTCGTGGTACAGAAGATCGTTGAGAAACTGAAAGAGCCTGTAGAAAAAGTCGAGCGTGCCGGCGTGACGCTCCTTTTGGAAAACTGTCCGCATACATATCTGCAGTTCGGTGCGCTGACGAAAAGAGTAATCGAGGCTCTGGGTTCCGGCAGTTTCAGGGCGCTCTGGGACCCGGCGAACGCGCTCCGGTCAGGTGGGAAGCCGTATCCGGAGGATTACAGGGTCATCAAGGAATACATCGCCCATATGCACGCAAAAGACCTTTCTTTTAAGGGGACTCCCCACATGGTCCCTCTCGGAGAAGGAACAATTGACTATGCAGGTATTCTGAAGAGCCTTGCAAACGACGGGTATGACGGCGTCATATCGCTTGAACCCGAATATGTGGACAGCAGCGGAGGCAGGCCTGAAGGGTGCAGAAAATCTCTTCAGGGGATAACCAGGATTCTTGATTCAATCGGTGTTTCCATTTGAGGACTTTGAGGACGGGCAAAATGAAGACGCGTAAAGTGAAAGAAATGCTGAGCGGCGTGTATCCTCCAATGGCAACTCCTTTTCGAGACGATGAGATTCTTTTTGACGGGCTCGCCGAAAACGTGAAGAAAATGAACAGCACGGGGTTGAGAGGGTACTTCGTATGCGGGACGAATGGCGAGTTCAAATCTCTTTCCGTTGATGAACGTCTCCGTGTAATCGAAACAGTGGTCAGGCATGCCGCACCTGAAAAGGTGGTCATGGCGGGCACTGCGGCTGAGAGCACAAAAGAAACAATTGAAATCACCAGGCAGGCGGCATCGATCGGTGCGGATCTCGTGAGTCTTCTCGTTCCGAGTTTTTTTAAAAAGCTGATCGATGATGACGTTTTGGTAAGTTATGTACTGGATGTGGCTGACGCCTCTCCGGTCCCTGTTCTCATTTACAACAATCCTTCCGTGACCGGAGGAGTGCTCGTGAGCCCTGAAGTGATAAGAAAGGTATCCTCCCACCCCAATGTTGCGGGCATGAAGGACAGTTCAAAAGGAAATTTCGAGAGGTATCTTGCGGCGGCCGGTGATGATTTTTTTCTCTTGGCAGGGTCAGCCAATTTCTTTTTCGATCTTCTCAAAGCGGGAGGAGTCGGCGGGGTTCTCTCCCTTGCGAATGTATTTCCTGATGATTGTGTTGCTCTGTACCGCGCTTTTATGGAGGGAAATATCAAAGATGCTGAGAAAATGCACGATGATCTCGTACGCCTGAATAAACAGGTCTCGGGACAATACAGTGTTTCTGGTGTGAAAGCCGCGATGGATATTGCCGGATTTGTCGGCGGTGATCCGAGAAGACCGCTCAAGCCGTGTACCCTTTCTCAGAAAGAGGAGCTGAGAAGGGCACTACAGGAAAGCGGCCATATACTGAGGTGATGGAGAGTATTAAAAAAGAGATTGCACCATGGACCCGATAAGAAATGTTCTGCTCCCACAACCAATCGAGGAAGAAGCATTGCGCTTACTTCATAAAAACGGTCTCAATGTAATGCAGGCACAGGGCACAGATGTATCCACGATACTCCCCCTCATGAAACAAGCACACGCGATAGTACTGAGAACCGGCTTGAAAGTTACGGATGAGCTGCTCTGCGAAGCGGACCAGCTTCTCACAATTTCGAGAACGGGTGCGGGAGTGGACAATGTTGATCTGAAATCCGCCACAGAGAGAGGGATACTGGTCACTTCCAGTATCGGGGTGAATACCGCGTCGGTGGTGGAGCACTGTTTTTCGCTGATGCTGTCCCTGTTCAAACAGCTCCCGTTTCTCGACGCCGAGCTCAGAAAGGGGAATTTCGGTATACGATATAAAAACATTCCCAGGGATCTCCACGGAAAATATCTGGGGTTGATCGGGTTCGGGAGAATTGGCTCAATGTTGGCGCGTATGTGCAATTCGTGCTTCAGCATGCAGATAATCGCGTATGACCCTTTTCTTCAGGAAAGTGTCAGAGAAAAGAACAGTAATTGGGTCACATTTGCAGATTTACCCACGGTCTGTGAAAAGGCGGATGTTATTTCCGTGCATGTCCCCCTCACGGAAAGCACAAGAAACCTTCTCAATATGCAGTGCTTCGAAAAAATGAAATCCGATGCATTTGTTGTCAATGCTTCGCGAGGGGGCGTGGTAAATGAGGATGATCTAGTCGAGGCACTGGAAAAAGGGATGATAAAAGGGGCCGGGCTCGACGTTTTTCAGAATGAGCCGCCGAGCAGGGATAATCCCCTCTTGAAAATGCACAATGTAATTCTCACGCCGCACTCTGCTGCACTGACCAGAGAATGTGTGGTGGAAATGGCGGTGAGCGCGGTCGACCGGGTCTTGGATGTTTTCAATCACTTCATTCCTGACAACATCGTAAATCCTGAGGTTCTGGAACAGGAGCAGTGGAAGGGGATGAGTAAAAAAACAAAGACCGAGACGTAGAGAAGAGCTTTGGCATTCCTGATCGAGAGATCCGCCGCCGCTCTTCTGAGAAAGGGTGGCGGTTTATATAATGTGTAAATGCGGTTTTTTCAGACCGATACCGCCTCGAGCTGGAGCTTGAACTTGTCTCGAAGTGCCTTGAATGCATCGAGGGTCTTTTCGATCTGTTCGTCTGTGTGGGACGCGGTCGGTATCATTCTCAGAAGGATAATCCCCTTTGGAACCACCGGATACATCACACCGGAAACGAACACTCCTTTTTTTTCACGCAGATAGACAATAATGTTTTTTGCAACTTCCGGCTCAGCAGGCACATACACCGGAGTGATGGGGGAGGCCGTATCTCCAATATTGAACCCGAGCCCCCGCAGCCCATCCTGGAGCTTTGTGGCCACCTCCCAGAGCCTTTCCCTGTGCATGGGGTTGTTCTTGATCATGTCCAGCGTCTTGTCAACGGTTTTTACGTATATCATCGGGAGGCTCTTTGCAAAAATCTGGGTGCGCGCGTTGTACCGTATGTATTGGATCACGCCTTCCTGCCCCGCGGTGAACCCACCGATTGCGGCGAATGATTTTGCAAAAGTACTGAAGTAGAGGTCTACTCTATCCATGACACCAAAGTGATCGGATGTACCCTTTCCGTTCGGTCCCATAACACCGCATCCGTGCGCGTCATCGACAAAGAGCCGTGCTCTGTATGTATCCTTGAGTTCACAGATTTCCGGCAGATTTGCGAGATCTCCGCGCATACCGAAAACACCTTCGGTGACGACGAGAATACCGCCCTTGCTCAGCTTTCTCGCTGACTTCAACTGCTTTTCGAGGTCATTCATATCGTTGTGCTTGTAAAATCGATACTTTCCACCGGCGAGAAAGGTTCCGTCAATCATACACGCATGTGAGAGTTTGTCGATGACAATGGTATCGCTTCTGTGTACAATGGCGGAAAGTGTACCGAGCACGCCGAGATACCCGTAGTTGAACAGGATTGCGGACTCCTTTTCCTCGAAATCCGCAAGTTTTTTTTCAAGGTCTTCATGGAGTGTTGTGTTGCCGGTCAGCATTCGGGACCCCATTGGAGCCGAGGCTCCATATTCCTGTGAGGCTTCCACAGAAACCTTTTTGATTTCTTCATTTCGGGCGAGTCCGAGATAATTGTTGATCGACCAGATGATGGTCTTTATTCCGTTGAACTCCATTTCGGTTCCCGGATAGTGAGAAAGAAGGGGACGGGAAAAGTACTTGTCCTTTGCCACTCGCAGCATTCCCAGATAGCCGCCGTCCGAGTAGCATTTTTCGAAAACATCCATAGCATACCCCTTGATTTTTAAATATGACACCTAAAGTAACTGATCGTGAAACACGTTGTCAAGAAAAATATCTCCGTTCTTTATATCCGCTCTTGACGAATTGGATTTTCTTGATTTTCTTCTATGCCATGAGAATAGCAGTGGTCGGGTGCGGAGGAATCGGAGGCGTGGTTGCGGCGACGCTTGCTGCAAAAGGAATGAATGTGACGTGTGTGGAGATCGCTGACCTCTACCTCCAGGCGCTTCAAAAAGAGGGAATACACCTCGTCGGGAAAAAGGGCAGAATCAGTGCGCGTGTGCGTGCGATCCGAACGCTCTCTGAAGACGAGGGGAGCTTTGACATAATCGTGATTGCGGTGAAGAGCAACGCCTTGGGTTCTGTTTTTCCTGAAGCGAAAGAGCACCTCTGCAACAACGGGTGCATACTCACCTTGCAGAACGGGCTTGAGGTTTTGTCAGTGAGTGAAAGCTTTCCCGCGGTGAAGCTTATTGCCGGCGCGGTCGGGTACAATGCGGTCATGACGGAGCACACACATTACCTTGTGACGTCCAAAGGCGGAATAACCATCGGAAACCTTACCTGTGCAACCCGTGACGACCTGTTCATGGTAAAGAGTACATTGGAGCCTGGGATTCCCGTTTACATTAGCGATAACATACAGGGAGTTTTGTGGGCAAAGCTTCTTATCGTCTGCGGAGTGACGGGACTCGGCGGTATTTCTGGGCTACTTCTCGGCAAACTGCTTCGTCTGCGGACAGCGCGAAAACTTTTCTACAGGATCGTCACAGAAGGTGCGCGTGCCGCACAGGGGTGGGGAGTAAAAATAGAGAAATTCAAAGGATCGATCAATCCGGAGAGGTTTTCCGATTTGCGGAAAGGATACCCCCTTCTGGTGCGCTGGATTCTTCTCATGATCGTGGGGATGAAATACAGAAAACTCAAGTCAAGCATCCTTCAGGATCTCGAGCGGGGAAAGAGGACTGAAGTCGACTTTTTGAACGGGAAAATCCTCCGTGTGGCAAAAGAGCTCGGGCAGCACACGCCGGTGAACGAAAAGATTGTCGAGGTGGTGAAAGAAATCGAGCAGGGGAAGCGGGAGCTGTCACCGGAGAATCTGCACGAAATATGGCGCGCTCTTCCTGGGTCGTGAACCTTTACCGTATCGGGACTCGCACCGCCGGAATTTTTCAGGGTCTTGACAGACTGCGAGGAGTAGATGAGCTGATCGAGCCTGCAGTTCAGGTACTCGCCGTGTTCTTCTTCAATTCTATTTATATCAATAAATTGCCTTTTCATTGACTTTCTGTTGTGAAAGATTTAATGTATCTTTTGAGGACGACGAATGAGTAAATCGACGAGTGTTTTGATACTGTGCGTGTTTATAGCATTGAGTGCTCAGATGCTCACCGCACAGGATATCCAGAGTGAATCACAAAAAGTCTACGTCATTCCCATTCAGGGTGAGATAGACCGCTCTCTCGTCGTGTTTCTGAGAAGGGGCATCAACCGTGCGAAGGAAGAAGGAGCGCGGTTTATCATTTTTGATATAAACACCTTTGGCGGAAGGGTTGATTCCGCGCTGCAGATCTCAACGTTGATCGGCTCCGCGGAACCTGCCGAGACGATTGCGTTTGTGACGAGCGGGCCCGAGAGCATGGGAGTGAGCTGGTCTGCAGGAGCGCTGATCTCGTTTGCATGCAGCCGCATATACATGTCGCCTGGGACGAGCATGGGCGCTGCTGCTCCAGTGACGATGGGATCCGAGGGCCCGGTTGCGGCGTCTGAAAAAGTGGTGAGCGCTGTCAGAGCACAGATGGCAGCCCTTGCAGAAAAGAACGGGTATCCTGTGGCAGTGGCAAAGGCAATGGTCGACCTGGATATCGAACTGAGAGAGGTGTTTGTTGACGATGAGGTGATCGTGGTAACGGCAGCTGAGCTGGGAGAGGTCAAAAGAAAGGCTCAAAGGGAGGGAAAGACCTTCGAGGAGGGAATGGTTGTCTCGCCTGCTGGAAAGCTCCTCACACTCACCGCAAAAGAGATGGAGCGCTACTCCGTAAGCTCGGGGACCGTGAGCAGCCAGGACGAGCTTATCAAGGTGCTGAACGTGCCCGAAGCGGAAACGGTTTTTCTCGGAGAATCATCTGCTGACAGGGCAGTCGGTTTCGTTACAAGCGCAGGGTTTACCACAGTGCTCATCATCATCGGGCTGGTTTCGCTGTTCATCGAGATTACCTCACCGGGATTCGGCGTGCCGGGAACAATCGCGATCATCTGCTTTGCGGTGGTATTCGCGAGCTATGCCCTCCTGGGAACGGTCGGTTCTATCGAGCTCATCCTCTTTGTTCTCGGTTTGATCCTCCTCATTCTCGAAATATTCATCATCCCGGGATTTGGTGTTGCAGGGATCCTGGGAATCCTATTGATCGTCGCATCCCTCGTGCTCTCGATGCAGGGTTTTGTTGTGCCGAGCTTTGAGTGGGAGAAAAACCTTTTCAGGAGAAATCTTGCGGTCGTGGGAGTAAGTGTTGTGTCCTCATTCATCACATTCAGTATCCTGGCATATTTTCTTCCGCACGTTCGCCTGTTCCGCGGCCTGACACTCAGCACGGCACAAACCGCTGACACAGGATTCACAGTGCAGACACAGGAGGAAAGCTCCCTTCTTCTGGGGAAACGGGGAGTCGCGGTTACGGTTTTGCGCCCTTCAGGAAAAGCGGAGTTCGAAGGCGAGCTGATAAACGTGGAAACAGAAGGAGAGTACGTCGAGTCCGGAAAAACGGTTGAGGTCATTGAAGTAAGCGGAAATCGTGTCGTGGTGAGGAAAGTCTGAGATGACGTTCTGGGTGCCGGTTTTGCTGTTTGTATTAGGATTTGTCGCGCTTTTTTTGGAACTGTTTGTTCCTGCTGCCGGAGTCATCGGCGCTTCCGGTATCATCTGTATGATCGTTGCAACAGTGTTCGCGTACAATACACTGGGAAAACTCGTTGGAACACTGTTTTTGGTCGGTGTGCTTGTAGGCACACCAGCGATGATAATGCTCGGGCTGAAAGCGTTCCCGAAGTCCTTTGTGGGCAAGAGGCTCATCCTTGCAAAGTCCTTCGAGCAGAAAGAAGGGTACACGAGTGCTGATCAAGACAAGTTCGATGTTCTGCTCGGCAAAGAAGGGCATGCTTACACAACACTCAGGCCTTCTGGGATGGTAGTGATAGACGGAAAAAAATACAGTGTTGTGACATCAGGGGAGATGATACACAAGGAGGAAAAGGTTCGCGTTATCAGGGTCGAGGGAAACCGTATCGTTGTTCGACGGCTTTCAAACCCGAAAGGCTGAACTTTTTCTGATGAGTTTTTGATAAAATTAGAAATACGGAGAGGAGAAAGAAATGTTTTTTATTCTGTATATCTTTCTGGGAATCGTTGCACTTATATTTATCATTCTTTTCATAAAGTTCTTTGGCCTGTGGTTCAGGGCGCTGCTGTCGGGTGCTCCTGTGGGAATTGCAAAATTGATCGGGATGTGGATCAGGAAAGTAAGCCCTTCGGTTATCGTTGACAGCAGAATCATGCTGGCAAAAGCGGGAATATCCATCGACACGGACCTGCTTGAGACTCATTATCTTGCACGGGGCAATGTGCTCAAGGTGAGTATGGCGCTGGTCGCTGCAAACAAGGCGAATATCCCGCTCTCGTTTCAGCGCGCATCCGCCATAGATCTCGCAGGACGGGATGTCCTCGATGCGGTGAAGACGAGCGTCAACCCGAAAGTGATCGACTGTCCCGATCCGACAAAGGGAAGGCAGACCATTGACGCGGTTGCAAAGGACGGGATACAGCTGAAGGCAAAAGCACGTGTGACGGTCAGGGCAAATATCGAACGGCTCGTTGGCGGTGCTACGGAGGAAACGATCATCGCGCGTGTTGGCGAGGGGATCGTGACCACGATCGGCTCTGCAGGGACCTATAAGGATGTTCTCGAAAATCCGGATTTGATCTCCAAACGTGTTCTCGAAAAAGGGCTCGATGCGGGAACCGCGTTCGAGATTCTGTCGATCGATATTGCGGATGTGGATGTGGGAGAAAACGTTGGCGCTAAGCTGCAGGCAGATCAGGCAGAGGCTGACATGAGGCGGTTCCAGGCTGAAGCGGAAAAGAGAAGGGCTGCAGCGCGGGCGCGTGAGCAGGAGATGGTCGCTGAGGTGCAGGAAAACAGGGCGAAAGTGGTGCTTGCGGAAGCGGAAATTCCCAAAGCCATCGCAGAGGCTTTCAGAGGCGGAAACCTCGGGATCATGGACTACTACAGGTTGAGAAACATCCAGGCCGACACGGATATGCGCAAGAGCATCGGCACCGAGGAAAAACCAAAAGAGGAGTAAGCGTGCGGCGCTCGACAGGCGAAACGAAGGGTTTTCAGAAAGGGTGAAAATACAGAGGCGGAAAATGTAATGCGATTCGGTGAGCTCATATTCTTATTGATATTCGTCGGCGTCGGGTTGATAAACGTCATCGCCCGGATTATAGTGTCGAACGCGCGAAAGCGCAAGCAGACGCTGTCGGCGAAAAACCAGGCTTCCTCACAAGGTGTGAAGGAAGCAGAAGCGGTGGAACAACCTGCCGTGAGAAGGGTGATCGATACCGGCGAAGTCGAAACGGTGAGCAGGTTTGAGAGTATGAGGATTCTTGAGGAGGGGCGAAAAAAGATTCAGGAAGAGATTTTCCATGAGAAGGAGCCTCGTGAAGAGGTGAGTGTGGAAGATAGGTCTCTTATGGACATGGGTGCAATGAATAGAGAAATCCAAAAACCAATTGTACGGGAAAAGACAGCTCCCACACATAGGGCAAGCCCTGCACCCTCGACCCAGCAAGGAAAAACTACATCAGGCTGGCAAAAGATCAACAGACTTCCGCCGCTGAAAAGGGCGGTGATACTTTCGGAAATCCTGGGCAAGCCGAAGAGCATGGAGAGATGAAAGACAACCACACCATTGGAAACCACCCGGAAAATCTTGTCGAAGGGTGCACAATTGCGAAGGAAGAAGCTCTTCGAATGGCGTGAATCCGGTTCCTGTTCTCCAGAAATAAAAAAACACACACAGGTGTTTATTTTCCTTTTTCAAGGATCACCTGGATTACAACAACATTACACACACATAAAAAAGATATTTCAATTACAAAGGGTAACAATTTTATATCATCTATACCCCGAGCGCATTGAATAATGATTTCTCTCTTTTCGAAACATTAAAATACATATTTTACAGAACTAATTCCAAAAACACTTTACTGCATGTTTTATAGGTTTCAAATTATCTGCTTGAAACCTACGAGTGTATGAACCGTGGGTCAATGCTGAAAACAGGTTTGCGATTCCTATAATAGAACCTCAGGATTAATGAGAGTACTGACAATGTCGTCACAGTAATGGGATTATGTAAATTTCTTTTTGACGAATTCAAAGATGATAATTTGGGGGATATCATTATAAATAAAAATAGAGAAGTTAAATATTCAGAGTAAAATAGGTAGCAATTATTTAATCTTTTTCCCATAAATCACTGTCATTGATGATTCATCACCATAATTACCCCAAGTTTCTACAACTTCTTTCATAGCTTCACTATTTACAACTTTTTGCCAA
>CAZOWM010000027.1:0-48102 GCA_964583615.1 uncultured Spirochaetota bacterium | reverse complement strand
GAAGGAAATAATTCACGAGATTTTTGGAGGTTTTCGCATGGCAAAATTCAAATATTCTGCAGGATTGTGGGCTCTTGGCGGAGCTTCGGACAGGTTCGTTCCCCAGGGGTACTCTGCTGAAGAACAGTCTCTGAAAAATCTCATTGAAATCGCCGGAAGTGTCGACGGAATCGATGGTGTGGAGATCATCTCCTCTCAGGCGGATGGGGTTAAACCTGCACAGTTCAAAGAGTGGCTCGCTGACAACAAACTCACACTTACGAGCATACTCGCAAACACCTTCGGAGACAGGAAGTTCAAACTGGGCTCTATCACCCACACGGACTCCCGCCTCAGAAGTGAAGCAATCGATGTCTGTAAAAGAGCGGTTGATCTTGCGGTTGAGATGGGATGCCCCGCGGTCTGTCTCTGGCTCGGGAGCGATGGGTTCGATTACTCCTTTCAGTGCAACTATGTGGATCACTGGACGAGATTGAAGGAAAGCATTGTGGAGATCGCACAGTACAACAGGGACATGAAGATCTGTCTCGAGTACAAACTGAAGGAGCCGCGAAAATACATGACGATCGGCGCAGTGGGAAAAGCGCTCTATCTCGCGCGGGAGTGCGGAGACAATGTGGGCGTGGTCATCGACTTCGGGCACTCCCTCATGTCAAAGGAGAAACCTGCCGAGTCGGCTGCGATTCTCGGCATGCACAACAAAATGTTCAACGTGCACATGAACGACGCGTACGGTGATTGGGACGATGACATGATTGCGGTGAGCGTTCACCTGCAGGAATCGCTCGAGTTTCTGTACTATCTTGATGAAATGCACTATAACGGGTGGATCGGGCTTGACATATTCCCCTTCAGGATGGATGGAAGGACCGCGACCGAGCTCTGCGTAAAAAACCTGAGGAGCCTCGAGCGGATACTGGACAGGCTGGACAGGACGGCAATGAAAGAGGCGATGAAAAGCCTCGACGCGGGGAATTCCCAGCGCATCATCCGTGACGCGCTTTTCAACGACTAGCACCTCCTGGCAGGTATTGAAATATATCATTACGGCAGGGAATTACGACATGTAGTGTTGGGGTTCCCTGTTTTTTATTGTGCGCCCGGCATGGCGCACATATACATAAGGAGGCTCTGGATGAAAGAAAAAGTGGGAGTCGTGGGGCTTGGAATCATGGGCCTGGGGATTGCAAAAAACCTCCTGAAAGCGGGGTATCCGGTCTCTGTGTACAACAGGACAAAAAAAAAGACATCGGAGTGCGCGGATTTGGGGGCATCGGTGTGTGAAACCCCGAGGGAGATCGCAGAAAACTGCGATATTGTCATAGTAATGGTGTGGGACCTGTCTGCGCTCAAGGACGTGACGCTCGGCCCTGATGGGCTGCTCGAAGGCGCGCATGAAGGGCAGGTCATGATTGACATGAGCACACAGATGCCCAAAACTGCGCTGTGGGAGCAGGAAATGTATGCAAAAAAGGGAGTGTCATTTCTCGATGCGCCCGTGCACGGGACAAAAGCGGAAGTCAATGCTGGGGGACTGTGGATAATGGCGGGGGGTGAGAGAAGCGTTTTCGAAAAGGTCAAGCCATTATTCGAGGTTCTGGGAGAGACATATCACTACATGGGCCCGACAGGCAAAGGCTTTGCCACAAAAATGTGTGGGCAGCTCTACGTTTCCTCGCTCGTTGCAGCGCTTGCAGAGGCGCTCGTGTTTGCATCCAAGGCGGGGATTGATGTGCGAGAGGCTTTGAAGCTGTGGGGGGAGTCGGACTTTCGCTCTCCGCTTCTCGAAGGGTTCGGGAATGCGGTGCTTGAACGGGATTTCTCAGTATCCTTTCATCTCAGGACCATGGTGAAGGACACGAACCTGGTCAAAGATTTTGCAGAGGATCTGGGAATGCCTTTGTTCATCCCGTCGATTGTGCACGAGATGTTCAAGGTCGGGATGAACAAGGGGTTCGGAGAGGAAAACGCCTCCGCAATCGTCAAGGTTATAGAGGACATGGCGGGAGCCAAGGTGGAGTGATCGGGTGAGCATGAGAAGTGTGGGATCCACGGTGAGCACAAGCCCCAGTGCAAGCAGGAGAGCCCCGCTGATGGCCTGAAGCAGCCGTGCGTGTTTTCCCTGAAGCCTGTACTTGCCCAGTGTGAAAAAAAGATGAAGAGTGGCCATATTACAGCGCGGCCTTCACCTCTGCAAGGTATTTTCTCAGATCCCGAGAAATGACTCTGTCCATGTTTTTCTCCAGCTTCTCTATGATCTCAATTTCCTTTTCCGCCTCGACGGTCCGGCCTGATTTCAGGAGCGCGAGCACCTTGTTGTAACGGATGAAAGCCTGATATGGCATTCTTTCAAGGGCACTGTCGTAGTGTGAAAGGGCCTCCAGGTAATTTCCTTCGTAGAAGAGCAGAAGACCCATTCCGTTGTGCGCGTGCGGCTCTTCAGGGTCTATCCAGAGCGCATTCCGATAGGCTTCGCGTGCTTTGTCTGCTTCTCCCGAACGCCTGTATTCGTCCCCTCTGGTAGCCAAAGATGATGCAAGGGTCTTTTGCGCGTCTTCGAAAAAGATTCTGCTCAGCTCATCCTCAGGGAAAATCTCAAGCGCGTACTTGTACGAACTGATCGCACTTTCGAACTCCCCGCGGTAGGTGGATATTCGCCCGCGGATCATCTCTTTTCTGGCAAGAAAAAGCCGCTCGATCGCTTCTTTTTGTGCACCTGTTTCAGCGACAAATGAGGGTATTTGTCTCACATTGTTGAGAGCTGAGAGATTGACAGGTGTGGTTTCCACGCCGAAGCAGCGCGCTGCAGAATGCTCGAGATAGGCCCTGTCGTCCGTGTTCAACGGTCCTTCTCCCACGAAGCGGTCGACGTGTTCGTCTGAAAGCAGGTGAAGGCTGATGAGTGCAGGGGCAGAGTCGATGCCAGCTGAGATCAGGTCTTTCCCGACGCGAGTCTGTTTCATGCGCTTTTCTATCATACCTGTATCGAGAAGAGGCGCGTGCTCCTGGCCGAGGACGATCACGTAAGAGCCAGTGTACCAGACAGAGAGGTGTGCAAATACGGTTCTCATGGTTCTGAGTATGCATTTGAAGTCCTTGGGTGAAAGATAGTGGAGGGGTAACCACTGACAGAAGATGCCGTTCGCATCGAGTGATGAGAGAACGAGCTCGTAGAACTCCCTTGTATACAGAATCCAGCTGTCCGCACTCCATGGATGCGTAGCGTCTGCAGTAATCACATCGTAGCGTGTGTCGGCGGTGAGGAGATAGTTTCTTCCATCCTGAAGAACAATGCGCAGGCGCGGATCTCGCAGCACATCACGGTTCCAGTTGCTGAAAAGTTCAGCTGCTTCGACCACGGGCGGACACAGCTCCACCGCATCGACGCGTTCCACATCATGGGTTGCAACGCTGCTCGTCGTGATTGCGCCTCCAAGGGAGAGGACCATAACTTGTCGTGGATCCGGGTGAAGCAGAAGCGGCATGTGTGCGAGAACTCGAAAGGTGAGTATGGATGAAGGATCAACCGGAACCTCGTCGAGCCCATTTATGGAAAGTATCCTGCCCCCCTCTGCATCTTCTCTGACCGAGACCGTCGCAGAGCTTGCCTCTCTGTAGAAGATGAGGCGCTCACCGGGACCGAGCTGTTGAAGCGGGTGATGTAAGGGGAAAAGAACCACGAGCGCCGCAAGCGCGCAGCCTGCAACAGCTGCAGGAACCCTCCTTCGAAAACCTTGCCGCGATGCGAAAATGACAATACCCATTCCGAGGGCAAGGACGCTCGACAACTTTATTCCGAAAGATATTCCGAATATTTCAATGAGAACAAAACTCGCAAGAGACGCTCCAAGTATGCTTCCCAGAGTGTTGAGCGCATACCCCCTGCCGATAAACCTGCCGAGCATACGGAAGCGTTGGGAGAGAACGGTCATGATGAGCGGAAACACTGTTCCCATGAGAAAAGTGGGAAAAAGAAGGATGAAGAACAGGATGATCATTTCGAGGGTGATGAATTTCTGCCAGGAGCCTGCCATGCGAAGGGAAAGCGCCCCTGCAAACCCCCGCATGCGAAAAAGCAGGAGGCTTGTCACGAGCACTGCAATACCGATGGAATATTCAGAAATTCCGAGCCAGTCCATAGGATGTTTCACTCTGTCGACAACACGAGAAGCTGCGATGCTCCCTACCGCAAGGCCGGATAGGAAGGATGCGAGTATAATTCCGAAAGCATAGCCGTGGCTTCCGATCACATACGCGAGTATGCGCGTCCAGTACACTTCCACAGAAAGGCCCACGAAACCGGCGACCACAAATGCGGTGAACATGATGAAGAGATGTGAGCCGGAAAACACCACAGGGGTGGTTCCGTCTTCACTTTTATGTTCACGCTTGTCCTGAAGCGGGTATTTCGTGCGTACGGAGAGTACAAGCACGAAGATCCCAATTGCCATTGCTACGAAAGAGAACACGAGCAGTGTGGCCTTTGTTCCAAGCGTGCCGAGCAGAAAAAAGGTGACAACGAGCGTGCCGAGAACACCTCCGAGTGTGTTGAGGCCGTAGAGCAGTCCGAGAGGCGCACCTGAGCGCATATTTGGTCGCGATACGGCTTTTCCCAGTACTGGGAGCGTTCCTCCCATGAGAACTGTGGGTGGGAGAAGAAAGATACATGAGAGAAGAATTTTCACGACAATGCTCTGTGATGCCGGACTGCTGAATGCGCTGATGAACCACACATAGAGAGAATCCAGGTAACGCAGAAGACCGGTAAGGATAATACCGCACAGCCCGATCCCCAACTCCAATATCCCGTACACACCGAGGAGCTTTGAGGTCCTGTCTGCAAACTTCCCGAAGATAATGCTCCCGATACCGAGCCCTGCCATGAAAATCGTGAGCACTGTACCGACCGAGTAATGCGTTATTCCAAGCGCAAGGTGAAGCTGCCGCCTGAACACGATTTCAAAGATGAGCCCGTTCGCCCCTGAAAAAAAGAAGATCACGAACAGAAAGGGATACAACCTGTTAAACATGTCTTTTTCACGTGTTTCGGAAGCAAAAAAAGCCAAGAACAACTCCTTTTGTTGCGAGATGCGGCTTGTGTGGAGATACGGTACAGCGTTTTTTTATAATAACTGAGAAAAAGAAGCGGTGCAACTGAAAGTAAACGATTTATACAATTTTTAAAGGCTTGACAAAATCGCAATAATAGTGTAAAAGGATAAAAAGTAAAATTCATTTTTCAAAATGAAATCAAATACTCTGCACCGTGGTATTCAAATAATCGAAAAACTTGCAATTGAAGGCCCGCTCTCCACTGAAAATTTATACGAAAAAAGTATGATACCACGGTCTTCAGTTTATCGATTGTTATGCACTCTTGAAGAGTTAGGATATGTTCTCCGGACGAGAGAGGGTGCTGAAGATGTGTGGAGGCTTGATTTAAAATTCCTTTATCTGTGCAGCTGTATGACTGAGAGGATAGATCTCAGATCGGAGATACACGACATATTGATCAGACTGGCTGATGAGACGAAAGAGATCGTACAACTCTCCATATTGCAAAAGAACAAGGTACAGATCTTGGATGTGATAAAGAGGCACAAAAGCTTGATAAATGTTGCGAATATAGGTGAGCTGCTGGATATCAACATATGCGCGGCCGGTCTTGTACTCGCGGCCTATCTTGAAGATGAAAAAATTGATGATCTGCTTAAAAACACAGATATTCACAAGCATACAGAGTTTACTGTTACAAACCCACTGCAATTTAAAAGTCTCCTTCAGAAGGTAAAGGAGAATGGCTATTCTCTCGACGATCAATACTATGCGATTGGACATCGATGCATCGGTGTTCCTGTATTCGATTATACGGGAAAAGTAATCGCTGCGATCAACATTTCAGGTCATATCAAGACCCTAAAAGACGGAAGAATAGAAGAACTTGCGAGCTGTGTTAAGAAGTATGCCTTGGAGGCGTCAAAGCGAATGGGGTATACTGTGAGCGAAGAGTCTTAAAAACCTGTTTAAAGCACTATTTTTTGACAACATTTTTTATTCGTGCTACATCATCTGAAATATGTTTCAGTTGCAACATATAAAATCTTTTTAAAGGAGGACGTATGAAAAAGGCGAAATGGCTTTTTTTCGCTCTTGCCTTCATGCTTGCGGTTTCATTTGCCTTTGCAAGCGGAGAGAAGGAAGGAGCTGAAAAGACCAAGAAAGAAGTCACATTGACGGTTGTATGGCACGGAGGTGTGTGCGCGGACATGCTCCTCGAAATTGCCAAAGATTGGACTGCGATATCCGGCGTGAAGGTTGAGGGAGCCCTTGTCGGGTACGGTCCAGCATGGCATGACAAGATCGCATCCGAGTTTGCGGCCAGGGGTTCGGGGTTCGACCTCGCGTGCTGGGACAGCCAGTCGATCGGTGAGTTTGCAGGCGGCGGACACTGTGTGCTCCTCAACCCATACATCGAGAAGTCGGACAAGCTGAAGATGACTGACTGGTCCAAGGAGATGCTTGCACGCTATGGTGAGTATCCGGACGCGAGCGGTGACATCTACGCGTTGCCGATCAACGCTGATGCCGAAGGGATGCACTACAGAAAGGACCTGTTTGAGGATCCCATGGAGAAGGAAGGGTTCAAGAGAGAGTACGGGTACGAGCTCAATATCCCGCAAACCTGGAGCGAGCTCCGCGACATTGCGGAGTGGTTCACCCGTCCGCCGGACCTTTACGGCCTCGGGATGATGGGAGGGAGGGAGTACGACTACCTCACCAGTGTAACGAACTGTCTAGTGTGGGTGTTCGGAGGCGAGCTCTGGAACCCAGAAACAAATGAGATCAAGGGGTACATCGACAGTCCTGCATCCATCGACGGGTTGAAGTTCTACATCGAGCTGATGAAGTACTGCCCGCCCGGAGTGGAGACGTGGGGCTGGGATGAGGTCAACACCGCTTTCCAGACGGGAAAAGTCGCCATGGCCCACAACTGGTTCTACTTCTTCGGCGCAATGGACGATCCGGAGCAGAATCCATACTCAGATGTGACCGGATATGCGATCCTGCCCGGAGAAGTCGGAAGGGACGGTATGTTCAGGCGAGAGTTCAGCATGGGTGGCCAGGGAATCGGCATATCCAAGTACTCCAAGCACGTGCAGGAGGCCTGGGAGTTCATCGAGTGGTATGAGATGTTCGAGCAGCAGAAGCGCTACGGCGCTGTATGCCAGACAGGCCGCCAGGGCGTTCTGGACAGTGAAGAATGGCTGGCAAACAACGATTACAACAAGCTGTTCAGGGTAGCGTTCAACTACACGAACGACTACTGGCACCTTCCCGAGTACGCGATCCTGCTTGACATTCTGCAGGAGGAGTCTCACAACGCGGTCACGGGAAAAAAGACTCCGGAGAAAGCAATGGCCGATTGTGCAGAACGGCAGGAGCAGGTGCTCATAAAAGCCGGGTACGAGATCAAACGCACGCCGAAGGTTGACATGCCTGATACCATCTGCCCAAATCCTTGCGGGAAGCCCGAGATCATTCCGATTGTTGTAGAGTAAAAGTATGGATATTGAATACCTTCCTGCCGGTGCACGCCGGCAGGAAGACGTTATTTCACTGAAGGAATATTCCCATGATAAGTAAGAGCGGCACCTTGAGACGGATTGTGTTTATCATTTTAATTGTCATCATACTTCTGTATACCTTGTTTCCCCTCTACTGGCTATTTCTCGCTTCTTTGAAATCTCGGATCGACCTGTTTACCATTCCTCCCAAATTTTTCTTCAAGCCGACCTTCGAGCACTTCAAGAAACTTTTCATATACACAACTTTGGAAACGGGAGAAGAGCAGCAGACCCGTTTCCTCTTCTGGCTTACCAACAGCGTCATAACGGCGGGGACCGGCACCCTTCTGGCAGTGGCTCTGGGGACGATGGCTGGTTACATAAACTCGCGGATGAACTACAGAGGAAAGGGAGACTTCATGTTCTTCGTGCTTTCAACACGTATGCTTCCTCCAGTCGCTATCATTGTGCCGCTGTATATCGTGTTTGCGAGATTTCGCCTCGCGGACACACGGCTCGGCATGATCTTGCTGTACACGCTGATCGGGCTGGGGCTTGCGACCTGGATCATGAAGGGTTTCTTCGACGGCATTCCCACAGAGGTGGAGGAGGCAGCCTTCGTAAACGGGTACACAAGGTTCCAGGCATTTGTCAAGATACTCGTTCCCATGGTAAAGGGAGGTATTGCTGCAACCGCCGGGTTCTGTTTCATATTTGCTTGGAACGAGTTCACCTTTGCTTCCATCATTGCAACCAGGTACGCAATGACCCTTCCTCCAAGAATCACTGCACTTATGGGTACATCGGGATTTGAATGGGGTATTGCGGCTGCGTCGGGCTACATTTTGATCATCCCCATTCTGGTCCTGTTCATTCTCATCAGAAAATACATACTCATGGGTATGACGTTCGGAGTTCTTGGGAGAAAATAATTACTGTGTGGGGCGCAAAAATGACCAATCTCGAATACATAAAATATGCTCGGAAGGAGAAGCTGATAAAATATTTCTTCCTCTGGCCCGCGCTGATCATCCTTCTTTTTCTGATCGCCTATCCGTTCATCATGCTGATCTACTACAGCTTCTTCAATTTTTCGTTTCTGCGTCCGGTGAACACGAAGTTTATCGGGTTCAAGAACTACGTAAACATACTCACCGATACCTACACGTGGGAGCGTTTCATTTTTACCTTCAAATACGTCGCACTTGCGGTGAGCATACAGTTTATTCTGGGGATACTCATTGCCCACCTTCTTCAGAGCGAGTTTCGGGGCAGAGAAGCGGTATTCACGATCGTGCTCATGCCGATGATGCTCTGTCCGGTGGTTGTCGGACTGTTCTGGAAATACATGTTCAACACCGAGTGGGGAATCATGAACTATTTCGTTCATAATGTGCTCGGGTTTAATCAGGTCGAGTGGCTGGGAACCGAGAGAAACAGCCTGTGGGCCACGATCATTGCAGACACCTGGATGTGGACGCCTTTTATGATTCTTCTTTCGTCTGCTGCATTCTCCTCGATACCAAAATATCTCTATGAAGCAGCGAGCGTGGACAGGGCGAGCAATTTTTTCAAGTTTACCAATATCACGCTTCCACTTTCTGCTCCGATTCTCATTCTGGCGCTCATCTTCCGGCTCATGGACGCAATGAAGCAGTTCGACCTTGTATATACGCTTACCGGCGGAGGGCCGGGTGACGCCACACAGACAGTGTCGTTCACACTGTATAAAACCGCTTTCCAGTACTTCTACACAGGGGAGGGATCTGCGTGGGCGTTTATACTGCTCATCATTATCATCGGATTGAGCTCGATATTGATAAAAATTCTCAATTATCTGTCCGAGAGAAACAGATAAAGTTTAGAAGAGGAAATGCATGGCACGAATAAGGCTGGAGAACTTAAAGAAGCATTATGGGAAAGTCAAAGCGGTCGATGACATAAGCCTTGACATCCAGGACAAGGAGTTCGTGATTTTTCTCGGCCCGTCAGGGTGCGGAAAGACCACGACGCTTCGGTGTATTGCAGGCCTGGAAGCAGCCAATGGAGGAAATATCTTTTTTGACGAAAAACGGGTAAACGATCTCGAACCCGCAGACAGGAACATCGCAATGGTTTTTCAGTTCTACGCACTCTATCCCCACCTGAATGCCTACAAGAACATCATCTTTCCGCTGAAAGCCGAGAAAATGTCGTCTCATGAAATCAAAAAAAAGGTAATGTGGGTGGCCGAGCTGCTCCGTCTCGAACACACGCTCAATCGGAAGATCTCAGAGCTTCCGGACGGTGACAAACAGAAGGTCGCACTGGCGCGCGCAATTGTAAGAAACCCGGAAGTTCTTCTTCTTGATGAGCCGTTGAGCGCACTTGACGAGAAATTCAGGGAACAGATGAGAATTGAATTCCTGAAAATCCAGAAAGCCCTCAGTGTAACGACGGTCTATGTCACCCATGATCAGAGGGAAGCGATGACGCTTGCAGACAGAATCATCGTGATGAAAGAAGGAAAGATTATCGAAGTGGGTGAGCCGGAAAAACTCTACGAGGAACCAAAGAATTTATTTACCGGGTACTTTATTGGGAGCCCTGGTATGAACTTCATAGCGTGCAGGGCAGGAGAAGAAGGAAACATCATCACAGAAGGCAATGCGACCATTCATTTTTCAAAGGCGGTCCAGAAAAAGGTAAAGGATATCTCGATAGAGAAGTTTATTTTCGGTATCCGGCCTGAGTACCTCTACTTCAGCAAAACCATAATGAAAGAGGGAAACTATCTCAAAGTGAAAATCATCAACCAGGAGACGATCCAGCAGATACAGTACGGCAATTTCTATTTGGGGAACAACCTGTACAAGTGCCTCATGCAGGATTCTGAATCAGCGGGAAGCGTGGAAAGGTATGTAGTGTTCCATGATGAGAAAATTCGCTTCTACGATCCTGAGAGCGGAGAAATTTTATAAACACAGGGTAATGCATTATGGTAAAACTCGACCACATCTCTAAGTCCTTTGGCAGCATTCAGGCGCTGAAGGACGTTTCACTCACGATAAATGAAGGAGAAATATTCGTTCTGCTTGGCCCCACTGGTGCGGGAAAGACAACAACTCTCAAGATCACCGCAGGGCTGATAAAGCCTGATGAGGGGAACGTCTACATAAAGGATAATGATGTCACAGACGTTCCTTCCGCATTCAGAAACATTTCATTCGTGTTTGAAAACTACAATCTTTTTCCCATATACAACGTGTACAAGAATATTGCGTTCGCGCTGAAGTCCAAGCTTCTCCGCGTTGATGATGCTGAAATAGAAAGGCGGATCAAACTGGTCAGCAAAGACCTGCACATCGAGCAGCTTCTGGACAGGCCGACGAGCACACTCAGCGGCGGTGAAACGCAGCGCATCGCCCTTGCGAGGGCGCTTGTGAGGCAGGCGGGACTGAACCTTTTCGACGAGCCGCTGAGCAACCTCGATCTCAAGCTCAGAGAAGAGCTTCGGGTCGAGTTCAAGGAGCTTCACAAGCAGTATCAGAGCACGATTTTTTACGTGACACACGACCACGACAGCGCGGTGTCGATCGCGGATAGAATCGGGATCCTCCATGAAGGAGTGCTTCATCAGATTGATACTCCCGAGAACCTGATCAAAAATCCAGTGCATATAAATGTGGCCTCACTGATCAACTATCCTGCAATCAATGTTTTGGATTGCCGGCTCGTTGGAAAAAAACTGAACGCTGACGGATTACTTCTCTACGAACTGACCGATGCCGAACTGCATGCAATTGAAAAAGTGACGGACAAAAAGGATTTTCAGATCGGACTGAAGCCTCGAGATATAAAAATGGGAAAGGGAAAAAACCAGCTGAGCTTTTCTGGCAAAGTACTCAATATCGAGTATCAGGGATACAACAAGGTGATTAATGTTGATCTCTTTGGATCGAACATACGTATGATCACAAACGAGATTGTTCATAAAGAATACGGAGATGAAATCAACATCTCTTTCTCGAAGAACGATGTGCTCCTTTTCGGCAGGGATAACGGCAAGAGAATAAAATAGGAGCTTTCTTCATACAACGACTTATTGAGGGTTACGCTACATGACTAAAAAAGGCATCTTTTCGAAGAAAGTGCTGGGCAGGATCGATCTGTTCGTACTACTTGGAATTCTCGTTGGGGTCATCTTGTTGGGACAGCCGTTCAGCAAGTTCGTTTTTATCATTGGTTTTCCTCTTATCCTTTTCTGCACCGCGGTTCACATGGTTTTGGATCACTACACGTGATTCAAGTCCTTCCTGCGTGATTTCTGAAATGCACCTCACATCACACGTTTTGGACTACAGCACCTGTGTTGTTGCAATTTGTTGCAATAAAGGGCAAAAGAGTGTATAAAGAGTACTGCACATATTGTGAGGCGTTCGGTTTCTTAGAAGAAAACGGCATTCGGGTTTCCGGAATAATAGGTGAATGTCGAAATTCATACATCGGTCTGAAAATGTAACATTCACGCATATATTGCATTGTACTTTTGAGAACTTCGGATAAGAGGCGTCGGTATATTTAGTGTTTTTAACCAAAATAAATGCTTTTCCCAAATATATCTGAAAACTTGAAGTTTGACTTAATAATAACAGGAGACACATTGCATGGCTGAAAGAATCGACGGGAAAGACGTGGTAAGACGCATCATCTCTGCAGTCGAGGAGAACAAAGGCTGGCTCAGCGAGATCGACGGCGCTATCGGAGACGGCGATCACGGTATCAACATGGCGAAGGGCTGCGGTATGGCCCTGAAAACCCTCGATGATCAGGAAGACAGCCTTTCCGGGCTCCTGCGGTATCTGGGCATGACGCTCGTGTCGAATATCGGCGGTGCGATGGGGCCGATTTACGGAACATTTTTCATGCGGATGGGAAAAGCGATTGAGGGGAAGAAAACCTTTGAAAAAGAGGATCTGCTTGAAATGCTCAGGAGCGCGCTTGAAGGCGTGAAAAAGCGAGGAGGGGCCGAGGTCGGAGACAAAACGCTCGTGGATGCGCTCGAGCCTGCGTTGAACGGGTACACGAGCGCGCTCGAATCGGGAAAGGGCATACACGAGGCAATCGACATCATGATTCAGAGCGCTCACGATGGGATGAAGAGCACCGAAGCGCTCGTCGCAAAGAAAGGCAGGTCGAGCAGGCTTGGCGAGCGGTCAAAAGGAACGATCGATGCAGGCGCTGCTTCATGCTACGTCATACTCAGAGCTTTGGGCGAGTCGCTGAAGAAATATGTATAAAATAAGAAGAGGAGCTCCATTATGAAGAAGTTCATCAATGATCCTACCATTGTCGTCGAAGAGATGGTGGAAGGGTACGCTGCGGCGCATAAAGACAGGGTGAAGCTTCTTACAGAAGCTCGGGTCCTGGCCCGGAAGGATGCGCCTGTAAAAGGGAAAGTCGGGGTGGTGACGGGCGGCGGCTCCGGACACAAGCCTGCATTCATCGGGTACATCGGAAAGGGAATGGTTGATGCAGTGGCTGCTGGTGAGATATTTACTTCCCCGCCTGCGCTCGCGTTCTATCACGCATTCAAGGCAGCAAACGGTGGCAAGGGGGTTGCATGCCTGTACGGAAATTACGCGGGTGACGTGATGAATGTCGACATGGCCGTCGAGATGGCAGAGGACGAGGGAATCGAGGTCAAGCAGGTGATCGCAAACGACGACGTTCCCTCAGCTCCAAAAGGAAGCGAAGACAACAGGAGGGGTGTTGCGGGAGAGATACTCATGTGGAAAATCGGCGGTGCAATGGCGGAAAAGGGAGGAAGTCTCGACGAAGTCATCGGTGCGGCCCAGCACGCCATTGACAGCACGCGGAGCGTGGGAGTCGGACTCTCCCCGTGTGTGATTCCCGCAGTGGGGAAGCCCAACTTCACCCTCGGTGAAAACGAAATGGAAGTGGGTATCGGCCATCACGGGGAGCCGGGCATAAAAAAAATGGAGATTAAGAGTGCGGATGAGGTCGTGGATATGATGATGGACATCGTGGTTCCTGATCTTCCCTTTGCGCGCGGTGATGAGGTGTGCGTGCTCATGTCCGGTCTTGGATCGACCCCGCTTCTCGAATTATACATCATGTACAGAAGGGTGGGAAAGGTCCTCACCGAGAAATCCATTCGTCCTTACAGGGTGTATATTGGAAATTTCTTTACCTCATTGGAAATGGCGGGTGTCACGCTCACGATGATGAAGCTTGACGCGCAGCTGAAGGAGCTTTTGGACGCACATGCGGATGCGGTGCATTTCACGCACGTCTGACGTGCAAAAACTGCGCGCGGTGTGTTTTAAGAAATTATTATTATTATTGATTTTGTTAATATTCTTTTTTTGTACAACGATTTAAGTATTGACTATGGTTGGGGTTCACAATAGATTTGGTATAAAATCTCAATTGAAGGAGGCTGTAATGAGAAAAGTACTTCTCGTGTTTTTGGCCCTGATCATCGGCCTGAGTATCTTTATAATGGCCATGGGCGATAAAACGGAAGAAGGCGAGGACCAGTTTGAAATCGTCATGGTCGTCAAACTGGAAGGTGTTGCCTGGTTCGACAATATGAGGCTCGGTATAGAGGAGTTCAACAACACATACGAGGACGTGAACGCCTATCAGATCGGCGCAGACACTGCAGACCCTGCTGCACAGGTCGCTCTGGTTGAAGACCTCATCGCAAAGGGTGTGGACGCTATCCTCGTTGTACCGAACGACCCTGAGTCTCTGGTTCCTGCATTCAAGAAGGCAAACGACGCGGGTATCCTCACATTTACCCATGAAGCATCCAACCAGCGTCAGGTGAGCTACGACATAGAAGCGTTCGACAACATCGCATACGGACGCCATATGATGGACGTCATGGCTGAATGGATGGGCGGCAAAGGTGAGTGGGCGGCGTTTGTCGGCCACCTCACGTCCACCACGCACAACGAGTGGGTCGACGGTGAGGAAATGCAGGCAAAGGCAAAATATCCCGGCCTCAAGATGGTGACCTCCAGGATAGAGGAGCAGGAAAACCAGCAGATCGCCTTTGAGAAGTCGCTCGAGCTTCTCAAGACATACCCGAACCTCGACGGCATAATGGGGAGCGCGATGAGCACAATGCCCGGGGCTGCAAAAGCAATCGAGGACAAGGGGATGATCGGAAAGGTCGCCGCATTCGGTACATGCCTGCCGTCGGTTGCAGGCGATTACATAGAGAGCGGTGCTGCGATATCAATGCATTTCTGGGTCCCCGCGGATGCAGGGTATGTCACCGCCCTGGTCGCCTACAAGTCTCTCCTCGGCGAGGAGGTCACGAAAGGCGCCGACCTCGAACGGCCAGGATACAAAAACATCACCATTCAAAAAAACGACGCCGGTGTTCCCATTATCTACGGTCAGGCGTGGGTTGACGTAAACAAGGACAACCTGGACGACTGGAAGAACCCCGACGGGAGCTACAAGCTGTAATTTAATCGCATAACAGGATTACCGATGGGGGAACAACGGTTCCCCCATCAATCTGTAATGCCGGACCCTGACGGGGAAAAAGAAGTATGGACGAACTGTTTCTTGAGGTAAAGCATGTGAGCAAGTCTTACGCCGGCGTGCGGGCGCTCGACGATGTTGAAATTGCGATCAGGGAAGGGGAGATTCACTGCCTTGTTGGTGAGAACGGGTCAGGGAAATCCACTCTCATAAAGATCATCGCCGGGGTCGTCAGGGCGGATTCCGGAGATATCTTCATCAACGGAAAGCTTTACACGCACCTCCACGCAATAGACGCGATCCGTGAGGGGATTCAGATCATCTATCAGGACCTCTCTCTTTTTCCAAACCTCACAGTGGCGGAAAACATATCACTCAATCAGGAAATCGAGAGAAACAGCAAGTTTCTCAACTTAAAAGAAATGCGTGAAATCGCGAAGACTGCCCTTGCTGAGATCGGCGAGGAGCTCGACCTCGACGAAAGGGTCGAAAACATCTCGGTAGCGAAAAAACAGCTCATCGCAATATCTCGTGCGCTCACCCAGGATGCACAGCTCATCATCATGGATGAGCCGACCTCGTCACTCACCAAGGACGAAATCGACCGCCTCTTTTCCGTGATCACAGGACTGAAAAAACGGAGGATCTCCACGCTGTTCGTGAGCCACAAGCTCAGTGAGGTGTTCGAGATTTCCGAATGCGTGACCATCCTCAGAGACGGGAAGCTCGTGGGCTGCTACAAAACCGGAGAGCTCGATAACGACAAGCTTGTGTTTCTGATGACTGGAAAGAAGATCGAAACCGTACCCTTTGAATATAATGCCGGCAAGAAAAAAACACGCCCCCTGCTCGAAGTAAAAAACCTCAACAAGGAAAAGCAGTTCAGGGATGTCAGCTTCGAGCTTCGAAAGGGTGAGATCCTCGGGATTACCGGGCTATTGGGCTCGGGCCGAACAGAGCTCGCTCTCTCCCTTTTTGGATTGAACAGGGCGGATGAAGGGGAGATACGGGTGGAAGGAGAGCCGGTGAAGATCAACTCGACGGAGGATGCGATAAACGCCGGAATAAGCTACCTGCCGGAAGACAGGCTCAACCAGGGGCTTTTTATCAGCCAGCCGATCAGCAATAATATCATCATCACTATTATTAAAAAAATCCTCAACCGTCTGCGGCTCATCAGCAAGGAACAGAAAGAAAAATCAGTGAAAAAACTTGTGGCAGATCTATCAATAAAGACTCCCACCATCGAAGCGCCTGTACAGAGCCTGTCCGGTGGAAACCAGCAGCGAGTTGTGCTCGCAAAGTGGCTTGCCACAGACCCGAAGATCTTCATTCTTGACGGCCCCACAATCGGTGTGGATATAGCGTCGAAGAGCACGATTCACGGAATCATCAGAGATCTCGCAAAACAAGGCATGGGAATAATCCTGATCTCAGATGAAATCCCCGAGGTCCTGCAGAACTGCAATAGAATACTCGTAATGAGCAGAGGAAGAGTCATCGAAGAAATTGAAGACACCACGAGCATAAGCGATGACGATCTGTTCAATATCGTAAGCGGAAAGGAACTCAATGAGGCGGTTTAATTACAGAAAGCTCCTTCGGCACAACGAGACCTACCTTTTTTTTGTTCTGGTAGCATTTTCCATGGTTATAACAGCAATCAACACACAGTTTCTCACGCTGGAAAATATTTTCGATCTCCTGAAGAGCAGCGCAGGAATGGGAATTCTTGCAATCGGAGTGTTCACCGTTCTGCTCTCCGGAGGAATCGATGTTTCGTTCACCGCAATCGCAATCGCCGGCCAGTACATATCTGCAAACGTGCTGATCGCCACGGGGATCGACAGCCTTGCTCTCGCATTTCTCGTATCCTGTGTGCTCGGCATAGCGCTTGGTTCGATAAATGCGCTGTTCATCTCTATTTTCAAGCTTCCGACGCTGATTACCACACTCGGTACACTCAGCGCGTTTCACGGTGCCCTCCTCGCGTTCGTGGACACAAAGGCGATCAACACCGGCCAGCTTCCGGAGTGCTTCAAGGTGTTCGGAGGGAAGGACATCTTTACGCTGATGCGTCCGGACGGGACGAGTTACGGCCTGTCCGTGTTCGCCCTCTTCCTTCTGGGGGTGATTATTTTGAGCTGGCTGATTCTCCGGTTTACCATGCTGGGGAGGGGTATATACGCAATCGGGGGAAACCAGGAGGCCGCAAAACGCGCGGGGTTCAACATCACGAGAACGCAGTTCTTCATCTACTGCTATGTGGGTTTTCTTGCCGGAATAATGGGGGTGATGCACATATCTCTGCTCAGGTACAGCAATCCGATGTACATCGTGGGGGACGAGCTCAATGTCATCGCTGCCGTGGTTCTGGGCGGTGCGCGGATCACAGGGGGGTCTGGCTCGATCATCGGCACGCTCCTGGGGGTGGCGATGATCACCATTCTTGAAAAAAACCTCGTTCTCATCGGCCTTTCCTCCTACTGGCACAAATTTTTCATAGGTCTCATCATCATCGTGGGCGTGAGTATCACATACTATCAGAACAAACGAAGGAGCACTCAGCGCCTCGTATTCATGAGGGAATAATCACACTATGGAGTGAGCTTTGTTAGGGAGACATTCGAAACTCGTTATTCTCTTCATCATAATGGTATTTGTCATCGCGGTCATTTCGGTTTTTCTGCCCAACAAATTCCTGACGCTTATCAATTTTCAGTCTATCGCGAGCCAGATTCCCGAGTTTGGACTTCTGGCAATCGCAATGATGATTGCGATGATCACCGGAGGCATCGATCTTTCGGTCGTGTCCATCACGAACCTGACGGGCGTGGCTGCGGCGCTCGTACTGACGAACTTCATCACCCCAGAGACCGCGGGCCATCAGGCGTTTTTCATTATGGCGCTCGCGGTCATTGCGGCGATTGCACTTTCGGCTGTGTGCGGATTGATGAACGGGCTTCTTGTCTCACATGTCGGAGTACCCCCCATTCTTGCGACGCTCGGCACACAGGGACTGTTCCTCGGTCTCGCGATCGTGATCACACAGGGATACGGGATCACAGGTTTCCCTGAAAAGTTTCTCTTCATCGGAAGCGGAAAGCTCGGCGTGATCCCCATGCCCTTCATACTATTCATTGCCGTTTCACTGATTATCGCGCTGGTGCTGAACAGGACATCTCTCGGGCTCAGCATGTATATGGTGGGGGCAAATCCCGTGGTTGCACGGTTTTCCGGCATAAACAACAACCGGATTCTGATCTGGACCTATATGCTCTCAGGGCTCCTTGCAGGAGTTTCTTCTGTCATCATGATTTCACGGGTCAACTCGATGAGGCCCGGATACGGCTATGCGTATCTCCTGCAGGCGATCCTCGTTGTTGTACTAGGCGGGGTGGACCCGAGCGGGGGGTTTGGAACAGTGCTCGGTGTGATAATGGGAATCGTAATCCTTCAGGTGCTTCAGAGCGGGTTCAACATTCTTGCATTCAATCCGTTCTTCAAGAAGTTCATATGGGGAATGATGCTTCTTTTGGTCATGGTGATAAATTACGCAGTATCAGAGTACCAGCAGAGGGCACGAAAAGAAAAGCGTCCGCGCATGGACACGGGAGACGAATCCAGCGTCTGAACACGGGAGGCAAATCCCGCGCCTAGACACGGGTGACGAATCCAGCGTCTGTATACAGAAGACAGATCTCGCGCCTGGAAACAGGAGTGTTTTCTTACCTTTCAAAAGATTACCAGCAACCGTGACACCGGGTACGCACTCAAAGTGCATGAATACTCCCCGGGTCCGGTTTCCCAATACCGATATATTGAAATTCTGGAGAGTAAACGATGAGCACAAAAGGTGCGTATTTTCTCACACTTGACTTCGGGACCGAGTCGGTCCGCGGTGCGCTTTTCGACGAAGCAGGGACGATGGTGTACACTGCTGCAAAGGAATATGCAACCTCATTTCCCCATCCCGGATGGGCGGAGCAAAACCCTGAGGAGTGGTGGGAATCATTTCTGTGGGTTGTGAGAAAGATCAGCAAAGAATCGGGCGTCTCGCCCGAGAGGATCGTCTCAATGGCGGTGGACACAACATCATGCACGGTTCTTGCGTGCGACAAAGATTTTAAGCCTCTCAGGAACGCACTGATATGGATGGATGTACGCTCCTTCCGCCAGGCTGAAAGGATCGCTGCGACAAACATGGATACACTGAAGTACAACGGGTTCGGAAGCGTGTCCGCAGAGTGGATGCCCTGCAAGGCGCTCTGGATAAAGGAAAATGAGCCTGCTGTCTATGAAAAGGCGCACCACATCTGTGAGTTTCAGGACTGGATCAATTTTCAGCTCACAGGAGAGTACGTGGGAAGTATAAACAACACGACTGTGCGCTGGTACTACGACAGCAGGAACGGGGGCTGGCCGAAAGAGTTTTACCAGAAAATCGGGCTTCCAGACATCATCGAGAAGTTCCCGAAGGAGATTTTTGAGCTCGGAAAACCGATCGCCCGGCTGAAACCAGAGCTTGCGGCTTCCACCGGACTCTCGAAGAACACACTTGTGGTGCAGAGCGGCGCTGATGCATACATCGGGATCATCGGGCTCGGTGCCGTGAAGCCGGGAAGGCTCGCCTTTATCACAGGTTCCTCCCACCTCATGCTCGGCCACACGGAAAAAGGCTTTCACAAGAAAGGTATTTTCGGCGCTTTCCCCGACTGTGTGATACCGGGCCTCTTTGTTGTGGAAGGGGCGCAGATATCCACCGGGTCGGTGCTCAAGTGGTTCAAAGACCAGTTTGTGTGTAGCCGCTTCGAGGAAGATGCGCGCAAAAAAGGTGTATCGCTCTATGATTATTTCAATGCTCTCGCAGAAAAGATCAAACCCGGTTCAGAAGGGCTCATTCTTTTGAACTACTGGCAGGGAAACAGAAATCCCCTCGTCGACTCCCAGGCACGGGGTGTGATATGGGGGCTCTCGCTGAAGCACACGCCTGTGCATGTGTACAGGGCCATTCTCGAAGGCGTGTCCTATGGTTCTGAGCACATAATGCGGTATTTCAAGGAGGCGGGGTTTGTGCCGAACGAAATATACGCCTGCGGCGGTGCGACCCGGTCGCGTCTCTGGATGCAGATCCAAAGCGACGTGCTCGGGGTTCCGATCTATCTCACCGAGGAGCCTAACGCCCCGCTTCTCGGAGACGCCATACTCGCCTCAAGCGGAGCGGGCGTTTATTCGAGTATAGAAGAAGCAGCCTCTCAGATGGTGAAAATACGCGGAGCAGTTGAGCCTGACCTCGGGAATACCGAGGTGTACAAATACTATGTGGACAAGTACATCGAGACCTATCCTCAGCTGAAGGATCTCATGCACGATATGCTGGGACACGAAACGGGAGGGCAGGGGAACGCTCGAGAGTGATAACGAATATCAGTGCGATCATTTGGGATTTCGACGGAGTGCTCATCGATTCCGAGCCCTTTCACATCGAAGCGGAGTTTGAAACCACGAGGCGGTTCGGAATACCGCTGACCATGGCGGTCGCAAAACAGTACTTCGGCCTCAAGCTCGAAGACTACTTTCACGACATCGCGCGCCGGTACGAAAGTGACATCGCTGTGGACGACATGATCAGCGCACACTATGAAACGCTCAGGAGATACTATCGTGAAGTATTCCCTCTCGTTCCCCACGTGACCGATGTCCTCAGCCGGCTCAAGGGGAGTTTTTTCATGGCTGTGGGAACGAGCAGGGAAAAGGAGCTTGCGATGCTTGCGCTCGAACGATTTTCTCTTGTCCGTTTTTTCGACACGATCGTGTTCGGCGATGAAGTGAAAAAAGGAAAGCCGGACCCTGAAATATTTCTCCGTGCTGCCTCCATTCTTGGCTATGCCCCGGATAAGACCGTTGTGGTGGAGGACGCGGAAAGCGGCTTCAAGGCCGCACGCGATGCGGGGATGGGGCTTATCGCTCGCAAGGGGGAACACAACGTGGACTGCGATTTTTCGATGGCCGATTTTGTCGTCAAAGACCTTCGGGAAATCCCCCCGCTTCTCATGAAAAACGGGGAAGCGCGGATTATTTGAATTATTGTATCTGGAGGAAAAAATGGATAAGAAGATTATTCAGGATATCAGCACGTACATCGACTCAAAAAAAGAGGACATCCTCGAAACGCTCAGACGCTACATTCAGTTTCGCTCCATTAATGTGGAAATGCTTCAGGAGGGGGAGACGTCTGAAATCGTGGAGTGTCAGAAATGGGTTGCCGGTCAGCTGAAGAGCCTGGGCTGCTTTCAGAAAGTCGATTACTATGAGCTCGAAGAGGGGAGGCCGAATGTCGTCGGGTTGATGGAAGGCTCTGGAGGCGGCAGATCGCTTCTGTTCAACTGCCACTCGGATGTGGTGACAGTGAGCGAGGAGCAGAGCCGTGCATGGACGGGGCTTTCGCCCTTTGACGGGGGCATGAAGGACGGGAAGGTGTGGGGCCGCGGCGCATCGGACATGAAAAGCGGAGGCACTGCGATGATGTATGCGGTTCAGGCGATAAAAGAGCTTGGGATCCGGCTGAAAGGTGACCTGTTTCTTACGTATGTCGACGGAGAGGAGTCGGGCCGCGCGGAGATCGGGATATGGTCCCTCATCGACAGAGGGTACACCGCGGATTTCGGCATCATGTGCGAGCCCACGAGCATGAGCATATTCAACAAGTCGAAAGGAGAGATATATTTCGACATAAAAATATCCGGCCAGTCAACACACATCTGCAACAGGTATAAGACCATATGGCCCCGGAAGAAAAAAGAGGAGCGGCTCGGAGTGAACGCAATCGACAAGATGGTGCGCCTCATCAATGCATTTGCAGAGCTCGAGCGGTCGTGGGGGCTCGACTATTACGACCCGGATCTCGATCCAGGGTCGACGACCCTGACGGTTTCGGTGATCCGGGGAGGTGAAAGTTTTTCCGCGCAGGCGGGACAGTGTGAGATGACCATCGCTTCGATGTTTGCCCCACAGCTCACAGTCGACGATATAAAGGCCCAGATAATCGACACGATTGACTACGTCGCGGACCACGACTACTGGTTGAAGGATCACCGCCCAGAGTACTCGCTTCCCTTCCCGGCAAAGGTGCCCCTCAACGTGGCTGAAGATGACCCGGCGGTGCAGGTTATGAAAGAGTCTTTCGAACAGGTCACCGGCCATCCGCCGCATCTCGGGCCGTCGCCATTTGTGGGAGACATGAACTACATGTTCGAAAAAGGAGTGAAGTGTGTGGTCTGGGGGCCCGGAGATATCGGGCTCGCTCACGGAACCAACGAATACGTGGAAGTCGGCCAGGTTCTCACTGCGGCAAAAGCGTACGCTGCAGCAATTGTCAACTGGTGTGAGGCTGTGTAGCGAAAGGAGAGCGTATGAGTTTCAAGAACAAAACCGTCGTCATCACCGGAGGAGGAAAGGGGATCGGCCGGGTGGCCGCGCTCTGTTTTGCGCACAAGGGAGCGCGCATCCTCCTCGGCTATAACAGCGATGAGGAAGCTGCACGCGGTGTTGCGGATGAAATCAGAACGGCTGGAGGTGAGGCAGAAACCTGCAAACTCGATGTTCGCGTGAAAAAGGACTGCGCAGCGTTTGTTGGGCGGGCAGTGGAGCTGTTTGGAAGGCTTGATGTCGCGGTGAACAATGCGGGTGTATCCACGATGGCCTGGGCGGTTGATCTCACTGAAGAAGAGTGGGATTTCAACATGGACGTAAACGCAAAGGGCGTGTTTTTCTGCTGCCAGGAGGAAGTGAAACAGTTCATCAAACAGAAGGGTGGGGGGAGGATCATCAATATCGCCTCCATTGCCGCAAAGCGGCCTGCAGTGCTTCTTTCCCACTATGCTGCATCGAAGTTTGCTGTTCTCGGGTTCTCAAAATCTCTGGCAGCAGAGGTTGCTCAGCACAAGATACTCGTGAACTGCGTGTGCCCCGGTTTTGTGAAGACCGCGATGCAGGATCGTGAGGTGAGGTGGGAGGCGCGGCTTCGCGGGCTCTCCGAGGAGCAGGTGCGAGAGGAGTACATTGCGGCCACTCCACTTGGAAGGCTCGAGATGCCCGAGGACGTGGCAAAGGTGGTGTGTTTTCTCGCATCAGAAGATGCAGAGTTCATGACAGGCCAGGCAATCAATGTGGCCGGTGGAACGGAAATGGCGGTGTGACATCAAGTATGCGGTGTTCTCCTGTCGCGGGCCATATATTCCTTGACTTTTCGAAGAATAAAGGTAATTTGAGAGCATCCGATCTTTTTCATGGGGATTGCGATTTCGGGAATGCGGTCACTTCAAAGAGAAATGTTTGTACGCCTTGGTGAAAAAGGCGTTCGATCCCGTGTTGTATCATGAAGTGTAAGCCGCAGCGGTCTCGCCACTGTAACCGGGGATGAAAGCAGCGTTTGCCATTGCGCCGGATCAGAGATGCGCAAGAAGGTGCTGTGACTAAGGTGATCCGGGAGCCAGGATACGGGTCGTAATCTGTAACATCCCTCGAGGGTGGGGCGCTGTTGCAAAGAGACATCTTTAACCCTTTCCTTATGCGGCGTAGGGAGAAGGGTTTTTTTTGACACAACTGGGCTGCGTTGTGTGGCTGCCTTTGCAACGCACACACGCCGGATAGTCACAGAGGAGAAAAGAGTGAAATGCGCCAGGGCCATCGCGAAGACCGGACGGTTTATCTGCTTTTTGTTGTTCTGCGCGGCGAGCGTGTACGGAGGAACCGCAGTCGATACCAGCGGGCATAAAATACACGTTCCGGATCATGATTTCAGGGTCGTGTCTCTTTCACCGGGTGGGACGGAGATACTCTTCGAACTGGGCGTGCACGAAGAGCTCGTCGGGGTATCCGATTTCTGCAACCATCCGCACGACTTCGTCTCATCCAAGCCGAAGATGGGAGGATTTTCAACTCCGAACCTCGAGCGTATCCAGTCTGTTTCACCCCACGTTATTCTCCTGAACACGGTCGTTCCGATTTCCATAAAAAAACAGTTCGACAGGCTCGGCACTCAGGTCTTTGTTACGGAGCCGAAGAGTTTTTCAGAGCTTCTTGATATGATTGTTCAGCTGGGGAGGCTTTTCAACAGGGAAGCTGAAGCGCAGGCACTCATCACAGAAATGAAAAACGAGGCCGGTGAAGTCGCGCGTCATGTGGAAACGAAAAGCGTCGCGCCTGTGCGTACGTTTATCGAGATCTGGTACGATCCCTACTACGGAGCGGGAAAGAACACGCTTGCCGGAGACATCGTCAGGCTTGCAGGGGGCAAGGTGGTGCCTGAAAGCAGCACTCCGTACCCCAGGATCAACGAAGAGATACTCCTTACCCTGAATCCGGAGGCGATTATTCTGGGGCACCAAATCGACGCGGCCGCCTTTCTGGAAATACACTCAAACCTCGTGCGTATTTACGCGATACGAAACAACAAAATATTCACTCCGGACCCCGACGTATTTTTGCGTCCGAGCCCGCGGGTGGTGAACGCACTGAAAGAAATCGCGCGCTTTCTCCACCCTGAAGCATTCTAGCTCTATATAGAGGATCATGAAAACCAGCAAACGGCTCATTACCGGACTGTTTCTTTTATGCCTCCTTCTTTTCTTCAGTTTCGTGTTCAGTGTGTCGGTCGGCGCGGTCAGTGTGGAGTTTTCCCACACGGTTAAGATACTCATGAACAGAGTATTCAACACGGGCATTTCGAATATCGATGCGGTGCAGGGCGATATCATATTGAGGATACGGGTGCCGAGGGTTTTTCTCGGAATGATGGTCGGTGCCTCACTCTCCATTGCAGGGCTCGTTTTTCAGGCGTTGCTGCGAAACCCCCTTGCGGACCCGTACACCCTCGGGGTGTCGGCAGGCGCGAGTTTCGGTGCGGGCCTTGCGATTTTTCTGTCCTATGTAGTCGGTGCGTTTATGAAAAATTTTTTGCCCGTTTTTGCTTTTTTCGGCGGTATTGCAACGGTGTTTATCGTATATCTTCTCGCACGAACGAGGGGAAGAATTCAGGTGCTGACGATCATCCTTTCAGGGGTGGTGGTAAGCTATCTTTTTTCCTCAGGCCTGGTACTCATCATGGCCCTTCTCGGTGACCGGGCGCACGAGGTGATCTTCTGGCTGCTGGGGAGCCTCTCGGGCTATCACAAATGGCTGCCCCATGCCGCCGGGATCAGCATCGCGATCATATGCTTTACGTTTTTCTTCTTCCAGGATCTCGATCTCATGGCGCTTGGAGACGATCAGGCAAAGGCTCTGGGTGTAAACACCGAGTTCGTCCGCATTCTGCTCTTTTCGACCACGTCGCTTGTGACTGCCATTGCGGTGGCACTCACCGGAACCATAGGCTTCGTGGGCCTCATTGTTCCCCATTCGATGCGTCTGGTGTTCGGTCCCCGTCACAAGGTACTCATTCCGGCATCAGCCATTGCAGGTGCGTCGTTTCTGCCTCTCTCCGACGCACTCGCGCGTACGCTCCCGGGGCTCATTTTCGGCAGCAGCATGGAGATCCCCGTTGGTGCTGTTACATCGTTGTTTGGTTCGCCATTTTTTCTATTCCTGCTTATGCGAGGGAAAAAGAAATACTGGTTCTAGAATTATGGGTGAAGCGGTTCATGTGAATGAATTGACAGTGCACTATGACCAGGACCCGGTCCTGAAAGGGGTATCCCTGTCCATAGACGAAGGTGAGTTCGTGTCCATACTCGGGCCCAACGGCTCGGGGAAAACAACGCTCATAAAGGCGCTCACAGGATTAATACATGACATCGAAGGGGAGGTAAGCCTGTTCGGGAAACCCATCCGGTCCTACAGAAGAAAGGATTTTGCGCGGCATGTTTCATTCCTCCCGCAGGATCCGCCCACAACGATCCCTTTTCTCGTTCATGACATCGTCATGATGGGGCGGTTCCCGTACATAAAGAGATTCGTCACCGGAAGAGCGGAAGACAGGGAAGCTGTCCAAAGGGCGATGAAGCTCATGAGAATTGACCACCTCGGAAAGAGGCACCTCATGGAGCTCTCCGGAGGAGAAGTGAGGCGGGTGTTCATTGCGCAGGCAGTCGCACAGGAGTCTTCCGTTCTCTTTCTCGATGAGCCGACTGCGAATCTCGATATCAACTATCAGGTTGAAATATTCAGGATTCTCGAGAAGTTCAACAGGGAGATGAACAAGACGATTGTGCTCATCACGCACGACATCAATCACGCAGCGCGTTTTACGGAACGGGTCATTCTACTAAAAGAGGGCGAGATATTTGCACAGGGTGAGCCGGTAGAAATTATCAGCATGGAGAATATGAAGTCGGTATTCAGCACCGATGTGTGTATCGAATACGACGGCAACAATAGACCGTACATACTCATTTGATAAGGGCAAAGGCAGCTACACATCAAGGACAACGGTCGCTTCCCATCCTTCCGCTGTCTTTTTCACCGTGAGCAGGTGGAGCGTGACAGCCTTTACGTCTGTCCCGCACAGATGTTTCCGCCTGTCGAGTTTTTCGCCTTTCAGTACCGCGTTCAGCGAAGGATTTCCGAGGGGATCGTGAATGTTGAGATGATCGACCTGAAGCAGGAGCTGTTCCGCATCCTTGAAATAAACCAGCTCGTTCAGGAAGCTGAACAGAAGCATGTCTATTCGCTTCGCCTGAAGCGAGATCTTTTTCGTCTCCCTGGGGGATATTTTTTCCGGTTTCTCGACGAGCACGTTCAGGGTTGCGTCCCAGGATGCGAGAAACACCTCCTCGAGCGATGCGCCTTCGGCCCTGAAAGCAACATCCGCAATTGCAATGTCATCCATATAGGAGTAGGGCATTGTACCTCGTTCGTGTGTGATTCTTCGGGAGCGTTTACCCCTTGATATTTCCGACAGGAATCAACCGGGCGACTCTTTTCGAAATCCCCGCGAGCTCGGTTGCCTCGACAACGTCGTCGATGTTTTTATAGGCCTTTTTCCCCTCTTCTGCAAGACCGGAAAAGGAGGCTGTCCTGACGTATATCCCGCGGGCGAGCATGTCACGGGCAAGGGTTTTGCCGTTATAGATTTTTTTCGCCTGATGCCTGCTCATCGTTCTTCCGCTCCCGTGAGCGGTCGTGAAAAGGGCCTGTTTCCCGGTTTCAACGCCCGCACACAGATAAGAGCCTGTCTCCATGCTCCCTCCGATGATAACCGGCTGTCCGGCCTGGCTGTACTGTGCCGGGATCCCCTCCATGCCGGGAGCGAACGCCCGTGTCGCCCCTTTCCTGTGGATCAGGACCTCACGGACTTTTCCGTTGATTTCGTGCATCTCGAGCTTTGCGGTGTTGTGCGCGATATCGTAGACCTGGTGAAGCCCCAGGTCTTCCGGCGTTTTTTTAAAATAGCCGGAGAACACCTCCCGAATCCGGTGCAGTATCACCTGTCTGTTCACGAACGACATGTTGACCGCGCATTTCATTGCTGTGAAATAATTTTGTCCCTCTTCCGAGCGAAATGGGGCACATGCGAGCTCTCTGTCCGTCAGCGGTATGTGATATTTTTTCTCCATTGCCTCGAGAAAGATCCCCAGGTAGTCTGTGGCGACCTGGTGCCCGAATCCGCGGCTCCCGCAGTGAACCATCAGGACCACCTGATCGGGAATGGTGATGCCGTATGCACGGGCGGTTTCGGTATCGAAGATGTTTTCCCGTTTTGCGATCTGTATTTCCAGGTAATGATTGCCGGACCCGAGCGTGCCGACCTGTTTGTAGCCGCGTTCCACGGCTTTCTCGCTGACTTTTTTCGCGTCCGCACCTTTGAGATACCCATTTTCCTCCGTGAGCTCGAGGTCTTCTGCGGTAGCGTAGCCGTTTTTCACGCACCATGGTGCGCCCTGCTCTATGAGCTCCCGAAAATCATCACGCGATGCTTTGACAAACCCTGTGGTTCCCACTCCTGCAGGGACCCGCTCGAACATCCTGTCCACGAGGTTTTTGATGTGCGGCTTGATCTGCGCGTACGTGAGGTTTGTCCTGATGAGACGCATACCGCAGTTGACGTCGAACCCGATTCCTCCGGGAGAAATAACCCCGTTTTCCGGGTCGAACGCAGCAGCCCCTCCGATCGGGAAGCCGTACCCCCAGTGACCGTCCGGCATGCACAGAGCGTGCCCCACGATTCCGGGCAGCCTGGCTACGTTCGTGATCTGATCGAATACCCCCTCATCCATTGATTGGAGAAGTTTTTCCGTTGCAAAAATACGTGCAGGGACACGCATCCCTTTCTTGTAGTCAACCGGAATCTCCCACACTGTCGGTGAGATTCTACTGAGTTTTTTTGGAATCGCCATGGATTTTTTCCACACCTCTTCGTAATTATATAATAGGAAAAAACACCGCCTCGAGCAACAACAGATTGACTGTAATGCGAATATTGAAAAAGCTGTCCTTCAGGTATTTTGTTCTTATATTGTATTTTCAAGGAGGTGTGATCGTGGAACGAATTCAGGTGGAAAGACTCGAAGAATCCGATGTTCACAGCAGGGGAATTCATGAATGGGGTGTATGGGAAAAAGAACCTTCCGAATTCGACTGGTATTACAATAAGGAGGAACACTGCTATATAATAGAAGGAAGTGCTCACATCGAGGCGCCGTACGGGCAGCTTGAAATTCAGAAAGGCGACTATGTTGTGTTTCCTGTGGGTCTCAAGTGCAGGTGGAAAATCAGCGAGAGGATAAAGAAGTACTATGAGTTCCGGTGATGGATTGAACGGAAGCGCGGATGAGTGAAAAGGAGAAAAAACTCGAGCTTTATCTGAAAACGCTCAACTCGGCGCTGGTCGCGTTTTCAGGAGGGACTGACAGCATGCTTCTCAGCTACATCGCACAATCCCTGCTCGGACAAAAATCTTTCTCGGTTACCGTGGTCTCTGAATTTTTTATTCCGAGTGAAAAATCTTTCATTGACAGTTTTGTAAAGCAACAGCGCATCCGGCACGAGTACCACCATGTGTCTGTGCTCGACTACAGGGAAATACGAAAAAACCCCAGAAACCGGTGCTACCTCTGTAAGCAGATGATCTTTCGATCGCTGGACGAATATGCCCGGCAGCGCGGGTTTTCCGCACTATGCGACGGGACGAACGCAGATGATCTCCTCGAGGACCGCCCCGGTTTACGTGCGCTCGAAGAGCTGCACGTCGTCTCACCCTACGTGGAGGCCGGGTTGGGGAAAAAAGATATTCAGGAGCTCGCGCGGGCGCGCGGCCTTGAAAAGTACATACGGCCTTCCAACACATGCCTTGCAACTCGGATAAGCGAGCACTCGCATATTACGGAAGAAAAGCTCCGTATGGTGGCTGATGCAGAGGAGTTCATGAAGAAGCTCGGTTTCTCTGTGGTCCGGGTGCGTTTCCATGAACCCTCTACCGCGCGGATCGAGGTTCCGTCCGATTCAATTGGTGCTCTGTGGAGGGGGAACGTGCTCACCCGACTGCGCGATGCATTCAGGCAAATCGGCTTTCAGAGGACTGCAATCGATATTGAAGGGTACAGAAAATCGTGCGGCGGCAGTGAAAAAGGAAAAAATACTGGAGGGGATTGACCGAAATCCCCCCGTGTGCGTTCTGCTCAGTAGTTTTCACAGTAGAGCTCAAAGTATGACTGAGGGTACAGGCAGGTTGGGCATGTCTTGGGAGGTTTCATTCCCTCATGCACGCGACCGCAGTTTCTGCATATCCATTTTACCGGGGTTTTCCTCTTGAAGACCATTCCGTTTTCGACATTTTTTATCAGTTTGTTGTAACGTGTTTCATGCCACACTTCAACTTCCGCAACTTTCCGAAAAGCCATCGCAACTTCTTTGAACCCTTCCTGTTCCGCAACATCCGCAAAGCCGGGATAAAGAGACGTGTGTTCGAAATTCTCTCCCGCAGCTGCCGCCTGTAAGTTTTCGAGTGTTGATCCGACAACACCGGTTGAAAACCCTGCAGGGTACCCCGCGGTTATTTCGACTTCGCCTCCTTCAAGAAAAGAAAAGTATCTCTTGGCATGCTCCCTTTCGTTTTCCGCAGTTTCCATGAAAATAGCCGCAATCTGCTCGTACCCCTCTTCCTTCGCCTTTGCTGCAGCAAAGGTGTACCTGTTTCTCGCCTGGGATTCGCCTGCGAAGGACGCGAGCAGATTTTTCTCGGTTTGTGAGCCCTTGATGCTTTTCAATTTAACACTCCTCATTTGATTTTTTTCATGAAATCATGCTGACCTGCCGGTACAGTCTTTGCAAATTCCTTTCATATAAAAATGTTTTTCTTTGACGATGTGGCCGTACACGGTTGTTCCGACCTGCGGTGGAAAGTCTATGGGAATATCAAATACCTTCCCGCACATGGTGCACTTGAAATGCGCATGCGGAGCCGTGTTAGCGTCATAGCGCACTTCGTTTTCCTCAATGGTGAGCCCGGTGATGAGCCCTTTTTCGATGAAAAGATTGAGTGTGTTGTAGATCGTGGTCTTTGAAAGCGTGGGGATCTCTTCGAAGAGGGTTCGATATATTATATCGACCGTTGGATGGGATTGTGAGTTCATGAGATACTCGAGAATCTTCAACCTTTGATAAGACGGGTTTATCTTCTTTTGCAGCAGATAATCCTTTACATCACCAAGGGTGGAGTTTTGTTCATCCATGATTCATTTCCTGCAGATAGATGTATACTGCAGCGTATTTTTCTGTGTGAACGAATTTTTTATGTGAAATTTTTATGTGCGCTTAGATTTTTATGGATGAATCGAAAATAGTTTAGCCTTCCCGCTGTCCCGCTTCCCTGTCGAGCATGAACAGGCCGTTTGGAGAGTCTTTGACCATTTTCAACTTCTGCACAAACTCGTCTGCAGAGGCCTCTTCTTCAACCTGTTCCTCGACATACCACATGATGAAGTTTTCCGTTGCGATGTCTTTTTCCGCGCGCGCCAGATGTACGAGATCATGGATCAATGCCGTTACCTTGGTCTCGTGGTTGTACGCGTCTTCGAATGCGTCGAGTGGAGACTTCCACTCTGTAGGAGGGGAGTCGATCTCTTTGAGAGTTACCCTGCCTCCCTTTTCATATACGTACTTGTAAAACTTCATGGCATGTTTCACTTCTTCCTGTGCCTGAATCTCCATCCAGTGAGCAAGCCCGTTCCTATTTATGCTCTCAAGATATGCTGCCATTGACAGGTATAAATAAGAAGAATACAGTTCCGCATTGATCTGCTCATTGATTGCTTTTTCAATCTTACCGTTAATCATTTTTTCCTCCTCACATTTCTTTCTTCATTGACGAGAGCTTTAGAAAATGATTTCTCTCTTCTGCGATTATTTTATCCACTGTTTCCTTCTGCGCTTCCGGTACGAAGGCTTTCATCTCCTGATAATAGAGAATCGAGTCGAGTTCTCTTCGAATACCGAACTCTATTGCATCTCTGCTGCTTGAAATGCTTTCGACTTTCTTCTTCAGATCGTCCGCGGTAAAGATCACGCTGTCCGCATAGGCCTGAAGATACGCGAAGTATTCATCCGGATAACTCGTCGGAGGTTCGTATTTTTCCACACTCAGCAGCATCTTCGCGAAGGTTTCTCTGTGTTTTGACTCTTCATCGGCCAGGAGATTGAAAATATCTTTCTCCTTTTTTGATTGCAACGTGTCCGCAAAGCTCCTGTAGAAGTTGAGCCCGTTTTCTTCGATTTTTATCGCAAGGTCTATTATCTCTCCGGCATTGAAAATGCTCATTTACGTCTCCATGTGGTTTTTTAGAAGGTACACCTGCCGGCTACACAGAAATAACCTTTTTTACTTCAGGGACCTGCTCCTTCAGTATTCTTTCGATTCCCATCTTTAGGGTCATCTGGCTCATCGGGCAGTTTCCACAGGCTCCCTTGAGCCTCACCTTGATCACCCCGTCGTCACCCGCTTCAATGAGCTCAACGTCTCCACCGTCAGCCCGGAGGGATGGTTTGATTTTATTTAAAGCTTTTTTTACGTCTTCCTTATTCATTCTGTGTTCCTTTCGTGTTTGTACAATTATGTACAATAATATAAGCCGATCTCATGCAAAGTGAATAAAAAAAGTATATTACCCACAAGGCCTGCGTAAAACACGGTCTATTTTATATGCATATGAGATTGATACATAGTTGTAATCATTACAACCTATCATTTTTCTCTATCTCTGTCAAGATATTTTCATAATTTTCTTTACACTCACTTTTCGTACATCATATATTTTGTGTATATTATTGTATTTATACCTCTGCTGAGAGGCAAGGGAAAAAAGAGAAAGAGGGAGAGATGGATCTGAAAGAGATTGTGGAAAAACGAAGGGCGTACCGTTCTCTGGAGCATGTTGATATCGATGATGGTCTGATAAAGGAGATTGCAGAATACGCGCGGCTTTCACCGTCCTGTTTCAACAACCAGCCGTGGAGATTCGTCTTCGTGTATGCAAGGGATGCGCTGAATGAGGTGTTTGATGCGCTTCCCAAAGGAAATGCCTGGGCCAAGCACGCTTCACTGGTGATTGCGGTCGCCAGTACAGAAGAGCTCGACTGCCAGATGAAAGGGAGGAATTATTATCTGTTCGATACCGGAATGGCTTCGGCCTACATGATCCTGCGGTTGACGGAAATCGGTCTCGTGGCGCATCCCATCGCAGGGTTTGACGAGCAAAAAGTTAAAGAGGTACTCGGAGTGCCGCAAAATCACACGGTGATTACGCTTATCATTGTTGGGGAAAAAAGCGAGGGGATCAGCCCTGTGCTCTCGGAAAAGCAGGTCGAATGGGAAAGGTCGAGGCCTGAAAGACTGACTCTCGAGAAGTTCGCGTTCAAAAACGCATTCGGAAAGGGCTTTTAATACTGATTCAGTATCTCGCTGTCGTACATCTCCTCGAACGCACGTTTGTGACGCGCTTCCTCTACGGCGAGTCTTGAAAACAGCTTCACCACATCGGGATCTTTGTTTTTTGCGGCAAGGTCTGTGTAGAGAGTGTGAGCCCTTTGCTCTTTTTTCATTGCCAGTATCAGGATGTCCTGATAGCTCAGTTTTTCGGGAGCTGTCTCAGGCGTATCAACGATATAATCACTTAGGCGAAGGGTTTCGACCTGCTGAGCGTCCATGTGCACGATATCCATTTTTCTTATGTCTTCAAGAATGACGATGTGGCTCCTCTCCATGGATTCAAACTGCTGAAAAAGTTTTTTCTTTTCAGAGAACGCTGCCATTTGCTGAAGGTTCTGATAGAACTGTATCGCTTCGTTTTCACGTTCTATTGCAAAATCGATTATTTCATTCAGTCTTTCTGATTGCATTGCTTCTCCTCCCTGATTCGTGCGTGAATCTGTCAAAAGGGGCTCTGCCGTTGTGCACTGTCGTTTTTGGCTCTTGCGCACTCCGGATTTTTCTCTGAAGGGAGAAAGACCGCCTCAGGATATTTCTCCCTTTGGTGTCTCTTTTCTGTGCTGAATGTCTAATGTCAGTCTTCCGGCTCAAAGGCATCCTTATCCGCACCGCATTCGGGACATACCCAGTCGTCGGGCAGGTCTTCAAACGCAGTTCCGGGGTCAATGTCGCTGTCAGGGTCACCGACTTCCGGATCGTACACGTATCCGCATACAGTACACACCATTTTCTGCATAGATTGACTCCTTTATAGTGAATGTAAATTAATTGATTTTCTGTGAATCAACACCGAAAGTCAACATTTTTATTCTTCTTCTCCGGTAATTTCGAGAGTGTCAACGAGTGACTTCGGGTCGAGCCTGAAAACAGACCCTTTTCCCTCATAAAACCCGTGGGAACCGATGAGATGAATGTGAAGGTCAGTGTAGGTGATTTCCTCGTTTCTCTCAAGATTTCTCACCGTAACATTCGTCTTTGGAAAGATCCCGGGGTCGCCGAAAGGGCAGGGGAGCTTGCCCCTCACCGAGTCGACCCGCACCTCGAAATGGGGCTCAATGCTGATGAACTCCCCCAATCCGCGCATTCCCGCGTCACGAAATTCGAGCATTCTCTGCGCGACCTGCTGATGAGAGAGCCCCATTCTTTTTACCGTTTCATCATCTTCGATCAGTATGTCGATAAGGTTTCTCCTGTCAGGGTCCAAAAACCCGTCTCTTGTAATCACTCCCGGTTTCATCTTTTCCTGTATGAGCTTCATTTGGACGGTCTGTTTCATGGCAGATCACCTCTCGAAAGGTTTTTTATGCAAACTTGTCGTAGTAGATCAGCTCCTCAGGCACCCCCTTGTTCGTGAGTACCGCGATCGAAGCGTCGATCATTCCCGGGCTTCCGCACAGGTACGCCTCGATGTTGTCCCCTGAATCCAGATTGCGGTCGAGCACCTCGGTGATGAGCCCTGTTTCTCCCATCCAGTTGTCCTCAGGGAGCGGCTCGGAAAGTGCTGGAATAAACTTGAAGTTTCGAAACTTTTTTTCCAGCTCCTTCATCTCATCCACGAGAAAGAGGTCGCGCACCGCGCGGGCGCCGAAAAAGTAGCGCGCGCGCCTGTCGATGTTCTTCTCCAGCATGTCGTAGAGAATGGACTTTATCGGGGCCATCCCTGAACTTCCGGCAATGAACACAATGTCTTTGTCCGTATCACTCAGGTGGAACTCGCCGTACGGTCCGTTTATCGTGACCCTGTCACCCGCCTTGAGATGCTCGAACACGTAGGTTGTGCAGAGTCCGTTTGGAACGAGGCGAATTTCCAGCTCCACCTCATTTTTCCTGCTCGGCTGTGAGGCCATCGAGTAGGCCCGGTATACAGGCTCCGGAGTCAGCTCATACTCGGGCACCTCGAACTGAATATACGCACCGGCCCTGAACGTGATCTCCGCGGACTCGATGAGCCGCAGGATCACCTGCTTGATGTCGTAGGTCAGATCGACCAGTGAGACCACTTCTGTGAGATACTCCTTTACATTGAAGAGCTCCTCGGGGATCTGTATGGAAATGTCCTTTTTTACTTTGAGCTGGCATGAGAGACGGATGTTCTGCTTCTTTTCGTCTTCGCTCATCCACGGGAGCTCTGTGGGCAGATAATCTCCGATGTCGCTTTTCACCTTGAGCTTACACAGGCCGCAGGATCCCTTTCCCCCACAGGCGGAAGGGATGAAGATCTTTTGCTCCATGAGCGATGCGAGAAGCGGCCGACCGCCCGGAACAATCACCTCCTTGTCGTCGTTTATCGTGACTTTCACGTCTCCGTAGTTCGCAATCGTGGAGTCAGCCACCACGATGATGACTGCGAGGAACGTCGATATGCCGCAGATCGCTCCCACTCCAATGAGAAACGCACCCATACGTACTCCTCTGCTATGTGATATTGAGCATCCCCGAGAATCCCATGAATGCGAGGGCCATGATGCCCGCAATGATGAGAGCCATGCCCGCGCCGGCCAATCCCTTCGGGACGCGTGATTTTTTCATTTTTTCCCGAATTCCTGCCATCGAAATGATGGCGAGCGCCCATCCGATTCCGCTTCCGAGCCCGTAGAAAAAGGAGTTCACAAATGTGTAGTTTCTGATGACCATGAAAAGGCTCACCCCGAGGATCGCGCAGTTTACTGTTATCAGGGGCAAAAAGATCCCAAGTGAAGCATAGAGCTTTTCTGATATCCTTTCGATGATCATCTCGATCAGCTGCACGAAAGCCGCGATGATGATGATGAACACGATGAAGCGGAGAAAAGTCAAATTGAGGGGAACGAGTATATAATGATAGGCAAGCCAGTTCAGCACGCTCGTGATCGCGAGCACGAAGATGACCGCCATTCCCAGGCCCTGTGCGGTTTTAACCTCTTTGGACACCGCGAGAAAGGAGCACATCCCGAGATAATTCGTGAGAAGGATGTTGTTGGTAAAGATGGCTGCAAAAAATATTGCGTAAAAAGCGATTCCTTCGGTCATTTTTTCTCCCCCTCTTCAGAGATCTGGCCTTTTACCACCCAGATGAAAAGCGCGAGCACGAAGAATGCACCGGGCGCCATGACCATGATCGACCAGTTCGTCCACCAGTCGCCCACGATCCTGATTCCCCAGATCGTGCCGGAGCCGAGAATTTCGCGCACAACCGCAATGATGAGAAGAACATAAGAGTAACCGAATCCGGAGGCGATGCCGTCGAGAAAGGAGAGGCCCGGGGGGTTTGAAAGCGCGAACGCCTCAGCACGGCCCATGATAATGCAGTTCGTGATGATCAGACCCACATAGGGACCCAGCTGGCGTGAGATGTCCGGGAAATAGGCCTTGAGCACGATGTCGACGATGATGACGTAGGAAGCGATAATGAGAGTCTCCACCATCATTCTGACTCGTGCGGGGATGTAGTTTCTCATCAAAGAGACAGTGAAATTAGACAGCGATGTGGTGAATATGAGCCCCACGCACATCACCACGGTGTTTTTCAGCACATTGGTGACTGCAAGCGTTGAGCAGATTCCGAGTACCTGTGCGAATACCGGATTGTTTCTGCCGAGGTCGTCGGAGAAAACTCTCTTTATTTTGAACTTCTCCATGGTGTCAGTCTCCCGTTACGATTTTATTCGTCCCCGTGCATCTTCGAGTGTTGCGTTCACGATGGATTTGATTGCCGCAGTCGAGTACGAAGCACCTGTTATAGCCTGAAACTGCTGCTCAGAAGTGGTTTGGCCCTCAGGGACGATGTTCAGCGGGCCCTTCTTTCCGCGAAACTGTGTTGTAAACCAGTTTTCCGTTATACGGCCCCCGAGCCCCGGTGTCTCGTTTTGATCGATGATTTCTATTCCGGTCAACGTGTCCACGTTTTCATCGATGCCCACTGCCGCTGTGATGTCACCCCAGAGGCCGGAGCCTGTGGCAATGATCACGTATGCCTTACCCGGAGAGTACTCCGATTCCACCACTTCATAGTACACTACCTCGCCTCCGCTGTCTGTAATCTCCTGCACAACCCTGTTGTAGAGATTGTCGATTCCCGCCGGGTCGTCGGGGAGGGAAACTCCCGCAGCGGTCAGTATCGCCCTCTTCAAAACGAGTTTCTCGTTTATTTTAATCTTTTCTTCGGTAAACGTGTAGATCGCGGTCGTAACAGAAATGAACACTAACGTGATGGCGAGCATGAATATGATGGGAAAGAGCCGTTTTTTGAACAGTTGTTTTTCACTCATGCCTGCGCCTCCTTCTTTTTCTGCTTCGCCTGCTTTATGTAGTAATCCATGATCGGCGCGAACATGTTTCCGAGCAGAACGGCAAACATCACGCCTCCCGCCCAGATGGAAAATATCCGGATGACCGCAGTCACCGCTCCGAAGAAAGAGCCGTAGATCCACCTGCCGGTGTTGGTGCTCGAGCTTGTGACCGGGCAGGTCGCCATAAACAGCGCCCCCATCATCCAGCCTCCACCGAGGGTTGCGCTCAGCGGATCGACCGCCCTCCCGATTCCTGCAAGCCACAGGGCAGTCTGAACCACGAGCATTCCGATAAACCCGGACACAACGATTCGGTAGTTCGCGTACTTTTTCCACACGATGTATATACCGCCGATGAGGAGGAGTATCGCGCTCGTTTCCCCCATGCAGCCTGACTCATTTCCGATGAGCATCGAAACCCATGAGACATCGGTTCCCTGCTGGATCTGCATCATCGGTGTTGCACTCGTGACCGCGTCCGAAGCGAACTGTCCGAACCCTGCCGGAAACCCCTGAATCGAGTTGACCCAGGCAGCGGTCATCGGAGCGCCAAAGCTCACGTAGATGAACGCCCGCCCTGTCAGGGCCGGATTGAAGATATTACGCCCGAATCCGCCGAATACCATCTTTCCGAATAGAATGCCGAATACGATTCCCACAACCGCAATCCACAGAGGGATAGTCGGCGGAAGCGAAAGCGTAAAGAGAAAGCATGAGACGAACACCGCGGAAGATACAGGCTCTTTGTAATAGGCCCGTAAAAAGATGTACTCAGTGAGGAATCCTGCGATCGTCACGACACTCAGCACAAGAAGGCTTCGCCACCCGAAATAGTAGACCGATGCCAGTATCGCGGGAATCAATGCGTACATTACACCCACGTTCGGCTTCTGCCACTTGACGAGAGGTTTCTTTTTTGCCTGTTGGTTCATGTCACTCTGCCTTTAGTATTAAATGCGATAAATGCCCGGGAATCTTCATGAGTCGTTGGTGAGCGATTCACCAACTCAGCACACAGTTTCTTTCACTATGTATATTTACTTAGTGAAATATGTAACGATCGCTGAAAAAGTATGAATATCTGAATTAATCACCAAAAATTAATTATGATAAAAGTCGCTACTGGTCGATGCAGTACTGGTGAAGGAACGTCATACACGGCATATATCCATATTTGTCTGGAATTTAACATACAGGTATCATTCATGCAACCAAATATTACGCCGATTATGATTTCTCATATACGCACTTCGTTTTTTATTTTTCCTTGATATTGGATCCTTTAACAATAGGGCTCCTTCCATTTCTCATTATCGCAGTGGCCATAATAGTAAATCATTTCTTTTTTGTCATTATCATTGGATTTGATAACAAGCGAGTTTTTTTCCGTTTCTCACTCAGAGCTCAGCTTTCTTAGAGTGTACGTCCGTGTACCAGTAAAGATCTCCAGAAGGCTTGATCAAAGCTGCAGGAGAAGATGCATTTTCTTCTGATTGTTTGTTGAAAAGCGTGTTTAGTATCTTTTCTTTTCTCGCTCCTGAAACGAGGAAGAGAATATTTTTCGAGTTGTTCAGCACCGGCAACGTGAGCGTGATCCTCTGTTTCACCGGAGCATAATCCGGTGCGGTAACCGCTAAGACCCATCTTTTTTTTTCTTCAAGCGCAGGTGAGCCAGGGTAGAGGGATGCAGTGTGACCGTCTTCTCCAACCCCGAGAAGCGTAACATCGAAAGAGGGCAGTGCGCCGGATATTTTCCCTGGTTTTTTACCCGACATTTTATTTGAAGCAAAAAAATCTCTCAGGCGTGCTTCGTAAAGGGACGCTGCATTTTGTGAAGATTCTGCCTCACCTAGACCGGGAATCGGGAAAATATTTTCGTCCGGTATCGGGACCTTTGAAAGCAAAACCTCTTTAGCCATACGGTAGTTGCTCGAGGAATCGTTTTTTGGAACGAACCGCTCGTCGCCCCAGAATACGAACACCCTGTCCCAATGTATGGTTTTTTTGTATGGGAGTTGGGCAAGGCGGGAGTAGAGACTCTCTGGAGTGTTTCCGCCTGAGAGCACAAAGGTGAAATACCCCCTGCGATCGATACTCTCTTTTGCCTGTTCAGCGACGAATGATGCGGCATCCTCAACAAGCGCCTTTGTGTCTTCGAACTTTCGGATATATCCCTTCATACAAAAGCCTGTTGTTTTCAGCTGAGTTCCTGTTATTTACAGTTGAGTGCCTGCTGTTTACTTCGGCGTGGCTGAAAAATTCTATTTTTCTTTCACCGCGTGACCGCCGAATTCGTTTCTGAGCGCAGCGAGAATCTTGTCTGAGAAAAGCTCCTCTTTGCGTGAAGTGAAGCGTCTGAAAAGGGAGAGAGCAATTGCCGGTGCGCTTACAGCGGTATTCACCGCTTCCTGCACAGTCCACCGTCCTTCACCAGAGTCTTCCACATAACCTCGTATTTTTTCAAGACGCGAATCTTTTTGGAACGCCGATTCGAGAAGCTCGAGGAGCCAGGAGCGTATTACACTTCCCTGATTCCACAGATGTGCGATGTCGTGATAGTTCATGTGTTCTCTGTACTGCGACGCTTCGAGGATTTCAAATCCTTCGCCGTACGCTTCCATGATTGCATATTCGATGCCGTTGTGCACCATCTTCACAAAGTGGCCCGCTCCTGCAGGACCGCAGTAGAGGTACCCGTCCTTCGGCGCGAGTGTTTTGAGAAGGGGCTCGATGTAATCGAAATCTTTCTTTTCACCGCCGATCATCGTGCAGTAACCCACCTCGAGGCCCCAGATCCCGCCAGATACTCCCGCATCCATGTATCGTATGCCTTCCTTTGAAAGCTCTCCTGCTCTTCTGATGTCGTCTCGGAAGTTGCTGTTTCCTCCATCGATCAATATGTCGTCTTTTGAGACGAGTCCGGTGAGTGTCTGTATGTGCTGGTCCACGATATTTCCTGCTGGAAGCATGATCCAGACTATGCGTGGCGCCTTGAGTGCCTGTACGAGTTCTTCAAGAGAAGAAGTTCCCCTTGCACCCTCCTGTTCCATCGTTTTCACTTTGTCCTGTGTTCTGTTGTATACGACAACCTCGTGGTGTCCATGGATGAGTCTCCTCGCCATATTCATGCCCATTCGTCCAAGACCGATTATTCCTATCTGCATGATAATCTCCTCACGATTGCTACAATTATATTTTCAATCAGGCTTCCGAAGTGTGTAGATTGTATAGGAAAACCATAATCTGTTGAACACTTCGTGGCAACAGCTTTTCCGGCTTTTCAGCTTGCGAAAGGCTGGAAACGGCATACTACTGGCTGACAAAAGGCTGTAACCGTCTTGCCATCGACTTACTCACTGACTATACTCCACCGGCTGACGAAAGGCTTGACAATTCACTTTTTTGTATTACTATTTGTGCAGGCTCCAGTAGCTCAGCAGGATAGAGCAACGGTTTCCTAAACCGTGGGTCGCACGTTCGAGTCGTGTCTGGAGCAAAAAAATACCCCTTTGACTCATTCTGAGTTGAGGGGTTTTATTTTATGTGAATTTCCGAAATATTTTAAATCACTCTTTACATCAATATGCTGTTAATAAGGTAATACGCAATTATTTCACAAATGGTATTCCCAGATCCTTACATATTTTCCTTGCGAGTTGATCACTGATTTCATTATGTCGGGGGACTGATGAGCGTTTGTTCTGCTGTGGATTTAACCACCAAGAATGTTTTCTTCCCTCCCGTAAAAATACGCAACCATGTTTTTTTAGGTGCTTGATAAGCCTGGTTCGTTTCATATGGTCAGGGGCTCTTCTGTATATTCTGAAACGGCGGATTGGATTGCTTCTTGACGGTTAAATTCCAGAGCCTCTTTGAGAGTTACTTTGAGCGTTTGAACCAATTCTTCACGACTTTTTTCTTGGCAATTTACACCCGGTACTTCCTCAATCCAACCAATCCACCAATCTCCATCCTGTTTTATTATTGCAGTATATGTATTTGTCATTCAGATTTCTCCTTGCAAATAACTGTAGACAAATATAATACCACGTTTTTTTATTTCGAGCATGTTTTTTGTATGAAGTGATTATTTATTGGAGTGCAAATGATAGTGAATTCATTGTAGAAGTATCTGCACTTGCTGGATGTATGGCAAATGACGCTTCCTATGAAAAAGCTTTAAAAAATATACATTAAAATAATTTATGGGATAATTTCATTGTAATAACACCTCTTCCACGAATATTTGAGACCAAATGTCTATAGTTTATATACGATTCCACAGGAAAAGTGTCCGATGTTATTCCGTTGGTTTTGTCTATGATACAACCGAAGGTGAGAGTTTTTTAGTACAATGTGCAAAATCTTAAATCGGATTAAGGTAAATAGACATATTCAATCGAGGTATATTTAATTTAATAAATACCTAGGAGTGAGGAGTGCCTATCCCTATTTTCAGGAATACCCTGTGAAACTATGAGAAATCTTAATTCTGGACAAAATCCACTGGCTCAGGTAACATGTTTACACGAAGGCTGACGTTTTTCATTTGTACGAGCAGACAGAAATAAAGAATGGGCAAACCGCTGGCTTCTTGCTGCGAGCTTATCTAAAATCGACGAATCACGACTTATAACAATCACTATCAATTGTATTTAGAATGAGGCTTGAGAATGAAAAAAACCGTGGTATCAATCGTCATACTGATAATAGCCGGACTGTTATATCCGGGAAGCTCGGTACATGCTTCGTATGTAGATATTCTTATACAGGCAGCTAGTCGTGGTCATTTGGCTCATGTAAAACAGGAAATAAAGAAAGGTGTCGACGTAAACGCAAAAACTGAGAATGGACACACGGCATTAGAATTCGCAGCGCTTAAGGGACATACAGAGATTGTACAGTTTCTTCTTGAGAAGGGAGCAGATGTCAATGCTCAGGATAATCGCGGGTACTCGGTATTGATGGCCGCTGCCGGAGAGGCAGAAGTTGAAATCGTTCGACTTCTTATTGAGGCGGGGATTTGGATTGATATTCAGGACATGAACGGCCTCACGGCATTGTCAATCGCATCAATGCATGGAAATGAAGAGATTGCCAAAATACTAATAGCAGAGGGAGCAGATATTAATCATAAAAAGAAGAGCGGATGGACCCCGCTCATGCTTGCGTCGTCGGAAGGGCATGTTGAAATTGCAAAGATACTTATAAAGGAGGAAGCTAATGTAAATACTCAAGAAAATAGTGGATACACGGCACTGATTATTGCCGCTGCAAATAGCTATCCGGATATTGTCTCCCTGCTTTTAGAGAATAGGGCCGATGTGAATGCACAGGCTGACTTTGGCATCACGGCACTTATGCATGCATCAGCACGGGGGCATTCAGACATTATGCAGTTGCTGAAAGAGGCGGGGGCAAAAAAATAAGATATTTTAAAATGCTCTGCTTTCATACCGTATGAGCTCTGCATCCGGTAAGGCACCCGTGATTAATCACGAGGAGGCTCGAAGATGAAGACAAGATTTTTCCTTGTTACGATCTTTTTTGTAACTGTGGTTAATCTTGCTCTTATGGCTTCACATACCCATGGGATGGGATATGGCGCCCGAGCAGGAAACAGCTCCGTGCAGTTCTCTCCGGATGCGAAAACCATTGCCTTCTCGTACGGCTTCTGGCCCAAGATACGTCCAGTCAGGTTGATCGACCTCGAAACAGGAAAAATCATCAGGATGATTCCGGTGGAGAGCGCCGTCAGCGATCTGTTATTCAGTTCGGACGGGGATCTTCTGGCAGTGAGTATCACGATTAGAACTGAACCGTCGAAAGGAGTGATTCGAGTTTATGACATAAACACGGGTGATGAGGTCGGTCATACCGATACACCTGCCGTTTTCTTCATCAGATTTCTTGAGGATAATAAGACCGTTGCATATCACGATTTTGGTGAAATTATGTTGTGGAATATTGAGAATGGAACAGCTAAAAAGAGTGATTTAAAATTCTCAGAAGTTAGTCACAGTGCTGATGAGCCCGCCTATTCACATGCAATAAGTGCTGAAAGAAGTATCTCTGCAAGAGCGGAGAGAAAGGAAGCAGCACCAATTGTTGTCAAAGATTCAAAGACAGACGAGATACTGAAAGAGCTGCCGGTCGATGGTACCGTCAGGAGCTTGTTCTTCGACTCTGACGGGGAAACTCTGGCCGTTCTCGCTCATCAGGGGAAGTTCCCGGTACAATTGTGGGATACAGGCACCTGGACGATCCGTCAGTCCTATTATCCGCAAAGCCAGCCTGTTGAAGGTGCGTTCAGTCGGGACGGCAAGCTCCTTGCCGTTCACTTGGAGGACAATACATTGAGAATATGGGATCTGAAGAAAGAAAAAGAAATCAAGTCCGTCTCTTTCCTACTGCCGAGGGAGCAGTTTCTCGAAGCGGCGGAGAAGGGTGATCTCCGTTTACTGAAAGCCCTGATCGCGGATGGCATCGATATCGAAACGAAGGAATCGTACAACGGTCGATCGGCCATGCTGATCGCGGCTGCCGAAGGGCATTTACATGTCGTACGATTCTTTCATGAAGCTGGATTTAGTTTGGATGAAGAAGATTCCCACGGTTATTCAGCAAGCCGCCTGGCAGCAGATGGAGGACATACCGACGTTGTGCAGTACCTGTTGGCTGAGGGTGCTGATATTGACTTGGCCGAGGCTTTGTATAGTGCGGCATCGGGAGGTCATACAGAAACAGTGCGCGTATTGTTGAGCGCGGGAGCGGATGTGAATGCGAGAAATATTAGTGATACGACAGCCCTGATGAGGGCTGCACGTGGTGGTCACACAGATGTCGTGAAAACCCTGCTGGAGGACGGGGCTGTGAGGAATAAGGATATTAGATCAGCCCTCAAAATTGCACAAGAAGAGGGACATCTCGATGTCGTTAACGTGCTCAGAGAGGCGAGTGCAAAAGATTAACGACAGTGTGCGAATCACGGTATCTATTCCAGCATCAGCTCTGAATACGGAATATCAATGAGTGAGGTCTGACCGTCCATATTTTCAGTATTGCCCTTGAAACCTCTCATTTTCTTCATTCTTGACAGAATGTTCTATGAAGGATAGGATATTTGCAAGAAGGGTATCGTTTTTCAATGCAATCACAAATATTTAACCGGCAAAGGGGAACTGTTGGCGTATATACGCGAATCTCGAATGATAAAGGCCTCTATCAATTCGTGTATAGGATGTGTAGTGACTCGATTGGTACTGTCGGTCATCCTCGTGGTGGTCCTGTACGGATGTGCCACAGCTCGGGCCCCAGTTGAAGAGGATGCCGTAGGTACCACGGGGGCTGAACCAGTCGAAGAGGACTCCGCCCGAGTCACGAGTTCAGACCTGGTCAGGGAGTACTCAGTCCCACTTGAGGAGCTGTTCGAGGCCTGTAAAGCGGCATGCAAAGATGTAGGAGCTGATTACCATGAGCCCCACTATAATCTGCTGGGTAAGAGTGCTACAATTGCCGCGTTCTCAAGAACACTCATGTATGCGTTGATTATGCAAGTATACCGTGATTGCACACAAGTTCTACTCATCATAGAACTCCCGGAAGGCAATCCCGGAAAGCACCGAGCAGAGGACATCAAGTGTGCTCACGACGAGTTCTGGGCGGCTCTGGAGGCTCTCCTTTAGGAGAAACGGGAAAGCTTCAATCTCGTTTATTCGTTTGCCCCCGCTTTTTTCAGCAATTCCACTATTTCTGAGTGTCCCTGCTCCGAGGCGAGCAGCAAGGCTGTGTCACTGTCATCGTCCCTTACGTTGATCTCCGCTCCCGCCTCGACAAGCAGCCTGGCGATTTCTGTATAACCGAAATACGATGCAGTCATCAATGTCGTGCTTCCATGATTGTCTCGTGCGTTGACGTTTGCCCCTTTTTCGATAAGCAGCTTGACAGCCTCTGCGCTTCCCTGCTGGGCTGTAATCATCAGTACGGTGTGACCGGTATAAACCTTTGCGTTAACATCCTCTCCTGCCTCGATAAGCAGTTGGGCGATGTCCACAAACCCGCCGGCCGATGCGAAAAACAGTACTGTGGCGCCGGCATCGGTTTGAGCGTGAATATTCGCACCTGCTTGTATAAGCAGCTCTGCAATCACTTTATTTCCAAAATACAGCGCAGCCATCAACGCCGTTCTTCCATCCGCAAGCTCGGCGTTGACATCCGCTCCGGCACGGATCAGGATTTCAGCCAGCTCTGCATGTCCGTGTTTCGCTGCCAGCATTAATGCCGTGAATCCTTCATCGTCGATCGCATTGGCGTTCGCCCCTGCCGCAAGTAGCTTCTGTACGGTATCAGTATCACCATCCACTACGAGTTGTATGAACGTTGTTATTCCCAACCTGGAGCGAGCCCCAACATCAGCTCCCGCTTCGATGAGCAACTGCGCTACCTCAGCATGTCCCATCTGTTCTGCGAGCACCAATGCTGTGGCTTCTCTGTTGCCTCGGGCGTCGATATCGGCTCCCGCATCGATAAGGATTTGGGCAACTTCCGGATTCCCAAAGTTCGCTGCATACATCAATGCCGTAGTTCCCTCTTTGGATCGAGCGTTTACATCAGCGCCTTGATCCAAGAGGAGCCGGGCAATTTCCGGGTGTCCATATTGGGATGCGAACATCAGGGCGGTCTGTCCATTGTTGTTCTCTGCGTGAATATCCGCTCCTTTTTCTATGACTGACCTGGCAACATCCTGAAGCCCGTTATATAGAGCCCACATGAGCACTGTAGCTCCATCTTTCTTGTTCTCAACGTTGACATCGGCCCCCTCTTCGATAAGGAGCTTTAGAATCTCTGAATGTCCTTCCTGGGATGCAACTAGTAATGCTGAACGTCCTTTGTTATCTTGAGCATTTACACTGGTGCCTGCCTCTATGAGCAACCTCACAAGCTCTACGCGTCCCATGTACGATGCGTCCATCAATGCCGTATATCCGTCCTTGATCTCAGCATTCACATCCGCTCCTTCCTCTATAGACCTTTTTACTAACGTAATGTCACCATTCTTTACACCCAAAAAGAATAGTTCTTGATTGACATCTTCTCTTTCTTGTGTCTTGGGAGCAGTTGCACAACTACTAGTAATCGAAATTACAGATAAAACAAGAATCGTGACTAATGTTCTGACTTTCATTGATCAGCCTCCTCGTAATTGATTTCACAAGGATGCCTTACGTGTTGCAGGGCTGATGGTTTAATTTTTCAGATAAAATCTTAAATCATTCTTGGGTAAAGGGTCGAATCACTATCGTCCACTCATCACGGAAGGAATCGTACCGAATGAGATAGTGCTTTCCATCATCAGCGCGAATTTTAAAGTAGCTCATAATCGGAGTATCAGGTTTTATGCCCCCCTCGTACCATCGATCGATGATTTCCTGTATGATGAATTGCTTTTTCTCACGGATAAATTTCCTGGGGCTTTCGTGTAACTTATGACCAGAGTAACTCTCAACTTCGATTGGTTCCAAATAAAATTTCTTTTTTTCCACTAATTCTCAGAATACACTCGATACTGAGTAATTTCAATTGTCTTCTATTTTCAATATTTTTTTGATATGTCAGGTAATTTGTTCTAATATTATAATAGAAAGAATTTGATTTTTTGAGGGATCAAATGGCTAAGAAAAACAGGGTATCGATCGTCCAATATAAACTCCTGATCTCATTGGTATTTGTATCTGTAACAATTATAATTATTGCTTTTGGATGTGCTTCCACTTCCTCACTCAAAAAGAAGAACAGATCTTATAATGAGGCGGTAAAGCAAGATACCATTGAGGCATATTTAGAATTTATCGCAAATAATCCGGATGGGGAACATGTTGAAGATGCGAAGAAAAGGCTCGTAGAACTGGAATGGAAAAAAACAGAAAGGGCCAATACCGTAGAAGCATACAATAGTTTCATCGCAAAATATAAGGAGTACTCATCGGAATCAGACTATATAGGACTCGCGCAAAAAAACTTAAGAAAATTAAACGAGCATTTGGCCTTGAATAAATCGGATATGAAAAATGTGGCAAACAAAGGGGCAAAAGCATCGAAATTCACTTTATTGAAAAAATCAAAATCAATGAAAGATAGTGGAGCCAAGGTAAAATTAATTTCCCTTGATAAAGGAGAACGCCAGAAGGTATCTAAAACTTTTCTTGAAAAATGGACTCATTTATTTGTCCATGGCTGGCAAAGAATTGTTACCTTCTTCAAAAGCATTTTTTCATCGATTTTCTATTTTAAAGATGATGAGATCGACGGGGGACGCATCGTCCGAGTCGAGAAATAAATGGCATAATAGAGAAGCCATCATTCCATATCTTCACCCATACAATCATAATATTTCTGAAAACCTTTGAGTATCACGGTAGATGATTTGAAATGTTTATCCTCTGGTGATCGTATCATAGAGTGTCATCGTTATCTTCATATTTTTATGGATGATGTTAAAAGCAATGAGGGTATGGAAAACGTCAGCATTCTTTAAAACATGGTGCTCGAGCCAATATATAAGGAAACGAATGTGCTCGCGAATGAAGCTTAAGTTGCTTTTCCCCATCAAAATAAAGTTACCGTATGCTGTTTCGTATGCAGCCCATTTGTGGCCATGTCTATTTCTATCCAGCCTCAGCGAAACCACAGGAAATCCCAGGGGCTGTCAGCTGGCGCGAAATGTTACACCGCCTAACAGTAGAAAGGTCGGAATCATGCATCTACGAAATCTTCTACTACTATCAGACACATAGCAGCCTATGTGCACTTGTCGGACTACCGTTGCTGTATAAGCAGAGTACGCAGA
>CAZOWM010000026.1:46988-49597 GCA_964583615.1 uncultured Spirochaetota bacterium | reverse complement strand
CCGGAAGAACCGCACCTCCGGGAAAAAGAATGGGTCACGCCGGTGCAATCATCTCAGGGGGAAAGGGAACAGCAGAAGCAAAAATCGCTGCCTTTGAAACGGCGGGTGTACCTGTTGCTTCCCGGCCGAACGAAATTCCAGATCTTCTGAAAGATCTGCTGTAGGGCATCGGATACCGGGGCCTACGCTTTGCATCTTGTCCTGCTATACGGAGATAATTATATTGATGACAGGGCTTCGGTGTCTGCCGGGTAAATAAATCTCCGTTCTGGCGTCTCGTGCATCTCCGGACCGAAAGGTGAGAAAAACGTATCTGAGAAGGGCATTTCTCCAGAAAACCTGCAGTATGTAGAACAACTCTATGAGGAGTGGCGGAAAAACAGAAACGCAGTGAGCTCTGAGTGGGACCGTTTTTTCTCAGGAACAGGTGTGAAAACGCCGGATCAGCCGGCGGCTGCGGCACCTTCCTTGCACACTATTCAATACAAACAGGGAAAAGTGGAAAGCCTCATCTGGGCATACCGTGACGTCGGTTACCTCTACGCCCGGCTCAATCCCCTTGTCGGTTATTATTCGGCAGATCTTCTGTACATGAACGAGCAGGATCAAGGAATTTACGAAACACTCACACTTCGCGAATTCGGTCTCGATGAGGGCGATCTCGATACCGTATTCTCGAGCGTGCGCGTCCTCCAGCCTCCGCTGGCACCGCTGCGAGACATCATTCAGTCGCTTAGAGAAACCTATTGCTCATCCATCGGCATAGAGTTCTTGCACATCCAGAACAAAAAGATGAGAAGATGGATAATCGAAAAAATGGAAACTACACACGGTAAACCGGTATTCGGAGCAGAGAAAAAAAGATGATTCTCGAAGACCTGGTGAGGGCGGAGGTGTTCGAACACTTCCTTCACTCCCAGTTCATCGGACAGAAACGGTTTTCTCTGGAAGGTGCTGAAGAACTGATTCCGGCCCTGCACTTTCTCGTCGATGTCTCCGTTGATTCAGCGATCGAGGATATCGTGATCGGCATGAGCCACCGTGGCAGGCTCAATGTACTCACCAACATACTCAACAAGCCCATCGTGGAAGTGTTTTCCGAATTCGAGGATATCTTCGATCCTTTCCTGTATGGTGGAAGCGGCGACGTAAAATACCATAGAGGTTACCGGCTCGATCATGTGCACGAGAACGGCAACCACGTCATGATCAATCTTGTGCCAAACCCGAGCCACCTGGAATCGGTCGATCCCGTTGTCCAGGGAATCGCGCGTGGAATACAGCAAAAAAAGAAAGACCTCACTGGAAGCCGGGTAATCCCGATCCTCATTCACGGCGACGCGGCATTTTCGGGGCAGGGAGTGGTGGCTGAAACCCTCAATCTTTCACAGCTGAAAGGATACAGCACAGGCGGTACAATTCATATCATCGTAAACAACCAAATCGGTTTCACCACATCGACCAAGGATGCTCGTTCCACGTTCTTTCCCACGGACATCGGCAAGATGCTGCACATTCCCATACTCCACGTAAACAGCGACGACCCGGAAGCAGTCGTTCACGCGGCACACCTCGCATTCGAGTTCAGGCGAAATTTCAGAAGGGACGTGATCATCGACATTGTGTTCTACAAACGTCATGGCCACAACGAAGGTGACGAGCCCTCATTCACCCACCCGAAGATGTACAAACGCATTAAATATCACACCAGCACCACACAGCGCTACCTCAGGGTGCTTGATAAAACCGGTGTGCTCCGAAAAGAAGATGGCGAGCTTCTTGCTTGGAGGTTCAAAGAATCCCTGAAGGAAGATCTTCAGAAGATCAAGTCGGAATAAATCTCCACTGTTCGGAAAATCGATTCCAGAACGCATTCTTCCGATCATGGGGATACGGGTGTTGAAGAGCACGTACTGAAAAAAATCGTGGACAGGATCACCGCTATTCCACGAGGGTTTCACATGCACGGAAAGCTGGAAAGGATCGTCGAAGACAGAGCTCACAGGCTCGAAAACGGAGGCCAGATCGACTTTTCTCTTGCCGAGGCACTGGCCTTCGGCTCCCTCCTCCTTGAGGGTGTCCATATCCGGCTCAGTGGGGAAGACAGCGCACGGGGCACATTCTCGCAAAGGCACGCGGTGTGGTGGGATACGCAGAGCTCGCGCCCCGTCTCCTACGTTCCCCTCAACCATCTCGAAAAAAACCAGGCAGAGTTTGCAGTATACGACAGTCCGCTTTCAGAGTTCTCCGTACTCGGATTCGAGTATGGGTATGCGCTCGTGCGGTCAGATACGCTTGTTTTGTGGGAGGCACAGTTCGGGGATTTTTGTAACGGAGCTCAGGTGATCATTGACAACTATATCGTCGCCGGAGAGTCAAAATGGCAGGCCAAAAACGGTATTGTTTTACTTCTTCCGCACGGTATGAAGGGCAGGGCCCTGAACACTCGAGCGCTCACCTGGAACGGTTTCTTCAGCTGTGTGCGGACAACAATATAAAAGTATGCATTCCAACGACTCCCGCGCAGTACTTCCACCTCCTCCGCACTCATGTCAGGGATAAGGACAAAAAACCGCTCATCATCATGACTCCAAAAAGCATCCTGAGGA
>CAZOWM010000026.1:45123-46888 GCA_964583615.1 uncultured Spirochaetota bacterium | reverse complement strand
AGGAACAGCAGTCGATTCTTCAAACACTATTGCATACGATGAATCTGCACGAAAACAAACGTGTGGAATCCGCTCTTTGGGATTCTATGCAATAGAAAAAAGGAAAGAGAAGAAAATGAAAACCGACGTATCCATCCCTAAAGTGGGGGAATCGGTAACACAGGGTATTCTCTCCGCATGGCTGAAGAAGGAGGGAGAGATGGTTTCCGAGGGAGAAGACCTGTTTGAGCTTGAAACCGATAAAGCGATCCTCTCCATACCCGCTCCTGCATCCGGTATGCTGAGAATAAAGGTGTCTGAAGGAAGCGAGGTGAGCATTGGACAGACAGTCGAAACCCTCGAGGACGCGAAAGACGTACAGCCTCATCAAAAGAAAACCCGGCCCGGGCAAACCGAGCCTTCACTGCAAAAATCAGTTACTGAACCTGGAAAAACGGCAGATGAAACCGCACCTCACACACTTTCACCTGCTGTACATCGGCTCATCCATCAGTATCAGCTCTATCCCGATGAGATTCAGGGATCCGGGAAAGACGGAAGAATTCTGAAAAAGGACGTGCTCGAAATCGTCGAACAAAGAGAAACACCCTCGCCTTCTATCGAACTCGAGCAGAGACTTCCTTCGGAACCGCGCGAAGGGCCACGCCCTGAACTGAGAGAAATTTCTGAAACAGTGAAACAAACACGGGTAAAAATGACAAACATTCGGATACGTACCGCACAACGCCTCGTTGCGTCCCAGCGTGATTCCGCCCATCTCACAACGTTCAATGAGGTAAACATGGAGCAGGTGAAACAGATTCGCACTTGGAACAGCGGAAGTAAGGATATGAGAACCCAGAACAATGGCTTTGATGTGCTGATTATCGGGGCCGGACCGGGGGGCTACGTTGCTGCGATACGGGCAGCTCAGCTCGGCCTGAATGTTGCCTGCATCGACAACATGCGTAACCCGGGAGGGACTTGCCTCAATATCGGATGTATCCCTTCAAAGGCCCTTCTCGAGTCCAGTGAGCAGATAGTCGGTTCCACGGAAGCTCTCAATTTTGAACGCGTGCCGGAAAAACTCGTAATCGTGGGTGCAGGCGCAATAGGACTCGAGCTTGGAAGCGTGTGGTCCCGTCTCGGAGCCGAGGTGACGTTTATCGAACTGATGCCTGAGATCGCTCCGGGAATGGATGCACAGCTCTCCCGCACGCTCAGGCGAGCACTCACAAACCAGGGAATGTCCTTTCACCTATCCACACGGGTTACCCATCATGATAAAAAAGAAGAAAGGCTTGTGCTGTATACAGAGGACGAATCGGGCACAAAGAAGCAAATCATAGCAGACAAGGTACTGGTGGCAGCCGGCAGAACTCCCGCCGCAAAGGGTCTCGGAATTGACAATGTGGGTGTTGATGTTGAAGACAAGTCAGGAGCTATTCTGGTGAACGGGCGGTTTCAAACAAGAATCGACGGAATATACGCAATCGGTGATCTCATCGGGCCCCCTATGGTTGCACATAAAGCCGAGGAAGAAGGGATTGCGTGCGCTGAAATTATCGCCGGCTTGCCTGGATGCGTTAACTACCGCACGGTCCCCAGGATAATCTACACGTCGCCTGAAATCGCAACAGTGGGGATTACGGAAATGCAGGCAAAGGAAGCAGGCAAAGAAGTAAATGTGGGGGTCTTCCGTTTTCGGGTAAACGGCCGCGCGCTCACGCGCGGTGATACAGAAGGATTCGTGAAAATTGTCGCGGACAAAAAAACTGATGAATTG
>CAZOWM010000026.1:0-45023 GCA_964583615.1 uncultured Spirochaetota bacterium | reverse complement strand
AATTGATGGGATAAACGGTAAACTCTACTATCGGGGGTACTCGATAGACGATCTCGTGGAAAACTGCACATTCGAGGAGGTGACGTATCTTCTTCTCTATAAAAAACTTCCCAACAGCATACAGCTCGAGGAGTTTTCTCAGAAAATGAGAAAAAGTCGTGAAATCCGCGATGAAATCAAGTCAATGGTCAGATCATTTCCCGCTGATGCACATCCCATGGAGCTTTTGCAGTCTGTGGTTTCCTATCTCAGCAGCTATATAGAGCACAAAATCCAGCACTCCGCATACTGCAACTGCAGGGATACTCTTCACCAGGTTGTTCAAATGGCAACCGTTGTCGCCGCTCTTCAGCGTTTCAGGGAGGGCAAAGAGTACGTCGCGCCGCGTATGGATATCTCTCATGGAGCAAATTTTCTTTACATGCTTCACGGCACCGAGCCCGATCCCCGCGAGGGCGAGATCATGGATAAGTGTCTCATCATGCATGCGGAGCACGGGTTTAATGCTTCGACTTTTACATCGCGCGTTGTTGCGTCCACTCTTTCCACATGCTACTGCAGCATATCGGCTGCCATGGGTGCTCTCTACGGTTCTCTTCATGGCGGGGCAAATGAAAAGGTGCTTCAGATGGTTGACGATATCGGGAGCACAGAGAATGTAAAATCCTGGATAGAAGACGCGCTTCGCAGGAAATCAAAGGTGATGGGAATGGGGCACCGTGTGTACAAGGCAAAGGATCCAAGAGCAGTGATCATGGAAAAATTCCTCCATGAACTTTCGGAGAAAAAAAACGACTATCGCGATTACGAAATACTCAAGGAAGTGGAGCACGTGTTCGAGGAAATAATAAAAGCGAAAGGAAAACAGGTCTACCCGAATGTGGATTTTTTCTCCGGCGCTGTATACCGGCTTCTCGGCATACCGAGCATACTCTTTACACCAATATTCGCAATGGCGCGTGTCGCAGGGTGGCTCGGTCACATACTGGAACAGAGGAGCGACAATCGAATCTACAGACCAACAAGTCTCTACAGGGGACCTGACCCGAAGCAGTTTGTTCGCATCGAGAGATGCTGAAAAAGCGGAAAAATGTTTTGGAGGCTGAAACAATAGATTTTATATGGAGCAGTTCAGCGGTTGTCATATGACTTGTGGGGTTTGGGCAGTGCGTCCTTCCTGCTGAGATTGATCCTCCCCTGCGAATCGATATCTCTCACCTTTACGTTTACCGAGTCTCCGACTTTCAGCATATCAGTCACCTTGTTCACCCGCTTGAAATCGAGCTGGCTGATGTGACAGAGCCCTTCCTTACCAGGCAGTATCTCGATAAAGGCTCCAAAATCAACGATCTTTTTCACGCGGCCCTCATAGATCTTACCTACCTCCACGTCCTCAGTGAGAGTCCTGATCATCTCGTACGCCCTATCGGCATCGCCCGTGTTTCTCCTCACAATCGTGACAGTTCCATCATCCTCCACATTGACCTCTGCCCCTGTCTTCTCTATGATCGATCGTACGGTTTTTCCCCCTGGTCCGATTACCGTTCCGATTTTTTCGGGTGAGATCTTCATGGTGAGAATTTTCGGCGCATAGGTTGATATACTTTGCGCTGGCTCGCTGATCACCTGTGCCATTTTATCCAGGATAAACAACCGCCCCTGCCGCGCCTGTTCGAGCGCTTCCTTCATTATTTCTCTGGTTATTCCGCTGATTTTGATATCCATTTGCAAAGCGGTGATGCCGTTTTTTGTTCCCGCCACCTTGAAGTCCATGTCGCCGAGATGGTCTTCCGATCCGAGAATATCGGTGAGAACGGCATATTTCCCGTCTTCATATACGAGCCCCATAGCAACTCCGGCAATCGAGTCCTTGAGGGGAACGCCTGCGCTTAAAAGCGCAAGTGTTCCGGAACACACGGTGGCCATTGATGAAGAGCCGTTGGACTCCAGAATCTCTGATACCACGCGGACCGTATAGGGAAAGCTTTCCTTGCGCGGCATTATCGGAGATATCGCACGCTCTGCAAGGTGCCCGTGTCCGATCTCCCTTCTGCCTGGACCCCTGACAAACCCCACTTCGCCAACGGAATAGGGAGGAAAGTTGTAATGAAGCATGAAACTCTTCGTACCCTCGCCCTCGATATCATCGAACCGCTGCTCATCATTTACGGTCCCAAGGCTTGTGATCGCAAGACTCTGGGTTTCACCGCGGGTGAAAAGCGCTGATCCGTGTGTACGCGGGAGAAGACCGAGCTCTATACTAATCGGTCGAACCTCATTGAGCCCCCTCCCGTCGGTCCGCTTGTTGTCTTTGAGGATCGAATCCCTGACGATTTCTCTTTCCACTTCTTCGAGAACTTCTGCTACCTGCGGGTATACTTCCTCACCGTAGCTTTCCTTTATCTTATCAAATGTCACTTTCCCCGCAATTTCGAGAGCGGACTGCCGTGCAAGCTTTCCTGGAACAAAGCAGGCTTCTTCATAGAGCGGACGAGCGATCCTGCGTACCTCACGCACGAGTTCCTCTGAAACCTCTTCGGCAACATAATCCTGTTTGGATTTTCCCGCTTTCTGAACGATCACTTTTTGAGCTTCTATCATATCTCTTATGAATTCTTCAGCAAAGCTTATCGCCTCGATAACTTCGTCCTCTGTTGCTTCAACTGCCCCCCCCTCAACCATGACGATTGCATCCTCGACCCCTGCGATCACAAGATCGAGTTTGCCCTCTTCAATCTGCTCATACGTGGGGTTTACAATGTAGTTGCCGTCGACCATTCCCACTCTCACCGCACCGATAAAGCTCTGAAACGGTGCATCCGAGAGCCCTACCGCAAGTGAGGCTCCGTTCATCGCGAGAATGTCAGGCGGATTAATCTGGTCGGTTGATATCGTGGTGGCGAGAATCTGAATTTCTTTTCTGTACCCCTTCGGGAAAAGCGGACGAATCGGTCTGTCAATGAGACGTGAAACGAGTATCTCCTTGTCCTTCGGGCGGCCCTCTCTTTTGATAAAACCCCCGGGAATCTTCCCTGCAGCATAATATTTTTCCTTGTAATTCACGGTGAGAGGAAGATAATCCTGACTTTTTACCTCTTCGTTTGAGGTGCACACTGTGGCCAGCACTACCGAGCCACCGCATCGTACGAGACAGCTTCCATTCGCCTGTCGCGCTATCTTACCCGTTTCAAATACAAACAGCGTTTCTCCAATTTTACATTCGATCTGTTCTAACATATAATTCCTTTTCTATTTTCGTATTCCCAGTTTCGTGATGATCTCTCTATACCTTTCAATATCCTTTCTCTTCAGGTAATCAAGCTGTCTTCTTCTCTGTCCCACAAGTTTCAAGAGACCTCTCCTCGAATGGTGATCTTTTGTATGTGTTTTAAAGTGTTCGGTAAGCGTATTGATCCTCTCTGTAAGGAGCGCAATTTGGACCTCCGGTGAACCGGTATCGGCCTCATGTTTTTTATACGTTCCGATCACTTCCTTTTTTCGTTCCTTTGTTAATGACATTGACTGCTCCTTTGATTCAATGGTCTAAATATACACATTTTCAATAAAATATCAAATTACTTTTTCTTTTCTGTCCTCAGGGGCAAAAATGAACTTTTGGAGATGAGTGCAATGATCAGGAAACCGTTGCAGAAGGCTTACTGCAGGTCCGTTTATCCGTATGGAGGCGCGCTGTTTCCTCTGAGTTACAAGATCGAGTACTTCTCCGTAATATGTGCCCCTGTCCGGAAGAGCGGTATTGGGAACAAATGGGGAGAGCTTAGTATCGTCAAAGGCCAAGCGCAGATCGATTGCATAATTTCTGCCAAGCATGTCTGAGGCCAGTTTCATCCGGCCTTCCTTCACTGCGCGCCGGATTCTCGTGCTCGACACAGGAGCCCCCTCATGCAGCTGTTCCGCAACGGAGACGATTGTAAACCCGAGTGAATGAGACACTCTTGTGAGAAAATCGATGTCTCCTTCATTGTTCAGCCCAAACCGGAAATTGGCTCCAAGGCAAAAGAGGCGCGGAGCAAACCGCATTTTCATCATACAGATGAACTCCAGAGGGGAGAGAGAGGCGAACTCCCGGGAGAAATCTATGTAGATCAATAGATCTATTCCCGCTTTCATAAAGCTTTCCAGCTTGTCAGCCGGAGCCCAGAGCCGTTCGGGTTCTACGCCGTTGAGCACTTTCATGGGATGTTGTTTAAAGGTGAGGACTGCGGAAAAAAGTTTCTTTTTCTTCGACTCGTGCAGGAGTGAGTGAATGATATTCGTGTGACCGCGATGAAAACCTTCAAAGTTGCCGATACTGAGACCGATTCGTTTATAAAATGGCTCGAGTTTTTCTATCCGTTCGATAATATACACATCCCGTCTCACAAAACCGTTTCATGAATTCACTATTTTTCTGCAATTAGGCGGCATCGTTGTGCTTGAATACTCTGAAGTACCGAAGTGTTTCACCCTTCTCAACGAGTGCGATAAGATTACCGGCAGAAATAACACGCACAAACCCATTCGGCATGCGCATCATCTCGTCTTTATTCAGCACTTTTTCCGGGGGGACACCGTTGTATATCTTCCGTGTCTCTTCAAAATCTGCGGTAATTGCCGGAAAATCGGACAACGCGTCGATCATGGAAATTATAGGAACGCTATCTCCGACTTCATCGATACTGCTCGCATCCTTCACTGAAAATTTTCCGATTTCGAGTCTCCGAAGGTCTGTGAGATATCCGCATGTACCGAGCGCACGGGCAATATCTCTTCCTAGAGATCTTACATAGGTGCCCTTTGACACAAGCACCTCAAAAGATACCGTCTCTTCCCCAGCCTCTATGAGCGAAATCTCCCTGATTTCTATCTCCCTGGAACGCAGATGAAGATCTTCACCACCGAGCGCCCTCTTGTATGATCTTTTCCCGTTTATGTGAATCGCTGAAAAAGCCGGAGGTATCTGTCTGGATGTACCCAGAAAACTTTTCAGGACCTCGAGGATTTCCCCATCAGAGATCGGTTGGAAAGGTTTTTTGACTGTTGGCTTTCCGTATTCATCGAGTGTGTCCGTTTCAACTCCGAGCCTCAGTGTTGCCACATAACGCTTGAACTTTGCCATCAGCAGATCCTGAACTGCTGTTGCGTTATTGACACACACGACGAGCAGGCCTGATGCGAACTTGTCCAGCGTGCCTGTATGCCCCGCCTTTTTCACACCAATTCTGCCCCTGAGCTTCCGCACTGTCTCGAAGGAGGTAGCACCCTTTTTTTTATCCAAGAGAACGATTCCGTTTACACCCACCCTTTTTCCTTCACGATACGACAAATTCTCTCCACCATAGAAGGACCCATCCTGCGCACATCCCCCTTCTGCACGAAACCACTCGCCTTGAAGTGGCCGCCGCCTCCGTACAGACGAGCGAGATAATTGCAGTTCACCCTTTTTATGGACCTGAGGCTCCCTTTGAAGCTCTTCTGGTTAAGCTGCCTGAGCATGATGATCAGCTCGCAGTTTCTCAACCCGCGGATTACCTCGAGAATCCCTTCGTTGTCCTCCTCTCCCGCACCGGTTTTTTTATACACCGTGAGGGGAAGGATTACATACACGATCCTTCCTGTTTCGTCCGTTTTCATGAGCTCGAGTGCTTTACCGAGAAGACGAAAATGACTGAGTTTTTTCTGATTGTATATCATCTGAAATACGTGATCCGGGCACACGCCATAATCCATGAGCTTTGCAACAATCTGAAATACTCTCTTCGAGGTGTTCGAAAATGCAAATGACCCCGTGTCTGTAAGGATTGACGCATAGAAGCATGTTGCGACCTCATGGTCGATGTACTTCTTTATGTCGGGTATCACCCCGAACAGAAGCTCTCCGACACTCGAAGCACTGGTATCAATATAACAGCCGTCCCGAAAGCAGTCGGAGTCCTGATGGTGGTCAATACTGACAATGGTCTTCGAATGCTTGATAGATTCGTACACGGAGCCGATCCTGTCCCTGCTCGAACAGTCGAGAAGCACGGAAAGATCGATTGAAGGAAGATGAAAACTGCCGCTTTCATCCAGAGAAATTATTTTTTGAGAATCCGGAAGCCATACGTACATATCCGGAACTTTGTCCTGATTCAGCACATACACCTTTTTCCCGAGGAATCTCAGTATTCTATAAAGGGCAAGCTCTGAAGCTATCCCGTCACCGTCCGGCCTCACGTGCGTTGTGAGCACGATGTTCTCCGCTCCGGTGAACAATGACCACACTTCGAGCTTGTTCTTTTCTGTTGACATGGCGAAGACGGAAAAACAACCTCCTCAAGGGAAGATTACTGATACCCATTTAATTAGTCGTTCCCGTTTTGCTCTCCGGCAGGGTTCTCAGAATCTTCATTTCTCTCAAGTTCCGTGAGCCTGTGTACGAACCTGACTCTTTCTTCTGTTTTATCGTCGAGCTGGAAAAACAGATGGGGAATGTACTTGACCCTCAATTCCTTTCCCAGTCTCATTTGAATATACCCCCGGGCGCTTTCGAGCCCGCGGATTGCAGACTGCTTTTCCTCATCCGTGCCGATCACGGAAACCACTACCCGGGCTGTTCTCCCATCCTTGGAAAGGGAAACATCGAGAATTGTGAGAAATGACTCGAGGCGGGGGTCTTTAAGACCTTTCAAGAGCAGTAGAGAGAGTTTTACTTTGATCAATCCTTCTAGTCTTTTTGACTTTATGTCCATTTATCGTGTATCTCATGCATTCACGTCGAGCTTTTGCGCAATTTCATGGATGACGAATGTCTCGAACACATCACCTTCCTTGAGGTCGTCAAAGTTGTCTATTTTGATTCCGCATTCGAACCCGGACTGGACCTCCTTTGCATCCTCCTTGAACCGTTTGAGTCCTTCTACCTTTCCAGTGTAAATCTCGATGCCGTCTCTGATCACCTTTACGTTGTCACCGCGCGTCACCCGTCCGCTGCCCACGTAAGATCCAGCAATGTTGCCGATCTTGGGCACCTTGAACACTTTGCGCACTTCGGCAGTTCCGACAATCTCTTCACGGAGTTCCGGAGCAAGCAGGCCTTCCATGGCGGACCTCACGTCCTCGATCACATCATAGATGATTCCGTATCGCCTGATATCCACCTTTTCCTTTTTCGCAAGTTCGCTCGCCTTGGTATTCGGTCTGACGCGGAACCCAATAATGATCGCATTTGATGCGGAAGCAAGGCCCACATCTGTCTCATTGATTGCCCCCACTCCTTCATGAATGCAGTTGAGCCGCACCTGCGTGTTGGAGAGCCTTTCGAGCGAATCCCGTAGCGCTTCCACAGAACCCTGTACATCAGCTTTGATAATGACCTTCAGCTCCTGAATCTCCCCTTCCTTGATCTGCTCGTAGAGGTTTTCAAGCGTCACTTTTTTCACATTCTGAGATTCCTCGAGTCTCTTCAGTTCCTGTCTCTTCTGCCCTATCTGCTTTGCGACCTTCTCGTTTTCCATGACCTGAAAGGGATCCCCGGCTATGGGAAGTCCGGAAAAACCGATGACCTCAATAGGATCTGACGGTCCGGCAGATTCAAGCGAAACACCGTTCTCATTGAACATAGCCCTTACTCTGCCTGCGTAAATCCCCGCTACAAACGGGTCCTGTAATTTCAGAGTCCCCTTGCTGACGAGAACAGTGGCGACAATTCCTCTCCCCCTGTCGATCTTGGATTCGATGATCGTGCCCTGCGCACTTCTGTTTGGATTTGCCCTGAGATCAAGCATTTCTGCCTGGAGAAGGATCGCTTCGAGGAGCTTGTCGATCCCCGTCTTCTTTAATGCGGAAACTTCCGCCATAAGAACTTCACCACCCCATGCTTCAGGAACAATACCCCGCTCTGCGAGCTCGTTTCTCACTTTGTCCGGATTTGCGCCGTGAATATCGATCTTGTTTATCGCAACAACGACGGGAACCGCAGCTTCCTTCGCATGGCTGATTGCCTCCACCGTCTGCGGCATGACACCGTCGTCCGCTGCAACAACGAGCACGACAATATCTGTTACCTTGGCACCGCGCGCCCTCATCATGGTGAACGCCTCATGACCGGGAGTGTCGAGAAACACAATTTCCCTGTCTTTGATGTTTACCTTGTATGCACCGATATGCTGTGTGATACCTCCGGTCTCTGTGGCGACCACATTACTGTTTCTGATCGCATCAAGCAATTTGGTCTTTCCGTGATCAACATGCCCCATTATCGTAACAACGGGAGAACGGGGCACCAGGTCTTCGGGTTTGTCCTCCCTGTCTTCGATTACCGTCTGCTCGTAAAGCGAAATGACTTTCGCTTCACAGCCGTATTCTGACGCGACGAGAGTTGCTGTTTCCGCGTCGATCTGGTCGTTGATACGCGCCATTACCCCGAGAGCGATCAGTTTTGATATCAGATCGCTGGCTTTGAGATTCATCTTCCTCGCCAGTTCGCCGACGGTTATTGTCTCGAGGATTTCTATCTCCTTTGGGACCGGACTGACCTGCGATGTTCTTATGTCTTTTCTCTTATACTGTAACAATTTGTCGAGGTTTGCTTCTTCCTCTTCCTCGAGTCTCTTTTCTCTCCTGAAAGTGTATCTTTTTCCTCTCTGGGGTTTTTTCCCTGCTTCTTTCTGCTCCTCTTTCGGTCCTTTCTTCTCCTTGAGCCTGAAGACGGGCTTCTTCTCTTCCTTTTTCTGAGCTTCCTCTTTCTTGCCCTCGACCCGCACTCGACCAGGTGCGGCAGCTTCCTTCACCGCTTTCGCTCCTGTGACACCCCCCTCTTCTTTCTTCTTTACAGGCGCCCTTTCAGCTTTCGTTCGAACTTCTGGTTTCTTTTCCTCAGGCGACACCGCTTTATGAGGTTTTTTTAGAATTATTACCTTCTTCTTTTTGATGACGATTTTTTTATGTTCTTCCTCTTCCGGCTTCGCTTTCTTTTTGATGAGCGCCACTTCAGGCTTTTTTTCGATGTTCTCAGATATGTACTGGCGGACATTCTCAACTTCTTTTTCGTTCAACCTGCTCGTCGACTTCTTGTTCTTTATTCCAAGTGTGTCGAGCACATTTAAAACTTCCTTCGAAGTCATGTCCTGGGATTTTGCCAACTCATCAACCTTCATGTCATACCTCGATGAAGAATAAAACCGGCTTGAATGCGCCCGTCACACATTCAATTGAAAATATGCATTTTACACATACAAAACAAGTAAAAACCTAATCTTCTTCTTTAAATTCGAGCTCAACTCCGCAGGAAGGACACTTCGACATACCCTCAGTGATTCGTGCACCGCAGTTCGGGCACTCATAGTACTCAACATCTGCGCTTTCTTCTGCCGCCTGGGGTTTTTTTTCTTCAGTCTGCACCACCTCTTCCTCAACGATTTCGACGTTTTCGGAAATGGTACTCAGGATTTTTTTTGCCATGCCTTCGTCTATGCCCTCGATCTGGACGAGTGTTTCAGGACTTTTGTCAATGACATCCTCGATGTTCGTGTAACCTGCCTTTTCAAGAATTTTAAGTTCTTCCTGTTCGATACCGGGAATATCCTGCAGAGACGTCACTTCCGTTTCTGCTTCTTCTTCCACGCTGAAAAGCTCGTCAGCCGCCTTTCTGGCAAAATCTGCATATTCTGATTTCTCGAAATCGAGTTCCGTGATCACATCGAGCTTCCACCCAACGAGTTTCGATACAAGGCGGATATTTTGCCCCTGACGGCCTATGGCGATGGCAAGCTGTGACTCGGGAACAACCACAATCGCTTCCTGATTCTCCTCATCGATTACGAATATTCGAAGAATTTTCACTGGGTTCATCGCATTCGCTATATATCTTTTTACATCAGTGTCCCACTTGATAATATCGATTTTCTCGCCCTCGAGCTCGCTCACGATGGCCTGAATGCGTATCCCCCTCAGTCCGACACACGCTCCCACAGGGTCTATCTCCTCGCGTGGAGAGAACACAGCAACTTTCGTTCTGTAACCAGGATCGCGGACAATATCCTTGATGAGTATGGTGCCATCAGCGATTTCGGGAACTTCGAGCTCAAAGATCTTCTTCACGAATGCCGGGTGGCTTCGTGAAAGAACAATCTGAGGACCTTTTGTTTCTTTTCTTACCTCAAGAAGATACGTTTTGACTCTGTCTCCGAGGGAATAGTGTTCCCGAGGCGACTGCTGGCTTTTCGGCAGGATCCCCTCTGCCCTCCCCAGGTTGATGTAAATCGTGCCTGCACGTTCTCTCTGATAGTACCCGACGATCATCTCCCCTTCACGCTGTTTGTACTCATTGTAGACTACATCTTTTTCAATTTCCTTGAGCCTCTGTCTGACAACTTGTTTTGCTGTCTGCGCGGCAATCCGCCCAAAATCTTCCGGCTTTACCTCGATCAAGAGTTCATCACCAATCTCTGCCCCCGAGTGGAGTTTCTTCGCATCCTTGAGATTGATCTCAAACACAGGATTGTTCACCTCATCGACGATTTCCTTTTTCGAATAAATTTTCACAAGGTGATGCTCTTCATCAAGGTAGGTTTCCGCATTGGATGTTGTTCCAAATCGTTTTTTGTACGCCGCAAGGAGTGCCATTTCGATTGTTTTTAGAATCAAGTCTTCAGAAATCCCCTTGTCAGCAACGAGCTCTTTCACTGCATCTGCAAACTCGCCTGCCATATTCCCTCCAATTCCCTTTTCTCTCAGATCACAGGTAAAGCATGTTCCTCCCTGACATGTCAGCACGGAATTTATCGATATTTTTCATGCTCAGACCGTCTCTTGTCACAAGCTTGAACCTGTGTTGCGTAACACCTCTTATCCGTTCAGCTTTGTTCTGCTTATTCTCTGAAGGGGAACCTCAATTGTCCTGCCGGCTATTTCGATGGACACGATGTCATCTTCCATGTTCACGAGTTTCCCTTCAAGAACCGGATTATTAGAGATGTCCTCATAGGGTTTCTTTAATATTATTTTCACCTGTCGAGAACGAAAGATGTTGTATTCTCTCTTATTCTTGAACTCTCTGTAAAGTCCGGGCGAAGAAACCTGTAAACTGAAATCCTTCTTTCCCCATACATTTCCGAGAACAGAGAGCCTATCGTTCAACAACTGCGATACCCGCTCGCAATCCTGAAGCGTCACTCCCGTATCCTTGTGTATGACAAGGTAAATATTCGTTCCTTCTCTACCCTCTTTGATTGCGAGATCCACAACGACAAGACCGATCGGTTCTGTGATTGTGCGCACTTCTTCGTACAGTTCTTTTTTTCCCACATCCGCTCGATCATGTATTGTGAAAATAACAATAAAAAAAGAGTCGGCTGAGCGACTCTTCAAGCACAATCTCAATCAGATATCTGTTCATATATTACATACAGATCGCGGAAAAGTCAAGATATTTCATACGAAATTTTACGATTCCATCGAAAACATCACGTATTGATTACTGAAACTTCATAATCATAAACCCTGATTCGGGAAATTTCGGTGCAGATTTTTTATGGGGTTCTATCACACCGTTTATTGCATCTCCGATTTCGCTTACCTTGCGGTCTTTGTTCTCGAGCAGCATTTCCTTCAGGATATCGATGAGTGTTTTTTCTCCAATCCTGATCTCAGTACCGTTCTGAGGTAAAAGAACAAACAGGTCGTTTGAAACAAAGTCAATCTCTGCATAGGAAAAAGCCTCTTCGAATTCATCTTCCGACAGTCTGCCAAGTCCCGAAAGATCAAGCTTTAATTCCTTTACCGTTTCCTCGTTATGCTTGAGGTACAGCGCATATCCTTCTCCACACGATGTATATGCCACCTTTCCGTCACTTTCGTCAATTGTCACTACGGACGCATCGATGTGAATATTGTTTTCCACGCAGTAATTGTTCAACCCTTTCAAGACGCTCCTGTTGTCCCCTGATTCTTCAAATTCAGAATGCACACAGTTTGATATTTCGTTCAACTGTTCTGCCGCGAATTCAAGATTTATATCTGGATAAGAGAACATTAAATAGAGGTGCTGCCTTTCTTTCTGTTGATAAAGCAGATAACTCCCGCTCGATGTTTTTGAATGGTATACATGACTGATCGTTTGTATAAAGGGAAGGTCAAGATTTTTTTTCTTATACAGAGAATGCTTCATATCCATAAGGATAAGAGTTGGGTTCGTCCTGAGCTGCTCTTCGATTTTTTTCTCCTCGCCCGCGCTCATCACAGGTGCATGAGCCGTTTCCTCCGCGCGCGTTTGAGTACTGGTCTCTTCATGCCGTTCGGGAAATGGTGCGGATCGGGTGAAAAGCTCCCTATCTATTTCTTCAGCGACAAAAGAGGGGGGTTGAGCTTGACGTTGCTCCTCACGCTCTTCCGCGAGACGGGGTTCCATTTCCCACCGCGGAGTTAGGCGTTCGTCGGGGGGAGAGCCTGTAGGTACCGATTCTTCTTCCTTTTGTTGCGCAGCGGTTTTCCCGGATGGGGGGGCCTGGGATACCTGAGCTAGGTTCATAGACCCGGCGACGTAACGTGCTCTTGACATCACCGCGCTGAAGCGGCTCCGCATCCATATGAATAAAGGGAAAAACAGAACGAAAAGCGAAAAGAGTATGAACCCTGCAAGAAAAAGCTGAATGTGGAGCATGTTATCCGGCAGGAAGATGATCCTTTTCACGTCCATTCCGATAACGAAGTCGTAATCCTCTCGGCCGAAGGGGTAGAGGGGAATCGAAAGTCGCTGCAAAAACCAGCTATCGGTTTCCTCGATATTGATTTGGGGATATCCCTGCTGAAACTCCCACATATGATTGATACTGTCGTAATATTCTAAAGGGAGCCTCTTCGATTTGTATTCACTGAAGATAACCGCATCCGAATGAAAGATCAGTTTCCCGAACCGGTCGGTACTCCATACCTCAACCACGCCCCGGTGGTTCTTCATTTCCAGAGAGATTTCCCTGAGATCATCCCAGTAGGTTTCCTTTCCAATCGATACCCCCTGGTATTCTGATACGTTTTTAAGAATGGCACCGTAATACTCATTCGAGAGACGTGTAATATACTGAAAGAAAAACAAGTATGATCCAAATACGAATACGAGAAGACTGATGAATGAAATAATGAGCGCGCTCGATATGATCCTTTTGCGTGCACTTCGTATAGAGCTGATCAATACTTCAAAATGATTCATTGCTGACATGTCAACCCAGTCCGCACCATATCTATGGAAATACGGTTTTTATTACTTGAGAACCGATTTTAACGTAAGCCCGTTGATATAATCGACATTCAGTATCTGCTTGACATTACCCGAAGACGAGGAGCTGAGCACACTGTCGGGTCTTCCCTTTGCAGGAGTATCATCGACATAGACGCTTCCATTGTTGTAGGCAACGTAACAGCGCGTAACCTTTCCGCCGCCGATCACACCGTAATATTTATTGTTGATAATATCGTTTTCGAAGATGTCGGGATTGGCTCCATCCTTTAAATATATTCCATGCCGAATATTGTTCGAAATGAGGTTCTTTTCGACTTTTACATAGGATGTATTAATGACAATGCCGTCCATTCGGTTGTGCTCCACTCTGTTTTTCCTCAGTTCGGCGATTCCCTTCCCCTCCTCAAGAACGATTCCTGCGAGATTGTGCGCGACGTAACATCCTGTTACAGATCCGCCCCCGTAAAGCCGCATTCCATATGTCCTGTTATGCATTATCTTTGATTCTGATACCGTGAGACTGTAGTTGTTTGACAGGATACCCCTCTCATTTCGTTCGATTATGGAATTGGAAATCGAAACCCTGCTGTTTTCGAGATATATACCGACAGTGTTGTTTTTCACGGTGAGCAGGGTGCCTGCTACACTGCTGTTTCTGATTTTCACCCCCGCCTTTCGGCAGCCGTCGATCACGACGTTCTGCAGTCTGACACCGCTGTTGTTTCCTTCGATGCTGATCCCTACTTCCGCTCGCGAAACCGTCGAGTTTATCAACACTCCTCTTGAGCCTGGTGCGAAATATATGCCGCCCCATGTATCGCCTTCTGCGGTAAGCTCGGTTTCATTGATTCTCAGAGTGCCGCCGGATTCAACGTGAACAGCGGCGTTGTCAGGGATTGTGACTCGCCCTCCCAAAACAGCCGTCTCGCCCTTTTTCACCACAAACCCCTTTTCTTTCAAAACCGCGTACCCGTAACTCGCCCCTTGAAAAGGCTTCTCCACTCTTTTCTGTTCCATCTGTTTCTTTTCAGCCTGCGGTGCAGTTTTTCGCACTTCAGGCTGGCCTTTGATTGCGACCGAGTAATCCTTGTAAATGTTATTTGAGGAGAGCACGACATCCTCTGTGACCTGTTGTTTTCTGTCCACCTGAATCTTTCGCACATAGGGTTTGTAGCCGCTTTCATTCCCCGACCTGTCAACAGCTTTGATAGAGATCTGAAGCTCTTTGTTGCTCAGTTTGTCTCTATCAATGATCAGTTCATATGAGCGTTGAGTGGTTGACACAACCCCATCCAAGCGGTCTCTATTGACACCATAGTAAAGAATGAACTTCTCCACGTCTCTGTCATCAGACTTCCAAATGATTTTTAACCTGTTCGTGTCGATAAACTCGTATTCAATATCGTAAGGTGGGGAAGGCGGGACGGTGTCTTCCAGAACTATCCCCCGCACCGCTGTAGAAGGCCTGCTCAGTTTGCTCTTTTGGTCCATCGAACACACCCTGAAGGAGTACACAACTGCGTTTTCGAGAAGCGGATTCCCGTTCTCGAAACTGCCGGAAATGCTGATACCTTCTATTTCACTCTTCCCGCGTTCGATGAGAAATGCCTTTTGTTTATCAGCAAACAGCCCCTTCTCACCGTAATAGAGGTAGTTCCCCTTTTCTTTCTTTATCTGCAGCACATACCCCTTCAGGTCTTCATCACCGGATCCGTGCCAGATGAGATCGACTCTGTTGTTTTTTGCGTACGTGACTCCGAGTCCGAATGGCGGAAGGGGCGCCTTGTTTTCAGTTGTTATTATCTTCGCCGCATAGGTCTGCGAATATCCTGCATCGTTCAAAGAGTACACTCGAACTTCATACGACATGTCTTCTTCAAGATTGCCGAACTCACAAAAATTCTGCTTGATCTCTGGATAGATGAGGAGCGGGACACCGGTTCCTTCTACGTAGAGCTCGCATTTGTACGCGAGTGCCTGAGGGACATGATTCCAGCGTGCGTGTATATAGCTGTACGTGTGGATATCACGCCCGATTTCAAATACTCTCAGTCCTTCCGGTGGCTGCGGAGTCTGTTTCTCACCATCAAACTTGATTTCCAGGGGACCCGTGAAACCGCTGTAGCTCACGGTAATGGAATATTTTCCCTTTTCAATGTCCGCAAAACGATATTTCCCCTCTCTGTCTGTTGTCGTCTGTGCGATCACAGTTCCGCTTTCATCAATGACACTCACATCGACACCGGAAACAGGGCTCCCGGACTCGTCGATTACCGTACCGTTGATGGCCCCTTTCTTCGTTTCTATTTTTTGCTTTTCATCCTCCGGCTCCGGTACGGACGTCTCGGCATCTATTCCCTCCTTCTGAACTTCTTCTTCAAAAGGAGGTGTTGTTTGAGGTGAACCTTCCTCCTTTTTCCCTCCTGATGCGAAACAAAATGGTGCAATAATGAAAAGGAAACCGATCCACACGAATAGTTTTGACGTTTTCATCTCGTCAATTCCAGAAGAGTAGTGAAAAGGACAGCGCCGAAAACCCCGTGTTCCGCGTATTCTGATTTATGGACGTCCACTCGGATTTCCGGAATGCAAATAACTTTCTTTCTTCCCCAGTCAGCCGGACAGCATAGACATCTCCCGAATAGCTTGCCACACCAATCTCATACATCCTGTCCCCATTCGTGTCGGCAATGATTGGTGTCGTAAGCACGTAATCGCCGTAATTAAATGTACCTAAAAGCGATCCGGTTTTTCCGTTCACTATGAGCAAGGTTCCTGAGAGCGTCGCATACACTGCATCCAACCCTCCGTCGTAGTTCACATCTGCAAGAGCTACTCTTCCAAGAGAGGTCTCGTTCTCAGCAGTATAACTCCACTTCTCACGCCGCGATTTCCCCTCCAGCGCTCTCAAGGTACCGTTGCGATCGAGAAGCATGATCTCAACATTTCCATCGCCGTCCACATCACCGATTGAAGGGGGAACCCTGTACTCTTTATTCAGTTCAGATGTAAACAAAAGCTTTCCGTCTTTTGCAAAACCGGATAGAATTCCATTCCTGCTCAGAGTGACGATGTCTTTTGCTCCGTCCCCGTCCAAATCGCCCACGACGCATCCACCCGCAGGTGTACCCGTGATGTTTGTTGTCCACAAACCCCACCCTGTTTTCCCGTCCAAGGCATAAAGATAGCCGTTATTGGTGCAGAAGACCACATCATGCACCGAGTCCCCATTGAGTTTTATTCCCACGGGTGAGTGCAGTGTTTCACTCTCTGCGTCAAAAAAACGCCATATTTCAAAACCGCTTCGTCCGTCAAGCGCAACGATATCCATCCCCAGTGTTGTATACACCACGTCCTCCGTCCCGTCCATGTTCACGTCAATAAGAAGAGGGAGCGATGTAATCTTGTCACGACCTTCGTGGATCCAGATCTGCTCGAGATCTGTGGTATAAGACGCGATATCTCCGTCCTCGAATGCGAGCAGAATGTCATCTCTTCTGTCTCCATTGAGGTCAATTACTATCGGTTCGTAAAAGGGCTTCCCATGTTGCTGGGAAAAGATCTCCGTCCCACTGCTTCCGCTCAGTGCGAAAAGCTGGCCGTTTTTCGTTCCGAATACGAAATCATAAAGCCTGTCATCATCGATATATCCGACCGTTCCTGACCGTATGACAGAATCGCCCTCGTCATATCCACCTGAAAAAAGCCACACTGAACGCGTATTGAAGGGTTCTACCTGAGAAAGCGGAACCGAGTTCAGTATATCATGTGTTTGAAACTGCTTCAGCTCATCCTCAGAATAAACCGGCTTCTCATTAAACCCGAAGGACTCGGTTGTCTCTGTTACGGCTTTTTCAAAAACTGAAAGAGATTCGGCACCTCTTTCAATGTCGCCCTGGGATGGTGCGAAAGACCGTTCGACATTTTTTGTTTCCGGTTGCCCTTCAGGAAGAAAAGATTCGAATATCTCCTCTTCTGAGGGAAATTCCTCCGTTATTTGAGTCTGCGTCTCGCGGGAAAAGAGTTTTTTGAACGGCGAAATAATTCTGGTAAGAATATTCTTTTCTTCCGGGAATGATTCCTCGTAAAACTCTTCATAAGGCTGTGTTCCGGGCTGCGCTTCCTGCGCCGGGATCTCCTCTCCCTCCTCCGGCACCGGATACTCTTCAAAGAGCGCGCCCGGTTCTTCGAGAACAGTTTCCGCTCCTTGCAACCCGGTTTCGGCACCTTCAGTACCCTCCTGAGGAGAACGAGACCTTTCCACGTAAACCCGCTGCTTTCGAAAAAACAGCCCCTTCAGCCCCTGCGGGATTGCGACGCTTTGACGGTTTTTAATGTCTTCCATGCCTACCTCTGGAAGCTCAAGTGCCACGGTTTCTTTTCTCCTTCCGAAAAACGATCTCTTGTCCGAGGATTCAGCCCGATCCTGATCTTTCTGTTTTCCGAAAAAAGGCCGTCTTCCCTGTCCGGCATCAATTTCCCTGCCGATGTACGTTTCGGTTGTCTGTTCCGTGACTGTTACATCGCCGATTTGCTCAGGAAAAACACTTTCGAGCCTTCTGTTCGTTGTGAACAATATCAAGAAAATGGAAAAGAATATCACAGCCGCCCCGGCACTTATAAAAATGATCATCTTTGTCTTATCAGGCATCTTTAAAATTTTTGAAGGGTAAAAAAGCCCGATTACGGAACCAAAATTAATCCTGTCGCCATAATTGAGGTTTACCCGTTCTATCTGTTTTCCGTTCACCGTGGTATTCCTGGGCTCGGAAACATCAACAATGGAATACGAACCGTCAACCGTATCGATCTCTGCCTGATGTGGTGAAACCCCATCGTCTTCCAGAACGAGGTCATTGTCCTCTGCGGTCCCAATCTTGAACTTCGGTTTATCGAAATCGACTTCCTTAATGACATTGTTCGTATAACGAATTATCAGTCTCGACATGCTTTCAATCCGTATTGCTCATTTCATTTCCCTCACGGCAGTGCACATGCACGATTCAATATATACCGACCCCTCGAATATCTCTGGAAAAGGATATATTTCATTTTATTATCGACCGTTTTCACAAAATGTAAAGTGCATCCCCTGACACCTTCGTCCTTCCAATGGTCAGTACATCGACGTTTTCCGCACCCCCGTTATAAAGCGCCCTCGCACACGCGGACGCAGTAGCACCAGTTGTGAGAACATCATCCACCAGCAGAACATCCTTTCCTTTGATCTGTTCAAAGAACCTTTTTCTAAGAACAAAGCAATCCGTCATGTTTTTATACCGCAATTCTCTGGAAAGAACCGTGCTCTGGGGAAGAGAATTGCCAACCCTCTTTAACAATTCACCGGAATAATCGATTTTCACCATTCGTGAGAGCGCGTATGCGATGAGAGAGGACTGGTTAAAACCCCTTTCCGAATATCGCGTGCGGTTAAGCGGCACAGGAACAAGAATGTGGTGCGCTTCTATATAGTGCCGCTTGTATTTTAAAGCCAGACTCGAAAAAACGTTGAACAGGGATCTTCGCTTCTGAAACTTGAAGAGATGCACGAGCTCCCGTAACTTTCCGGAAAACACCCCTATCGATTCGTTCCTTCTGAAGGAAAAATACAAATCGGCACAGTGAATACAGCCGGGAGACCCTTGGGCTTCGCCGTGTGAGACCGGAGCGCCGCATCGCCCGCAGAACACTCCTTCGATGATCTCGAGTTCATTTAGACATGATTCACAAATACAGCTCCCCCGGGTAAGAACCCTCTGGCAGAAATAACAATGACTTGGAAAAAGTACATTGAGAACCGATCGCGATACTTCCTTATAAACCTCTCTCATATCACCGTAACGAATGAAAACTTCTTTTCTTTACTATTTACAATATAACACGAACACTCTGATTATTGAATCGCTTATTCAGAAATAAACCCGGCAGGTAAGGCCGTGCGGCCCTATTCTTGCTGCTGAAAACTGCACCGATTACACGCTGCTGATCACCCTGTCTCCCTTTACCATTCTCACACTCACCCTGTCGCCGTCGATCTCCGCTTCAACATACCTGCTATTGCTCAGAGGGCCCGGATTCGCGATCACCGTGTTTCCAATATGATCAAAGCCCGCTCCCTCATGAATGTGACCGGTAAAGCAGAAAACTGGCTGCTCACCGAGAAGAAAATCACGTATCGTTTTGCTTCCTACATGCATGCCGGTACGCATGAGATCACACACTGTACCGAACGGAGGCTGATGGCTCACAAAGATAAGCGGAAGATTCGTGGAGATATGCATCGCCATCGCGCCGAGAAACGCTTTGTACTCGCCTTCAGAGTATTCGTTCGGCGTGACACCAGGACACGGAAGTGATCCTCCAACTCCGGTAAACTGATAATCCCCAATGCGAATCACTCTGCCCTGAAGATTGATTCCCTCCTCAGTGAGAAAATCCCCTACGGATGGATAATCACAATTTCCGGGTACCGCGTACACGTTGTCACTGTAATTCCAAATATCCTGAAGAACTGAAAGCGCATCCTCTTTTTCTCCAAAGTGAGTAATGTCTCCGGAAAGGAAAATCAGGTCTGCTTTTTCAAGCACTTCTGATAGTGCGTGGATATAATCTGACTGTCCGTGTATATCCGTGATCCCAATGATTCGCATCTCCCCCCCTGCTTCCTATTCATCTAAATTATAACCCATTTTCAAAAAGCAAACAAAAAAACTGGATCCATCAAAACAGAGGGGAGCGCTCTGCGCCCGTATGAGAAAAGATAATGCGATCAGGTGAGGCTTTTGCTTCACGTCTGCTCCTATCTCTGGACCCGGCCCGAGCCTTTCCCTTCGGCAAGTTCATTCACCTCATCTAAAGAAAGCAGGGGAAGGTCTCCGGGGACCGTGTGCATCAGACACCCTGCTGCGGCCGCAAACTCGAGCGCTTCTCTGTCTGTGCGAAGTACGTTCAGTCCATAGATAAGCCCTGCGGCAAACGTATCTCCCGATCCCACTCTATCGACAATATCGTGTATTTCGTATTTCTTTGAAAGGAGAAAGTCTTTTCGATTATTGAGTACCGCCTGCCAGTTGTTGTGATCAGCGGAAATGCTCTCCCGCATGGTAATCGCGATCTTCTGCAGGCTGGGGAAACGCTGCAACACCGTTCGGGTAAGCACCTCATACCTTTCCACAGAGAGAGCGCTCGTTTCCACATCGATATCCGTTTCAATACCGAGTGATTTCTGGCAGTCCTCTTCGTTTCCGATCGCAACATCAACAAAATCAAGCATCTTCACCAAAACCTCCGGCGCACTTTTTCCGTACTTCCAGAGCTTTTTTCTGTAATTGAGATCACAGGAAACGGTAAGTTTCATCCGCTTCGCTGTTTTTACAGCTTCGATGCACACATCCGCGGCTGTGGAAGATATTGCGGGAGTAATTCCGGAGATATGAAACCATGCGGCATCGCTGAACACCGTGTTCCAATCCACGTCACTGACAGCGATTTCCGAAATTCCGGAGTGCTCCCTGTCGTAAAGCACTCTGGATGGCCGCTGGTTTGCCCCGGTTTCGAGGAAGTACGTTCCGAGCCTCTTCCCTTTCCGAATAACAGAGGATGTGTCGATTCCGTGTCGCCTCAGTTCTGCAATGCACGCATCACCGACCGCACTTTCCGGAATTATCGATACATAACAAGCCTCGAGCCCGAAGTGCGAAAGACCCACTGCGACATTTGCCTCTCCACCGCCAAACGTCGCCTCGAGCACCGGGCTCTGAAATAGCCGCTCATGTCCGGGAGATTTCAAACGGAGCATTATTTCACCAAAAGTGACAATTTTCGACATCACGCCTTCCTCCTTGATTCCCTGGTATGTCCTTATCTGACACATTATACAACCGCTCTTCACTCAGGAAAATATTTTATTTTCTTCACACCGCACAGCCGTTATTGTTATGAGACGAGCTCATAGAGTATTCAGGGGAGAAGGATGAAGACGGAACGTATCACATTCGTAAATCACCGTGGAGCTCGGCTTGGTGCACGTATCGATTTTCCTGACGAATCCGCGGTGCGCCATTTTGCGCTTTTCGCACACTGCTTCACCTGCACCAAGAACCTGAAAACCATAGGAAACATCAACAGGGCGCTCACCGAACAGGGGATTGCGGTTCTGAGGTTCGACTTTACAGGACTCGGCGAAAGTGAGGGGGATTTTGCGGAAACCAACTTTACCACAAATGTCGACGACCTGCGTGCTGCGTCCGAATTTCTCGAAACAGAATACCAGGGGCCCGGTATTCTCATCGGCCATTCTCTCGGCGGAGCCGCTGTGCTCCAGGCTGCATCGTCCATACCTTCATCTGTTGCGGTTGCAACCATCGCAGCCCCGAGTGAGCCGAGCCACATAAACAAACTTCTCGGAGAAAATGTGAAAGCGATTATTGAACAAGGAGAGGCACAGATAAGCATCGCGGGAAGAAGCTTCACAATAAAAAAACAGTTTGTGCAGGACCTCGAACAAACGCACATGGAAGAAAAAATACAAAATCTGAACAAGGCTCTTGTTGTCTTTCACTCACCTATTGATTCCGTTGTCGGAATCGACAACGCAGCACACATATTTCAGCACGCCCGTCATCCGAAAAGCTTCATCTCGCTGGACAAGGCCGACCACCTTCTGCTCGAAAAAAATGACGCTGAATATGTGGGCACCCTCATCGGCATATGGGCGAAAAAATATCTTGAGCAGCGGTAAATGCTATTCTTTTATTGCGCCCATGGTCAGCCCCCGCACGAGATAACGGGAAAGGATGACCGCGAGAATCACAGGAGGGATAATCGAAAGAATCGAGAGTGAAGCGACCTTCCAGAAATCGAGACCCCGAACGGTGAGGGATCCTGCAATGAGAACAGGGAGAGTCATTGCTTTCCTGAATCCGAGCACGATGACGAAGAGAAACTCGTTCCATGAAAAAATAAACGACAACACATACACAGCAACCAGTCCCGGGGCGGCGATAGGTAATGCGATATAGAAAAAAGCCTTCAGGTGCCCGCACCCGTCTATCATTGCGGCCTCTTCCAGGTCTTTGGGAAGATCGGAAAAAAAATCGAGCATGAGCCATACAGCTAGGGGAAGGTTCATGGAGACATGGACCATGATGATCCCCAGCACATTGTCAAGGAGATGCAGATTCTGCATGATCAGGAAGTACGGAATCATCACCGCAACAGGAGGAAACATCCTGTTTGAGAGTATCCAGAGGGCAATGTCCTTGTTTTTCCACTTTTTAAACTCGTATCGAGCAAGAGAGTATCCTGCAAATGCACCAAGAATAAGCGCAGCGAGACTCGAAAGAGTGGAAATGATGATGCTGTTTCTCAGTGCGAGAAGCGTCCTGTCCCTGGTTGTAATAAACGCGTCCTCCCATGCGTGCAGGGTCGGTGTAAACTGTTTGTAGGGAATAAACGTGGGTTTGTACGAATCACCCGGTTCCTTGAAAGAGGTAATGACTGCCCATACCACGGGAAAAAGCGTCCATATAGCAAAAATAATCAAAAGAAGGGTGATAATCGCAGCTCCGAGAGGCCTTCTTTTCCCCAATCCATGCTCAGTTATCATATGTACTCTCTCTTTCCATTGCCCTATGATGTCCTTTTCTGTTTAAACCGTGATATCAGGATCAACGCGAAAATCAGCAGTATTATGAGAAACAGCCACGAAACGGCAGACCCCCTCCCGAGCTTGAACCATTTCATACCGATCACGTAGACATAGAATGCCAGCGATTCCGTGGCGCTTCCGGGCCCTGCCCCGGTGATTCCGAACACCAGCTCGAAGAGCTTGAACGCATCGATTACTCGTATCAGGGAAATTGTCACGATGACGGGAGCGATGAGCGGAAGGGTAATTTTCACAAACATCTGAAAAGAGTTCGCCCCATCAACAGCAGCCGCCTGGTAGAGCTCTATGGGAAGGGCCTGAAATGCTGCAAGGAGCGCGAGAAACATGAACGGCGTCCATTCCCATATATCCACCATTATGATGGTGAACGGCGCGACTTTTGGGCTCGTCGTCCACTTCACCCCGCTCAAGCCAACTGACTGCAGTATGGTGTTCACGACACCAATATCAGGATGAAGCATCATCCTCCACAAAAACGCGACCGCAATCGGCGGGCACGCCATGGGGATGAGATACACGACACGCAAAAAATTCTTTCCTCTAAACTTCTGGCTGAGAAGCGTGGCGAGCATGAGACCGAGTATGAGCTCACCGGTAACGCTTATCCCCACGTACATCGAGGTGAACCTGAGGGCATTCCAGAATCGCCGATCTTGAAATAAAAAGTATTTGAAATTATCGAGGCCGACCCACTGCGGTTTCGGCATTATGTTGGCATGCCACTTTGTGAGAGAGAGCGTCAGAGTCCATATGAGCGGCAGAATAGCCATGAGCATGAGATAGATGAGTGCAGGCAGAAGAAACGCCCACTTCACATTTCGTTTCCCGATCGAAGCGCTCGTCATGTTTTTTCCTTACGTTCATTGCAGTAAAATAAAACAGGGTGCCGGTGAGAGCACCCTGTTTTCGAAAAAAACGATTATTCTACTCCCATCGAAGCTCTGTAGAAAGCTTTCTGCTGCTCAAATCCCTTTTCCTCTGTGATTCTCACCCAATCATTGTAGATGCGCCTGCAGCCTTCTTCCGGGGAGATCTGTTTTGAAAGGACTTTGTTGAGATGCACGTCGAGTGCCGATCCAGCGCCGGTGTAGTACTCCGGAGTCCCGGGTATCATCAGGTCCGGCACTGCATAGGGGTCCTGGAGAATATCGGAAATCGCCTTCAGATATCCTTTCACAGATTCCTCTCCCCATCCTCCTCTCACCCATGCTTCAGGAGTCTTGAAATGCGACCATCTCCACGGGTTTGCACCGGTGTATCCGTGGATGCCGCACACGTCGAGCAGGCTGTGCTCCGGGTTGGTCATATAGGTACCGAATTGGTACGCAGCATCTTTATGGGGTGCAGCCTTCGGAATGATCCACACCCATCCGCCGAAGTTGAGGAAATTCACCGTGTGCTGTTTTTCGATCCACCTGTTCGTCTTTCTGTCATAGTACTTCTTTGCACCCGGCAGAGGCCCGTACCCGAGGAGCCCTTTCACCTTGCTCCCGTACTCGATGGGCTTCTGCTCCTGTATCCCGATGTCGCCCCAGTCGAAGGCGATCGCCGAATTCCCTGAAACAAAGGCCTGCCTCAGCTCGGAGAATCCGTAGCCCAGCAATCCGGGAGGAGCGTAGTTGGTAAGCTCCTGAATCATCTTCATCGCTTCCACCCAGCCGGGAGTTTTGCAGAGCGGCTCCATTGTCTCAGTGTCGAAGAAGATGTTGCTCGTATAGTTCGATGGCGTTCCCGCGATCGTGGTATACTGCGCGCAGATATCCATGAAAGACCACATTGCCTGGGAGTTTTGCTGTGCGATAAAGGCGACGCCGTATTCGATCTCGCCGTCTTTGTCCCAGTCCCACTCGTTGAAAAACTCCGCCAGGTCTCTCACCTCGCTCCAGTTTGCAGGAGGGATGTGGTAGTCATACCCGTATTCCCGCTTGAACCGTCGCTGATATTCGGGCACTTCCAGCGCGTCCTTTCTGTAGTAGGTCATGTGGTTGTCACCGTCATAGGGCAGTGCCATTGTCTCACCCTGCCACTGTGTGATGCGCTTGGCCGCAGGCATAACGTCCTCCCAGTCAGGATACCCGTATTTGTCTATGTAATCTTGAATGCTCACTACATGACCGCCTCCGAACACCTCGCCGAGCCACGTGACGGGAACACAGGCGATGTCAAATGACCCGTTCTTTGTCCTGAACTCCAGCCACATCTTCTCTTCGAGAGTTGAGTAGGGGACGAGCACCACGTCGATTTTTCCGCCTGTCTGCGCCTCCCATATCGGCTTCCACGTGTCGACAACCTGAATATGGGGATCCGTGACCAGCACGGTTATCGGTACGCTAAGATCCACTTCCCCTTCAGCGACTCCCTCTTCTGCAGTTTTTTCCGCAAAGAGCGCTGCAGGAACAAGTATGCAGATCATGAAAACCAGCGAAAGTAACAATTTCCTTTGCATTTTTTCCTCCTTATTTGTATGTAGTTTATTGAACCACGTATTGTAAAGTATGTGTGGCCCAGAAATTCATTTTATCAGTTCCCACTGTATTGTCAAGCAATTTTACCGATTCTTTTTCGAGCCGGATGTTGTGTTTTTTGCATGCATCATGTAGAATAGATTGAAACAGGAGGGCAGGGTATGAAACAGGTGAAAGCCGAATTAAAAAGAAAAAACATAGACAAGTCCTTTCAGAAGCTCAGGCTCGAGTTTGAAGAGCTTTTTCCTGACCGGCTTCTTGGAATGATAGACCAAAATTATGGGCAGCACCAGTGGGTCATTCGAGATATTCCGCACTTCAATACGGTTATAAACGCAGTTCCACCTGACGAAAAACTGCACGAACTTCCATGGGAAGAGTGGTACATGTTCGAGGGCTCTCTCCACCACCATGTGCTTTATACAAAAGAGCCAGCACACTACGATGAAATATTTGATGCACCGGTTCACGATGATATACACCCTCCGCGCACACTCGGAAAAAAGTGGTATGTCATCGACGACAAGAACATGAGCCCGGCGCTGCTCAGATGAAGTTCTCGGGGTAATTCTTCGCCATGAATTGAAGGAAGGGAACACCGAGCATCGGGACGGGAGACCTCTTCGTGATCGGTTCAGGTTCTGGGGAAACATCGCACCTCATCCAGAATGCAAAAAAGGCGAAGGAGGAACATACGCCATGGAATATCGCTATTTCGGAAACACCGGGCTCAAAATCTCGAAAATCGCACTCGGCACACAGACTTTCGGGTGGGGTGCGGACGAAAAAATAGCATTCGCGCTTGCAGACCTGTACGTGGAGAACGGCGGGAATTTTTTCGACACGGCAAATATTTACAACGACGGTGTTTCGGAAACCATGCTCGGCTCTTGGCTGAAAGATCGGGGTATGCGGCACAATAGAATCATCGCGAGCAAGGTATTTTTTCCCACGGGAGACGGCCCGAACGATACGGGACTGAGCAGAAAGCACATCCTCCAGTCGATTGATGAAAGCCTCTCCCGCCTGAACACAGACTACATCGATCTCTATCAGGCGCACTGCTGGGACAGCTCCACACCTCTCGAAGAGACTCTTTCCACGCTCAATGACCTGGTGCGGATGGGGAAAGTAAGGTATCTTGGTGCATCGAACTATTCTCCTTCACAGCTGGAAAAAGCCCTGATGACGGCAAAAATTCACGGCTGGGACACGTTTGTCTCCCTGCAGGCGGAATACAGCCTGATCGTCAGGAGCACGGAGTGGGAGCTTCTCCCCCTCTGTGCTGAGGAGGGAATAGGATTTCTCGCGTGGTCGCCCCTTGCAGGCGGCTGGCTCACAGGGAAGTACAGGCGGGGCAAAGAACTCCCCGGCGACAGCAGGGCCGGCAGAGGAGACCGGTGGGATGATCTCCCTGAACAGCGTGCAGGCAACCTCACCTGGCGAGTGGTCGACACACTCGTTTCAATCGGAGAAGAACGTGGAGTGTCTCCCGCACAGGTCGCGCTGAACTGGATCCTGCAAAAAAAAGGGGTTGCGGCCCCGATCGTCGGAGCGCGCACGGTGGACCAGCTCAGCCAGAATATCGAGTGCACCCTTTGGAGCCTGAGCGCAGAGGAAAAAAAAAGACTCGACAGTGCGAGTGAAATACCGCTCCCCTACCCCTACCGTTTCATCGAGCGGTACACGAGAAAACGGTAGTGCCGTGTATATGAGACAAAACAGTTTATTCGATCGTTTATCCGTTTCATGAGCACACGGCCACAGAATTTAGAGAGAAAACCTGGCCTCGATCCCGAAGTAGCGACGGGCATTGTGATAACAGATGTTTTCAACAAGCTCTCCCAGGAGAGAGAGGTCGGCAGGAAGCTCTCCGCGCTCTACATCCTCTCCTATCAGAGTACACAGAATTCGCCTGAAGTAATCGTGCCGGGAAAAGGAAAAAAAACTTCTCGAATCCGTGGTCATCCCTATGAAACGACCGAACAGCCCCTGGTCTGAGAGGGTGTTCAGCTGCCGTACGATTCCTTCCTTTGTGTCGTTGAACCACCATGCAGGACCGAGTTGCACCTTCCCCGGCACAGGGCCTTCCTGGAAACAGCCCATGATCGATGAGATGAGCGCGTTGTCCCTGGGATTGATGTTGAAGAGCACGGTTTTTGGAAGCATCTGTCTCTCATCCAGCTCGTCGAGGTATTCGACCAGCGGACGGGCAATTTCGAAATCTCCCATGGAATCGAACCCGCTATCAGGCCCGAGTGCGCGATACATACGGGTGTTGTTGTTCCGCAGAGCACCAAAATGCATCTGCATCACCCAACCCCTGCGAACATCCATCTCTGCACACATGCGAAGAAGGTATGATTTGAAAAGCAGTGCCTGCTCCTGTGAAACCGCTTTTCCTGACCTGGCTGCGTCGAATATCTTACCTGCCTCACGCTCAGTGAATGTGCGGGCGTACGGAAACTCTATCCCGTGATCTGAGCTCCTGCACCCCGCCTCGTGAAATGCGGCATGCCGCACCAGAAGCGATGACAGCAGTGCTTCGATTGTCCCGATTTCTGTCTCAGAGGTCGCTTCGAGACGGTTTATCCACCTGTTGAACTGCTCGGGACGGTCAATCAAAAAGGCGGAGTCAGGCCTGAAAGACGGAACCACCCGCACCGGAAAGCTTTTTTCCGTTTCAAGGATTCTCTGCCGATCAAGCGTGTCTGCAGGATCTTCTGTGGTGCACAGAACCCTGACGTTGGACCTTTTCAGAAGCTCTCTCACCTTGAACGCGTCTGTTTGCAGTAATTCGCTGCACCGCTCGTAAAGCGCGTCCGCAGTGGCTGGTGTAAGCAGGACATCGTCGATTCCGAAATACGCTTTAAGCTCGAGATAGGTCCAGTGAAAAAGCGGGTTTCGCATCGCATGAGGGAGAGTTTGCGCCCACGCACGAAACTTTTCTCTGTCAGGTGCATTTCCGGTGATGAACCGCTCGTCTATCCCATTCGCCCGCATTGCTCTCCATTTGTAATGATCTCTCCCCAGCCACGCCTTCGTTATGTTCTCAAAGTTCCCGTTTTTTACAATCTCGTCAACGGAAAGATGGCAGTGATAATCGAAGACAGGCGTGTTCCGGGCATACTCGTTGTAAAGCATCTCGGCGGTCTCGTTTTGTAGAAGGAATAAATCGGACATGAAAGGATATGCCACTGCACTTCTCCTGACTGAATTTAACGGCGGGACACCCCGAGCGCTTCGAGATGTCTTTCAACATGTTTCTTGAGTGCATTCCAGTAATCTTCGCTGTGCTTCCTCAAAACCGAATAGAGCCGCTCCCTCAAACGGTTGTTGTGCAGAATCTCTCCATACGTGATGTGCAGAACCTGCCGAGCATTCGGTTCCTCGAGCACGCTGGAAAGCCGAGTGTCGGGAATATCGCCCAGAGAGTCGAGCGCGCTTTCAGTTACATTCACGCGGTAATAGGCCCGGGTGTTTTCAAAACCCTGAACCGCGTGCCTGGCGAGTGTGCGAAAAAAAGAAGGCTCTTTTCCGGCGATAATTCCGAGCGCCTCGAGCCAGTGAGTGCCCGAAGTCTTCACATGAAACCTCCCGCCGGTCATCCGACCTATTATCGGAAAGACGCGAAACTTGTCGCTCCCTGAGTGCACTGAGAGCTTGTACCCGAACTCCCGCGCAATCGCCGCGTGGAGCCTGAGAGAATCCGCAAATACACTCGCATCTCCGATGTAGTCTATCCCCTTCTGAAACTCCCCTGCAAAACGCGGCGCAATGGAAAACGGATGGATCCCGTTTCTATGAAGCTCTTGTGCAATGTAATGGTGCGCGATTACCGATGTTGGAACTGACGTCTCGTCAATGGAGAGCTCAAAGTCGAATCCTCTGTTCGGCCTTGTGTCTTTCCCCGCCCTGAAAAGCCTGACTGCGTGCCCGAGTGCGTCTTTGTAGGCGAGCACTGCACGAAAGAGCTCCTCCTGGGTAAAGCAGATTTTCTCACCGCTCAGCAGAGTGATCTCTCCCCCCGAATAAAATTTTCTCAACGTATCTCTGTATTCAGAGGATATACGTTCAAAAGCGGCTCCGGCATTAAGGGCCTTTTTATGCAGAAAATCCTCATGAATGCTCTCCGACACATCCGCGGTAATCATCGTGTATCCTGCGGAAATCGCGTGCGTCACCGAGTCTTCATTTTTGAGATGGTCCCCGTCCGCTCCCCATGGCAGCTCATACCCCTCCCGAAACACCGCCCACGTGGCATCGTCGAGCACATCAGTAAATGTTCTGCCCGTGAGACCGAGCTCACGAACCGATTGCTGGGCGAGCACAGGCGCGACCCGGTAATGCCGCAGTGCACGTACAATGCCGGAAGACGCGACTCCGAGCCGGTCTCCGGCGCCGAAGGTCGTGTCAAACCCAGCCAGGGAAGAAGGTGCGGTGAAGGGAAACAAACCCCTCAAGAGCACTGCGTTTTCATGGGAGAGGGGGCAAAAGCGCACCGAAAGCTTGAAGTCTTTTTTCTTTTCTCTGAAACCCCCGGTCCACCGAAAAAGCAACTCATGGCCGTCGAAACGTTTTGCACCTGCAGCAGCTCCCAGTACAGCGAGCATATCCGTCATGTCAAACTTGATCAGGGCATACCAGGTCTTTTTTTCCGTTTTTATTGAATCCGGGTAGAGAAGCTGGTGCGCATGAGAGATTGAATGGATGTCACCACCATTCTGCAGGCATGAGAGGATTCCCAACTGGGTAGCATTCTGAAGCCAGTGAAGCAGCTGCTGTTTTTTCACTCCGTCCGCCCTTTTGTGCTCTTATTCAGCCGTTCTGCATTGATACTTGCTTTATGCCCGCGGAATAAGCGTACACGCTTGAGGAAAATGCGTTCATATGTTATGCACCAGGTATCCTCCATCAATAGGGATCGAGATGCCTGTCACGAATCCTGAAGCCCTTTCCGACGCCAGAAAAAGCACCGCTCCAGCAAGTTCCTCCGGCGCGCCGAACCGCCCAAAGGGTGTGTGTGATACAACAGCCTTTCCCCGTTCCGTGAGCTCTCCTGTGCGCTCATTCACAAGAAGATGTCTGTTCTGCTTGCCCAGGAAAAAACCAGGGGCGATTGCATTTACCCGGATCCCGTGAGGGGCAAACTCCTTGGCGCAGCCCATGGTGAGGTTGAGCACACCTGCCTTTGCCGCATCATACCCCCAAACCCCTGAAAGAGGAATATAGGAGGACATGGAAGCGATGTTAATGATACAGCCCTCTATTCCTGCTTGTATCCACCGCCGAGCAAATATTTTGGTGGGAACAAGCAGGCCTGCCACGAGATTCAACTTCAGCACCGACTCGAACAGCTCAACCTCAGTTTCAACGAATGAGGACTTTCCCCGGTTTCCCCCAACGCCGTTTATCAGTATCCGTGGGCTCCCGAGATCACGCTCTGTGACGGTGTACGCCTCGTTGACCCCATCCTCATCTGATGTGTCGACCACAACAGTGTGAAGGCGGGACTTTTCACTTTTTTTCAAGAGCCGCCGCTTTGCTGTTTTCAGAGAGTCCTCCCCTCTCCCCCAGAGCGATAGTGACGCTCCTGCTCCGAGGAGCGCCTCTGCAATAGACCCCGCAAGAACTCCCCCGCCCCCTGTGATAACCGCTGTTTTTCCTTCGAGACTGAAAAGATTTTCTACGTATTCCATAATCCACATCACCGCATATTTTTCTATGCTTTCATAGATCTCTTGTACAGAATCGTTCTCCTCCTGTCAAGTTGTTTTTCCTGCGCCCCCACAAATTGGCTTGCGCGCGCCGGGAATCCATAGTAATGTTGCAGGCAGAACTCGAGGAGGAAACGTGGGCACACTGGACTATATCATCGCCCTCGATATCGGAACAACGAGCACGAAGGGAATGCTGTATCGAATACGAAACGGTGTGGTTGCGGTTACATCCCGAGGATACCCGCAGTACTATCCGGATCAGGGATTCGTTGAGCAGGACCCCGATGAGATCCTCAACGGAGTGGGAAAAGTTGTGAAATCACTGGTCACGGAAAACAGGGTAAAGCCGTCCTCGATCGCAGCTGTGGTATACGGAAGCTTTCTTCACAGCATGCTCCCGGTGGACAAAAACGGTGATCCGCTCACCAGGGCACTTATATGGGCAGATTCCCGGAGCATTGCACAGAGTGAACGTCTCAGAAAAGAGCTCGATGTGGAAGAGGTAAAACGCCGAACCGGGTGCACGATTCATCCCCTCTATTTTCTCCCCCGCCTCGTGTGGTTTCGTGAGAACGAGGAGGAGGTGCTGAGAAAAACACATCGTTTCGTATCAGTCAAAGAGTATATCATCCGCAGAATGCACGGTGAATCGGTGGTTGACCGTTCCGTCGCATCGGGAACAGGAATCTGGAACGTCACGACCCTCGACTGGGACCGCGAACTTCTCAATCATGCCGGCTTTCACAGCGATTATTTTTCACCTCCTGTTGAACCCACGTATATCTTGAAAGGGATGAAATCGCAATCCGCATCCAGCCTGGGGCTCCTCGAGGGAACTCCGGGAATCATCGGCGCCTCGGATGGTCCGCTTGCCCATCTCGGCAGTACCGGGCTCATGCCAAACATTATGAGCCTCACAGTGGGAACGAGCGGAGCTCTCAGGAGAAGCACCGACTCTCCGCGCGTCATTCCTCTACAGGAAGCATGGTGCTACTACCTCGCCGAAAACAACTGGGTGCTCGGTGCGGTGTGTCACGACACGGGCATCGTCATGAACTGGTTTTTGCACCATTTTCTGAAAGGGAAAGATTTTGACGATATGAATTCCCTTGCCCAAGAGGTGGAGGCGGGAGCGGACGGTCTTCTTTTTTTCCCATTTCTCAGCGGGGAAAGAAGCCCCCACTACAACCCTTCAGCCCGCGGTGCGGTGCTTGGAATGAGCTTCATTCACGACATGAGGCATTTCGTTCGCGCGCTCATGGAGGGAATTTCCTATCGTCTCTACTCGAATTACAGGATGCTTGACAAGGAAGCAGCTATGGAGCTTGCGCTCACCGGAGGAATCCGGAGTTCACCGGTGTGGATGCAGATAACCGCCGATTTTTTCGGGAAAAATCTCAAAATACCAAGAGTAAAAGAATGCGCCGCCTGGGGCGCTGTGATGATCGGGCTCCGGTCTCTGGGGATTCTGGGGGACCTGCATGATGTAGGAAAGCTTGTAGAGTACGGCCTTTCCGTTGATTACAATCAAAAAACCCATTCACGGTACAAAAAAATTTGCACACGTTATGAAGATATGTACCGAAAGATCTTTCAATGATGTAAAATGATTCTAAACCTCTTCATCCTTCTTTGTGGTGTATTCTCCTGCTCAGTGTCCGTAATCTTTATCAAGCTCAGCACGGAACACCCGGTTCTCCTCGCCGCCTACAGGCTGCTCGTGGCCGCGGTCATACTGACACCTTTCTTCCTCCGGGACATGAAACGGTATTCGATAAAGCTCACCCTCAATGCAATCCTCCCCTCCGTCATCCCCGGTGCTACTTTGGCAGTTCACCTTATCTCGTGGATTATTGGAGCCCGGCTCACACTGGCGGCACATTCGACGCTGATCGTGAACATGGTTCCCGCTGTCATGCCCCTTTTCCTTTACGTCACGACAAAAGAGACCCTCAACAGGTGGGAGGTCATCGGCACGGTCCTCTCGATGACCGGCGTGCTTCTTCTTGGCGTGGTCGACTTTCGATTCAGCAGAGAGTTTTTCATCGGAGATCTCATCTGTTTCATTTCGATGATTCTTTTTGCCTTGTACCTCGCATTCGGAAGATCCAACAGGCATGCAGAGAGCATCTGGCTTTATCTCGTGCCTTTGTACTACTGCGCAGGAATCTTGTGTATGTGTGTGAGTCTCTTTTTTGTCGATCCCATCAAGCCGTATACCATAGAAAACATCATTGCAGTCCTTGGACTGGGAATCGTTTCAACGGTCATCGGCCACTCTTCTCTCAATTACTCGATGAAACACTTCAGGGGGCAAACAGTCTCGATCATCAATCTGAGCCAGTTTCTCTTTGCAGGGGTAATGGGGTACATTCTACTCAAAGAAGTTCCCCCTCCCCTCTTCTATACGTGCGGTCTGATGGTGGCAGGTGGGGCTGCCATTGCGATAATGCACACAGGAAAATGAACGCAGCATTTATGCTGATTTTTTACGCTTCTTTTCCTGTTTTTTACATTAGCTCACGCTGATACTCTTCGAGTATTCCCAGAGGCCGTGAATGTTGCAATAGGAAACGGCATGAAGTTGACCAGGTTTGTCGACCTTCATGGATGCAACAACGCTGTGGTTGGTGTACACGGGCCCTTTATTCGGCCCTTCGGTGGATTCTCCGTGCGCGCTGAACTCGAATCGCCCGACCTGAAAGGCGGCCCCCCCTCCTTCGGGGTGGTAAAAAAGTGTGATCCACCGGATGTGGTGCTCGGTAGTATTGGGGTGTGCGACCTCTTTCCCGAGAGTGATCTTCACATCGAACATCTCACCTGCTTTTACCGTATCAGGACACTCGATAACAGGAACATGTTTTTCCGATTTCCAGTCTGCTGACTTGATGGTATCTTTGAAGTCTGCCATATATACACTCCTCTATCGATATTTAAAAAAACATTATGCGCTTTTCAGGGGCCAGTCAAGAGCATACGGCGGGAAAAATTCGCAGTCCGGCTGAGGAAGGAAACTCAAAAAGGATTTTGGGTTTTAGCCGCTTTTCACGCTTTTTTTCTCCTCGATCATTGCCTTCACCTTCTTGATGCGCGTGAGATTTGAGCGTTCCATTTCAGAGAGCTTCATGGTGATGTACTGAATCGTATCGGTGATGTTTGGAATGAGAATGTACTCGAGGGCGTTGACACGCCTTCTTGTTTTTTCGATTTCTTCAGCAAGAAGAATGGATGTTTTTTCCAGCTCTGCGAGCTTGAGGAGCGTGCTGAGAAGCTCTCCAAATTTTCTCACACTCCGGTCGACGAGTACGGAGCTGTTTTGAAGCCCGTATTCAAAAGGATTTCCCGTGATCTCAACCTCGAGCTTGGGAGTTTTCAAGTTCATTATCGTTTTGGTCTTTGATCTCACCTCTGTTTGCGCTCCAGGCAGTGCAAAGAGGCTTTCTATCGCAGCGCCTCCAACCACCCCCTCGGCCACGGAAAAACTCTGGAAAACCGATTGTATCTCGTTGTCCGCCTGAACGCGCAGCTGTTTCGTCTCTTCGATGATCTCAAGGAAATTCCTGACGAGCTCATCCTGTTTGTCTTTTAAAAGCTTGTGACCCCGTACAGCGAGCGCGTGTCTCTTCTTGAGCCGCAGCAGTTCCATTCGTGTGGGGTTTATATCTAAAATCACTGTAAAGCCCTCTTCAGTCCTTTCCAATCGCTTCTTCGAAAAAAAACCTGCCGCAGCGCATCAAGATGCCGCTGTTTCGAGTTTCTTTCTGAACTGTGGAAGGTATTTCTCCATAAACTCCGGGCGGATACGCTTCAGCTCTGCATTTGGGAGTGTTGCCAGAAGCTCCCAGCCGAGATCCAGAGTAAAGTCGATTTCGCGGTCTTCTGTCTCGTCCTGCGTGATGTACCGTTTCTCAAAACTGTGCGCGAATTTGTAAAAGATGCGATCCATGTCAGAGAGCGCTGCCTCTCCGAGGATCACCTCGAGCTCACGCGCTTCGAGTCCTCTCGCATATGCGGCAAAGAGCTGGTTGAACACATCCGAATGATCCTCACGAGTTTTCCCCTCTCCGATTCCCTTGTCCTTCAAACGAGAGAGTGACTGCAGTACGTCCACCGGTGGATAAATACCCCGTTTGTGCATCGATCTGGACAAAACGATCTGCCCTTCTGTGATGTATCCGGTAAGATCCGGAATAGGGTGCGTCTTGTCGTCTTCCGGCATTGATAGGATTGGGATCTGAGTGATTGACCCCTTTTTCCCCTGAATCCTCCCTGCCCGTTCGTATATGGTTGAAAGGTCAGTGTAGAGATACCCGGGATAACCCCGCCTGCCCGGAACTTCCTGCCTCGCAGCGGACACTTCGCGAAGCGCTTCACAGTAGTTTGTCATATCGGTGAGAATAACAAGCACCTGCATCCCGAGTTCGAACGCAAGGTACTCTGCTGCCGTGAGTGCAAGCCTTGGAGTGGTAATACGCTCGATCGCAGGGTCTGACGCGAGGTTGATAAAGAGCACTGAGCGCTCAATGGATCCGGTTTTCTGAAAATCCTGAATAAAGAATTGAGATTCCTCGAAAGTAATTCCCATCGCAGCAAAGACAACGGCAAACTCTTCTTCAGTGCCGAGCACCTTTGCCTGTCTCGCAATCTGAGCGGCCATCTTGGAGTGCGGGAGGCCGCTGCCGGAGAAAATCGGAAGCTTCTGTCCCCGGACAAGTGTGTTGAGGCCATCGATCGTGGAAAAACCGGTTTGAATGAACTCTGAAGGATAATCCCGCGCGTACGGGTTGATGGGCGATGAGTTGATGTCGAGGCGCTTTTCAGGGATGATCTTCGGACCTTTGTCGATGGGCCGGCCCTGTCCGTCAAACACCCTTCCGAGAATATCTTCGGATACATCGAGCTCCATTCCCTTCGCCTTGAACCTGACCTTGGTGTCGAACACGTTGACTCCGGTCGTCCCCTCGAAAAGCTGGATCAGCGCCTGGTCACGGTTCACCTCGAGGATGCGGCCGTTTCTCAGTTCGCCGCTGGGCAACTCTATTTCCACAAGCTCTTCATACTTGGCTCCCTCAACCTGCTCAACCAGCATCAATGGACCGGCGACTTCCCTTATGGTATTGTATTCCTTTATCATTTAGGCCTCCGCTAATGCCTTTTCTTTCAGTTCCTGAAAACTCCGAGAAATCCTTTCTTTTAATTTATCGATTTCCGGCAGTTTCTCCTCTGGGAAAAATTTTGCCCGCGCGATCTCTTCTCTGACCGGCATCATAGCAATATCGAGTATGGAAACATCGGCTTCCAGCGATTTTTCTGCGAGATCGTGGAAATGCATGATGAGCTCCATGAGTTTGACCATCTTCTCATAGGAAGAATAGGTATCGACCTCATGAAACGCATTCTGATGGAGAAAGTCCTCCCTGATCGACTTTGCTGTTTCCATGATGAGTCTGTTTTCCGGAGAGAGCGCATCGAGGCCAACGAGCCGGACGATCTCTTCAAGCTCCGCCTCTTCCTGGAGAATTGCCATTGCTCTGTTGACATTGTCAAGCCATGTCTTGCCGTAATTGTTCTCGAGATACTGCTCGAGATTCGGAACATAGAGGGAATAGCTGTTGAGCCAGCTGATGGCGGGGAAATGGCGTCTGTATGCGAGTTTGTCTTCAAGGCTCCAGAACACTCTCACAACACGGAGGGTCGACTGAACAACCGGATCCGAGAGGTCCCCTCCAGGTGGTGAAACAGCCCCGATTGCGCTGAGGGCTCCCATTCGTCCATCCTTCCCCAGACAGACTACTTTTCCTGCCCGTTCATAGAATTCTGCGATCCTCGTTCCCATGTATGCGGGATACCCCTCGTCACCCGGCATCTCCTCGAGCCGGCCCGACATCTCCCGCATTGCCTCTGCCCAGCGTGAAGTGGAGTCTGCCATGAGCGCAACGGAGTACCCCATATCCCTGTAATACTCCGCAATGGTGATTCCTGTGTACACCGAAGCCTCCCGCGCCGCAACAGGCATGTTGGAGGTATTGGCAATAAGAATCGTTCGCTTCATCAGCGGCTCGTTTGAGTGTGGATCCCTCAGCTCTGGAAATTCCATGAGAACGTCCGTCATCTCGTTTCCCCGCTCACCACACCCCACATACACGACGATCTGTGCATCGGCCCACTTTGCGAGCTGGTGCTGCACCACTGTTTTTCCGCTCCCGAAGGGACCGGGAATACATGCGGTACCTCCCTTACTGATCGGGAAAAACGCGTCTATTACACGTTGTCCTGTTGACAACGGCTCATCGGGAGGAAGCTTGTCCTTGAAAGGCCTGGGTTTTCGTACAGGCCACTTCGTTATCAAGGTGATTTTCTCCTTCTCCCCGTTTTCGGTTTCGATCACCGCTACTGTATCCGTTACGATGCACTCCTTTAGCTCTATTTCAGCCACCTTTCCCCGTATCCCCGGTGGTACCATGATACGGTGATCAACGAGCACTGTTTCCTTCACGGTCCCAAGCACATCTCCCTCGGCCACTTCGTCACCCACTTTCACGGATGGCTTGAACTGCCAGCGTTTCTCCCTCGAAAGACCGGGAATTGAAATGCCCCTCGTGATCAGGTCTCCTATCTTGGATTTGATCTCATCGAGTGGTCTCTGAACACCATCGTAAATGGACTCGATCAGTCCGGGTCCGAGCTCAACGGAAAGCGGCTGACCTGTCAGGTACACCGGTTCTCCCACCCCTAGCCCGCCGGTGTCTTCATATACCTGTATGGATGCCTCGTCCCTCCTCATTTCGATAACTTCACCCATGAGGCGGTGCTCACTCACATGAACGACATCGTAAATCTTTGCATGCTGCATTTTCTCCGCAATTACAAGCGGACCTGCGACCTTTACAATTCTTCCAACATCCATTTACCATCTCCTTGCACATGCCTTGCGCGTCTTTTGCGAAGGACCGTTAGTTTTCACCTCCACGCGCTACTCCTCTTTAAAAAGATCCGTGCCGATTGCCTTTATCACCAGACGCCTCAGGCGATCATATGCGAGCCCCTTGCTTTCAGAAAGTCCTCTTATGGTCAGCACAACGGGTAGCTGTTTTTCCCACAGGTCCTCGATCTGGGCTTTGAGCATTTCGGCGATAGACTCAGTTACGATGATCAATTTATAGCCCTGCTTTACGATACCCCTGAACCATTCATCCGGGTCTCCGCTGTTTTGTCCGTAAAAATGCACATCCACCCCGAAAGGTCTGAATCCAAGGATATTTCTCTCATCACCGACCACTGCAATGCTAGACATTGGCACCTCGTGTATACTTCTTTATTTCATCCTGTGAGATCCCCGATTCCTTTGCGAGAAGTATGATCCTGAGGTTTTGCAACTCAGCCTCTTTTATCCATAGATAGGACAAAACAGGCTCCACACCAAAGGTGACGAATATGCTCTCCCTGAGATAACGCAGCAGTTGTTCATCGCACAATTTCTCAATTTCAATGAGCTGCTCCTCCTGATCTTTCTTCTTGTCCGTTTTCCGAAAAACAGCGGAAAGAGGGGAAAATTGAATTCGATCGGCAAATCCATCGAGGTTCAAATCAAACCCCTCTTCAAGATGATGAAGCCCTATAGTTCCGACCGGGATAAAGCGCTCACGAATAGCGGATCGTTTCTCTCCGCGCACCTTCAATCTGAGCGCTGCCATTGCATTGCGTGCGTCGATCCTCTGTATGAAATATCCCGTGACAAAGGGATTCTGATAGAAATCCAGTATTGAGAAGAGATCTGAATAATACGCACAGTCGCACACATAGTCGACGCTTCCCCCTCTCTTTTCACCTCGTCCTTTCAGGGAGATGTACGCATTGTACATTGTTTCTCCGGTTTCTCCGAAATTTCCGTTTTCGAGGAGGACCTTCAAAACGGGAAACGAAAAGTTCGACCGGAGGGAGAGTGCGGAAGGCACAGAAATTTGTTCACCGGTTTCGTCTTTTACAATGAGCTTGAGGAGCTCATAGTCGTATTTCAAAGAAACGAGTCGTTTGAGTTCATCTTCTACAATGAGTGATTTCACGAGAAAGAACTGCTGTGTGAATGATTCTTCCAGATTCCCCAGGACCGTGTGTACATCGGAGGAGCCCTCCCATCTGATTCCCGACACCTCAGAAAACAGCGAATGAAAACGTTCCCCTGGAGCGGATATCAGTGAATTGTACCCCATTTCCGTGATCAGTCCTGTTTCAAGCGCCCTGACACGGGCAACTGCATATGCGTATTCACTGTTCTCAACAAACTCGGGGCTATACGTTAGCATTGAATAACCCCCACGCCCCCTGCTCGAGGTCTGTTCTCTTGTATTTGAAGAGGCTGTCTATCGACATGTTTATCTCGACCTTCCCCTTTCTCAGCACGAAGCCCCAGGGAAACTCGCCCCTTTCAGCCGCCCGTGTAAACTTCGTATTTTTTGAGGAATTGAGCGTTTTTACGATCTCTTCGATGAGTATGTCATCACCTTTCTTCCCGAATACTACTTCCTCATCTTTTGAAACCGAAACTCTTTCGATAAGAGAGGCGATGAGCGTCTTGTAAACCTCGGGCGGCTGGTCTACGAGATTCCGGTATGCCATGGAAAACGCCTTGTTCATCCATTTCTGCCGCGCCTGGAGCATATTTTTTCGCCTGTCCAGTCTTCTGTTGAGAATCCTCCTCTCCTTTTCACGTCTGTACTTTTCGTCGAGTCTTTTCTTCTGTCGATCGAAATACTCTTCCGCTTTTTGTTTTCCTTTTTCGAGAATGGATTCTGCTTCGCCTTCCGCCTCGTCGATGATGTTTTTAGCCTCTACTTCGGCATCGGCAATAATACGATCGATAATTCCCTCAACCGACATAGTTACTCTCCGGATATATTAAAAGGTTAAGAACAGCCAGATAAATATCGAAACGAGTAGGCCGAGCACAGCATAGAACTCCACGAGAACTCCCATGACGAGCGCTTTCCCCATTTCACCTTCCTGTTTAGAAATGAGATTCACACCTGCGGCACACACCTTTCCCTGATGTATTGCAGAAAAAAGACCTGAAATCGCAATTGGCAGATTCATAAAGAGTACTTCAAGACCCTGCCAGATCGTGAGATCAACAATCTGTCCGGTCAGAAGCCCGATCTTCTGGATAGTCAAAAATCCCATCACGAATCCGTAGATCCCCTGTGTTCCGGGCAACGCCACCAGCAGGATAAATTTTCCAAACTTCTTCGGATCTTCACTCATCGCGCCGGACGCAGCCGTTCCCACCAATCCGATGCCTTTTGCAGAACCGGTTCCTGAAAGAGCGACCGCGAGGGCTGCCCCGAGGATGGCCAGAAATAGCCCCATATTCATTACAAACCTCCTTGGATTGTGTACTTTCTTTTTTCTGAAAACACCTTGAGCAATTCACCTTCACCTGTGTAGAATTTGTTGAAAAACTCCATGAACTGCAGACGTATAGAGTGAACGAACGCACTCAACCCGCTGATAAAAAGGTTGAAGAGGTGTCCGACAATGAGCACACCGACGAATCCGATAATGCCGATAATGGGAAGCTGTTTCACCATCTGTGCAAGGGTGTTCATCACTCCTGCAATGACCCCTGTTGCAAGCCCCAGTGCGAGCAGTCTGGAATAGGAGAGAACGTCACTCAGCACATTGGATACACCGTACAGTGTAAAAAGCCCTTTTCCGAGCCTTTTAATCGGATTCAGCGAGCTGCGCTCGGAAAAGAGAATGATAATCCCTGCCCACAGGGCTATCAGGAAATAAAAAACCATGTTCAGCACACCTTCATACTGCGGCGCGTACCTGACAAGCACTTTCGGCACAGGTGCGAGGAGCAGAAACACCCAGGGAACATGATCGCACACCGCCTCAACCCAGTCGCCGCTTTTTATCAGCATATAGATTTTGATGAGATAGCCGGCAATGAGATGTATGACACCCAGCGAAAGACAGAGAACAAAAAACGTGAGGACATCCTGGCTCGAATCGAAAATCATGATCTTGTATCTGACTTCCCGCAGAAATGCAAGGTTTTCAGGAAGAAGTTCAAAGTTGATACCGAACACAGTCCCGATCAGTGCGCCGATTACGAATGTCGCAGCCCCGAGAATAAGAAAGAGATTGAGAAATTTCCTTACGCCTCCTCGCGGCTTCATCAAAGCGAGCCCAAGAAGAGAGAGAATCGCAATAGTAAGTCCATACCCTGCATCGGTGAGACAGATGCCGAAAAACACCGTGTAAAAGGGCATGAGGATAGGTGTTGGGTCCACCTCCTTAGGATTTGGAGGAGAGTAAAGATTGACGATCAACTCATAGGGTGAGACGAGGGTGTTGTTTTTATACGCAACCGGCGGGGTTTCTTCCTCGTCTTTTGCAATGATAGTGACGCTCGCTTCGCTGTAGTTTTGCACCACTTTCTGTAAACGCGGGTATTCTCGCTCCGTGATCCAGCCATTGATCACCCCTACCTGCTCTGTGAAGAAAAAATTCTCCTTTGCACTCTCCCTTTCGATTTCTGTATTCAGATAATCTAAATAATACCTGAGGGCGGTGTTTTGTCGTGCGAGCACGGATGCACGATCTTCCAGGTTCTCTATTTCCTTCTGTTGTTGCACGCTCGATGCCTTATAGCTGTTGATGATCTCAGCGGGAGTTTTCTGTTCAACCGGTAATGACAGAGGCTCGAAGTGGTAATTTTTTTCGAGCTCCATTGCCTCTCCGGCCACACTTTTATGATATAGGAAGGCGAAATATACAGGATTATCTCCGCTAATCTCCTCCGCGTACATGAGATCTGACTGCAGGTCATTTTCGAGCTGAATGAATGCATCGCGTTCGAGTTTTGAGATTATTGTGTATACCTGTGTTTCTCCTTTGATCAGCTCAAAAGACACCTCGAAATTTTCAAGCGGAAGAAGATCCTTTCGTTTCTGTTTATACTCCTTGAGAGCGTTCTGTCTCTCGATAATCCCTTTTTCTATCTCGAGCGCTTCATCTTTCAAGGACACAGCCCCGTGTTCCGCCGAATAGTCCGACAGTTGCTTTTTCGACAGCTCGTCGGCAGGAACGGTAAACTTTTTCAGCAGAGGGACGGGCGGCTCAAACCGGGAAAGAAACGTAACCACTTTCTGCGTTTCTGCAGCCTCCTTTTTCAATTCGAGATTCCTCTGTGATGCCGCTTTGTGCTGCTGTTTTTCAGTCTCCCAGTTTTTTACCGAATGGGGATCGATCTGCATCACTGAAAGTGACTGCACATCCTCCAGAAGCTCGTCCACTACAACAGCGTGTGCATTTATCTCGATCTTTACAACCGGCTCAAGCGCCATGATTTATTCCCTCACGATCGCCTCTGAGATGAACAGGCCCACTCTTTCTATGTGCGCTCCGCACATTCGGTCGATTTCTTCTATATCCTTCCGTTCTTCCTCGTCGATTGTGCGCATCGCTTCTTCGATTTCCCTATTGTACTTTTGCCTGATCTGTTCCTCTTCCGCTTTCAGCAGTTCATCTTTTTCACGGATGAACGTGTCTGTTTTCTCTTGTGCACTGAGAATAGTCTTGTGAGCCTGGTCGTTCGCCTCATTGATGATTGCTTTTGCTTCCTTTTCTTTTTCTTTTATTTTCAGTATCGCTTCACCCGCCATTGGTACTCTCCGGCAAACATGTTGTGCTTTGATAAATTGTATGAAAAACTCGATGACTATTCAAATATTTCTGCCCCGCACCGGCTTACCCGCATATTGGAAGCAACTCGTGCGGACTGTTTACGATATGATCCGGCCCGAGGTGTACGATCTGCTCTGTTTTTGTAAAACCATAGCTTACATACACTGACGCTATTCCCGCCTTTTTTGCTGAAAGGATATCGGTGAGACCGTCGCCGATCATCACCGCTTCTTGTTTTGGGATTCCGCTCTTGCTGAGAATGTGCTCGATTCCATCTGGAAAAGGCTTTTTTTTCTCGACCGTGTCGCCTCCAACAATGGTCTCAAAATAGTGCGACAAACCGAGCGCGTCGATAATCGCCTTCGATATTTCATAGGATTTATTCGTGAGCACTGACAGGTATTTATCGGAAATTTCCTCGAGCACATCGACGATTCCGCTGTAGGGGCGTGTGGTCTCAACCTTTCTGGTGAAATATGCTTCTTCAAAAAAGGAGATCGCCTCTTCGATATCCACTGCCTGCCCATCTATGCAGCGTTCCACGAACTTTCTGATCCCGTCCCCCACATAGCGTGTCGTTTGTTCTTTTTCGATTTTCTTCAGTCCAAAATGCAAAAGCATGTCGTTTGCCGCGTTGTTGATGTCAGCACTGGTATCGATAAGAGTTCCGTCAAGATCAAAAATGCACAGATTATACCCCATGTTCCTCGATCCTCGATGTTGGAAATATATATATTCAGTTTTGACAAATCAATAAATTGTTTTTGAAAAACCAATTGAGTATATTGTGAAACATCAACAGCAGGAGTACCGCAGGGTGCTGGATCAAAAAATAATGCGGAAAATTTTCAAGGTGGCACTGCGCTCGGCGCGGAGGGCGGGAAGATACCTGATGAAAAGGTTTGAACGCGGTGACTCGAGGGTGCATTTTCAATCCATGCACGATGTAAAGCTCGACGTTGATGTGGAGGCGGAACGTATCATCATTTCAACGATAAAGGAGGAGTTTCCGGACCATGGGTTCCTCTGTGAGGAAAGCGGTCACAAAAACGTGTCCGAAAACTACTGGGTCATAGACCCCCTTGACGGAACCGTAAACTTTTCAAAAGGGATTCCCCATTTCTGTACATCAATCGCCTTCCGCAGCAATGAGCGTACCCTCGTCGGTGCGGTCCTCGATCCGGTAAGAGGCGAGCTGTTCGCAGCTATGCGTGGTGGTGAGGCAACGCTGAACAGACGTCCGATCAAGCGTGAAAATATCTCAAACCTTCAAGACGCGGTCATAGTCGGAGGGTTTTTCAAGGCACAATCTCTTGAGCACGGGAAAAGAGTCTTTGAGAACATTTCCCGTAATGTACAAAAGATCCGCTTCTTCGGTTCTGCGGCACTCGATCTGTGCTATCTTGCCTGCGGGAGGGTGAATGGATATATCCAGTACTCAGTTCATGACTGGGACATCGCTGCTGCCTCCTTCATTGCGGAATTATCGGGAGTCAGGCTGGAGGTTGAAGTTTCCGGGGATGTCTTCAATGTTATCGGTGCGGATAGAGCAATATTTGCATCCCTCAGAGCTTTGATTTGAAGGGGTATCCACCGCGTATCTGCGGTAAAGGGCTGGTGAAAACCAGCATGTGCGTGCATTGATGGGTATGTGCAGATGAAAATACTCGTGGCCAAGGTTGTGCTCGTAATCCCCTATTCCACATCCCTGAAGGACAAACGGAGAGTGCTCAGAGGGATCAAGGACAGGATCTGGTCGAAGTTTCGTGCCTCTGTATCGGAAGTCGAAGAGCAGAACTCTATACAGAAAGCGGTTTTGGGCGTGGTATACATCTCCAATGAGAAACGCATTCTTGAAAGTGTAATGAACAAGATCGTCGACCTTGTGGAGGCCACTCATCCGGGCCTTCTCCATCACTACGAGTACACGGTGGAGCAGTATTGACCCTTCCGGGCCGATGGGGAAAAGCGTTGGGATTTTCCCATGCGAGCGAATTCAACGGCTGTGAGGAGCAGTGATGTGTTTCACTGTCTAGGTGTTGGAATTTTCCTGCAGGTGGCGTACAAAAATATGCCCTCCGAGCTTCGCCTCTATTCCCTCGACCGCAGAAAGCGCGGCGGAAGTGGTTGTGGTGTAAGGTATCCCGCTGGCAATTGCTGACACTCTGATCTTGTAGTCATCCATCTGTGAGTCCTTGCCGAGAGGCGTGTTGATGAAGAGGGCGATCTTTCTGTGCAGGATATAGTCGAGGACATTGGGG